>DATIYF010000068.1:0-74966 GCA_035517775.1 Terriglobales bacterium
CCGCCACGCCCGCACCCGCGAAGGCCAGCTGCAAGTGGAGCTGGCGCAACTGGAATATCTGCTGCCCCGCCTGGCCGGGCGCGGCATCGAGATGTCGCAACTCGGCGGCGGCATCGGCACACGCGGCCCCGGCGAGACCCAGCTCGAGACCGACCGCCGCAAAATCTACCGCCGCATCCGCCACGTGAAGCAGCAACTCGAGAATGTGCGCCGCATTCGCGCCCAGCAGCGGCAGCGGCGCGAGTCCTTGCCGGTCTCGACCGTCGCCCTGGTGGGCTATACCAACGCCGGCAAATCTACGCTGTTCAATGCGCTCACCCGGGCCCAGGTGCTGGCGTCGCCCAAAATGTTTGCCACCCTCGACCCCACCATTCGAGCCGTCGCGCTGCCTTCCAGGCGGAAAGTGCTGCTCTCCGATACCGTAGGCTTCATTCGCAACCTGCCCCATACTCTGGTCTCCGCCTTTCGCGCTACGTTGGAAGAGGTGCAACGGGCGGCGTTGATTCTTCATGTTTCCGATGCCAGCAGCCCGCTCTCGGCCGAACAGGATGCGCAGGTGGAGCGCGTGCTCAAGGAACTCGAGGCTGACAAGAAGCCGCGCTTGCGGGTGATGAACAAAATGGATCTTCTGCCCGCCGCCCAGCGCGACAGCCTGCGCGACGACACCAGCACCATTCATCTCTCGGCGGCGAAGGGCAGCGGCATCTCCACCCTGCTCGAGCGCATGGACGAGATGCTCGAAGCCGACCGCCCCAGCCGCGTGCGCCTGCGCGTGCCACAAAAGGAAGGCAAGACCCTGGCCCTGCTCGAAGCCCGCGCGAGGATCTACGCCCGCGAATACAAAGATGGCGTGGTCGAACTGGAAGCGGAAGCGCCGGAGTCGGTGGTCAGGAGGGTGAGGGACTTCGTCGTTCCCGAATTCGCCCCCGTCGAAATTCCAGGTGCGCCCCTTTCAGAGACGATTACACGCGGGAGGCGATAACGGGCATTGGGGTCCACAGGACGCATTTCTTCCGCCGCGAACTCGCCCAAAATTTAAATGGGCCGGCAACCAAGAAGCGGTGACTTTCCTTGGCTATCGGCCCATTCGATCCTGAACTGGATCGGAGGTGATACTTCTATGCTAGACCGCTTCCGCCAGATGTCAAGGATTCTTCTACGCCTCCCTGGGTACCTCCGGGACCACCCTCCGGCCTGTCCCAGAGTGGGACAGAGATTTCCTCCGAATTCCGCCGAAATCCTTGCTTATCAGCCCTCTGCGTGCGTTGACACGTCCCCTCTAAGATGCTAGGTTTAATGGTTTTTTCAGCCCTCTTTTAGCCGGTTACGATCTTCATCCCATGGACGAGACGCTGCGCCAGCTAGGCCGATTACTGCTTGGGTCAATCCCGACGGTGGTTTTTATGCTGCTGCTGCTCGGGATTTACCACCTCCTGGTGCATGGCCCGCTGGTGCGGGTTCTGGGCGAGCGGCGGGAAAAAACCGAGGGCGCCATCGAGAAGGCGCGGGCCGATATCGCCGCCGCCGAAGCCCGCACCGCCGAATATGAGCAGCGCCTGCGCGAGGCGCGCGTGGCCTTGTTTCGCCAGCAGGAAACGCGCCGCCAGCAGGCCTTGCAGGCACGCGCCGCGGCCGCGGCAGAGGCCCGCTCCCGGGCCCAGGCCCAGGTGGAAAGTGCCCGCGCCGCTCTGGAAAAGGATAAACTGGCAGCGCAGGCCGCGCTCGAGGCGGAAAGCGGCCGCCTGGCCGCGGAGATTCTGCGCATGGTTCTGCAGCCGGCAGGGGGACGATGATCGAAACCCGTGGCCAGCAACCGCGCGCCCGGCGCGCCTTCGGAAGGGTGCTGGCCGGGGTGTCGCTGCTTGCCGTGCTCCTGCTGCCGGCGATCTTCTATCACGCTCCCGCGCAAGCGGCCCAGAGCACGGTTTCGGGCCGCCACTCCACGGCGCAGCAGCCCAATGGCCCCGGCGCGCAACTGGCGCGCGAAACCCGCGAGGCTGAAGGCGAAGACGAAAACGCCGGCTTCAAGCATTCTTCTTCAGTGGGAATGGTCGCGAAGCTCACCGGCCTCAGCATCCATGGGGCTTACTGGCTGTGCATGCTGCTGAACTTTGGCGTGGTGGCCGGAGTCATCCTCTGGATCTCGAAGAAGCATCTTCCCGCCGCCTTCCGCAATCGCACCGCCTCCATTCAAAAGGCCATGCAGGAGGCGCGCCGCGCCAGCGAAGACGCCAACCGTCGGCTTTCAGAAATCGAATCGCGGCTCTCGCGCCTGGATGCCGAGATCGCCGGCATGCGCGCCACCGCGGAAAAGGAAGTGGCCGAGGAAGAAACGCGCATCAAGGCCGCGGCCGAGGAAGACGCCCGCCGCATTGTGGAATCAGCCGAGCGCGAAATTGAGGCCGCGGCCAAAGCCGCGCGGCGCGAACTGGCGGTCCACGCCGCCGGCTTGGCCGTAGCCCTGGCCGAGCGCCAGGCGCACGTGGAGTTGGCCACCGATCAGGCGCTGGTGCGCAACTTCACCCAGGAACTTTCCACCGCCGATGGCGCGGGGCAGAAAGGCGGGCGCTGAGAATGGCTTCGGTCACACTCACCTATGCGCGCGCCTTCGCCGACGTGATTTTTGACCGCCGGCTCGGGGCCGCCAAAGCCTTGCAGCAGGTGAAGGATTTTGCCGCCATGTACGCCGAAAGCAAAGACCTGCGCGAAGTCTGGGAGGCGCCTTCGATTCCTGCCGAGCAGAAGCGTAAGCTCCTTGACGCCATTGTCGCGCGCGAGGGCGGCTCGCGTGAGGTAAGAAACTTCGCCGCTGTGCTGATTGATCACCGGCGCATCCAGTTCATCGGGCCGATAGCCGGGCAGCTGGAGCGCGAAATCAACCAGCGCCTGGGAGTGGTGGAGGCGCAAATCACCAGCGCCCGCGAACTCGGTGCTCCGGAGAAGCAGTCGCTGGAGGGGCAGGTCGAGAAGCTCACGGGAAAGAAAGTGCGTGCGCGTTATGTGCTCGATGCCTCGGTTCTGGGCGGCGCCATCGTCCGCGTGGGCAGCACCATCTACGACGGTTCAGTGAAAGGCAGTCTGGAAAGAATCCGGGAGCAGTTGAGCGGCGGCTAGCACGCAGCACTTGGCAATTAGCGCCCAGCCTTCAGAGGTGAAGGCCGGTCTGGTTCATAGACGGGGGTGCGGCAACAACCTTTGCTGGCTGAATGCTGAGTGCCGAATGCCGAATGCTGAAAGCTGATCGCGAGAATCCAAGAAGACACACATCATGGCCCAAATCAAAGCAGACGAGATCACGCAGCTGATCCGGCAGCAGATCGAAAACTACGAAACCAAGATCGCCGTAGATGAAGTCGGCACGGTCATCACCCTCGGCGATGGCATTGCCCGTGTCCACGGCCTCGACAAAGTCATGGCCGGCGAGCTGCTCAGCTTTCCCCATGACGTAGCCGGAATCGCCATGAACCTGGAAGAAGACCAGGTTGGCGTGGTGCTGCTCGGCGACTACACCGAAATCAAGGAAGGCAACCAGGTCAAGCGCACCGGCCGCATCATGAGCGTTCCGGTGGGCGATGCCATGATCGGCCGCGTCGTAAACTCGCTGGGCCAGCCCATTGACGACAAGGGGCCGATCTCGACTGAGCAATTTATCGCCCTCGAGCGCATTGCCCCCGGCGTGATTGATCGTCAGCCGGTTCGGGAGCCGATGGCCACCGGACTGAAGGCCATTGACAGCATGATTCCCATTGGCCGCGGGCAGCGCGAGCTGATCATCGGCGATCGCCAGACGGGCAAAACCGCGATCGCCCTCGATACCATCATCAACAATAAAGGAAACGACCTGATTTGCATTTATTGCGCCATCGGCCAGAAGCGCTCTTCGATTGCCCAGGTGGTGAAGATTCTCGCCGACTACGGCGCCATGGATTACACCATTGTCGTGGCGGCCTCCGCCTCCGAACCCGCCCCCATGCAGTACATCGCGCCTTACTCCGCTTGCGCTATGGGCGAGTTTTTCCGCGACAGCAAGCGCCACGCTCTGGTCATCTACGACGATCTTTCCAAGCACGCGGCCTCCTATCGCGAGATTTCCCTGCTGCTGCGCCGTCCGCCGGGACGCGAGGCCTATCCCGGAGATGTGTTTTATCTTCACTCCCGCCTGCTTGAGCGCGCCGCGAAACTCAGCGACAAGCAGGGCGGCGGCTCGCTCACCGCCCTGCCCATCATCGAAACTCAGGCGGGCGACGTTTCCGCCTACATTCCCACCAACGTCATCTCGATTACCGACGGCCAGATCTTCCTCGAAACCGACCTGTTCAACAGCGGTGTGCGTCCGGCGGTGAACGTGGGCATTTCGGTGAGCCGCGTGGGCGGCAGCGCGCAGATCAAGGCCATGCGCCAGGTCGCCGGCAGCATGAAGCTGGAGCTGGCGCAATACCGCGAACTGGCCGCCTTCGCCCAGTTCGGCAGCGATCTCGATAAAGCCACGCAGGCGCAGCTCAGCCGCGGCCAGCGCCTGGTGGAAATCTTGAAGCAGGGGCAATTCTCGCCGCTGCCGTTTTCGAAGCAGATTCTGATTATTTTCGCCGGCACCGGCGGATATCTTGACGATATGCCGGTCGAGCAGGTGCGCGACTTCGAAGCCGCGCTCTACAAGTACACCGAAACCACCAATCCCGGCCTGCTGCGCGCCATCATGGAGAAGAAGATTCTCGACGACGCGCTGAAGGCCGACATGACCAAAGTCGTGAAAGAGTGCAAGGAAGCCTTCGTAGCGGAAAGGCAGGAGGTAGCGAAGTAGCGCTTGGCATTCAGCAATCAGCTATCAGCCATGTGAGCTTCGTGGAGGCCGCCACGAAACCTAAGCGGGCTGATTGCTGAATGCTGATAGCTGATAGCTGAAATGTTTTCATGCCCAACGTTCTCGACATTCGCCGCCGCATTCGCAGCGTGACCAACACGCGGCAGATCACCAAGGCCATGAAAATGGTCTCGGCGGCCAAGCTGCGCCGCGCCCAGGACCGCGCCCTGGCCGCCCGCCCCTACGCCCAGATGCTCACTAACGTCTTGAAGTCGCTGGTCTCGCGCACCGAAATTTACGACCCCGAAACCGGCGAGCCGCGCCACCCGCTTCTGGCACAGCGTCCGGAAAATAATGTTCTGCTCATGGTGGTCACCGGCGACAAAGGTCTGGCTGGCGCCTTCAACTCCAACATCCTGAAAGCGGCCGAGCGCTTTCTGGCCTCGAAGCCGGGAAAGAACATCGAAATCGAAACCGTGGGCCGCAAAGGGCGCGACTATCTGCGCCGCCGCTACGCCGTGGCGAAACCCCGCGCCGCGGATGCGAGTGAACCGCCCCGCACCGCGATCATCGGCGAGATGATCGGCGTACTCAACAAGCTCGACTACAATCTCGCCGCGGGACTTGCGGAAGAGGTCATCGAGCGTTACAGCAAGGAAGAAATTGATGCGGTTTATCTGGTTTACAACGAGTTCAAGTCGGTGATTTCGCAGCGCCTCGTGGTGGAGCGCGTGCTCCCCATCGAGCAGGTCGGCGAGATCGCCGTGGCGCAGGCGGAAGAGATGGGCCTGAAGGAAAAGGAGCGGGCCGCGGAAGCCGCCATCGGCACCGGCGTCGGACTGCGCGCCAAAGACACGCACGAAGTGGATGAAGCCGCCGCCCGCTTCGCCACCGCTCCGGTGGACTACATTTATGAGCAGCCGCCGGACGAGCTTTTCGCCAGCCTGCTGCCCAAGTATGTCAACATCCAGATTTTTCACGCGTTGCTGGAGTCGGTTGCCGCCGAACACGCGGCCCGCATGACCGCCATGGATTCCGCCACCAATAACGCCACCGACATGATTGATTCCCTGACGCTGGCCATGAATCGCGCGCGCCAGGCCAAGATCACGAAAGAGATTATCGAGATTGTGAGCGGAGCGGCAGCTTTGTAGCACTTAGCATTTGGCACTTGGCGTTTAGCCGTCTAAGTTCAGCGGAGGGGCTAAATGCCAATTGCTAAGCGCTAATTGCTGAGGTCTTATGCCCGAAAACGCAGGCCACGTTATCCAAATTGCCGGTCCCGCGGTGGACGTGCAGTTCGTCGAAGCCACCATGCCTCCCATCTACCAGGCGCTACGCGTCGTGAGCGAAGGCTTCAACGTCCCGGCTCCCATCAATGTCATCCTCGAGGTGCAGCAGCACCTGGGCGAAGGCCGGGTGCGGTGTGTCGCCATGGAGCCCACTGACGGCATGGTGCGCGGCATGAAAGCCATTGACCTGGGCGGGCCCATTTCTGTGCCCGTCGGCCCCGGCACCCTGGGCCGCGTGATGAATGTGATCGGCCAGCCGGTGGACCAGCTCGGCCCCATCGAGCACAAGGAAACCCGCCCCATCCACCGCCCGGCGCCGCTTTTCGATGAGCAGGCTACCACCGCCGAAATGTTTGAAACCGGCGTGAAAGTCATTGATCTCATCCAGCCCTTCCTGAAAGGCGGCAAGATCGGCCTGTTCGGCGGCGCCGGCGTGGGCAAGACCGTGATCATCATGGAGCTGATCAACAACGTCGCCAAGCAGCACGGCGGCTTCTCCGTGTTTGCCGGGGTGGGCGAGCGCACCCGCGAGGGCAACGACCTGTGGCTGGAAATGACCGAATCAGGCGTCATCAAGCCCGGCGATCCCGCGCACTCCAAGGCCGCGCTCATCTACGGCCAGATGACCGAGCCGCCGGGCGCGCGCCTGCGTGTGGCGCTCACCGGCCTCACCGTCGCCGAATATTTCCGCGACGAAGAAGGCGCTGACACGCTGCTCTTCATTGACAACATTTTCCGCTTCACTCAGGCGGGCTCGGAGGTTTCCGCCCTGCTTGGCCGCATGCCCAGCGCCGTCGGTTACCAGCCGAACCTCGCCACCGAAATGGGCGAACTGCAGGAGCGCATTACTTCCACCAAGAAAGGCTCGGTCACCTCGGTGCAGGCAATTTACGTGCCCGCCGACGACCTCACCGATCCCGCCCCAGCCACGACCTTCGCCCATCTCGACGCCACCACCGTGCTCTCCCGCGCTCTCACCGAGATCGGCATTTACCCGGCCGTGGATCCCCTGGCCTCGACCTCGCGCATTCTCGATCCCCGCATCGTCGGCCAGGAGCACTACGATGTGGCCCAGTCAGTGAAGAAGACCTTGCAGACCTATAAAGACCTGCAGGATATCATCGCCATTCTCGGCATTGATGAGCTCAGCGAAGACCAGAAGCTCACCGTGGCCCGCGCCCGCAAGATCCAGAAGTTCCTCTCCCAGCCCTTCCACGTGGCCGAGCAGTTCACCGGCGCTGAGGGCCGCTACGTCAAGGTCGCCGAGACGGTGCAGGGCTTCAAGGGCATTGTGGAAGGCAAGTACGACGACATTCCCGAGCAGGCGTTTTACATGAAAGGCCCGGTCGAGGAAGTGCTGGAAGCGGCCGAGAAGCTGAAAGCGGCGGCGTAAAGACGTTCATTCTGGTGAGCAGGAAGCCAGGAACTGAAAACTAGGAACCAGGAGCTGACGGCGACAAAGCTGGCAGCCTGAAAGCTGCTCCTCATGCCCGATACCTTCCAACTCGAAATCGTCACCCCAGAGAAAATGGTGGTGCGCGACTCTGCCGAAGAGATGCAAATCCCGGGCAAGAACGGCTATCTCGGCATTCTGCCCGGCCACGCCCCGCTCATTACCGAGCTGGCCGTCGGCGAAATCACCTACACCCGGTCGGGCAGCAAATATCATCTGGCAGTGGCCTGGGGCTTTGCCGAGGTCTTGCCAGAGAAAGTCACCATCCTGGCCGAGACCTGCGAGCGTCCCGAAGAAATAGATGTCAAGCGCGCCGAGCAGGCCAAGCAGAAGGCCGAAAAACTCCTGCACTCTGGAAGCATTGATGTGGATTACACCCACGCCAAGCACTCTCTGCAGAAAGCCGAGACCCGGCTGGAAGTCGCGGAAAAGAAATCTTAAGCCGCACTCAGGCGGCAGTTTCGAATCGGAGACCCTCAAACATGCGATCCCGCAAGTGCCCTGCCATCTGGCTCGCTCTCCTGCTTTGTGCATCGGCGGCGCTGCCCCTTCTCGCCGCCGGCAAGGTCATCTCGATGGTGACGGGAACATTGGCCTTGAGACGCCGTTGGCATTCCCGGCTTCCAGTTTATTCAAGACTGGCTCGATTACGGCTCGCGCACCCACCACTCCAATATGGATACCTACGAGCGCCTGCAAGCCGGCGATCTGGCGCAGGCCGCCACCGTCGAGGCCATTTTCGTTTACAACACCGCCATGCGCGATCTCATGCTGCCGCGCAAGCCGCTGCCTCATCCCGAGCTTGAGGAGCAGCGCAACGCCCCGCTGCTGCACCTGATGCCGGGAGCAATGGAGTCCACGGAAAAAGACGCGAAGTAACGCGCCCGCCGCGGCCCTGCGGAACGCGCCGGCATCCGGTAGGATGGCGCAATGCGGAAAGTCATCATTCTCGCGCTGCTTCTGTCCTTGTTTCCGGCTCTGCTGCTTGGCCAGCAGCCGGTTTCCATTCAGGTGAATGCCGCCAAAACCCTCGGCCCGTTCCATCCCGTCTGGAATTACTTTGGCTACGACGAGCCCAACTACACTTACACCGGGCACGGCCGCGAGCTGATCACAGAACTGGCCGCGCTCGGCGCCAGCCAGGTCCAGATCCGCACTCACAATCTGCTGACCACCGGCGACGGCACGCCCGCTCTCAAGTGGGGTTCCACCAACGCCTATACCGAAGATGCCGCCGGCCACGCCGTCTATGACTGGACCATCGTGGACCGCATCTTCGATACCTACATACATGCCGGCGCCCGGCCGTTTGTCGAGATCGGATTCATGCCTGAGGCGCTTTCCACGCATCCCCAGCCTTACCACCACGACTGGCCGAAAAGTGATCTCTACACCGGGTGGTCGTACCCTCCCAACGATTACAAGCATTGGGCTGAACTGGTTCATCAATGGGCGCTGCACTGCATCGCACGCTACGGCAAGAGCGAAGTGGAAAGCTGGAACTGGGAGGTCTGGAACGAGCCCAACATCGGCTACTGGCACGGCACTCCCGAGGAGTACGACCAGCTCTACGACTACACTGCTGATGCCGTGCGGCGCGCCTTACCCAGCGCTCGCGTAGGCGGGCCGGCCACCACCGGCCCCTCGTGGGCTCCCGCGGCCGCATTCCTGCGCCAGTTTCTCGATCATTGTGCCCACGGCAAAAACTTTGCCACCGGCAAGACCGGCGCGCCGCTCGATTTCATCAGCTTTCACGATAAAGGCGCTCCCAAAATGGTGGAGGGCCGCCTGCAGATGGGACTGGCCAACAACCTCCGCGATGTCCAGCAGGGCTTCGAAATCATCGCTTCTTATCCCCAGTTTGCCCGGTTGCCGGTGGTGCTCAGCGAGTCCGACCCCGAAGGCTGCGCCGCCTGCGCCCTCAGCCGCTACCCCCAGGCGGCATACCGCAACGGCGCGCTCTATCCTGCTTACACCGCCGCGGCCCTGCGCGGCATTCTCGATCTGGCCCAGCAGCACAATGCCAATCTCGCCGGCGTTCTCACCTGGGCCTTCCAGTTCGAAGATCAGCCTTACTTCGCCGGCCTGCGCAGCCTGGCCACCAACGGTATTGATAAGCCCATCCTGAATCTGTTCCGCATGCTCGGCCTGATGCAGGGTGAGCGCGTCGAAGCCCTCAGCAGCGGGGAACTCAGCGCCCAGCAGATTATTGAGTCAGGTGTACGCCAGGCGCCCGATGTGGATGCCCTCGCTGCCCGCGCCGATCGCAGCATCACCGTGCTGCTATGGAATTATCACGATGATGACGTCCCCGCTGCCGATACACCTGTGAAGCTGAGCATCGCGGGCCTGCCTCCGGGTGCGGGGCGTGTCCTAGTGCGGCATTATCGTATTGATCGCGATCACAGCAACGCCTACGCCGCCTGGAAGGCGATGGGCTCGCCCCAGAATCCTGCCCCCGGGCAGTATGCAACTCTGCAAGCCGCCGGCCAGCTTCAATTGCTGGATTCCCCCGGCTGGGTCACGAGCAAGAATCATTCCCTGGAAATGGAGTTCACTCTGCCCCGCCAGGCGGTCTCGCTGCTGGAATTCAGCTGGTAGGCCGTCCTATTCTTCGCTTTTTCGTCGAGAGAGAAGCCTGGCTCACTTCGAGGCCGTGCCCGCGGGCACGATTCGGGTATCGGCGCGAAACTTCCGGTAGTCGCGATAGGTCACGTCTTCTTCCAGGTTCAGCCCTTTGAACAGCAGCACGCGCGCGTCCAGCTGCAGCGCGATATGCTTCGGCAGCCAAACCTCGTCATTCACCCGCACCTGCTCGATGTGAATGTTCGAGCCTTTGTGAATGCGCGCCAGAAACAACCCCACCGAAGCCGTGTCAATGCACTCGAGATTGATCTTTGCCCAATCGCCCGAGGCCTGGTCAATCCAGACCCGGAAGCGGAACTTGGGCAGGAATTTCGCATCCTTGAGGTGCGGCTCGAAGCCCGGGCGCGGGTCGGCGTCAATTACATAGGCCGCGCGTCCCGCCATCTCTTCCATTCCCGCTAAACGGAAATTATAAGCATCTCCAATCTCGGTCTCGAACTGCCGGTTCTCCTCCTGCTCCTTCTCTTGCTTCTCCAGCCGTTTGCGCCGGTCCTCCTCGCTCTCGTTCTTGCGCTTGTCTATCAGCTTCTGGATGCGTGCGTCCTCTTTTGCCGCCTCGCCCGCCGCCAGCGCCTTATCGTCCTTGGCGACCAGCCGTGCCACCGGCTCGTCGTACAGAATCATGATTTCATGGGTCCTGATCTCGGTGGATTTCACCCGGCCGTTGCCGTCCAGATTGCGCTTTTCTTCCCGTTCAAGATAGGTGTAATCACGGGCCTGCTTCTCGTTGGCAAGGTCCTTTTCCACAGCCTGGCGGATGAGCGCCCGCAGCTGGTCTTGCGAGAGCGGCTGGGCCCGGCTCTCCGCGGCGCGATCCGCAGTCGCAGTCTGCCCGATGGCACTGACGCAAACCGCGCCCAGCAAAAGGGCCGGAAGAATGCGCTCAAGGCGTTTTGCCATGTTCTCGTGGTCTAACCCGGGATGGGACTCAAAGATGCGGTAAAACTTTCGCCGGGGTGTGACTGCCAGGTTACGGGGCGGCGAATAGCGTGACTATAATGAACCGGGCGGGCTGGTTGGTGCGATTCGCCAGCTCCGACTTCCGTCCCACAGGAATCCAGGCCGCCTCCCCGGCTGATTTGTGAATTTGGGGACCCTGGTCGAGCGCCAGCTCGATTTCGCTTACCGGAATCAGTAACTCGGCGGATGGCTTCTCCGGCGGCGGATAAGAATCCCCCGCCATCAACTGCACGTCCGCAGCGCTGGCCGCTCCCAGCTCCAGTTTCTGCACGAACCGGGCGTGCGGATCGGCCGGCGGGTTGATGCCCGTGCTGTTGTATTCCCAGCCTCCGCTCTCGTAGTCGTACTGCAAGCTGGTCACCTTGGGATTCAGAAACTCCACAACCACGCCTTGGTACTCCGTGGTGCGGTCATTCCGCATCCCGATGGCGCGGCCGGCAAATGAGAACTGGGTCTCGCCTTTGTAGATGCGGAAGTTGGGCAGGGAAGAACTGCCCTCAGCCCAGATGACCAGCTCCCCGTCGGTGAGTGAGACCAGCAGAAAATTGTGCTGGTGGTTCACCATCGCCTGCTCCTGGGGCCGCAGCGTCAGCGCAAACACCCGCACGTCGCCGTTTTCGAGCAGCAGGTGATGATGAGGCTCGGCGGTGATCTCCACCGGGGTTTGCGCGGCGGCGAGCGACGCGAGCGCCAAAACCAGCGGCAGAAGGCGCAGCTTCATAGAACCATTGTACGGCGGGGCAGCTTTCAGCACTCAGCACTCAGCAGTCAGCCTGGCATTTAGCACTTGGCATTTAGCACTTGGTCGTTAGGCTGGGCGCAGGCTTCTGCTTCGGGCGCATCTACTTCCGATGACTAAATGCTAAATGCCAAGTGCCAAATGCTGCTGACGGCTGAATGCTGACGGCTAACGGCTCACTTCACCGCCCTGTCCACACACTCCGCCCGAAACAGCCGGTCGTCCACTCGATGCAGGCGCTGCGCCATTCCCGGCCTTAGCAGCTTGTAGTGGTGAATCTCGAAGAGGTAATTCACAATGAACCAGATCGGCTCTTCTGTCGTCATCCAGTGCTGGCGGTCAAAGCGGGCCAGGTTCACGGGGCGCGAAAATGTGCGCAGGGTCCGCTCTCGCCGCATATTGAAATAGATATTGAAGTAGCTCATGGCCAACTCGCGCAGGCTGCGGTACACCGGCTCTCGATAGCGGCAGCCGGTAAAATTCGATTTGGCCAGCGCGCCCCAACGCCCCGCCACGCGATACACGGCAACCACATGGTCGGTATCATGCTCGGCCTCCAGGTCCATGATCAGGGGCGGAAACCCGTTGGCCCGCAGCGCCGCCGCCGCGAACATCGCTCCCTCCAGGCAATGCGCACTGTTCTCCCGCAGCACCACCCGCGGCGACCACGCCGTATCCTCCAGGTGGTAAGGCATGTCGTCGAGAAACCGCTGAATTCCGTACGGGTCTTTCAGGCTGCGCAGCCTGCGCAGCTCGGCGGGGCTGAAGCTTTTGAGCGCTGGGTCCATTTTGTGGAAGGATATCTGAAGAACCCAGCCACGCCGTTAACCACAGAGGGAACTGAGGAGCACGGCGTTTGGCGCTCAGGGCTCGGCATTAGGTTCTTTACCCGCAGCCCAGGGCTAAATGCCAGGCGCCAAATGCTCCCACTCACCCAAATAGTTGCCGCAACTCGCTCGGACTATCCAGAAGCACATCCGGAGGATTCTCTGTGAGCGTATGCGGCGCGAAGCCGTAGGTCACGCCGCAGGTCCAGAGCTCGCAATTGCGGCCGGTGGTTACATCCACGTGCGAGTCGCCGACCATCAGGGCCTCGCAGGCCTTTACTCCCGCCTCCCCCAGGATGGTCAGCGCGCCCTCGGGATCAGGCTTCTTGGTGGCAAAACTGTTGCCGCCATATACGCTCAGAAAGAACTCTCCCAGCCCCAGAGCTTCGACGATCTGCCGCGAGGCATTGACCGGCTTGTTGGTGAGCACTGCCATCTTCCGCGCAGCCCCGTTGCCCGAGTTGCGAATGGCGCTTAAGGCTTCCCTCATGCCTTCGTACACGTGCGTGTGGTCCAGCTTGTGCTCGCGATAATAGGCGAGAAAATAATCGAGTCCAGCCTTGGCCAGTTGCTCGTTATAGGCGTCGGGACCGAGGACGCGCCGAATCAGAGTGGGCGCCCCATCCCCCACATAGCTGGCGATCACCTCACCCGGCAACTCCGGCCGGCCCAGATGGCGCAAGCTGGCATTGACCGAATGCACCAGATCGAGCCGCGAGTCAATCAGCGTGCCATCCAGATCAAAGATGAGGAGCTTGATCGAATGCGGATCGAACTGGCGATGAAAGCGGATCATTCGTTTCAGGATAGCATTCGGCACTTGAGTGCTGATTGCTGATTGCTGAGTGCTGA
This sequence comes from Terriglobales bacterium, assembly GCA_035517775.1. Taxonomy (GTDB): domain Bacteria; phylum Acidobacteriota; class Terriglobia; order Terriglobales; family Acidobacteriaceae; genus DATIYF01. Next base: position 13,571 of record DATIYF010000068.1, read on the forward strand.
CTGCTGAATGCTGACTGCTGAATGCTGACTGCTGACTGCTCACCGCTGAGTGCTAAAATGCATCGGGCACTTCTCGAACCTGTGGGTAGGGCAGCGGATGGGTACCACCAAGACCGACCCCAAAGCGGCGGAGACGGCCGGCGCAAGCCTTAAGGCGGGCAAGGCTTACGAAGGTCTTACCCGCCAGCAGCTCATCGAAGCCTACCGCATCATGTACACCTCCCGCCGGGTGGACGACCGGGAGATCCTGCTCAAGCGCCAGCAGAAGATCTTTTTCCAGATCTCCGGCGCCGGGCATGAAGCCGTGGGGGTAGCCGCGGCCTTCGTTCTCAAGCCCGGCTACGACTGGTTCTATCCCTATTACCGCGACCGCGCCCTCTGCCTGGCGCTGGGCGCCACTCCTTATGACATGCTGCTGCAAGGCGTGGGCGCGGCCGATGATCCCAGCTCCGGCGGCCGCCAGATGCCTTCCCACTGGAGCTATCCGTCGCTGCACATTGTGACCGGCTCCTCGCCCACGGGAAGCCAGATTCTGCAGGCCGTGGGCTGCGCCGAAGTAGCCGGCTATGTCGCAGGCCATGCCGGCGCCGCCCCGGGGCGGGCCGGCGACTACAGTGAATTCAAGCCCCTCACCGCCCACGGCGATGAAGTCACCTATGTCTCGCTGGGAGAAGGCGCCAGCAGCGAAGGCGAGTTCTGGGAGGCGCTTAACACCGCCGCCAATCGCCGCCTGCCCATGATTTTTGTGGTCGAGGATAACGGCTACGCTATCTCCGTTCCGGTCGAGGCCCAGATGCCGGGCGGCAACATCTCGCGCCTGGTCAGCGGCTTCCCCAATTTCCACTTCGAAGAAGTGGATGGCACCGACCCCGTCGCCTGCTATCCCGCCTTTGTCCGCGCGGCGCGCCATTGCCGCTCGGGCGAGGGACCAGCCTTCATTCACGCCCATGTCATCCGCCCTTATTCGCATTCTCTCTCCGACGATGAGCGCCTCTACCGTCCCGATGCCGAGCGCCAGCGTGATGCCGCCCGCGACCCGGTGCATCGCCTGCAATTGTTCCTGATTCGCGAAGGCATTCTCGACGAGCAGGGCATCAACCAGCTGGAGAAGCAGGTGGATGACGATCTGCAGGCGGCGGTGGACCAGGCGCTGGCCGCCGCTCCGCCCGATCCGGAGTCGGCCCGGCTCTATCTGTATTCGCCCAACCTGGACCCGGCGTCCTCGGCTTTCGAGACCGCAGCCGTAGTGCAGCCGGAGCCGCCGGCGGCGGAAAACCACAAGAAAGCCGCGCACGCCAAGACCATGGCCGACCTGATCAACGCCACCCTGCGCGACGAGATGCGGCGGGACGAGCGCATTGTGATCTTCGGCGAAGACGTGGCCGATTGCAGCCGCGAGGAATATCTCAAGCAGAAAACGGTCAAAGGCAAGGGCGGCGTGTTCAAGCTGACCGCAGGCCTGCAGGCCGAGTTTGGCTCCGACCGCGTGTTTAACTCGCCGCTGGCCGAGGCCAATATCGTCGGCCGCGCCACCGGTATGGCGACGCGCGGGCTGAAGCCGGTGGTGGAAATTCAGTTTTTCGACTATATCTGGCCGGCCATGATGCAGTTGCGCAATGAGCTGCCGACCATCCGCTGGCGCTCCAACAACGGTTTTTCCGCCCCCTGCGTGGTTCGCGTGGCCATTGGCGGCTATCTCACCGGCGGCGCCATTTATCACTCCCAGTGCGGTGAGAGCATTTTCACCCACATTCCCGGCTTGCGCGTGGCCTTTCCCTCGAATGCGCTCGATGCTGCCGGCCTGCTGCGCACCGCCATCCGTTGCGACGATCCCGTGCTCTTTCTCGAGCACAAGCGTTTGTATCGCGAGACCTATGGCCGGGCGCCTTATCCCGGGCCGGAGTACATGATTCCCTTCGGCAAGGCCAAGGTAGTTCATCCCGGAAGCCAGGTATCGGTGATCACTTACGGGGCGGTGGTTCCGCGCGCCTTGCAGGCCGCGCAGAAACTGGAGCGCGAGCACGGCGTCAGCGTTGAAGTGGTTGATCTGCGCAGCCTCAATCCCTTCGACTGGGAAACCATCGCCGCTTCGGTGCAAAAGACCAGCAGGGCCATCGTCGCCTATGAAGACACCCTCAGCTGGGGATACGGTGCGGAGATTGCCGCCCGCATCGCCGACGAACTCTTTCAGCATCTGGATGCGCCCGTGCGCCGCGTGGCCGCCATGGATACTTTCGTGGCTTACCAGCCCGCGCTCGAAAACCGCATTCTGCCCCAGGTGGAAGACCTCTACCGCACCATGCAGGAAGTGGCGGAGTATTAACGCCGGGCGCACCGGCTGAGACTGCCATCCAAGAACCGCGAATAGTCCCATTTTGGGAATTGCGGGCTGAATGCCGCCCTGAGGCAAAAACTGGGGCGGCCCTGCGTTCCGAGCCCTTTGTGCGACTTTCGCACAGGGTCTAATTTCGAAAGAAATTGCCTTGCTCAGCCCTCAGGCCATCCTGTGCTGGTAAGCCCTTTGTTTTCAGTGTTGCCTCAAACACGGGTATTTTGCCGCGATTTGCGAGGAAACGATGGCTCGGATGCCAAGCCTGATCACCTCTAGCCAGACAGAGTCCGATACATGAGACCAGTTCTCCGTTCCGGGATGAGTTCTCAGACTTATTGGTTCTTCTTTACTTGTTTGGGGAAGCTGCGGCGGAGAGCATCGAGAGAGAACGGTCCAGCGCCGAAAAAAATCAACGAAAAGGCGATAGCGGCCAGAGCGAGAGGAAACTGATAGCCTCCCTGGCCCAGCAGGCCGTTTTTCCAATGCACTTTGAGGATCGCCACCGACATGTCAATCACCATGGCGATGCCGGCGCAGCGGGTGAAGAGGCCGAGAATCATCAGAATGCCGCCGCCAAATTCGGTGGCGGCCACCAGGTAGGCCAGCCAGCCGGGCATGCCCAGACCTCTGACCATCTGCTCGACGTGCGGGAAGCCGCCAAACACCTTGGGATAGCCGTGGCCGATCATGATGGCGCCGAGCACCAGGCGCAGAACCAGCAATGCCAGCGGCTGCAGACGATCAAGGTGGCGCAAGAGGTCCTCCTGGGAAGAGAAAGGTTATCACGCCGCTCTACTGCTGCTGTTGTTGCTGCTGGCTTTCGAAGCCGGCGGGTTCGGCGCTGCTGGGGCGGGCAATGCGCGAGCGCACCACGGTAAGCGGCGGCAGCTCTTCCGGCAAAGGCGCTTCCGCGGTGGAAACCGTGACCGCCACGCTCAGCTCGCTTTCGGCCTCGCCTTTATAGACGCCTCGGGTGGGCGGCACGTCGGCGTAGTCGCGGCCCAGGGCGACGCGAATGTGGCGTTCGCCGGCGAAGAGATTGTTGGTGGGGTCAAAGCCCAGCCAGCCGGGGCCGGGCAGGAAGGCCTCGATCCAGGCATGGGTGGCGCCTTCCGGCGAGCGGTCGTGCGCCTCCTTGCCGTGATAAAGATAGCCGCTGACGTAACGGCAGGGAATGCGCAGCTGGCGCAGCAGCGCGATCAGGATGTGGGCAAAATCCTGGCACACGCCCTGCCGGCTCTGCAGCGCTTCATCAATCGGCGAATCCACCTGGGTGCTGTTGGGAACATAGGCGAAGGCATCGTACAGGGCGCTATTGGCCTTGAGCACCAGATCGAGCGGATTGCCGCTGCGCTCCAGATGGAGTTCGGCAGCCAGCTCGCTCAAAGCCGGCGTGGACTGGGCGAAGCGGCTGGGCAGCAGCATCTCCCAGTAATCGGAAGATGCCGTCATGCCGTCGAGATCGGCAAAGCTGCCCACCTCGGAACTGGCGGGCAGGGGCGGGGCCTGCACCTCAACCAGCGCCTGCGCGATCACCTTGACCCGGGAATGGCGGCCGGGAATATCGAAGTGATGCACCGTGTTGCCCGGAAAATCGCGATAGACCATGATGTTGGCGTTGGGCAGCACGTCGAGCGAGAAGCTGAGGCAGCGCTGATGGCCTTCGCTGCGCGGCTGCATACGCACTTCCATCACGCTTTCGCGGATCGCCGGCTCATAGCCGAAATTCGTGATATGGCGGACGGAGTAGATCACCGGGATTTCCCCTTCTTCACCCGAGCATTCATCCTGAGACCCTCATCATGAGACCCTCATCATGAGACCATGGCCGGCTCGATGGCGTAATCGAAATAAATCTGCTGAATGGCGGCGTGGGCCTGGGCGCACTGATGGCGCACATTTTCCAGATAGGCCGAGGCCCCTTCCGACATGATCTCTTCAATGGGGGTGAAGTTGAGCAGGGCGCGCAAACGCCCGGTAAGGCGCACGGGCAACTCCGCCTTGCGGCCGGTGAGGGCGGCAATGGCGCGCAGCGCGGTGTGCACCATTTCCACCGCGAAGCGCAGGGAGTGGGGAAACTCGGGGTCGAGCAGCAGAAATTCGGCGACCCGCAAGGGGCGCAACTCGGCGGAGTAAGCCTTACAGTAGGCCTCAAAGGCGGCGCAGGACTTCAGCAGTCCCACCCACTCCAGATATTCGGCGCTCTCGACCGCCTGGTCGGGGGGCTGCGCCAGCCGGTTGAAATGGGCGCCGATGAGAGCGGCCAAATCGTCCACCCGCTCGACGTAGCGGCCGAGCTGAATGTACTGCCAACCTTCCCCCTGGCTCATGGTGGAATCGGTAATGCCCTGGAAAAGGTGCGCGCCTTCCAGCACCGAGCGGAAGAAAAGATGGGAATGGGCGGCGGAATTCCCGGCCGGGAGGCTGCTTCTCATTTGCAGATAGAGACGATTGAGCTGCTCCCACATTTCCGAGCTGCACTGCTCGCGCACGTGGCGCAGGTTTTCGCGGGCGGCGGCCACGCAGCACACAATGGAGGACTGGTTGGAGCGGTCAAAGGTGACCGCGTGAGTGAGGCTGGGAGCGTCGAAGGTCACGGCCAGAGATTGTGGAATCTGCAAGGCTTCGAACAGGCGCAGCCAGCGCTCGGTGCCGGATTCCGGGGACTGGTCGAGGCGCAGCTGCACATCCACGTCTACCAGGCGGGCGGTGTGCTCGGCCCGCTCCAGGTAGCGGCTCATCCAGTACAGACTTTCAGCCACGCGCGAAAGCATGCTCGTCCCCGTAAGTGTCAAAGCCGGCCGGTCTCCCTTGGCGGATCGGAATCTTCTTTTAGCATTTGCTCAGTCCCGTAGCACCCAGGTGTCTTTGCTGCCTCCGCCCTGCGACGAATTCACCACCAGCGACCCCTTGGGCAGGGCCACGCGGGTCAGGCCGCCGGGCACCAGCATGACGTTCTCCCCGAACAGAATGTAGGGCCGCAGATCAATGTGGCGGGCTTCGATGCCGCCCTCGAGAAAACAGGGAGCGCGCGAGAGGGCGAGCGTGGGCTGGGCGATGTAGTTGCGCGGATCGGCCAGAATGCGGCGGCGGAACTCCTCTCGTTCCGCGGCGGTGCTGTGCGCGCCGATCAGCATGCCGTAACCGCCTGATTCGCCCACCGCCTTCACCACCAGCTCCTCCAGATGGTCGAGCACGTAGCAGCGCTGCGATTCGTCAGACAAAAGATAAGTCTGCACGTTGGGCAGGATGGCATCTTCGCCCAGGTAGTAACGGATGATCGCCGGCACGTAGGCATACATGGCTTTATCATCGGCGACGCCGGTCCCGATGGCGTTGGCCAGAGTCACGTTGCCGGCGCGGTAGGCGTTGAACAGGCCGGGCACGCCCAGGCTGGAATCGGTGCGGAAGCAGAGCGGGTCAACGAAGTCATCATCCACGCGGCGGTAGATCACATCCACGCGGCGCAGGCCGGCGGTGGTGCGCATGTAGACCACGTTATCGTGCACCAGCAGGTCGCGGCCCTCGACCAGTTCGATGCCCATCTGCTGGGCCAGAAAGGTGTGCTCGAAGTAAGCCGAGTTGAAGACGCCGGGGGTCAGCAACACGGTTGCGGGCTCGTTGCGGGCGGAGCAATTGAGCGGCGCCAGCGAGCGCAGGGTGGAAAGCAGGCACTGCGCGTAGTGATCAATGGAGCAGACGCCATAGGCGTGAAACAGGGCGGGAAAAACGCGCTTGAGCACCTTGCGGTTGGCCAGCATGTAAGAGACGCCGCTGGGCACGCGCAGATTGTCTTCCAGCACGGCGAAGCTGCCATCCGGCAGGCGCACCAGGTCGGTGCCGCAGATGCTGACATAGATGCCGCGGGGCACATTCAGGCCGCGCATCTCGCGGCGGAAGTGGCGGCAGCTATACACCAGTTCGCGGGGCACGACGCCTTCGGCAAGAATGCGGCCGTCGTTGTAAATATCCTGCAGGAAGAGATTGAGCGCGCGGATGCGCTGGGAAAGGCCCTGCTCGATCTTGCGCCACTCCCGGCCGGGAATGATGCGGGGCAGCAGATCATTGGGAAAGATGCGCTCGGTGCCTTCCTGGTTTCCGTACACGGTGAAGGTGATGCCCTGATGAAGGAATGACAAGTCGGCCGCCTGCTGGCTCTTGCGCAGCTCTTCGGGAGGCGAGCTGAGCAGGGTGTGGTAAAGCTCGCGATAGTGCGGCCGGGGCACACCTGGAGCCTCGAACATCTCGTCGTAGGTGCGGTCAAACTGGTAGTTCAGGAAAGGAGGCATGAACCAGGGTCGCGCAGATGCGGGCATTGCCGGCATAGCTGTTTCCAAATTCCGTGAAGGTGCACACGCCTCCGTTACGGGCAGGCCAGCCCACAGTTTCCTCATCGGGCGGAGCGCTGGCCAAGGCGCCGGGGAGAAACTTTATGAGTAAACCCGGCCCAAGTCCAATTCAAATTGTTTATGGATTTTATGGCGTTTTTGCGGTGCCTGGCGGAGGGAGGAGGGTAGAGGCCTCAACCAGGGCGCGCCTTTGCCGATAGTCTGGGAAGCCGGGGCACGATGCGCTGTCCGATTTCTGTTTAGAATGGTTGGTTCCGGCAGTGCCGCGGCCGCACTCTGTAGAGAGGCAGGGGTTGTGGCTTGCAGGACCCGCGCGCAAGAGGGCGAAGGAGATCGGGAGCGAGACGTTGCCAGCAACGTCTCTACGAGGGGGAGGAGCGGTGATCGTTGGCGTTCCGAAGGAGAGCTATCCGGGCGAGCGGCGGGTCTCGCTGGTGCCCCTGGTGGTGCCGATTCTGGCAAAAGCGGGCCTGGAAGTAGTGATTGAGGCGGGCGCCGGCGAGCCGGCCGGCTATCCCGACCGGTTCTATAGCGAGAAGGGCGCCAAGGTGGCGCCGGAGCGGGCGGCGGTATTCGGCGCTGCCGATATTGTGGTGCAGGTGCTGTGCTACGGCTCGAACGACGTTACCGGCAAGAGCGATCTGCCGCTGCTGCGGCGGGGGCAAACGCTGATTGGTTTTCTGCGGCCGCTGGGCTCGGCAGAAGTGATCGAGGAGATCGCGGGCACCGGCGTCACCTCGTTCTCGGTGGAACTGGTGCCGCGCAGCACGCGGGCCCAGAGCATGGACGCGCTTTCTTCCATGGGAACCATCTGCGGCTACAAGGCAGTGCTGGCCGCCGCCGACCGCCTGCCAAAGATTTTTCCCATGCTCACGACCGCCGCCGGAACCATTACCCCGGCGCGGGTCTTCGTGATCGGCGCGGGGGTCGCCGGCCTGCAGGCGATTGCCACGGCAAGGCGGCTGGGGGCGGTGGCTTCGGCTTACGACATGAGGCCGGCGGCGAAAGAGCAGGTGCAAAGTTTGGGCGGGCGTTTTGTCGAGCTGCCGCTGGAAGCCAAGGACGCTCAGGATGAACGCGGCTACGGGCGGGCGCAGGATGAGTCGTTTTACGCACGGCAGCGCGAGCTGCTGGGGCGAGTGGTGGCGGAAAGCGATGTCGTGATTACGGCGGCGGTGGTCCCGGGCAAGAAATCGCCGGTGCTGATCACGAAAGAGATGGTGCACGGCATGGCGCCGGGCTCGGTGATCTTCGATCTCGCTTCCGAGCGCGGGGGAAACTGCGAGCTCACGCGGACGGGGGAAATTGTGGTCGAGCAGGGCGTGACCATCATGGGGACGATCAACCTGGCCAGCAGCGTGCCTTATCACGCCAGCCAGATGTATGCCAAGAACGTGACCGCTTTCCTGCAGAACCTGGTGAAGAACGGCGAGATGAAGCTCAATCTGGAGGACGAGATCCTGCGCGAGACGCTGGTCACGCGCGGCGGAGAAGTGGTGAACAAGCGAGTGCGGGAGTTTTTCAAAATGCCGGCGCTGGCAGCCAGCAGCCAATGACGGGCAGGCGGGTTTGCCGGCACAGGGTGCGGCGAAGCGAATACTGAGCGAGTAAAGGAACCATCATGCCAGCAGATTTCATTTCCAATCTTTATGTCTTCATCCTCGCGGGGTTCGTGGGGTTTGAAATCATCAAGCGGGTCTCACCGCTGCTGCACACGCCCCTGATGTCGCTGACCAACGCACTCGACGCCATCGTGGTGGTGGCGGCCATCATCATCGCCGGGCGGCATGAAACGCGGCTGACCACGGTGCTGGGCGCGATTGCGGTGGCGGCCTCGTTCAGCAACATGGTGGGCGGGTTCGTGATCACCGACCGCATGCTGCGCATGTTCAAATCGGGCAAGGCCAAGAAGCCATGATCGAGCTGGCGCTGCAGCAGCAGTATCTCGACTTCGCCTACATTGTCGCGGTCGTTCTCTTCATTCTTTCGCTGAAGCTGCTGAGTTCGCCGGCCAGCGCGCGCTGGGGCGTGCTGGCAGGAGAGATTGGGGCGGCGCTGGCGGTCGGGGTCACGCTGGTCAATCCTGAAGTCACCGCGTACAAGTGGGTCCTCATTCCGCTGGTCATCGGGGCCGGGGTGGGAGTGCCGCTCGGCATGGTGCACATGACGGCGGTGCCGCAACGGACCGCCCTGAGCCATGCTTTCGGCGCGCTTTCGGCGGCCATGATCGGCATCGCGGAATTTTACGCGGGCACCACGCCGGTCACACGCTTTGAGATGGGCGAAATCGCGCTGGAAGTCATCATCGGATCGCTTACCTTCACCGGCAGTCTGATTGCGGCGGGCAAGCTGCAGGAAATCCTGCCGCAGCGGCCCATCGTTTATCGCGGGCAGAATGTCGTCAGCCTTTCGGTTCTGGCCGGGGCGCTGGGGCTGGCCGTGGCGCTGGTGGTGAATCCGAGTCACGCCCTGCTCTTCCCGATTATGGTGATTGTGGCTTTGATTTTTGGCGTGCTGCTGGTGACCCCGATCGGCGGCGCGGATATGCCAACCGTGATTTCGCTGCTGAATTCCTATGCCGGGTTTTCGGCCGCGCTGCTGGGGTTTGTTTTGAACAGCAAGGTGCTGGTGGTGGCGGGGGCGCTCGATGGATCCTCGGGCTTCATTCTCTCCGTAATCATGTGCAAGGCCATGAACCGCTCTTTCACCAACGTGATGTTCGGGGCGTTCGGGCAGGTGCAGACTTCGGCCGCCGGGGTGAAAGAAGAGCGGGTGGTGCGCAGCGCCAGCGCGGAAGAAGCCGCCGGCATTCTGGCCGCGGCCAGCAAGGTGGTGATCGTTCCCGGCTACGGCATGGCGGTGGCGCAGGCCCAGCACAAAGTCCGCGAGCTATATGACTCGCTGACCAAGAAAGGCGTGGAGGTGCGCTTTGCCATTCACCCGGTGGCCGGGCGCATGCCGGGGCACATGAACGTGCTGCTGGCCGAGGCCGATATTCCCTATGACCGCCTGGTGGATATGGAAGATATCAACGGGGAATTTCCCCAGACTGACGTGGCGCTGGTGATAGGCGCGAACGATGTGACCAATCCGGCGGCGCGCACCGATGCCGGCAGCCCCATCTACGGCATGCCGATCCTTGACGTGGATAAAGCCCACACCGTGATGGTGATCAAGCGCAGCATGAGCCCGGGCTTTGCCGGCATAGACAATCCTCTCTATTACCTGGACCACACGCTCATGCTTTTTGGCGACGCCAAGGCGTTCGTAGGCAACATTGTGCGCGAGTTGGGCGCAGGGCAGGGGTAGGCGACCAGGCCGCTGGGAGCCGAGGCCTGCACGGCGGCTTCAACCGCAGAGATTTACCACAGACAAAATTCTCTCTCCACTCGTCGTACAACCTTCGTACCGTCTTTGGTACTTTGGTTATGTTTAGGGCTGAAATCAGAACCCCGCGAATAAACACCCCGTTTAGTAGGCCTGCCTGGAGTCTCTGCCACAATATATAGCAGCCTTACGCGACTGTTCCGAAAGTAATTTCCAAGAAACAGGTATAAAAGCCGAAGAAACACGGAGTTTTACCTTGACATCCGGTTTTTCCGGGTTGAGATATGCTCGGGACACCAAGATTCTCTCGAAAGGCTGTTGTGCGCGAGGAATCTTTTCTCCCAAGGTTTGCTCCTCTGGCCCCTCGAGATAAGAGCGGCTGCGCGGGAGCCTGATTCTTCTGTGGAAAGGGCTTGAACTATGGCCGACTCGCGGGAAGTGATGAACATTCGCCAGGCTTCGCAGTACCTGGGGGTGAGTCCGGACACGCTGTACAAGTACGTGGGCGAGCAACGCATACCCGCCTTCAAGCTGGGCAACCGCTGGCGCTTCAAGAAGTCGAAGCTGGACCAGTGGATGGAAGAGAAGTCGAGCCAGGTGGAGGCGAGGAGCAAGAAGAAGCCCAAGGCGGCGATCAAAGCCGCCGGGCAGCCGTAGCAACACTGTGGCTTAACAAAGGCGGGCACATGTTTGGATTCGGATCCAAAACCATTGTTGGTCTGGATGTGGGCTCCTCCAGCATTAAAGCGGTGGAGCTGAAGAAGGGGCGCAACGGGCTGGAGGTGGCGCACCTCGGTCTGGAGCCGCTGGCCCCGGATATCGTGGTGGATTCCATGATCGTGGATTCGGGCACGGTGTCGACCGCGATCGCCAAGCTTTTCACCGACAACGGCATCAAGACCAAGAACGTGGCCACGGCGGTGAGCGGGCACTCGGTCATCGTAAAGAAGATATCGCTGCCCTCGATGAGCGACCAGGAGCTGGCCGAAACCATCGAGAAAGAAGCGGCGCAGCACATCCCCTTCGATCTGGCCGATGTGAACCTCGATTACCAGATTCTTTCCGAAGAGGCCGGCAGCCCGCAGATGGACGTGCTGCTGGTGGCGGTAAAGAAAGACAAGATTCTCAATTACACCAACGTGCTCTCGATGGCGGGCAAAGCGCCCACCATCGTGGATATTGACGCGCTGGCCCTGCAGAACTGCTACGAGTACAACTACGAGCCCGCCCCGAACCAGGTGGTGGCGCTGCTGAACCTGGGCGCCAGCGTGATGAACATCAACATCGTGAAGGGCACCACGCCGCTGTTTCCGCGCGACGTGAGCGTGGGCGGCCACCAGTACACCGATTCCCTGCAGAAGGAGCTCGACCTGAGCTTCGAAGACGCCGAAGCGCTCAAGCTGGGGCACAAGGTGAGCACGGTCAGCGAAGACGCCAAGACGCCGATTCTGCAGCAGGTGACCGAGATCATCGTGCTGGAAATTCAGAAGACGTTTGACTTCTTCCGCGCCAGCGCCGCGGGCGAGCATATCGAAAAGATTTACCTGGCGGGCGGGTCTTCCAAAGTTCCCGGACTGGTGGAGGCGCTGCGCCAGGAGTTCTCTTTGCCGGTGGAGATATTCAATCCCTTCCAGCGGATTGCGCCGCCGCTGGCTGAGGGAGCCGATCTGATCGAGAAGAACGCCGGGCAGCTGGCCGTGGCGGTGGGCTTGGCCCTAAGGAGTTTTGAAGACCTATGATCCGAATCAACCTGGTGGCAAGCGCGAAAGGTAAGAGCAAGCGTGGCTCGACGCCGGCGGCAGCGGCAGGGGTCATGGATATGGGCGAGGCGGGCTCGCCCAAGCTGAAGGTGCTGATCGTACTGCTGCTGGCGGTACTGCTCAACCTGGGAGAGTGGTACCGGCTGGACAAGCAACAGCAGCAGATTGCCAGCGACATGCAGAAGGCGGAGGAGATGAACCGCCAGCTGGCCGACGTCAAGGCGCACTATCTGGAGCGGCAGCGCGAGGCCGAGAACTACAAGCGGCGGGTGGATGTGATTGATCAGCTGCGCGCCAGCCAGTCCGGGCCGGTGGACCTGCTCAACATGATCGGCAGCACGGTAAACAAGACCGAAGCGGTGTGGCTGAATTCCATGAAAGACCAGGGCAGCAGCGTGGATATCCAGGGCATGGCCTTGAGCCCGGATGCCGTAGCCAACCTGATCAGCAATCTGCAGAAGACCGGCTACTTCAAGAACATCGAGATCAAGGAAACCTATCAGGACGACAGCGTGAAGGACATGCAGGCGTTCCAGTTCACGCTCAACTGCGAAAAGGGCGGGGAGCCGGCGAAGGAGAAGTCAGCCAAGTCCTAGGGCGGGGAAAAGCTATGGAGAAATTCAGCGAACTTTCGGGCATCAAGCAGTGGGGAATGTTGCTGGCCGGGGCGCTCCTGCTGACCGGCGTGGCGTACTTCTTCGAATTCAAGAGCATGCAGGATGCGAACACCGCGGCGCAGCAGGCGTTGGAGGCCAAGCGGCAGGAAAATCGCGAGCTCGAATCCTACAAGCCCAAACTGGCGGAGATGGACCGCCAGGTGGCGAGCCTGAAGCAGCAGCTCGAGATCGAGCAGACCATTGTGCCCGACGAGAAAGAAGTGGACGGGTTCATGCGCATGCTGGATGGGGAAGCCGACAAGGCGGGCATCGAAATCCGCCGCTACACGGCGCAACCCACGACCTCGAAGGAGTTTTACTCCGAAGTTCCCTTCGAGCTGGAGCTGGACGGGCCGTATTACTCGGTGCTCAATTTCTTCGACCGGGTGAGCAAGCTGCAGCGCATCGTCAACGTCTCGGACCTGCTGGTGGCGAGCACTCGCCATCCTACCGAGGCCAAGACCAAGCATACCTACAACTACGCGCCCAATGAGAGCGTTGTGGCCACCTGCGTGGCAACCACATTCTTCAGCCATGACATGCAGGCGACCGCTCCGGCGGTGAAAAGGTAAAGGACGCATATGAAGCTGATGACGGCAATTCTGGTACTGGGGATGGCAGCAGCGCCTGCCTGGGGGCAGAACCTGGATGCCATTCAGAACACGCGAGACACGATGAAGGCGGTGCAGCAGAAGAAGGCGATCGATTCGAACGCCGCGCTGGATGCCGCCGGAGTCAAGCGCTCAGGCCAAGCGGCGAAGCCTGCCATGAGAGGCGAGAGAAGGGCAGCCGCGAGCAAGCCCTCGCCCGGGCACAACAGCCGGAGCGCCCGCGGCAGCGCCAGCGCCGGGGTCAAGCGCCACGAGAAGGTGGAGCACGTTTCGGTCGAAGACAACAAGCAGGCCAAAGAGACGGGCACGGAAAAGCACCGGGAAATCAACCTGACCGGGCTGCGCGATCCCTTTCTCAGCCCGGTGGTCCTGCAGAGCGCGGAAGGCTCGGGCTGCAGCACGGGCAAGAAGTGCCTGGATATCGGCCAGATCGTGCTCAAGGGCGTCGTGAAATCGGACGCGGGCATGATTGCGGTGGTGGTGAATGCGCTGGATAAGGCGTATTTCCTGCACGAGAACGACCCGGTGTTCAACGGCTACGTGCTGAGAATCACCGGGGACTCAGTGGTGTTCAGGGAGACCTATCAGGACAAGCTGGGCAAGCCGGAGACCCGGGAAGTGACCAAACGAATCATTACGCCGGCGGTGTAAGCAGCAAACGGCGGCCGCGGGACGGGCCGGCGAGGGACCTGAAGAACAAAGATCGTGGTTCAGAAGTCATGGGGCGAGCCGAAGCGAAGCCCTCATGGGGAGAAGGGAAATGCGAAAGCAATTGCTGAAGGTTTTTCTGCCGCTGCTGGTTCTGGCCGTGGCAGCCGCGGCACATGCGCAGAGCACGGAAGCGCCGGCAAGCCGGCATGCCGCCTTGGTGCAGGTGAAGGCGCTGCCCAACGCCACGGGCGTGGACCTGGAACTGGTGACCCGGGGAGCGGTCGAGCCGCGGGTAAGCCAGCTGGATTCGCCGGCCCGCGTGGTGGTGGACCTTCCGGATACCGTGGCATGGAGCGCGCGCAGCATCCTCATGGATGAGGAAGGCGTGAAGGGTATCCGCGTGGGCATGGATGGGCAGAACCCGCCAACCACCCGGGTGGTAGTGGACCTGGAAAAGATGTGCCGCTACGAATTGGTCCCCGGCAAGCCGGGGGAGATGACGATCAAGCTGCACACCAAGGCCCAGGCCGCGGTCGAGCATGCGGCGAAAGCCCCGGTGACGGCCGCGCCCAAAGCCGTGGCCCCTGCGCAGACTGCCCAAGCCGGGCCGGCGCCCAAGGCGCCAGCTTCAGCCCAGGATTTTGTGTTTGTGGAGCCTTCCTATAAACCAAAGCAGGCCACACAGCCGGCTGCCAGCGTAAGTGGGCCTCCGGCCCGCGTGGTCGAAGCCGCGGCCAAGTTTTCCACCAAGCCTGAGGATGAAGATCTGCTGCCGACGCCCAGCGCGTCCATGCAGCCGGAAGCGGCCGCGCAATCGGGATCCAGTGCTCCGCAACCGGCCGAGAATCTGGCGGCCGAGCAGAAGGCGCAGATGCAGCATCCCGCGCCGGCCGCCGGCCCCAAGTACACGGGCGAGCCCATCTCGGTCAACTTGAAAGATGTGGACCTGAAGGATTTCTTCCGGCTGATCCACGAGATCAGCGGGTTGAACGTGGTGCTCGATCCCAACGTCAAAGGCACGCTGACCATCGTGCTGGATGACGTGCCCTGGGACCAGGCGCTCGACATCGTGCTGAAGAATAACGACCTGGCGCGCCAGCTGGATGGCAACGTGTTGCGCATCGCCACCGTGGATACACTGCGCAAGGAAGCCGAAGCGCACCGCGCCCAGCAGGAAGCCGAAGCTTTGGCCGTGGATAAAGTCACGGTGACGCGTTTCCTGAGTTACGCCCGCGCCAAAGACGTTGTGCCCACGGTGAAGCAGTTCCTCAGCCAGCGCGGCGATGTGATTGCCGACGAGCGCACCAATGCCTTGATCATCCAGGACATTCCTTCGGTGATTCCGGCGGTGGACCGCTTGATCTCGCAGCTCGACCGCAAGACGCAGGAAGTGGAAATCGAAGCGCGCGTGGTTGCGGCCACCCGCAGCTTCGCCCGCGACATCGGAACCCAGCTCGGCTTCGGATGGGGCAACGGCCACACCGCGGTGGGCGGCGCCCAGGGCGTGGGCTCTACACCAACGTTCGTGAGCGGGCTGAACCCGCAATGGATCACGGTGGGCCAGGGCGGTTCAACCAGCACCAGCAACACTGGAGTCCAGATCCCGTTGTTCTCCAACCTGGGCGTCACCAGCCCGACCAGCGGCCTGCAGTTCGTCAACGCCAGCAACAACGTGCGCATTGACGCCATCCTGAGCATGGCCGAATCGCGCGGCCTGCTCAAGATTCTCTCCCGTCCGCGGGTGGTCACTCAGAACAACATTCAGGCCCTGGTTCGCCAGGGCGTGCGCGTGCCCATCGTCACCCAGGCGCAGTTGGGCGGTCCTCCGACTGTGACCTACGTGGATGCCTTCCTGCGGCTGACGGTGGTTCCGCAGATCACCTCAGAGAACACCATCTTCCTGAACGTGGACGTGGAGAACACCACGCCTGACTTCGGCCGGGAAGTGCAGGGCAACCCGACTCTGATTACCCAGCAGGCCACCACCCAGGTGCTGGTCACTGATGGCGGCACGGTGGTGATCGGCGGCGTCATCCAGACGCAGAACTCGGTGAGCATTGACCAGGTTCCCTTGCTGGGGAACATTCCCTGGCTGGGCAACCTGTTCAAGCACACCCAGGTCAGCACCTCCAACCAGGAGCTGATTTTCTTCATCACGCCGCGCATCATTCAGACCTAGTTTCCGGTTCGCTTCCGCAAACCCGCCGCCGGCTCGCAAAGGGCCGGCGGTTTTATTTTTCGGAGCACTCGGCCGGTTGAGGCCAGAGGAGAGATGCGTCTAGAATGACTGCTCAAACTGAAATTCTTTTGGGGGGCGCGCTATGAAGATCGGATTTGCTCTTCCCAACATCGGGCCGATCGGTACGGCAGAGGCAATCACCAAGGTGGCACAGCGCGCGGAAGCGCTGGGCTACAGCAGCCTGTGGACGATTGAGCGGCTGCTCTACCCGGTCAAGCCGCAAACGCCCTATCCGGGCACGCCCGATGGTTCTCTACCTGAGATCTACAAGCACGCGCTTGATCCGCTGGATGCGCTGACCTACGCGGCTGCGGTGACGAAGAGAATTCACCTGGGCACGAGCGTGCTCGATATTCCTTATTACAACCCGGTGATGCTGGCCCGCCGGCTGAGCACGATTGATTTTCTCTCTAACGGCCGGCTGCGGGTGGGCCTGGGGCTGGGCTGGTCGAAAGATGAGATGGAAGCTTCCGGCGGAGATATGAAGCAGCGCGGCGCGATGGCGGATGAGTTTATCCAGGTGCTCAAGGCCATTTGGACGACGAATCCGGCGGAGTTCAGCGGCAAGTTCTACACCCTGCCCAAGTCTTATATCAACGTGAAGCCGGTGCAGAAGCCGCATCCTCCGATTTACCTGGCGGCCTTCGCGCCGCCCGCATTGCAACGCCTGGCCCGGATGGCCGATGGCTGGAACCCGGTCTTCCTCCCCGTGCCGGTCATGCAACAGATGTTTGACACCGTGAAGCAGATGGCCAAGCAGGCGGGGCGCGATCCCGCTTCTATTGTCATGATCGTTCGCGCCAACCTGGAGTTGATGGATAAGCCTGCCGGCGCGGAGCGGGCGGCGTTCTCCGGGACATTCGACCAAATCGAAGGGGACGTGGAGGCCTGCGCCAAAATCGGAGCGAGCGAAGTTTTTCTCGACCCCGCGTTTTCTCCCGGCGGCCAGTCTCTCGATCATTGGATGCAATTGCTGGAGAAATTGCAGGGCCTGATGAAGTAGGGAGTTACATTTTTCCCCAGACCGTGATGCGCTGCGGAGTGATCCGCAGGAGGAGCGCGTCTTCGGGCAGCATCCCGCGGGCATATTGCCGGTACTTTTTCTGCAACCGGCGCAGGGCCTGCTCCCGCTCGCCGGCGCCGGAAACCAGCTCCGCCTTCCCCCGCACCAGCACATACCAGAGGCGAGTCCAATCTTCCCGGTACTCGTCTATGAGCAGCGCCACCTGCGGATTTCTCTTGATGTTCTTCAGGCGGCCCAGGCGATGGGCCGCCACCCGCTTGGGCTTGCGATCTATGGCGGTGTAGAAAAAGGAGCCATCGTAAGCGAAGCAGATGGGAACCAGATGTGGCCCGGTCCGGCTTATCGTGGCCAGGCGCGCCACCCGCGCGGCCGACAGCTTTCGCCGCGCGGCAGGGGAGATCCCAGGCTTTTTGCGCCGGGGCATTGTGCACGGACCTCCGAAAAAGCTCCTACTCCAGCCGATTCTAAAGCGTCCCGATGGCCGGGCTTCCATCCTATTGTTAAACTCCTAAACATGGACCACAAGGGCCGGCAGCGCCGTCTGCGGGAAGCTCTGGCCGCGCACCGCCTGGATCTCCTGCTGGTGAGCTATCCGCCCAACCTCCGCTACCTATGCGGCTTTACCGGCAGCGCCGGCGTGCTGCTGCTGGGAGAAAAGGGCAGCGTTTTCTTCACCGACGGCCGCTATACCGCCCAGGCCCGCGCCGAAGTGCAGGGGGCGCGGCGGGTGATTGCGCGCAAGGCGCCGCTGGCTGCCGCCGCGGAGTGGCTGAAGGGGCATAAGAGCTTCGCGGGCCGGGGAACCGTGAAGGTAGGAATTGAGGCCGAGCACCTCATGGTGGCCGATCACCAGCGGCTGCAAGCCGCGATGGGAGCAGATTTTCGCCTGCGGCGGGCGCCGGCGCTGGTGGAGCAGGCCCGGATGGTCAAAGATGCATCTGAGATCGAGCGCCTGCGGGCGGCCGCCAGGCTGGGAGACCAGCTCTTCGTGCGCGCTGCCGAAGTCCTGAAAGCTGGAGTCGCAGAGTGCGAAGTCGCCGCTGAAATGGAGTTTACCGCCCGAAAGCTGGGCGCCGAAGGCATGTCGTTCCCAACCATCATTGCTTCCGGGGCACGATCGGCGCTGCCGCACGGCCGGGCGTCCCAGGCTGAAATCCCGGCTAAGGGGTTCGTAGTCTGCGACTTCGGTGTTATACTCACGGGCTATTGTTCGGATATGACCCGCACGGTTTACGTGGGTTCGCCCGAGCCGGAAGCCCAAAGACTGTACTCGGCGGTTCAGGAGGCACAGCAGGCCGCCCTGGATGCAATAAAGCCGGGGCAGACCACGAGCGAGGTTGATTCCGCCGCCCGTAAGCGGTTGCGGAGAGCCGGTTTAGGCCGGTATTTTTCTCATTCCACCGGCCACGGCGTGGGGCTGGAGATTCACGAAGCGCCGCGGGTGGCAGCCGGTCAAACCGAGGTTCTGCGGCCGGGGATGGTGATTACCGTAGAACCGGGCGTTTACTTGCCCGGAAGGTGGGGAGTCCGCATCGAAGATACGGTTGTGGTTACGGAACAGGGATGCGAGATCCTGACCCACACGAGCAAAGAGCTGATAACGATCTGAAGTTGCACTCATGCCGGGAGCTTCCCGGCAGCATCCCTCCCGATTGGCGCGGGAGAGGCAAACATCGGTCCCACCGCTGACCATGAATCAAAAAGAGCTTAAGGAACTCATTGAGTTCTTAATTGAAAAAGACATTACCGAGTTCGAACTCGAGCGCGGGGACGTCAAGGTTCGGGTCAAGCGGGGGACGGGCCACGAGGCGCCGCTACCGGACACTCGCTATTTCGCCGTGCACGCGGCTGCGCCGGCGGAAGCGGCCACGTTCTCTGCTGCTGCCGCGCCGGCTTCGGCTCCGCCCCCCAAAGAAGCTGCGCCGCCGCGCGAGGAAGGGCTGCACATGGTGCGTTCGCCCATCGTGGGCACCTACTATGAATCGCCTTCGCCGGGCTCGCCGCCCTTCGTGAAAGCAGGAGACACGGTGGAAGCGGGGCAGGTGCTCTGTATTGTCGAAGCCATGAAGCTGATGAACGAGATCGAGTCTGACGCGGCCGGCGAGCTGGTGAAGATTCTGGTCACGAACGGCCAGCCAGTCGAATACGGGCAGGAATTGTTTGCCCTGCGGCCGAAGAAGTGAGGGATTGGCAGTGCCTGGATTCATGAACCACGAAGCACACGAAGGTACACGAAGACTCCAGGCGCCAAAGGGTTTCCTTTGTGCTCCTTCGTGTCCTTCGTGGTTGACTTAAGGCTCACCGCGGCAGCAGCCCGAAAGCATGTTCAAAAAGATCCTCATTGCCAATCGCGGCGAAATTGCCCTGCGCGTGATCTGCGCCTGCAAGGAGCTGGGCATCCGCACGGTGGCGATCTACAGCGAGGCCGACCGCAACTCACTGCCGGTTCGGTTTGCCGATGAGGCCATCTGCATCGGGCCGCCGCCGCTGGCGCAAAGTTACCTGAACATTCCGGCGGTGATCAGCGCGGCGGAGATCGCCAATGTGGATGCCATTCATCCCGGCTATGGCCTGCTCTCGGAAAATGCCAACTTTGCCGAAGTGTGCGAGACCAGCAATCTGAAATTCATCGGCCCGCCGCCGGAAGTCACGCGGCTGATGGGCGAGAAGGAAAAAGCCCGGGCGGCGATGAAAAAAGCGGGAGTGCCCATTCTGCCAGGCTCAGAAGGCATTTTGGAGAGCGAGGGACAGGCGCTGGAGTGGGCGCGGCAAGTGGGCTTTCCGGTGATCATCAAGGCCTCTGCGGGCGGTGGAGGCCGGGGCATGCGCATCGTGCGCAGCGAAGAGGAAGTGCCGGTGCTGTTCAAGGCGGCGCAGTCGGAGGCGGCGGCCGCCTTCGGCAACGGCGACCTGTACATGGAGAAGTTCATTGAGCGCCCACGGCACATCGAATTCCAGGTTCTGGCCGATCAATACGGCAACGTGGTGAGCCTGGGCGAGCGCGAATGTTCCATTCAGAGGCGGCACCAAAAGTTGCTCGAGGAATCGCCTTCCACCCAGGTGACGCCCGAGTTGCGGCAACAGATCGGCGACATGCTGGCGCGCACGCTCTCTGAGATCGGCTACGTGAACGCCGGAACCATCGAGTTCCTCATGGATGAAGACCGCAAGCTCTATTTCATCGAGATGAACACGCGCATTCAGGTGGAGCATCCGGTAACCGAGATGGTGACGGACGTGGACCTGGTGAAGAGCCAGATTCTGCTGGCCTCCGGGGGAAGATTGAATGAAGTTCTGCAGGGGCCGGTGGTGCATCGCGGACACGCCATTGAATGCCGCATCAACGCCGAGCATCCGGAGAAATTCACGCCCTCGGCCGGCAAGATTACGACCTTTCACCCGCCGGGCGGCACGGGCGTGCGGCTTGACACCGCGGCTTACGCCGAAGGGGTGATTCCGCCATACTATGACTCGCTGATTGCCAAGCTGGTGGTCCGCGGCAAGGACCGTGGCGAGGCCATTTCACGCATGGCGCGGGCGCTGGAGATGTTCATTATCGAGGGGATCTTTACTACCATTCCGCTGCACCGCAAGATTCTGGCCGACCCCGACTTCCGCGCGGGCAAGCTGGATACGACGTTTATCGAGCGCTTCCTGGCCAAGAACGGGATTGGAAAGCCTGCGGCGTGAGAAGCGAACCGCGAGTTACGGCCGGGTGCCCCAGGTCTCGCCGCCTTTGCGAGACCTGGGGATCGGCATTTCAGTGCACGGACCCAATTCCGACGAACCAGGGTTCCCACGTCTTGCAAACCCAGACGTGAGGCAGCCGCCGGAAAAACAGGCCACTAAAGCCAGCCTCGCTCCTGCCGATAGAACCAACATGGACCTTTCTGCGATTGCTCTTCAGGGCTTACAGCAGGCGGATTTGCAACTGGAGCAGGCTGCCTCCAGGATCGCGTCCAACGGAGCAGCCTCTCCCGCGGGCGCTGGGCTGGACGTTGCCGATCTCAGCACCGAGATGGTTGCACTGATCTCCGCGCAGGACCAATTCTCCGTCAATGTCAGCACGCTAAAGACCGCTGGCGAACTCCAGAAAAACCTGATTGATCTGATGGCCTAGTCACCGGAGTACCCGACCCCAAAAGCTCAACCTGACCAACATGATCTTGCCCGGCGCGCATTTCCCCGAGTGCGTTGGTTTTGCTACGCGGGTGAACAGCATCCGTGCCTCCCACCCTTGCAAAAGGCGCAAGGGTGGGGCACCCTCGTTTGTGCCTGGGATCATCCCGAACGGAGCAAAGCGAGCGCGATCTGCCGACGAGTTCGAGATGCAAGCAGTTCTCAGAGGATGTTTTCCAGTTCCCGGTGGGCTTCGCTCATGATTATGCTTCCCCGGCTGTACGCCGTTGTTGACGCTTCCTGCTTTTCCAGTGACGGAGAGCTTGCGGCCTTCGCTGGGGAGCTGGCGGCCGGCGGAGTTACTCTTCTGCAATACCGCAACAAGAGCGGCCATGCCCGGCAGACGCTCGAACAGGCTTTGCAGCTAAAGACGCATCTGGGCGACTCCGTCAAACTCATCATGAATGACCGGGCGGACCTGTGCCTGGCGGCGGGGTTTGACGGCGTACACGTCGGGCAGGAAGACCTTTCGCCGGAGGGCGCAAGGCAAGTGATCGGGCCGAATTTGATGCTCGGCGTCTCCACGCACAATCCTGCGCAGGTCGGCGCGGCCGAGCGCACCACCGCCGGCTACATTGCCATTGGCCCGGTCTTTGCGACTGCGAGCAAGAAGAATCCCGATCCCGTGATCGGCCTGGGGGGCGTGCGGCAGGCGCGCCTTCTTACCCGCAAGCCGCTTGTAGCCATTGGCGGCATTACGCGGGCCAACTGCGGCTCGGTGATCGAGGCGGGCGCCGATGCGGTGGCGGTGATATCCGACTTGTTACCCGATCCGCGAAAATCAGCAGAGGAGTTTTTGCGCATCTTGAGGTAAAGTCATGGCTGCCGGGCTCGCCTGGCGCGGACTGGCGAACTGCAGCAGCCTTGTCATTTCGAGCGCAGCGAGAAATCTGCTTTCTTGCCCGGTCTAACAGTGGTACCGTAGTCCGCTCCCTGACGAGAAGTCGCCGATTAGACAGGACCCATTTGGGCACCGAAATTAAGACTCCGAACTCCGTTAGCGCCTCCGGCAGCGACTGGGAGACCCACACTCATCAGGATAAAGAGCTGGTTAAAGGCCTGGGCCTGACCAGCGCCACCATGCTGGTGATGGGCTCGATGATCGGCTCGGGCATTTTTATTGTCTCGGCCGAAATCGCGCGAGAAGTAGATTCCCCGGCGCTGCTGATCGGCGCCTGGCTGGTCACCGGCTTCATGACCATTTCCGCGGCGCTCTGCTATGGCGAGTTGGCGGCCATGATGCCGAGGGCGGGTGGGCAATATGTTTTTCTGCGGGAAGCTTTAGGGCCGTTGTGGGGCTTCCTCTACGGCTGGACTTTGTTTCTGGTGATCCAGACCGGCACCATTGCCGCCGTGGGCGTGGCCTTTGGCAAGTTTCTGGGCGTCTTTTTTCCTTCGATTTCCTCGTCCCACTGGATTCTCCACTTCTGGAAGGTGCCGCCGATTCCGCTGGGACCCATGGTGCTGGGCAACATGGACGTTGGCATCAATACCCAGAACCTGATCGCCATTATTGTGGTGGTGCTGCTTTCGGTAGTGAACATCTTCGGACTCAAAACCGGGGCGCTGATTCAGAATGTCTTTACCGTGGCCAAAGCCTCGGCGCTTTTGGGCCTGGCGATTCTGGGCCTGATCATCGGGCGCAACCTGCAGGCGCTGGCGGCCAATTTTCACGGCAACTTCTGGCACAACGCCGGGCTGAGCGCGCAGCATGCGGTGCAGGTAGGCGTAGGCGGCCCGATGGTGTTCGTGGGGACGCTGACCATTCTGGCGGTGGCCCAGGTGGGGTCGCTTTTTTCGGCAGACGCCTGGAATAACGTGACTTTTACCGCCGGCGAGGTGAAGAACCCCAGCCGCAATTTGCCGCTCTCGCTGGCCCTGGGCACGGGCGCGGTGATTGCGCTCTACGTGGCTTGCAATTTCGTTTACCTGAGCGTGCTTCCGCTGGATGGATCAGCCACCGGGGCGACCATCCTGCAGCGTGGAATCAAATACGCGACCGAAGACCGCGTCGGAACGGCGGTCATGGCGCAGATGTTCGGCTCGACCGGCGGAAAATTGATGGCAGTGGCCATCATGCTCTCCACCTTCGGCTGCTGCAACGGGCTGATTCTGGCGGGGGCGCGGGTTTATTACGCCATGGCCAAAGACCGCTTGTTTTTCCGCAACGTGGCCCGGCTGCACCCTACGTACAAAACGCCGGCGATTTCGCTCATGGTTCAGATGGCCTGGACCTGCATCCTCTGTGTCTCAGGCAGCTACAACCAACTGCTCGACTACATTGTCTTCGCCGTTCTGGTGTTCTACATTCTGACCATTTCGGCGCTGTTTGTGCTGCGGCGAAGCCATCCCGATGCCGAAAGGCCCTACCGCGCCATTGGCTATCCGGTTCTGCCGGCGATGTATATTGTGATGGCATTGTTCATTGATGTCGTACTATTGCGCTACAAGCCGCAGTACACCTGGCCGGGACTGATCATCGTGCTGGTGGGAATTCCCGTGTACTACCTGTGGGCCGGGCGCGCCCGCAGAACTGCGGAAGGGTAAATCGCTAGAGGAGAACTGGATGTCGGACCTGCTAAAAGTCAAACCACTGGACGTGATCGCGGCAGAAGCCGCCGATACCGGCGAAAATACCCTTAAACGGGCGTTAGGTCCGCTGAATCTGATTGCCCTGGGTATCGGGGCCATCATTGGGGCTGGTATTTTCGTCCTGACCGGGCAAGCGGCAGCAGCGCACGCCGGGCCCTCCATCGTTCTGTCATTCTGCCTTGCCGGTGTCGCCTGCGCTTTCGCCGGGCTTTGCTACGCCGAGTTCGCCTCGCTCATTCCCATTGCCGGATCGGCTTACACCTACGGCTACGCCACGCTCGGCGAGATTTTCGCCTGGATTATCGGCTGGGATTTGGTCCTCGAATACGCCTTCGGGGCCGCTACCGTGGCCTCCGGCTGGGCTGGCTACTTTGTGAGCTTTTTGCAGGACTGGGGCATCCGCATTCCGCCGGAGTTCATCGGCGTGTACGGCCAGAAATTTGCCCTCTACCATGGCCGCTGGACCGATATTGCGACTCTGCCTCCCGGCGTGAACATCGCCGCCCTGCCTGTTCATCAGGCTTATTTCAACCTGGTCGCTTTCCTCGCCATTTGCGTGGTAACAACCGTTCTGGTCATCGGCATTAAGGAATCGGCCAATCTGAATACCGGCATTGTCATCGTGAAGGTTTCTATCGTGCTGCTGTTCATCGTCATAGCCGCTGCTTATCTGATTAAGCATCCGGCGATTGCGGCCGCCAATTGGCACCCCTTCATCCCGCCGAATACCGGGAAGTACGGCGACTTCGGTCTCTCGGGCATTGCCACCGGGGCAGCGGTGGTGTTCTTCGCCTACATCGGTTTCGATGCCGTTTCCACCGCCGCGCAGGAGGCCAAGAATCCGCAGCGCGACATGCCTATCGGTATTCTGGGTTCGCTGGTGATTTGTACCCTGCTGTACATTCTGGTTTCCTGGCTGCTGACTGGCGTGGTTTCCTACACCCGGCTGATGGTGCCTGACCCGGTCGCGGTCGGCATTGACGCGACCGGAATAGGATGGGGAAGTTTTCTGGTCAAAGTCGGTGCGATTTTCGGACTTGGAACCGTCATGCTGGTCATGTTGCTCGGCCAGTCGCGGGTTTTCTACTCCATGTCGCGGGACGGCCTGCTGTGGAAGTGGGCCAGCGCCATTCATCCCAGGTTCCGCACACCCTGGATTTCCAATATTGTGATGGGCATTTTTGTCGCCATTTTCGGCGCCATGATTCCTATCAGCGATCTCGGTAACCTGGTCAACATCGGCACGCTGCTGGCCTTCGTGATCGTGTGCGCCGGGGTTTGGGTCCTGCGGGTTCGCCGCCCGGAGCTGCATCGGCCGTTCAAGACTCCACTGGTACCGCTGGTCCCAATCCTGGGAATGCTGTTCGCCTTCGGGCTCATGGCCAGCCTGCCGGCGACGACCTGGTATCGCCTGGTTGGCTGGCTGGTCATCGGCATGTTCGTGTACTTTTTCTACGGACGCAAGCACAGCAAGGTGCAAGCTTTGCCGGTGAAGGGTCCGAAGGGCGCACCCAGCATGGCAGATTGAAGGGCCGTCCGTTGGCCTTTGGCCGCTCGCCATTGGCGGCTGGAAGCCCTCTGATAAATGGTTTTGTAGGGCAGGCTTCAGCCGCGCCGCCGGACGCCACCAAGGATGGGTGCTTTAGTGCCAACGGCCAACGGCTACCTTCATGAAAGCCTTCCGCAATCTGCGCCTGATTGGAATTTCGCTGGCCGGATTGGTGGTGATCGGCAGCACGGGATTTCACTTCATCGAAGGCTGGCCCTGGTTTGACGGCTTCTACATGGTGGTGACCACCTTCACCACCATCGGATATCAGGAAGTCCATCCGCTCTCTCACGCCGGCCGGATGTTCAACGTGGCCTTGATTCTGGCGGGAGTTTCGCTGGTCTTTCTCGGCATCGGCTCGCTGACCCAGGCTTTGCTAGAATTCGAACTCGCGAGCTTTTTCGGCAGGCGCAAAATGGAGCGGGAAATCGGCCGGCTTTCCGACCACTACATCATCTGCGGCGCCGGGCGCGTAGGGCGCAGCGTGGCGCGCGAGCTGGCGCGCAAGCCTGCGCCTTTTATCATCATCGAGCAGAACGACAGCAAAGCCCAGCGCTACAGCAATGAAGAATGGCTGTTCTTGCTGGGTGATGCCACCCAGGAGCAGACCCTGCGCGAGGCGCACATCGAGCGGGCGCGAGGGCTGGTGGCGGCGACCACGACTGATGCCACCAATCTCTACATTGTGCTTACGGGCCGCAGTTTGAATCCCAAACTGAAGATCATTGCCCGGGCCAGCGAAGAGGACGCGGAAAAGCATCTGCTCACCGCCGGCGCCGATTCTGTGGTCTCGCCGTATTTGTTCGCCGGGCAGCGCATTGCGCAATCCTTCCTGCGGCCGCATGTGGTCAGTTTTCTGGATACGGCCACCACCCATTTGGGCATGGACCTCGAAATCGGCGAACTGCATATCACTTCCGATTCCACCTTTGCCGGCAAGACCATTGAGGCCTCGCGCCTGCGCCAGGAGCGCGGGGTGATTGTTCTGGCCATCAAGCGCGAGCAAGGCATGCATTTCAACCCGTCTCCGGATGACCGCATCGAACCCGGGGACTACCTCATCGCCATGGGTGAGCCGGCGCAGCTGCGGCAACTGGAGCAGATGGCGTCCTCCCCGATGCGCAGCCGTCCATGAAGATCGTTACCGCCGCCGAGATGCGCGAGATTGATCGCGCCACCAGCGAGCGCTTCGGCGTTCCTTCTCTGACCCTGATGGAAAACGCCGGCAGCGCCGTGGCTGGCTTCATCGCCCGCCAATATCCTTCTGTCAGGCGTATTGGCATGATTTGCGGGAAAGGCAACAACGGCGGCGATGGATTCGTCGCGGCCCGCAAGCTGCACGCCTCAGGGCGCGAGGTGAAGCTGCTGCTGCTGGCCGATCCCTCAGAACTTCGTGGCGATGCCGCCGAGATGTTCAGTAAATTGCCGGTCAAGCCGGTGGTGGCGGCAACGGCCGGCGAATTGGACTCCGAAGAGGCGCGAGCGGTATTCGGGAGCGAGGTTCTGGTGGATGCGGTGCTGGGAACAGGATTTCGCCCTCCGGTGAGCGGGCTGTACGCCGCAGCCATTGCCGCCATGAACGCCAGCCCGGCGCCCGTGGTTGCCGTGGACATTCCTTCCGGGGCCGATGCCGACGTGATGGGCGAGCAGGTCGGCGCAGTGGCCCGGTCTGAGGCGATCGTGACCTTTACCGCGCCGCGGGCGGCGCATGTTTTCGGAATGCTGACCCACGGGCCAACCATAGTTGCGCCCATCGGTTCTCCCCCGGAAGCGATTGTTTCTGCATTGCAGCTCAATTTGATCGCTGCGCAGGATATTGCATTGCTGGTAGCGCCACGGCCGGCAGCTTCCAACAAAGGGAATTTCGGTCACGTGCTTGTGGTCGGCGGCTCAGTCGGCAAAGCGGGCGCCGCGGCCATGGCGGGCATGGCGGCGTTGCGCGCCGGAGCCGGCCTCTCAACGGTGGCCACGCCGAAATCGGTCTTGCCTACGGTCGCTGGGTTTCATGCAGAGTTGATGACCGAGCCGCTTGAGGAAACCGAAGTGGGCAGCATTTCCAAGCGGGCGCTAGCCTATGGCCATCTCGATGCCGTGGCCAAGGGCAAGACCGTGCTGGCGATCGGCCCGGGAATTTCCCGCCACAAAGAGACCAGCGAATTTGTTCGCACCATCGTGAAGAAATATCAGGCACCGATCGTGCTCGATGCCGACGGGCTGAACGCCTTTGAAGGCAAAGCGGAGGAACTCAGCGGCGAGGGGCGGAGGCTGGTGATTACCCCCCATCCTGGCGAGATGGCGCGGCTCATCGGCTCCAACCCGGCGGCGGTGCAGCGCGACCGGTTGAACATTGCCCGCACTTTTGCCCGCGAGCACGAAGTGATTGTCGTGTTGAAAGGCCACCGCACGCTGGTCGCCCTGCCGGATGGCATGGTGTGGGTAAACACGACGGGAAATCCCGGCATGTCCACCGGCGGCACGGGCGACATTCTTACAGGAATCACCGCGGGACTGATGGCACAGAATCCGCAACACATTCCCCAAGCGGTGGTCGGCGCGGTCCACCTGCATGGGCTGGCCGGCGATGTGGCCCGCGAAACTGCGGGCGAGCACTCGCTCACCGCCACCGATCTGTTGCCGGCACTGCCGGAAGCCTTTCGCAGAACCGGGGCTTCGAGCCAGGAAGAAATTATCAGCTTCTAATGTTCATTCCCAGCTATGTCCATTCGGCCAGTAACGGAAGGCGTATCCCGGTATGAGCTTGCAGAGAGGCAATTAACATTGGCCTTGCCGCCGGACAGATTGGAATCCGGACAGGTGCCTCGGTAATCTTTTGTGCCGCTTAATGGCGTGCCATAGTCGGTCTGGTCATGCCCTCCCCCCCGTCGCAACCCCAAAGGCGCGCGCCCCGCATTAAATTCGGCGATCCGCCTTCCACGTGCGTCCGCTTGCAGGATGGCCAACGCACAGATGGAAAACTGCAAACTATCTCGGTGACTGGCGGCCTTTTGCAGCTGGTTCAGGCACTGGACCAGGGCGACCTGGTGGAAGTTTCTTTTCAGAGCCACTCCGGCCAGGTGCAAGGCCTGGCCGAGATGCTGACTCCAGTACGCCGCTTCCGCGAGGGCGCGGTACAACCCTTTCGATTTGTGGCGCTGGGCGAAGATGACCACCGCCGGCTGCGGATGATGGCCGATGCCGCTTCTGACCGGAGTTCGCCCGACGAGCGCCAGCCTGCCATGCAGACCTAGCCTTACGTTCCTGCCTCCTTTCGTGCTGTCGCCTATACTGGTTTACGCCAGATATGCAACGGCAGGAATTCACCACGCACTCGGTGGAAGAGACCATCTCTTTGGGGCGGCGCCTTGCCACCATGCTCGCACCGCCCAAGCTGGTGGTGCTTCGTGGCGACCTGGGGGCGGGCAAAACCACCCTGGTGAAAGGCATTGCTGAAGGATTTCACGCAGCCTCGCAAGAGAACGTGACCAGCCCAACCTTTACCCTGGTGCACGAATATCGCGGCAGCGAGACCAATCTCTATCACATTGACCTGTACCGGGTGGAAACCCGGCGCGAACTCGAGACCCTGGGACTGGACGACCTGATGAGCGAAAACAGTGTCCTGCTGATCGAGTGGGGTGAGAAATTCTCCCGCTTCGAGCGTGAGCGCGACGTTGAGATTTATCTGGAACAGATCGGGGAGAATGAGCGGCGGGTTTCGGTCAGCGGACGCGCGATAGACTCCGACGGGCTCAAAAGCCCATGATGTTGTAGCCGCAATCCACGTAGATCACTTCGCCTGTGATGCCGGAACTGGCATCGGAGGCAAGGAAAACTCCGGTGGCGCCGACCTCGTTCACATCCACATTGCGCTGCAGGGGGGCGCGCTCGGCGTGCGATTTCAGCATATCGCTGAGGCCCGAAATCCCTCGCGCGGCAAGAGTTTTGATGGGTCCGGCGGAGATGGCATTGACCCGAATCCTGCGCTTCCCCAGATCGTTAGCCAGATAGCGCACCGTGCATTCCAGCGCCGCCTTGGCCACGCCCATCACGTTGTAGTGGGGCACGACTTTTTCCGCACCGTAGTAGGTCATCGTGATGATCGAGCCGCCCTCCTCCATGAGCGGCGCGGCTGCCCGGGCCACGGCGATCAGGGAGTACACGCTCACATCATGGGCGATGCGGAAGCCCTCGCGGGTAGTGTTCACAAACTCGCCCTTCAATTCCTCCGCGGGAGCGAAAGCTACGCTGTGCACCAGCGCGTGCAGTTTGCCGTAGCGCTCTTTCAGTTGGGCGAACAGGCGGTCAATTTCAGCGTCATTCGAGACGTCGCACATGAAGGCTTCGGCGCCGGGCAGCGAAAGGATGAGGTCTTTGGCTTCCTGTTCCAGCCTCTCGTTCTGGTAAGTGACGGCGAGCTTTGCCCCTGCGCTATGCAGTCCCTGGGCGATGGACCAGGCAATGGAGCGTTTATTGGCAACTCCGAAGACGACCGCAGTGCGGCCTTGCAAGTCCGATGACATGAATAGCCCCCGGTGGAAGTGAAAGCGAAAGGATAGCAGGGCGATGGCAAGAACGAAACCGGGCTGCTGGAACTCGGAACCGCGTAGAGTGGGGCCAGTTGCTAGGGCAGATCGAAGTTGACCGTGATCTCAGTCTGAACTTCTGCGGGCTGGCCATTCACCAGGTAGGGTTTGTATTTCCAACGGCGCACTGCGTCTGTGGCGGCGGGCACCAGGGCCGGGTCACCGCGCAGAGATTTTACGCTGGCGATGCTTCCGTCTTTGCCAATCTCGGCCTGTAGCACCACGGCTCCCTCAATATGCAAACGCGCGGCCTCGGGAGGGTAGATGGGCTGAACCTTTTGCAGCAGGAGGCCTTCCATGGCCGACTCTGAGACGTGCAGCGGCGCCGGGAGGGGCTTGGGAGCTGCGGAAGCGGGCGGTGTGGCGGCCGGGACGGAATCGGCCGACGGAGTGGCGTCAACGGCAGTTTGCGTTTCGGGCGAGCCGCTCGCCGAAGCGTCTGACGGCGCGGGCTGCGGAACGGTTATGACTGTCGGAGTGCTGGCGGCGGGACTGGGTCGAGCCGGCACAGGCGCTGGGGACGGGGCCTGCGGCGCAAGCCGGCCCAGGTAGGGGGTGACGTATTTCTGCACGAAGGGCAGGCTCATCACCGTTGGCTGCAGGAACGGCCAGGCGAAGTAAACCGCGGCCGCTATGGCCAGAACCAGTACGGCGGCGATCAGCAGATTCTTGCGGCTGTCTTTGTCTTCGGATTCATCCTGTTCGCGCGCCGCTTCGTGCCAGGAGAACGCGGCGGCTTCCGGCGCGGGTTCTGCCTCTTTCTTTTCACTCCGGGTCTTCTTCGCAGGGCGAGCATCGGTTGCGTCAGTTTTGGGCGTAGCCGCTGCGGGCTCAACCACAGGCGGCGGAGTTTGCTTGGCAGGCGCGGGAACCGCGGCGCTGGCCGAACCGAATGAGAGACTGCTTCCTGGGGATGCCTTCTCGCTGGCGAATGACGCTGGCGGCTGAGAGGCCGACTCCAGCGCTGACACCGTGGGCTCGGCGGCGGGCTTGACGCCGCCTTCTTTCCCGCCAATCCGGTCGAAAGCTAGTCCGCTGGCCGGCCGTGGAACCTGCTCGGGCATGGCTTCAAGCAGGGCTGCCTCGGTAGCGCCGAGCGGCGGAACCGACTCTTTTTCTTCGACCTGGAGTTGCATAGTCGGGGCGGGCGGCGCGGCGGATAAGGCCGGTTGCGGCTCAGGCAATGTAAATGCGGCTTCAGGGGGTGCAGCTTGAGGTGAAGAAGAAGACAGGCTGGGCAATTCCAAGTTGCTGGCCGCCGGGGCCGCGGCCGCGGGAGACTTAGCCTGCTCAGATTTTTTAAGAAGACCGCGCGCAACTCGCAGCGTCCCCTTGGTTTGTTCAACGTTAATGGGTTTGGTTAGAACCAGATTAGCGCCAATCTGAAAAGCTTTGGCGATGGCGGCCTGTCCCGAAACAATGGCTATGGCCAGCGAGGCGCTATTGCGCTCGGAATTGCGCGCGCTCTTGAACAAGAGGGCGGCATTCTGCTCGTCGTCGCAGTCAACGAAGACGGCGTCGAAGTGCTTGGCCGTGAGCTTTTTGACCGCCTCAAAGGGCTCGCTGTCGGTCTCTGGCTTGAAGTCGAGCTCTTGCAGAACCCCGGTCAGCACGCGCGTGGTTTTAGGATCGGCGCAGAACAGCAGCGCTTGGTACGCCATAGCCGTATCCTAGGTAACCTACTGATTACCAGCAAGTTACTGAGGTACTCACGGTGGGAAGATGGACCCGCCGGGGGAGTACCCGCAGAGATGTCGAACGAGCCGGATAAAATGGCCACGATGCGCATGCCCTTGTGGATCAAGCTGTTGTGGAGCGTGTGGGTGGCAGTCTGGGCGCCGCTCTATTGGTGGCACTATGGGGCGCAGAATCTTCTGTTTTTCTGTGATTTGGGAAATTTTCTGGTGCTCGCGGCGCTGTGGCTGGAAAGTCCGCTGCTCTTTTCCGCTGAGGCGGCAGGGCTACTGCTCTTTCAGACTCTCTTTACGATTGATTTGGCAGGAGCGGTTCTTACCGGCAGGCATTTGATCGGCGGAACTGAATTCATGTTCGACCCTCATGTGCCCTTGCCTCTGCGGCTGCTCAGCCTGTTTCATGTGGTCATGCCGCCGGTGCTGCTGTGGGGAGTCTGGCGGCTGGGGTACCAGGTCCGCGGCTGGAAGCTGCAAACCCTCCTGACCTGGATGGTTGTGCCGGTGAACTACTTCTGGCGCCCGCAGTATGACATCAACTGGGCGCGTGGGCTTTTCTTCCGCGAGCAGCATCTGCTGCCGGGCTGGCTGTACCTGGGAGTGTATCTGGTCGTGGTGCCTGCGGTGGTTTACTGGCCCACGCACCGGCTTCTGCGCTGGTGGGCCGGGAACGGAGGCGGGCCGGCAGGAAGCACACCGACGCTTAGCCCGTTTTGGAAGCATCTCCGCGGTCATTGGTTCTTCGATTTGGTTCAAATCTGCGGTGCGGTCTTGGCGATCGACTGGTCATGGTTTCCGCCGGTGCCCGGCTACGCCGTTGGTGTTCTCGCCGTCTTGGCGGCGGCTATGAGCGTGCATATAGATATGCACCGTCTGCAAAAGGCCGTCTGGATGGTTCTTATCGGTGCGTTCCTTGTTGTGGAGTTCGCAGCAATTGGTGAGGACAGAGCTCAGAACCAAATGAGACAGGCCGTGACGCTGGGTGCGGAAAGACGTGAGTTTGGGAAGGTGCTGTCCCAAAACCAGCGTCATTTCGAGTCCACCATGAATTCGACCAAGGGAGTCCTCAAGTCGCTGGATATGGCCCTGCTGCAAGCCATGGGGGGCAGCGGCTACCCTGTATTCGTTCCCGTTGCCCCGTCGAGTCCATCTAGGGGCACGATGTGGCCCGTTGCGGTCGTTTACCATCTTTCCGATCAGAATGACCGGCGAAACCTACCACTGCTTGATGTGAGCGTCGACGTCCGCGAGGACCTCCCTGAGAGACCAATCGCGAAAATTGATAGCACGACGCGGAGCCGTATTGCTGAATCCCAATTTCACCCCGCACACTTTGATCTCGGGTCGCTCGTTCCGCCATCAAACTTCATAACCCCCATCCGACTCTACCCGGGCCGGCGTTATGAGTTCACGATTACGACGCGGCGCGGGCTCTTCCGCGAGTATGTCAGCATTGAGCCGCAACCGGCTTCGCCGGGTGGTTGGCACCCGTCATGGTGCCTGTACCGCTATCGAGACAATGAGCTGCTGGATGGAAAGTGCGACTAGGCCGCCTCGGCAATCGAGTGTTGGGATCGCTGGAGGGCACGGCTGGCAGCCTGATCATTCCGCTGTACTCATTCCTCGCTTTTACTTCGAGGCCACGGCGTGCAGCGCCCGGACTCCGTGCACGGGAACCCGCACGTAAAAGGTGGAACCCTTTCCCGCCTCAGTCTGAAAGGTGAGAGTGCCGCCGTGCTTTTCGACCACCACGGCGCGCGCCAGGGCCAGGCCCTGTCCGGAGCCGCGGCCGACTTCTTTGGTGGTAAAGAAGGGCTCGAAGATGCGGCCCTGAATCTCGGGCGGGATGCCGGTGCCGTCATCGCTGATGGCCACCTCCACCCAGTCCCCATCCACCCTGGTAGCAACTCCGATCCGCCCTTTCTTTCCGCTTTTCTGGACCACGTCAGCAATGGAATGGGCGGCGTTAATCAATAAGTTGAGAAAGACCTGATTCAGATCTCCCACATGGCACATGACCGGAGGCAGCGGGGTGAATTGGCGCTCGATCGCGGCGACGTATTTCAGTTCATTGTGCGCGACCAGAATTGTGCTGTCCAGGGCTTCATTGAGGTCGGCGGCGGCCTGATCCTGGCCGGAATCGCGGTGGGAAAATTTCTTGAGCGCCCGCACAATGGCGGTGACGCGGTCCACTCCCAGTTGGGTTTGCTGCAAGGCCTCAGGGACCTCTTTGCGCAGGAAGGCGAGGTCGGAGTCTTCTTTGGCAGCGTCGAGATCGGCCCACAATTGCGCACTGATGGAACCGTCGCGGCAGTGCTGGTGCACGCCTTCGCACTTATCCAACAGGGCCAGAAGGTTGGCGAAGGCCTCGGCGAGGAAACGTACATTATCGCCAACGAACTGAATCGGAGTGTTGATTTCGTGGGCGATGCCGGCGGCAAGTTCGCCCACCGCCTGCAGTTTCTGCCCATGGCGCAGCTCAATTTCCATACGATTGCGCTCGCTCACGTCTTGGGCCACGACCAGAATTGAGGGCACGCCACTGAATTCGACCCGTTGGGAATAGGCTTCGACGTCCAGAACACGGCCATCGCGGGTGCGGTGTTTCCAGGAGGATAACGTTCTTTTCTCAGGTTGAGGCTGGTCCACGGCAAGGCGCAGCCGCTCCAGTTCCTCAGGTGGGCGAATGTGGGCCGCGGTCATGCTTAAGAACTGGTCGCGGGTGTATCCGTAGTGCTCCATGGCAGCATCGTTTACCTCCAGAAAGCGCAGAGTGGAGGCCTCGTACACCCACACCGGAATGGGAATGGTGGCAAAAAGCTGCCGGAAGTGTTCCTCGCTGGTCCGTAAAGCGAGTTGGACCCGCATGCGCTGGATAAACTGTGCGATCTGGTCGGCGACCGAGGAAAAGCAATCCAGGGCCGCGTCGCTGAGCGGATGCCGGGCAAAGGCCGCGACCACGCCCACGACGGCGCCTGCGACCTGCAGCGGATAGCCAGCGAAAGCCACCATGCCTTCGCCTGCCGCCCATGCCTGGTCGCTCACCTGGGGGTCGTGTGCAACGTCGTTGCTGAGGTGGGGCATGCGGGACTGGGCGATGCGCCCGATCTTCATCGCCCCGACGGGGACGCGAGCGTGGCCGCCATCCAGATGCGTGTACAGTCCGGAACTGGCTTCAAGTTCCAGTACGGAGGCGGTCTCGTTGAGGATCCAGATGCGGGCGAAAGCGGCGTCCAGGTACTCGACAAAGGCGTTGGTGCATTCTCCCAGCCCGCTGCGCAGATCGGCCGCCTTGGTCAAGGCAGCGCCGATGGCGGCGCCCAGCGAGGCCAGGCGCATCCTCTCCTGCAGGGCTTCTTCCGCCTGCTTGCGCTCCGTGATCTGCTTCACCAGAACGTCATTGGTTTCCGCCAGCTCGGCGGTGCGCTCGCGCACCAGGTGCTCCAGTTCTTCCTGCGAACGAACCAGCACCTCTTCCGCTTTCTTGTATTCGGTGATGTCCTCCGCCAGGCCGACAATTTGCTTCAGCCTTCCGTTTTCGCCCACCACCGGGAAATACCGGTTCCAGATCCAGCGCTGGCTCCCATTGTCGCGCAAGGTGCGAAATTCGGCGTCGCCCTCTTCGCCGCGCTGCTGGCGCTCCAGCATCTCGGCCACAACTCCGCAATCCTCGGGATGCACGGGCTCAATCCAGGAGCGGGAGTTGGCGGCGATTTCATCGCGGCGTACGCCCCAGATGCGCTCGCAGGAGGGGCTCACGTAGGAAAAGCTGGGAGTGAGAGCTTCGCGCATCCAGAAGACCTGGTGAATATTCTCGGCAATCTGGCGAAACTGGTTCTCACTTCTGCGCAGCTTCTCCAGCATGCTGTTGATCGTGGTCCCCAGCTCCGCCAGTTCATCTTTGCCGGTGACCTTGACCTGGTCGCCAGAGTCGCTCTGTTCACCGATACCGCTGAGCTGCCGGCTCAGGTCGCTTAGGCGGGCCAGCACCGTGCTGCGCAAGAGCACCAGGGTGGTGAGGCCGAGAACCAGGCCCACCAGAGAGAGGGCGGCCAGAAAATAGCTGAGACTGGCGATGCCAACCCGGTAAACCGATCGCGGCAGCTTGACCGTCAACAGCAGCAGGGGCTTTCCGTG
This sequence comes from Terriglobales bacterium, assembly GCA_035517775.1. GTDB lineage: Bacteria > Acidobacteriota > Terriglobia > Terriglobales > Acidobacteriaceae > DATIYF01. Next base: position 49,251 of record DATIYF010000068.1, read on the forward strand.
AACATCAGGCAGAATGGAGTAGCCGGCGACGGTCTTATCGTCCAGGGGATGCATGAAAATCCCGCCGCTACCGGGCGGCCCCGAAGCCACAGCGGTGGACGGGATGGGCGAAGCCTTTGAACCAGGAATGCGCTCCAGGGTGATCGAAGATTGAGTAAGCAGCCGTAAGCCGCGGACCAGTTCCGGCCCCAGGTTTCTGGTCATAACCAGCACTCCGCGCGGCGGGCCCCGGTGGTCGGTAGTGAGGACAGGGCAGGCAGCAATGAGGGCAGGCCCTTGTGGCATGTCACGAATGCCCGTGGACGGGACCTGCTGCGTCATGGCCTGCCGCACCCAGGGGTCCGAGGCCAGCGCCGCGCGGGTGGCAAGCGGGAAGGCCGTCTCTTGCCGAGTCTGCGAGTCGTAGGCCTTGAAGAAGACAACTTTGCCCTGGGGATTCAGCAGCAGAACCAGGTTAACGTTTATGCCTTGCAGGGTATCGTTCTCGAATTCCTCGTGCACATATTTGGAGGTGTAGTGGGCCATGAAGGCATAGCTTTGGTCCCAGGCTGCGTAGTCGTTGGCCGTCGCCGCGAGATCTGCCGTCTGTCCTTCAATACTTCCGAGCACTCGCTCCACGGCGCGGCGCGTCTCCGTGGCCTCCAGTTGCCGGAAACTGCGAAGCAGCAAGCTGCGGGTGGCGAGGTACAACACCGCCATCAAGACCAGAACGGTGAGCGACACGATGAGCATCGTCTTCTGACCTAAACTCATGCGGTTTGAAAGGCCCCGTAACCTGGCATCGGCTTATAGCAACCCAGGCACACATCCAAGAGGAGACATCGGACATAAAACGGCAGACTTTACAGCAGCCCCGGTTGGGCAAATCCGGTTTCCTGGCGGGCAAGCCTGCCCAGCTTTGCCCCGAGGCCGGAGCGCGTTTTCGTGCTGTGCGGGCAGGTTCTCAAAAGGCCGTGAACCGCGAAGGCGGGAGAAGTCAGCGCCTTGGCCGGTAGATGTCGGTGCTGGTGCCGTAGAAAACTTCGGCCGATTGCATGATGGTTTCAGAAAGGGTCGGGTGGGGATGGATGGTCAGGGCCAAGTCTTTGGCCAGGGCGCCCATTTCGATGGCCAGCACACACTCGGCGATCAGTTCGCCGGCCCCTGCCCCCGTAATGCCGGCGCCCAGAACGCGCTCGGTTTCCGGGTCGAGGATAAGTTTCGTCACTCCCTCCGGCCGGTCGAGGGTGAGGGCACGGCCAGAGGCAGCCCAGGGAAACTTGGCCACTTTAATTTGGCGGCTGTCTTTTTGCGCCTGGGTTTCGGTCAGGCCGCACCAGGCAATTTCGGGATCCGTAAAGACCACGGCGGGAATGGCGTTCGGCTCGAAGGCGACCTTGTGCCCGGCGATGGCTTCAACGGCTGTGCGGCCTTCGTGCGAAGCCTTGTGTGCAAGCATGGGCTCGCCGACTACGTCGCCGATGGCGTAAATGGCAGGGTCATCAGTCTGGAGTTGCCTATTGACCTGGATGAATCTTTTCGGGCCGATCTTGACCTTGGTTTTCTCCAGGCCGGCGATTTCCGAGTTGGGCTGGCGTCCGACCGAGACCAGCACCTTCTCAAAAACCTGCCCGGCCGGGGCGGCCTGGGCTGAAGATGCCGCTGGCTGGGTCTCCGCGGATGCGAAGGCGACGCGGATGCCGTCGGCTTCCTCCTTGACTGAAGCGACGGTGGTATTGAGCAGGATGGAGGCAAAGATTTTTTCCATCCGCTTATGCAGCGGCAGGACCAGGTCGCGGTCGGCGCCGGGCAGCAGGCCGGGTAGCATTTCCACCACCGAGACCTTGGATCCCAGCGCCGCATAGACGGAGCCCAGTTCCAACCCGATGTAGCCGCCGCCAATGACCAGCAGGGTCTTGGGTATGTCTTTCAGATCGAGGGCGGAGGTCGAATCCAGCATGCGGGGCGTATCCAGCTTCAGGCTGGGAATGACGGCGGGCCGGGAGCCGGTGGCCAGGATGACGCGGTCGAAGGAAAGGCTTTCTTCGCCACCGGCCGGCTTGGCGACGCGCAGAGTGCGGGAATTCTCGAAAGCGGCGCGCCCCTGTATGTACTGGACCTTGCGTTGTTTTGCCAGCACGCTCAGGCCGCCGGTGAGTTTGCTCACCACGCCTTCTTTGAATGAGCGCAGCCGGGCGAGATCAATTTTGGGCTCGCCGAATTCTACGCCCCAGTTTTTCGCATGGCGCGACTCGCCAATCAGGTTGGCCACATGCAGCAGGGCTTTGGAAGGAATGCAGCCGCGATAGAGGCAGACCCCGCCGGGATTCACTTCGGGGTCAATCAGCGCGACCTGCATGCCGAGATCGGCAGCAAGGAAGGCGGCGGCGTAACCACCGGGCCCGCCGCCGACGACTGCAATGTTCAGATTGGAATTGTCTGCCATTAGTTTGTAGATGAACCGCAAAGCGTGATGGTCTTATTCTTCGCGAATGTCCATCCGCCGGATCAGGCCGTTGTTGATCGAATAGATGTGTTCGACCATCCGGTCCATGAGCACGGTCCCAGACAGGTCGCGAACGACCTGGTGTACATGCACCGTTATGCGGCCGCCGTCAGCCGGCTCAATCCTTACCGGATCCACGTGCGGATCAATCATGCCCCACTGCCGCGTCCAGTACGAGCGTACGCCTTCGCGTCCATGCACCCAGCCGCCTTCCATTCCGTTCGGCCATTCCACATCCGGATGCATCCTGGCGAGAACGAGGTCGAGTTCGCGCCGATTAAACGCGTCGTATACGGCTTTCAGGAGATCGCGCTCGCTGCTGATATCGCGGCCTGCGGGCATAGTGAACTATCCCTGCACCGACAGCAGGAACGGTTGCTCGAACGCTTCCGCGATCCAGCGCAGAAAGCGGGCGGCGTCGGCGCCATCAATCAGGCGATGGTCATAGGAAAGCGAAAGCGGCAGGACCAGCCGAGGCTCGAACTTGCCGTTGCTCCACACTGGCTCCATGCTCGAACGCGAGAGGCCGAGAATCGCCACCTCGGGAAAATTCACGATCGGGGAAAACCCGGTGCCGCCGATGCCGCCAAGATTGGTGATGGTGAAGGTGCCCCCTTCCATATCCTGCGGGGTGAGCTTCTTGTCGCGCGCCTTCTTGGAAAACTGGGTCAGCTCGGCCGCCAGCTCGACGATATTTTTCTTATCCACATCGCGAATCACCGGCACCAGCAGGCCGCGATCGGTATCCACGGCCACGCCGATGTGGATGTACTGCTTATAGACAATTTCCTCTTTGGCCATGTCGAGGCTGGCGTTGAACTGGGGAAAAATCTTGAGCGCGGAAGCGCAGACCTTTAGCGCGATGGCGGTGACCGTCATCTTGCCCCCCGCCTCCTGCGCCTTGGGGGCAAAGCGGGCGCGCAGTTGCTCGAGTTCGGTGATATCGGCTTTATCCTGCTGGGTGACGTGCGGAATGGAGGTCCAGGCCTGCCACAGATGCTCGGCGGTCTTGCGCCGCACGCCGCGCATGGAAACGCGCTCTACCTGCCCCCACCTGCTGAAGTCGGGGAGGGCTGCGGCGGCGAAATGCGATTCGCGGGGCGCCTGGGCGGCAGCAGTTGCGGAGAGCAGCATCTGCTTGGCGTGGGCTTTGACGTCGTCTTCGCTGATGCGCCCGCCCGGGCCTGTGCCTTTCACTTCGTGGATCTCCACGCCGAGCTCGCGGGCCAGGCGGCGCGTGTGCGGCGCGGCCGGAACCGGTTCGCGATGCTCGTGGCCCCTGGTTCGCTCCAGATGCGCCGGCATGGAAAACGCCGGCGGCGCAGCCTGTGGCTGATCGGGCGGCAGCGCCTGCTCTTCGGTTTTACCCTCAGCCCGAATTAACGCCTGGAAGGCAAGGCGCGCGCCATGCTGGCCGGAGACATGTTCTACCGGTTCATGCTGTTGGCGCTCTGGAGCCGTGGCAGCGCCTTCGAGCGTAAAAATTACCTGCCCGACCTTAACTTTCTCGCCGGCCTTGACCAGAACATTTTTCACCACCCCGCTGATGGTAGAGGGAACTTCCACGACGGCTTTGTCGGTTTCCAGCTCCATCACCGGCTGGCCTTCGGTGACTTTCGCGCCGGGCTCGATCATGAGCCGAACCAGATCGCCCTGATGAATGTTTTCGCCGAGCTCCGGAAGCTTGAATTCCGCGGGGCCGGATGCAGGCGCGGCCTGGGATGGGGCAGCCGCCGGAGGCGCGGGGGCCGAAGGCGCGCGTTGCGCCGTCGCGGCGGGGGCAGTCGCAGGTTTCTCCGCCTTCGGCGGCCTCGCCTCCACTACTTTTGCCCCGGCTCCATTCTCGACGGTAAAAATCACCTGGCCAACTTTGATCTTTTCGCCTTCTTTGACGTGGACTTCTTTCACCGTCCCGCTCACCGAAGAGGGGACTTCGACCACGGCTTTGTCGGTCTCCAACTCCATCACCGGCTGGCCTTCGGTGATGCTGGCGCCGGGCGAAATCATCAGGCGCACTAAGTCCCCCTGATGAATGTTTTCGCCCAGCTCGGGAAGCTTGAATTCAGTCACGCGGCGCTTAGCTCCTGGCTTGTCGTTCTGGCTTCCGGTTCTCGCCCTACCTTCAGCTTCCAGCTTTTGTCATTGCGGGCGAAGCGGGAAATCTGCTGTTCTCTGGCCGCCTAAAAACAAATTCCTCGCTGCCTTCGGAATGACAATACCTGCTGGTCTCTTCAGCTGGCCGCCGGATTCGCCTTCCCCGCATCGATTCCCAAATCTTTCACCGCCTGCATAATCACTTCCGGCTTGATCTGTTGTTCGCGCAACAGGGCGTGCAGCGTAGCCAGCACAATGTGTTTCGCATCTACTTCGAAAAAGTCGCGCAGCGCGGCGCGGTTTTCGCTGCGGCCGAAGCCATCGGTGCCGAGGGCCACCAGGAGGCGCGGCATCCAACGCGAAAGCGATTCCGGCAGCACCTTCATATAATCGGACGCGGCCACCAGCACTCCCGGCGCATTCTTCATGCACTCGGTCACGTATGGTACTCGCGGCTTCTCCGTCGGATGCAGCATGTTCCAGCGCTCGCAGTCGTTGCCGTCGCGGTACAGTTCTTTGTAGCTGGTGACGCTCCAGACGTCGCCCGCGACGCCGTACTTTTCTTCCAGAATCTGCTGCGCCTTGAGCACTTCGAACATGATGGCGCCGCTGCCAAACAGCTGCGCGCGCAGCTTGGCATCCTTCTTCGCTGAGGCTTTGAAGCGGTACATTCCCTTCAGAATTCCTTCGCGAACCCCGTTGCCCTGCGGCATTTCAGGCATGGGTACGGGCTCGTTGGTCACCGTCAGGTAATAGAACACCGGGTCCTGGTCCACGTACATGCGCTTGATGCCATCCTGGATGATGATGGCAATCTCGTAGGCGAAGGCGGGGTCGTATGCCATCAGGTTCGGCACGGAAAGCGCCAGCACGTGGCTGTGGCCATCCTGGTGCTGCAAGCCCTCGCCGGCCAACGTAGTGCGTCCGGCGGTGCCGCCGACCAGAAAGCCACGCGTGCGCTGGTCAGCCGCCGCCCAGATCAGATCGCCGATGCGCTGAAAGCCGAACATGGAGTAGTAAATAAAAAACGGGATGGTGTTGATCCCGTGGGTCGCATAAGCTGTGCCGGCGGCGATAAAGGAGCATACCGAGCCGGATTCCGTAATGCCCTCTTCCAGAATCTGGCCCTCTTTGGCTTCTTTGTAGTAGAGCAGGGTGTCCATGTCCACCGGCTCATAGAGCTGGCCCACGCTGGAATAAATGCCCACCTGGCGGAACAGCGCCTCCATGCCGAAGGTGCGGGCTTCGTCGGGAATAATCGGCACGATCAGGCGGCCGACTTCCTGGTCACGCAGCAGCTTGCCCAGTACGCGCACGAAAACCATGGTGGTTGAAACTTCGCGGCCCTCGGTGCCTTTGTAGAATTCCTCGAAGTGCGATTCAGCCACCGGGGTGAGAGGTTTGGCGCGCACTTTGCGCTCGGGTAGATAGCCGCCCAGTTCCTGGCGGCGCTCCTGCATGTAACGAACTTCGGGACTGTCATCGGCCGGACGATAAAACGGCGCCTCGTGCAGTTCTTCGTCGGGAATGGGGATGCCGAAGCGCGAGCGGAACATGCGCAGCTCTTCGTCATTGAGCTTCTTTTGCTGGTGGGTGATGTTCTTACCCTCGCCCGCCTCGCCCAGGCCGTAGCCCTTGATGGTCTTGGCCAGAATGATGGTCGGCGAACCGGTATGCTCGAAGGCGGCCTTATAGGCGGCGTGCACCTTAATGGGATCATGCCCGCCCAGGCGCAAGCGGGAGAGCTGTTCGTCGGAGAGATGCTCCACCATGCGCAGCAGGCGCGGGTCGCTGCCGAAAAGGTTCTGGCGGAAATAGGCGCCGCTCTCGACGAAATATTTCTGGTACTGGCCGTCGGTGATCTCGCCCAGCCGCCGCACCAGCAACCCATCGCGGTCATTCTGGATCAGGGTGTCCCAATCGCTGCCCCAGATCACTTTGATCACGTTCCAGCCGGCGCCGCGGAAAATCGCCTCCAGCTCCTGAATGATCTTGCCGTTGCCCCGCACCGGGCCATCCAGCCGTTGCAGGTTGCAATTGACCACAAAAATCAGGTTGTCGAGTTTCTCCCGCGAAGCCAGAGTGATGGAGCCGAGCGATTCCGGCTCATCCATCTCTCCATCGCCCATGAATGCCCACACCTTGCCGCTGGTGGATTTCTTGAGCCCGCGGTTCTCCAGATAGCGCATGAAGCGGGCGTGGTAGATGGCCTGGATCGGCCCCAACCCCATAGAGACGGTAGGAAACTCCCAGAAATCGGGCATCAGCCAGGGATGGGGATAAGAGGAAAGCCCGCCGCCGGGTTTCAACTCGCGGCGAAAGTTCTGCAGCTTTTCTTTGGGAATGCGGCCTTCGAGATAAGCGCGCGCATACATGCCCGGGGCGGCGTGGCCCTGAAAATAAACGATGTCGCGGTCGCCATCTTCGGTGCGGGCGCGAAGAAAATGATTGAAAGCAACCTCATACAGCGTGGCGGCAGAGGCATAAGTTGAAATGTGGCCGCCAATGCCATCCTGAATCTTGTTGGCCCGCACCACCATGGCCAGGGCATTCCAGCGCACCAGACTCTTGATGCGCCGCTCCATCTCCTGGCTACCGGGAAAGGGCGCCTGCAGCCGCGAGGGAATGGTGTTCTGGTAGGGGGTGGTGGCGGTGAAGGGCAGGTTGACCCCGGCTTCGCGCCGCGCATGCAGAGAGAGCTGCTGCAGCAGCCTCCCCGCCCGCTCCGGGCCGCCCCTGGAGAGCACATAATCCAAGGAATCGATCCATTCCCGGGTTTCCACCACCTCGGAACCGTTGCTCTGAATTTCCGCCAAGGCAAAAATCTCCCTCTTAGGCTCAAACATTCCATAATAGACAATCACGCGGAATTTTGCTGGCTTCCACTCCCCCTGGCCGCGTCGGGCGCCCCGGCGCCGGCAAACCTTCCAGTAAACTGCTTTTCCCTCTCTGGAATCGAAGCATGGCGCGGTTGGGTCGTCCGGGCCTCGAGATGCATCCAACCCACTAACTCGCAGAGATGAGGAGAGCTTTCCATGGCAAGAAAAGTCGCATCCGGCAACCACGATCGCGTAAGCGCCCAACCCCGCATTCACCAGAACGGGCGCGAAATCCAGAAATACGGCACGGTGACCCACGCCCTGCCCCTCGAACTGGAAGAGCCAGTCCGGCTGGAGATGACCGAACAGCTCAACCAGATGTTGGCCGACACCATGACCGTGCGCGACCTGTACAAGAAGTCACACTGGCAGGTGGCCGGTCCTACCTTCTACCAGCTTCACCTGCTTTTCGATAAGCATTACGGCGAACAGGCCGAACTGGTGGATACCATTGCCGAACGCATTCAGCTTCTTGGCGGAATCAGCGTTGCCATGGCGCACGATGTGGCTGAGACCACGCAGATCGAGCGGCCGCCGCGCGGGCGCGAGGAGGTTCCAGTGCAGATTTCGCGCCTGCTGGATGCGCACCAGATCATCATCCGCCAGTGCCGCGAGCTGGCACAGAGGGCGGATAAGCTCGGCGATGATGGCACCAACGACATGGTCATCAGCGACGTTCTGCGCACCAATGAGCTGCAGGTCTGGTTTTTGAGCGAGCACCTGGTGGACGCTCCGCTGGTGGAAGCAGAGGATTGACTTTCATTCGTGTCCCTGGCGCCTGCGGTCAAGCGAAGTCTGAAGGGCGGCGGTGTGCCCGCAGGTGAGCACAAACTCGAGCGGACGGAAGGTACAATAAGCGCCTATGGCAGCCGCTTCGCGCCGTTTTGCGTTTGTTCAGCTGGATGTTTTCTCCGCCCGGCCGCTCGAGGGGAATTCGCTCGCCGTTTTTCCTGACGGCCGCGGCCTCAGCGACCAGGAGATGCAGGCCGTCGCCAAAGAGATGAATCTCTCGGAGACGACCTTTATTTTGCCGGGAGATGCCTCCGCCGAGCGCGAGAAGGGCGTCCGTGTGCGCATCTTTACCGTCTCGGAAGAGCTTCCCTTTGCCGGGCATCCCACGCTGGGCACAGCCTTCGCGCTGCGCGGCTCGAGCGGCGCTCCCGAGGTTGCCCTCAATCTCAACGTGGGAAAGATTCCGGTTCGCTTCGAAGAGAAGGACGGCCAGCCTGCCTTTGGCGAGATGACGCAGGCGGAGCCGCAGTTCGGCCGGCGCCACGATCGCGAAGCCGTGGTTCGCGCCGCCGGTCTGCGCGATGGCGATATTGACCCTTCGCTGCCCATCCAGAGCGTCTCTACCGGCTTGCCCTTCACCATTGTTCCCTTGCGCGGCCTGGAGGTGATGCGCCGCCTGCACGTGGACCTGCGAGCGGCTGCCGAATATCTGCAAAAAGCCGAGGGAAAGTTTTTCTACTTCGTGTGCCGTGAAACGGTGGACCCTGAAGCCCGCCTGCACGCCCGCATGTTGTTCTACAACGGGGAAGACCCGGCCACGGGCTCGGCTGCCGGTTGCGCCGCTGCCTGGATGGCTGCCAACGGGGTGATGGCCCCCGAGGAGCGCGTCTGCATTGAGCAGGGAATTGAGATGAATCGCCCCAGCCGCATCTTTGTGCGCGCCTCGCGCCGTGATGATCGAGTGGTTAACGTCCGCGTCGGTGGAAATTGCGTTGAAGTGGCGCGCGGCGAACTGGTTCTCTAGCTTTGCACGCGCAAGATTCAGAAATTACGCAGCGCGCAACCTACTGTCGTTCTATTTTCGCGATCTCTTCCGGTTTACCTTAGCGGCACTTTACATTCTTCGCCTGGGCCGTTAGGATGCATCTCGCTCCCAGATCGTTCATCGTTTGAGAGTTTTCGATTCCCCCGGGCGTTGGCCCACATTCGCCCATTCGGAAACACGCATAATGAAGCCAAAAAGAACCATTCTCTGCGTTGATGAAAACGAACAGATGCTTTCCATCCGCAAGGTGCTGCTCGAAACCCGGGGCTACCGGGTGCGGGCCTGCGGCCGCGGCGCTGAGGCGCTGCAAGTCTTTCAGAATGGCGGCGTTGATCTGGTGCTCGCCGATCTTGCCGTACAGGATATGGATGGCGGGGTGCTGGTCGAGAAGATCAAGACTCTTTCACCGCAGACTCCGGCCATTCTGCTCTCAAGCAAAGCCAGAATCTACGACCGCGATACTCACGCCGACCTCTTTCTCGCCAAGGGGATGTACGATCCCGCGGAACTGCTCGAGCATATTCGCGTGCTGCTTATCCGCAAGCGCGGGCCCAAGCGGGCGCAAGCGCGTCCGCAGGAGCACCCGGCGCAGGTAGGCGCCGCCTAAGCACCCGGTACCTCACTGCCGGCTCTCGGCTGTTCTCCCTCCGCCTCCACCGCCGCATCCAACGCTTCTTGTAGTATGGTTGCTTCGGATGCCCGCATTCATCGAGGCCGTGGAATTACGCAAAACGTACCGCGTGGGCAAGATTGATGTGCCCGCGCTGGGCGGCGTTTCCTTCGCCATTCAAAAGGGAGAATTCGCCAGCGTTGTGGGGCCCTCGGGCAGCGGCAAGTCCACTCTGTTTTATCTGCTGGGCGGGCTGACCAGGGCCGATTCCGGGCATGTGTTTCTCGACGGCGACGATTTCGCCCAACTCTCCGACGCCCAGCTCACCCGCATGCGGCGCAAGAAGATCGGCTTCGTATTCCAGAAATTCAACCTGCTGCCCACGCTCGATGCCCGCAGCAACATTGACATTGCGCTCGATATTTCCGGGCATAATGGCTACGATCCCGCGTTTTTCAACAAGATCGTCGAGCTGCTGGGAATTTCCAAGCGGCTGCATCACAGGCCCTCGGAGCTTTCCGGCGGCGAGCAGCAGCGGGTGGCGCTGGCGCGCGCCCTGATTCACAAACCGGTGGTGGTGCTGGCGGATGAGCCAACCGGCAATCTCGACACCAAGAATTCCGATATTGTTCTGCGCATGTTGCGCCAGTCCAACCGCGAGCTGGGCCAGACGGTGCTGATGATCACGCATAATCCGGCCGCGGCCGCCTTCGGTGACCGCATCATTCACCTGCGCGACGGCGAAATTGTCACGCCCGAAAAAGATCCGCAGTGGAGTGGGCACGAATAGCGCCGTGGCCTGTACGTCCTGATTTGAGCGTTAAGAACGCAAACGGATCACGGCCTTAGTGAACCTTCGTGTTCCTTTGTGGTTGCATGGTTTGGGCTGGGGCACCGCGAACCCGGCCGTCGCCGTCTCATTGCCCCCGAATTTCCCCTTCGCTATAATCTGATTTGCACGAGCGGGAGTAACTCAGCGGTAGAGTGCGACCTTGCCAAGGTCGAAGTCGCGGGTTCAAATCCCGTCTCCCGCTCCAGAGCTTTCCGGAAGACCCTTGGCAGCAGGGGCCTTTCCTTTCGCCCTGGCGTGCGTTGTTCTAACCCCGGGGCAGATGGACTTTTTTTCCTCTTCCCGCTAATTTAGTGCCCGAAGGCGCGGTACCCAAGTGGTAAGGGAGAGGTCTGCAAAACCTTTATACGTGAGTTCGATTCTCACCCGCGCCTCCAGATTCCCCTGGGGTTAACTCACCGAAACCCCGGTTGACCCCCTCGCGATTTCCTGCTGTATACCTTGAAAAGTCCGCTCACGGTTGCGCTCGCCGCCTGATTGGAAAAACGGGTTGGAGTGGGACCGGGGAAGGCCGGCTGGAAATTCCGCTGCAAATTAAACAGGCGTCCCGGCTCTCGCGAGCCATTGGACGCCCGGGCAGCCCTCCCCCAGAACTGCTCAATCGCAGGGTAAAGTCGGTCAGTATTTCTGGGAATGGCACGGAGGTGCCAGCGGCACCCACCAACGTGCTACCCCGGTCGCGATGGCCGGTCGGCCCGCGAGACTGGACTGGGGGCCGTCTCGGGGAGCTCGGGGGCTGGCTTTCCGGCAGGCGCGGGAGCGGCCTCAACCCGGTTTCGCCCTTTGGCTTTAGCAAGATAGAGGGCCTCGTCGGCCACCCGCACCAAGGTTTCATAGTCATGCGTGGCCACGCTTTCGGTGGAAGCTACACCGATGCTGAGGGCGATGGGTATGCTTCCGGAGGCCGTTCCGACCGGCCGGGAGGCAACCGCAATCCGTACTCTCTCGGCGCTGGCCGCCAGATCGACAGCGCTACAGCCGGGAACCACAACCAGGAACTCTTCTCCTCCGAAACGGCCAACGGAGTCGTAGCTGCGCACCGCTTCGGTCAGGCGTCGAGCCAGCTCCCGCAACACCTCATCCCCAACCATGTGGCCATGAGAATCATTAATTGCCTTGAAGTGATCAAGATCCAGCATCATGATGCCGAGTCCCGGGCCGCCGCGGTAGTAGCGCTGCATTTCGCCGCGCAGCCGCTCCAGGATGGCGCTGCGGCTCCACAGGCCGGTCAGCGTGTCGTGCGAGGCTTCGAACTGCAGCGCCTTCTGGGCGCGTAGAAGGGCCTCCTGTAAGTGCAAGATCCGCTCGCCGGCGCGCAGCCGGGCGCGCAACTCCTCCACATTGAAAGGCTTAGTTAGATAGTCGTCCGCCCCGGCGTCCAGACCGGCCACTACATCCTGTTTGTCATCGCGGGCGGTCAGCAGCAGGACGTAGCGGTAGGGGCGAGGGTCGGCATCGCGAAGGCGCCGGCAGACTTCCGGGCCATCCATCTGGGGCATCATCCAGTCCACGATGGCCATTTCCGGAGAATCCGCTTGCTGCAACACCCTCCATGCGTCCTGACCATTGTCCACCGAGATCACGGTGTAGTTCCATTTTGTGAGCCAGGTTTCAAGCACGTGGCGAAAAATAGGATCGTCCTCGGCCACCAGCACAGTATCGAGTGCTCGGGCTTCACCCTCGGCATTGCCCGGCGCCGAGATGGCGGGCTGCGCAGTCTCGCTCACTTCAGCACTCCCTCACTCTCCTGGATGGCGGCGCTAAGCCGCGCCAGTTCCTGCTCCAGCAGGGCAATCATTTCAGCCGCCCGGGTCAGGTTGCCTTGCCGCCCCATCTCTTCGAGCTTCTTCGCGATCTGGGCGGCATTGGAGGCAGCGAGGTAACTCACTTCCCCCTTTAGGCTGTGAGCCGCCTTTTGCACTTCTTGTGGCTGGTTGGCCTTGAGGGCGCGATGCAGCTTCTCAACCAGGGTGGAAGATTCACGCAGAAAAATCTGGCACAGCTCGCGCAATAATTCCTCATCCCCACTCAAGCGTTCCAGGGCCTCCGCCCTGTTCCACACGGGATGCTCCGACTCCGCCCGCGCGGGCGCGGGGGCGCCGGTTCCCGATACGTTCGCCAGGGTTTTCTCAATATCACTGAAGCGCACTGGCTTGGCGATATAGCCATCCATGCCGGCCTGCAGGCAGCGCTCCCGGTCTCCGGTCATGGCGTAGGCGGTCATGGCGAAGATGGGCATGTGCTGGCCGCTTTCTTTTTCCATTTCGCGAATCGCCTGCGTGGCGGTAAGGCCGTCCATTTCGGGCATCTGCACGTCCATGAAGACAAGATCAAATCTCTGGCTGGAGACCAGGCTCAGCGCTTCCCGGCCGTTGACCGCGACCACGGTGGAGTGCCCCATGCGGGCGAGCACGCGCACCACCAAGGCCTGGTTAACCGGGTTGTCCTCCGCCACCAGGATGCGCAACTTGCGCGGCGATTCCCGCAAGCTATGGCGCGTGACCAGGCAGGGTTCTTCGCTCTTGCTGGCCCTGTGACCCATTACCGTGAGGATGGCGCACTGCAGGTCGGTCTTGAGTACGGGCTTCAGCAGATAAGCCGAGATGCCCAGTTGACGGCAAAGCGCCGCTTCGCCCGGCCGGCCGGCCGAGGTCAGCATGAGGATATTGAGGCTGCTCGAACCCGGTCTTTGCAGGACCTTCTCCGCCAGCTGAAAACCATCGGTGATGGGCATGCAGGCATCAATCAGAATGACGCGGAACGGCTGATCTTGTTTGTGGGCTATTTCCAAAGCCGTGAGGGCGGCCTGCGAACTTTCCGCCGGCGTGGGGCGCATTCCCCAGGCACGAACCATGCTGCAGAGGATGCGGCGGTTGGTCATGTTGTCATCCACCACCAGCACCGGCACGCCATAGAGCTCGGATTCCGCCGCCAGTTGCGCCGGTTCCCGCGGTTTAAGCAAGGGGCGGAAGGCGGCGGTAAAGTGAAAGGTGCTGCCTTTATCCTTGCGGCTCTCCAGCCAGATTTTTCCTTTCATCAGACCGACGAGCCGCGCCGAAATGGCCAGGCCCAGGCCCGTGCCCTCATATTTGCGAGTGGAACCCGTATCCACCTGCGAAAAGGCCTTGAACAGCAGGGCGTGCTTTTCTTCGGGAATGCCGATGCCGGTGTCGGTGACGCGGAAGTGCAGCTCCAGATCATGCTCGTCCCCGGCCAGCTTTTCGATTTCCACCAGCACTTCGCCGTGGTCGGTAAACTTGATGGCGTTGCCCACCAGGTTGACGAGAATCTGCCGCAGCCGCCCAGGATCGCCGATCACTTCCGACGGCACTTCAGAGCTGACGTCGTAGGCCAGCTCCAGCCCCTTCTGGTGGGCGCGCACGGCGAGCGCCTTCATGGTTTCTCCCACGGAGTTGTAGAGATTGAACTCGATCGGCTCCAGGTCCATGCGTCCGGACTCGACTTTGGAGAAGTCCAGAATGTCGTTGATCAGGCCGAGCAGCGACTCGCCTGAGGATTTCGCCATGAGCAGGCAATCGCGCTGGTCCTGGGTGAGCTCGGTATCGAGCACCAATTCCGTCATGCCCAAAATGCCGTTGATGGGAGTGCGGATTTCGTGGCTCATGTTGGCGAGGAATTCGCCCTTGGCGTGGCTGGCGGCCTCGGCGGCTTCTTTGGCCGTCTCCATCTCCCGGTTCATGGCGGTTCGCGCCTCGACTTCGCGTTGCAGCTCGGCGCGCTGCCGCTCCAGTTCCTGGTCGCGCTTCTGAATCTGCTCCAGCATGTCGTTGAATCCGGCCACCAGCAGGCCAAGTTCATCCTTGCCCTGGCCCTGGGCGCGCAGGGCATAGTTCTGGTCGGTAGAAATGCGCCGGGTGGTGTGCACCAGCTCCAGAATGGGGCGGGAAACCAACCGCTGTAAGCGGAAGGCGAGAAGGTAGGCGACCAGCGACGAGCCGAAGACGACCAGCATCACGATCTCGGCGTAGCGATGCAGCCTCTGGTCCATCTCGGTCAGGTCCGATTCCAGGTAGAGTGCTCCCAGGGTTTCCTCGCCCATGGTCACGTGGCGGAACTCGACCACGCGATCGGGGCGAAAATAAGTTCCCTCAGCGGCGGGTAGAACAATGTTGCCGGGAACGGTGCCGGAGCGAACGTACCTGGCAAAGATGCTGCCATCCTTGGCGTAAAGGCAGGCCACCAGAATATGCGGCTCGGCGTTCATCGCGTCGAGCAGGTCACGGCCGGCGTGGGCGTCGCCGAAAATAATGGCCGCCGAGCTGTTCTGGCTCAGGATGGCGGCCAGGGTCGAGAGGTCGTGGGCCATGGCCTGGCGTGCTGCATACCAGTCATAAATGCCTACTGCCAGGCAGGCGAGCAGCAGGGTGGTGCTGCTGGTGAGCATGATGATCACCGTCAGCTTGCGGCCGAGAGAAAGGTTGCGCAGGGGCATATTTAATTCCTTGCGCCGCCGGGTTCGTCGTGCACCAGAATGGCCAGACTGAGCAGGCGGGAGCTGATTCTCAGGCCGGCGCGATTGGCAGCCGCTACGTTGATCTCGAAGGCGACGTGGTTCTGGCGCAGAACCAGGTTGATGACGCCGCCGGACTGGGCAAAGCCCTCGCTCTCGCCCACCGTGAGCAGGCCGGGCGCTACCCCCTCGCGCAGGGCCTTAATGGTCTCCTCTTGCTCGGCCATGCCAATGAAGAGGACATTGCAGCCCTTCCCCTGCTGCAGATTGCGCAGACCCTCTACCTGCATCTGCCGCCCGTTGACCTTCTTGCCTTCCACCACCTGCTTCAGGGCCTGCAAGGCGGGATCGCTGCCCAACACGCACAGCCGAAGCGGAGCGTCCGGGCTCGAAAATGATCCCGCGGGCCAGTCCACGAACTTAGCGAAGTTATACAGAAAGGCGGCCTTCACTTCGTACTCTCCTGGGGCGTCGGCCTGGCCCGCGGCGGAGAGCGGACACAAGAGTGCCAGGGCCAGAAGCTGGATCCAAAGGCCGGTATGTCCTCGCGCGCGGCCCGCACGCCGGGCGCACGAGTGCCCGGCTGTGCTTCTCACAAGCCACAGGCGGCGCGCACGCGCGCCCGCGGCAGCGCGATGGCTCAGAATCGCCATGTCACCTTTCCGTAGAAATCTCTTGTGACCTCGGCCGGCACCATGGGCACGATGTCCTCGCCGAACTCCAGATGGCGGGGGCCAAGCAGGTTCTGCAGGCCGGAGCTGAACTGCAGGTTTTCGCGCAGGCGCCAGGCCAGGTGCACATCCAGTCGCGTATAGCGGGGAACGGTGGGCAGCTCCTCGAGGGTGATGCCGCCGGCTTGTTCCGCCAGCCGGCCGACGAAATAGAGGCTGCTGTCGAAATCAAAGTGATGTCTGAAAGTGAGGTAGGAGTGCACCTGGAACTGGTGTTGCGGACTCGCCCCGGCGCTGAAGCTTTCAATCCCCGAGGGCTCACCCGGAACCTGCTCGTAGCGCAGGCGAAGCCAGGAGTAACTTCCGCCCAATTCCCAGAATTTTCTTGGCGCATAGTTAGCGGCGATTTCCAGTCCTTCGCTATCGGCCCGCGAGCCGTTTCCCAAAACAATCGGCAGCAGAAAATATGGTCCGGCAGCCGTGTTTTCCAGAGTTGGATTTCCCGGGATACCGCTCGAGAGCCTGTCATAACGGTTGTAAAACGTGGCCAGATCGAAGGAGAGCCCGGCCGCAGGTTCAGCGCGATAGCCGGCCTGGTAGGCCCAAAGCTTCTCGGAAGCGAAGCCCGCATGTCCGATCACCGCGGTCACGACGGGAATTCCACCCGGGCCTTCGAAGGCAAGAGCATCGGCGTGGGCGCCTTCCTCAAGCGTGGCCGGGCTGCGAATAGCGCGGGAGGCCGCGGTCCAAAGCGAATGGCGCGGCCGCACCGCCCACAGCAGCCGCAGATCGGGCTGAATTTCTGCGCCGCTGTAGTCGTTGTGCTCCAGCCTTGCTCCCAGGGTCAGCCGCATGTGGTCGTGGAGGAGCGCAATCTCATCTTGCCCGAAGGCGCTGAATAGTTTGATGGTGGTGTCCTGGGGATGAAAGGCAAACCAGAATGTGCCGCGAGTCTGCAGCTTAACCGCGCGCGCTCCCATCCCCCACAGCAGGTCATGGCGCCCCTTGAGGTGAAGGTGATGTTGAAAGTCAAGATCGAAGGTGTTTTCCGTCGCCCCGATGACCGGATATTGCTGATGACTGCGATCACAGAAGCCCTGCAACATGGTTTCAGATCCGCCGCTGAAGTCGTGCTTCCAGCGGAACAGAAAATCACCGCCGCTGTAGATGGAAGGACCATTGGTGATTTCATTGAATGGGGGCGCAAGAACGGCCCGCTCGCCGGTTTCCTTTGCCCCAGACTGATATAGGCTGCCTTCGAAGACGAAGTTGTTCTCCTGCGACGGAGCCCAATCGACGCGGGCGCCGGCACGCTGCAGGTCCCAGCGGTCATGATTGCTTTGGCCGGAGAACCCGTCCATGGGGCTCTCATTCTCATATTGCGTGGTGAAGCTTGAGGCGGCATGGGAGCCGGCCGGCCAGCCATAGCGCAGGGTGCCCAGGGCCGCGTCGTGTGTGCCGGAGACGGCAGCCAGCAGTCCGCCCTGAGTACTATTGGCGCTGCGGGTGATGACGTTGATGATGCCATCCACGGCATTCGCCCCCCAAATGGCGGCGCCGGGTCCGCGAATCACCTCGATCCGCTCCACGTTTTCCAGCGGCAGCTCCTGGACGTTCCACAGCACCTGGCTGAAAGTGGCGGAGTAAACCGTGCGGCCATCCACCAGCACCAGCAGCTTGTCGGAGTAGCGGGAATTGAAGCCGCGAATTGAAATCGCCCAAACGCTGGAGCTGACCTGGGCCACATCCACCCCGGGCGCCAGCCGCAACACCTCCGGAATGCTGGTCAGCCCCGAGCGCTCAATCTGTTGCGCCGTGATCACATAGACGGCGGCCGCAGTCTCGCCCAGCCTCTGTTCCTTCTTACTCACGGTGGTCACCTGCATGTTGAGCAGATCCTCCAGGCTCGCCTTCGTCAGGTCCCCGGGCGCTTGCTGTGCGGCGCAAAAATCGAGTAGGCAGCCGCTGAACAGGCACAGTGCCAGAGCGCAAGCGCCGGCCGGCGCGAGCACTGCAGCCCAGGGGCGGGCGCCGCGCCCGGCCGCCATGCTTAGAAGCGCCATGCCACCTTCCCATAGAAAGCCCGCCGGGCTTCGCCCGAGACCACGGGAAAGCCGACGTCCAGAAACTCCAGCTGGCCGGGGCGCAGCAGGTTCTGCCCCACCACGCTCAGCTCCACCCGCTCGACTGGAGACCACGCCAGGCGCGCATCCAGGCGCAGGTACCGGGGCACCTTAAAAGCGGGAAAATTAGCGATTACCGGGGGCGCATTGAGCGAATCCACGAAATAGGCGGCGGGGTCGAACTGCACGTTGCGCCGCAGATCGAGGACCGAGTGGATCTGAAACTGATGCTGCGGGTTCAGATCGTCGGGCAGCGCGGCAGTCGCCGTTGGGTGAAGATGGTTGGCTCGAGTCTCCAGGCGAAGCCAGGAATAGCTTCCTTCCAGCCGCCAGAAATCAGTCAGCGAATAGTTGATGGCCAGCTCCGCACCAGCCCCGTGGCCCTGCAGTCCATTCACCAGATTGATTGGCAACAGCACATAAGGAGGGACGGAGTTCAATACCAGGGAAGGAGTTCCTACCTCCCCGCCCACCAGCCTCGTATAGTTGGTGTAAAAACCTGCCAGATCGAGAAAAAGTTTTTGTGTGAGTTGTGTCCGGTAACCGAGCTCGTAAGAAAGCGCCGTCTCAGACTTGAACTGTGCGCTTCCATAGGACTTCAGCAGGCTGGGCAGCCCAGCCTCGGCGGGCAGCACCCCAAGGATGCTCTGCGTGCGCTCTTCCAAAGAACTGGGGCTACGGATGGAGCGGGAGACAGCGAACCACAAGGCATGATGAGGATGCGGCGACCACAGCAGGCGCACATCCGGCTCGGCCTCGATTCCGGTGTAGTCGTTGTGTTCTATTTTCGAACCCAGGGTCAGCCACAGGCGCTGCGGGGCGAGGGTGATTTCATCCTGGGCAAAGCCGCTGAACAGCTTGGTGTCTTTGTTGTTGGGCACCCAGACCAGAAACGCCCCGGGATTGGTCTTCTCATCCACCACGCGAGCCGCCAAGCCCCAGACCACCTCGTGGCGGCTGCCCAGATGTGCCTGCTGCTGAAAATCCAGATCGAGGGTGTTATCGGTGACCCCGAAATCGCCTAAGCCCCCCTCGTGATTGCGGTCGTAGAAGGCCTGGCCTGTGATCTGTGAGCCGCCGTCGGTTACATGGCGCCAGCGGGCCAGCACGCTTCCCCCGCTGAAGTACCAGGGGCGGTTGATGATTCCGTTGTAGGGAGGGGCAAGGCTGAAGGTGTAGTCAGTAAAGTCGGCGTTGGATTCATAGAGATCGCCTTCGAAGGTAAAACCATTGGCCGCGGAGGGAGACCAATCGGCGCGGAAGCCGATACGCTGCAGGTCCCAGCGATCGTGGTTGGAGGAGCTACCGCTTTCGCCGGCCAGCGGCCCGCGCTCGGAATACTTGGAGGAGAAACGCACGGCCGCGCCCCCGAGGCGGGTGCCGTAACGCATCGTGCCTAGCCCCTGGTCGTAGTTACCGGCCTGAGCGGTGATCAGGCCACCCTGGGTCTCGTCCGCGCTCTTGGTAATGATGTTAATGACGCCGTTAACCGCGTTCGCTCCCCACACCGCCGCACCCGGCCCGCGAATGACTTCAATGCGCTCCACATCGTCGAGCGGCAGATCTTCTACATTCCAGATCACGCCGGAAAAATTCGGCGAGTAGATCGTGCGCCCATCAATCATGACCAGCAGCTTGTTGGAAAACTCGGAGTTGAAGCCGCGGATGGTGATCGCCCAGGTGCTGGAGTTGATGCGCGCAACGTCCACCCCGGGGGCCAGCCGCAGCACCTCTGGAATGCTGGTCAGGCCGGAGCGGGCGATATCTTCGGCGGTAATGACATAAACCGCCGCCGCGGTTTGTGAGAGCTTCTGCTCTTTCTTCGAGGCGGTCGTCACCTCGACGTTGAGCAGGTCTTCGATGCTCATCTGCGTCAGGTCGGGGGGCTTTTGCTGGCCGGAGGCGGCGCTGGCCGGAATAATCAGGCAGCCAAAAATCGCCAGCTCAACCATGACCGGCCTTACTCGAGCAACCATGCCGGGTAGAAACATGCCTGGACTCCTGGCGGTCCAGTCCTTCCAACTGCAGGCAGACACACTCTAGCCGCGGAAAGACTAAGACCCACATCCGCTTATTTCGGCTGCGGCCATGTTCTGCTTTAGGTAGAAAGGATTGAGATTCTGAGAGCAGCCAAGGCTTCCAGCCAGCCGCGTGGCGTGGCCTCCTTTTTTCAGTTCTGGCGCGCAAGCCTCCCCGAAAGCCAACCTGTGCGCCCTGGGCGGTACATGGCCGAAAGGACATTCGGAAGAGCGCCTATGGCGTGTTCCCAGCGGACCTTTCGGCGGCCTTCGGGCCTGGTAAACCCTCAAGACAGCCCCCACCCCGCCGATGACTAGCTTATGCAGGCGGGAGGCTTCGCGGGCTTCACGCCTGTCGTGTCTCTTTCAGAGTCTGCGGATAGCAATGTTTTACATGACGCATGCATTTGAGCCGTTGTGGGCCCGGCCGTGGCTTCGCACATCGTGGACCGACGAGACGAGGTGCAAGCGAGAGCCAATCCTCGCCACAACAGGCCGCTTCCTTTCATCTTTCGCGGTGAAACCGCGCCGCTCTCCCAGCGCTAACCGGAGGTATTGGTGGCAGGAATACACACAGCGAGAGAGAGGTCATGAAGGGGCGCACGGAGATTCTGCTGGTGGAAGACAACCAGCACGACCAGGAGCTTATTTTGCAGATATTGGGACAGGAAAATCTGGCCGACACAACTCAAGCTGTGGAGAACGGCAGCGAAGCCCTGGACTTCATTTTCTGCCGCGGCGCATTTTCCGGCCGGAACTGCGAACCGCCGCGATTGGTTCTGCTCGATCTCAACCTTCCCAGGGTCTCAGGGCTCGAAGTGCTGCAGCAGATCAAGAGCGACGCCTGCGCCAGTACCATACCGGTGGCGGTGCTCACTTCCTCCCGGGAGGGGCGTGATCTGGCCGCCAGCTACCAACTCGGCGCCAACAGCTACATCCAGAAGCCCGTGGAGCTGCAGCAGTTTCGCGAGGCGGTGCGGCGAACGGCCCTGTACTGGCTGGTGACCAACCAGCGGCCGGTGGCCCAGGACACCCGTGCCACAAGGCAGGCCGCGCCATGACGCCGAAGCCCCCGGGAACCGGGCCGGAGAAGACCAAGCTGCGCATTCTGCTGGTGGAGGACACTGCGGCCGACAGCGAACTGATCCTGCGGCATTTGCGGCGGGCCGGCTTTGAAATCACCGGAGATGTGGTGCAGACCGCGGCCCAGTTCCGCAGCCGGCTGCGCTCCGATCCGCCTGACATCGTGCTCGCTGACTACAACCTGGGACAATGGCGCGGCATGGAAGCGCTGGCTATCCTGCGGGAAGAGAAGATGGATATTCCGTTGATTCTAGTCTCTGGAGCGCTGGGCGATGTGACCGCGGTGGAGTGCATCAAGCAGGGGGCTACCGACTACGTGCTGAAAGATGCTCTTACGCGGCTGCCAGTCTCCATTCGCCGGGCGCTGCAGGAAAAGCAGCTGCGCGAAGACCGCCGCCGCGCGGAGGAAGAGCTGGCTAAGAAAGTGGGGGAACTGGCCCATTCCAACATGGAACTGGAGCAGTTTGCTTACGTGGCCTCCCATGATTTGCAGGAGCCGTTGCGCATGGTGGCCGCTTATACCCAACTGCTGGCCGAGCGCTACCACGGCAAGCTGGATGAGCAGGCCGACAAATATATCCACTACGCCGTGGATGGCGCCCTGCGCATGCAGGCTTTGATTCAGGACCTGTTGGCATTTTCCCGCGCCGGCCGGGCGGATATGGACCTTACCTCGGCGGATTGCAACTTAATTGTCGAGGATGCCATGAAGAATCTGGCGGTGGCGATCCGGGAGAGCAATGCCGTTGTGAACTTCGAATGCCTGCCGGTGGTAATGGGCAACGCCGCCCAGTTGCGCCAGGTCTTTCAGAACCTGATCGGCAATGCCATCAAGTTTCGCGGTTCTCGGCCGCCAGTCGTGCAAATCAGCGCCGAGCAGGAAAACGGCGAATGGCTGTTCTCCGTCTCCGACAATGGCATTGGCATTGCTCCCGAGCACCTGGATTCCATTTTCGTGGTGTTTCAGCGGCTGCATACGCGCCAGGAATATCCCGGCAACGGCATTGGGCTCTCCATCTGCAAGAAAATCATCGAGCGGCACGGAGGCAAGATCTGGGTGGAATCCCACGAGGGCCATGGGGCCAACTTCAAATTCACCTTGCCGCTAGAGGCTCACACGGTGCGGGAAGTGATGATTCTGGAACCAGGAAAAGAGCACAAGCATGAAGATGCCCGAAGTCTTGTTGGTGGATGACAATCCGGCGGACGTGGACCTGACCAGCGAAGGCCTGGCCCGCAGCGAGTGTTCGCACCGGATCAACTCGGTTTCCGACGGTGCTGAAGCCATGGCCTTCCTGCATCGCGAGGGCAAGTACCACGACGCGCCTTCCCCCGCCCTTATGATTCTGGACCTCAACCTGCCCCGCAAGGATGGCCGTGCGGTGCTGGCCGAGGTCAAGACTGATCCCGCGCTGCGCCAAACCCCGGTGGTAATTTTCAGCACCTCGCAGGCAGGGCCGGATATCGGCCGCAGCTATCAACTCGGGGCTAACAGTTATGTAACCAAACCGGCCGAACTTTCCGAGTTTTTCTCGGTAGTGCGCTCGATTGGCGAATTCTGGCTCGGCTGCGCATGCCTTCCGAGTCCGGAGGAATCATGAACCACTCCAAACACGTCTTGCTGATTGAAGACAATCCCGGCGATGCCGACCTGATCCGCCTGCGCCTGGTAGAGAGCAAGTCAGACGTAGATGTGGCCTGCGTGGACCGTCTCTCGACCGGTCTGGAACAGATGACCGAAGACCCGCCCGCCGTGGTGCTGCTCGACCTGAACCTGCCTGACAGCCGGGGCGCGGAGACTTTTCGCAATGTGCTGAGCAAAGCTCCGGGCGTGCCCGTAGTTGTGCTTTCGGGTCAGGATGACGAAGAACTCGCCGTCAAGGCCGTGCACCAGGGCGTGCAGGATTACCTGGTGAAAGGCGCCTTCGACAGCAAACAACTGGGCCGCGCCATCCGCTATGCCATGGAGCGCCAGGCCCTGCTCACGTCGTTGGATATGTCGCGCAAACAGCAGCTTCAGTTCAAAGACCAGTTCCTCTCGCACGTTTCCCACGAGCTGCGCACCCCGCTGACCTCGATTCACCAGTTCGTCACCATTCTGCTCGACGGCCTGGCGGGCCCGGTTTCCCCGGAACAGCGCGAGCATCTGGAAACGATTCTGCGCAGCGCCCAGCAGCTGCGCACCATGATCGGCGATCTTCTGGAAGCCAGCCGCACCGAGTCGGGCAAGGTTTCGCTGCAACGCCGCTGCATTGCCGTGGACCAGGTAATCGAGCAAGCCGTGGCCATGCTCCAGGCCAGCGCTCGGGCCAAGCAAGTCGGCCTGGAAGCCGCGGTGGATAGCCGGATTCCGCTGCTCTATGCCGATCCCGACCGCGTGCTGCAGGTGCTTACCAATCTGATTGACAACGCGGTCAAATTCACGCCGCCGGAAGGCTCGATCATGGTCAGGGCCTGCATGGCGGAGCTGGATCCCGACTTTGTCTATGTCTCAGTGACCGATACCGGCCGCGGCATCAGCCCGGAAGCCAAGGCGCTCATCTTTGAGCGCCTGTATCAGGACCCCAATGCGGTGGATAGCAGCCGCAAAGGCCTTGGCCTCGGCCTTTACATCTCCAAAGAACTGGTTCGCTTGCATGGCGGCAAGATTTGGGTGGAGAGCGATCCCGGCCACGGCAGCACCTTCTCTTTCACCTTGCCGCTATTCTCGCCGGCCAAGTTACTGCGGCCGGTCATCGTTCAGCACGGCAAGCTGCGGGAGGCGCTCAGTTTGATCAGCGTGCGCTTCACCCCGCGCCGCACGCCCGGCGGCGGAAGCTGGAACGAGATTCGCCACGAGTGCGTCGAGCTGCTGCAACTCTGCGTGCTTCCGGATAAAGACCTGGTTCTGCCCCCAATGGCTGGCGCCGGCCCAGATGAGACCTTCTTAATTGTGGCCTCTGCGGATGCAGCCGGAACCAATGTTCTGGCCAATCGCATTCGGGAACAGCTTCGCCGCCGCTCGGAATTGCAGGCCAGTGGCAGCTTTGAGGTTTCGGCCCGGGCAATTCCGTTGCCCGGCGCGGAAAGCGGTGGGTCCCTGGAGAAGTTGGTGGGGCAAGTTGCCGATAGGATCACTGAGATGGCCATGAGCATTTTGCGGCATGAGGAAGAGGTCACCAGAGAGGCGTAGTCCCTTCGGTGCTGATTCCTGATCACTGACAGGCTAGGGGGAGAAGCAATGGAGAAGCCAAAGATCCTGATCGTGGATGACGATCCCGACTTGAGGCGCGGGTTGAACCTGCGTCTGCGCGCCAACCACTACGACACGGCTTACGCCACCGACGGTTTCTCGGCCATCGCCATGGCTCAGAAGGAACAGCCCGACCTGATCATTCTCGATCTGGGACTGCCCGCAGGCGATGGCTTTGTCGTGCTCGAGCGCCTGCAGCAGAGCGCCAACCTGGCCACCATTCCTGTCATCGTGCTGACGGCGCGCGACCCGCAAACCAGCCGGGAAAAGTCCCTGCGTGCCGGCGCCACGGCATTCTTCCAGAAGCCGGTGGATAACGGAGAGCTGATGGGGGCCATTCGCACCACTTTACGCACGGCCTGGCCGGGCACGGCAACCTCCGCCTAGCTCCACCACCGGAGCTGGGAGTTGTTCGTTTTCGTTCCGCCTCCGTCTTTGCCCAAATACCTCGGCAATGGCAGACGCGCCTGCGTGTGTCTGCTCTGCTGTTCTCACCCGATGAAGCATGTGTATTGCGCTGCCGATAAAAATCTTTAGGCCGGCCTCATGAGTGCGCGCGAAATCAACGAACTTCGCGATCCGGAAGTGCTGCGCGGCGTGCTCGACAGCCTGCAGATCGGGGTTTACGTGGTGGACCGCGAACGCCGCATCGTGCTGTGGAACGCCGGAGCCGAAAAAATCACCGGCTATATGCGCCACGATGTCGTTGGCCGCGTGTCGCGAGAAAATATTCTGGCCAACTGCAACGACGGCAGCTGCATTCTTTGCGGCGCGGTCTGTCCGCTCACCGAGGTCATTCATGAAGGCCATCCTCGCGAGGCCCAGATTTATCTGCGGCACAAAGCCGGCCACCGCGTACCGGTGCATCTGCGCGTGGTTCCGGTCCGCGACCAGCGCGGCCTGATTGTCGGTGCGGCGCAGAGCTTCGAGGAGCAAGGGCCGATCGCCGAGTTGGGCATCCGTCCCGGAAACCTGGCCGCTCACGGCTGCCTCGATCTGCCCACCGGCGTGCCCAACCACGCCTTTACCCAATCGCATCTGCGAGAGAACCTGAACTTCTTTAACGAATATCATCTGCCCTTCGGCGTTCTGCTGATTCGTGTGAACGATCTGCAGCAACTGCGGGCCAGCCACGGGCGCGAAGCCGTGGACGTCATGCTTCATGTCGTGGCCCAGACCATGAAGCACACCTTGCGGCCCGATGGCTTTTTGGGCCGCTGGGCGGAGGATTCCTTCCTCGCCATTGTGACCAACGGCAACCGCTCGGACCTGGAGCGGGCGGCGGTGAGCGTGGAAAAAATCGTCGGGTGCTCGGGAATCCAGTGGTGGGACGACCTGCTCTCGGTCACCGTATCCGTCGGCCAGACCATGGTGCAATCCGGGGACACGCTGGAAGTCTTGGTGGAGCGGGCGGAGCGCTCGC
>DATIYF010000069.1:0-3916 GCA_035517775.1 Terriglobales bacterium
TGAAGGCTCGTTATCGGCGGGAGTCACCAAGAAAATCACCGGCAAGGCGGACGCCAGACTTCGCTCTCAGGCGTCGGCCGGCACCGATCCAGCCTCCGCTCGTTCCTCGGTCAGGATCGAGATCCGCATCATCGACTTCGAAATTGCGCATTAAGGCGTGATTCCCGCTCTGAGCCGGGCAATCTGTTCTCCCTCAGCCGACGCGATGCAGGCGGCGCCTTCGCCCACTGTGACCACCGGACGCACCTCGGCACGTTGACCTAAAGCGCTCACCAGGGTGTCCCCCGGCAAATCCAGGAACGTGGCTTGACCGGGGCTGAGTTGAGCCGCCGCCGCTACTCTGCTGGTGGAAGAACTGGCCCAGGACTTTCAGAATGGCTGCCCAGGCAAAGTATGCGCAGGCGGAGCCGCTAGCCGTTTCCGGGTATCAAGGCCTGATCCAGCGAGAAGCCACCATTCCGTTTGAGGACCGGCGCAGGCTGGCACACGCCGGAGAACGGATCGTTCAACTCTACGGGAGCTGGGGAAAACCGGAGAAAGTTGCCGAGTGGCGCGAGAAGCTCCGGACGAAGTGAAGTTTTGTGCCGGCGTGACGCAGGTCCTTCACGTTCGAGCGCTAAAGCACGTCACCATGCAGAACTTCGCACTCCGCGCCACTCGATTTTCTGGACTTCCACATTTATTTTGCCCCGCCTTTCAACTGGCGCCCGTGCACGAATTGAGGGCGCACTACTCCGCCCGCAGCGTCACGGCCGGGTCGACCTTAGTCACGCGACGCGCCGGGATGTAGCTCGCTGCCAAAGCCACGGCAGCAAGCAGAGTGCCGCTGACTGCCAAGGTCGGGGCATCGACCGGCACCGCGCCGTAGAGGAAGCCGGCCAGCAATCTTGTTAATCCCAGTGCCGCGGCAACGCCAATGGCGACACCCGTCAATCCGAGCTTCAATCCCTGCCGCAGGACCATCCACAGCAACTGTCCGCGCTCGGCCCCCAGAGCCATGCGGATGCCCATCTCGTGCGTGCGTTGCGAGGTCGAGTACGCCATCAGACTGTAAATGCCGATGGCCGAGAGAACTACGGCGACGAAGCCAAAGCTGCCCACGAGCTGGCTCGCGATGCTGATTCCGGCTGCTTGATCGTCGATGAAGTCATCCATGGATTTCACGTGAGTGACCGGCAGTTTCGGATCGACCCTGGCCAGCAGCTCCCGCACGCTGGGAGCGAACTCCTCTGGGTCTCCCGCGGTGCGAATGACCAGGCTCATCGAGGAATCGGGTGACTGCGGGCTGGCGATGTAAATTTTGGCCGGTGCCTTCGGATCGAGCACAAACTGCCTTACGTCACCTACAATTCCGATGATGGTAAGCCACGGTTGGCTGGACTCTCGCGGCCCCAGTTTGACGCGCCGGCCTATGGGGTCGCGGCCCGGCCAGAAGCGAGTCGCCAGGCTCTTGCTGATCACGGCGACCGGCGGCGTCTGCTCGCCGTCCTGCTGCGTGAACTCACGCCCTGCAAGGAGTGGAATCCCCATAGTCTGAAAGTAGCCTGCGCTGGCCGACTCCACGTCCGCAAACAGCTTGGTGCGGCGAAGCAACGTCCCAGATGTGTCGAGACTGAAAGCCTGGTTGTGCCAGTCACCGCTCGAAGGCAGCAGGCTCACGGCAGCCGCTGACTTCGCACCGGGAAGCGTTTCTACCTCGTCAAGAATCCGAGCGTAGAAGGTGGCTCGCTGATGCGCGCCCGGATACCTGGAGAGCGGAGGTGTCACGCGCAGGGTAAGCAGATGGCTGGAATCAAAATTCTGCCGCTGGCTGTCGGCGAGTTGGGAAAAGCCGCTGACCATGGAGCCCGTGCCTGCCATCAGAATGAGCGCCAGGGCCAGTTGGCAAACTACCAGCACGCTGTGCAGGCGAAGCGAGCGCGAACCTGCCGTGGCGCCTCTTCCCGTTAGTTTGAGGCTCTGATTCAGATCCAGGTTGGACATTCGGGCCGCAGGCGCCAGACCCGAAAACAGGGCGGTGAAAAGCGCCGCGGCCAGCGCAAACCCGAGTTCGCTTACGCCCACCTGAAGGCGTGAGAAACCCGGTACGTAGCGGGTCTGCGCCGTGGGAACGTTGGCTTTGATGAGGTTCACGCCCAAGTACGCCACGCCGACTGCGAGAGCGGCGCCCACCAGCGACAGCAACAGACTCTCGGTCAGAACCTGGCGCATGAGCCGCCACCGGCTCGCGCCCAGCGCTGTGCGGAGTGCGATTTCCTTATGACGCCGGATGGCACGAGCCAGTTGGAGGCTGGCCACATTCGCACATGCCACCAGAAGGACGAACGCCGCAGCCCCCATGACCACCAGCAGAAGCGAGCGCGTCACCTCCTCATCCTCTCCGGGCAACCGCGCCAGTCTGACTCCCCAACCTTCGTTGCTGGCCGGATACTGCCGTGCCAGCCTGCGGCCCAGCACCCCCATTTCGGCCTGCGCTTGAGACAACGAGATGCCCGGCTTGACGCGGCCCAGTATCGCCAAGGAGCGCTCCTGCCGTTCCTGTCTCTCTCTATCCGTAAGAGCCAACGGCGACCAGATATCGTTCCCGATGGGCCAGTCCAGGCTGGGCGGCAACACACCGGCAATCGTATATGCGCGTCCGCTGAGTTCAATCGTTCTGCCAATCACCTGGGGGTCGCGACTGAAGAGTCGCTCCCAAATCCCGTCACTTAGAACCACAACCTGATCGCGGCCCGGCTCGTGCTCCTCGGCCGAGAAGGTTCGGCCCAAGGCCGCCTTCACCTCAAGAAGCCGGAAGAATTCTTCAGAAACCTGGCAGGCATCCACGCGCTCCGATTCGCCGGCGTTCGTCACGGTGGCGTCCCACCACCGGTAATACGCCATCCGCTCAAAGACATGATTCTGCTTTTCCCAGTCGAAGAAATTCGCCGGCGAGACGCCGCTGCGGTCACCGCTGTCGGGTACCGTCTCCCAGACCAGCGCGAGATGATCCAGGTCTCTGAAAACAAGGGGCCGCAGCAGCAGTCCGTATACGAAGCTGAAGATGGCAGTATTGGCGCCAATGCCCAGCCCCAGCGCCAGCATCCCAACCGCTGCGAAAGCCGGATTCTTCCTCAGCAGCCGCGCCGCGTATCTCACATCTTGGATCAGAAAACCCATCCCGCCGCGTAAATTATGCGCCTCGTCTCGGCACGAGACAAGAGCCGTAACGGCAGCGTGCCATCGCGCGCATCCACAACCCAAACGTGGGTCAAAACGCCCATCAGCGCTGTACCGGCGAAGCCGGCTGCAAGTTCTGATTTCGGCAAGTCTCGTGCAGCTTTGAGGAAGAAAAGGGGAGGTTTACGTGCCGGCTCTACTGACGAAATACAATCTCTTGGAAAAATACGGCCTGCAAGGGCTCATTGCAGATGAGCCCAAGCGTTTTCAACAGCCTGCCGAAGGAGGAGCGCACCTCAACCTTCAGGACCTGCCACTCGAACCGCTGCCGGGAATTGACCTGGAAAAGATCTCGGCGCTCAGTCGCATGGTTCGGGGCCTGGCATTTGCCGCGGTCGACGGGGCCAAATCGGGCCACCCGGGCGGTTCGTCCTCCAAAACCGAACAGGTTTTGACCCTGCTTTTGAGTGGTGTAGTGGGCTTCGATCCGCTGAACCCGAAGCATCCCGGCCGGGACCGCATCGTCTGGTCTGCGGGGCATTGCACGCCCTTGTTTCATGCAGTTGGGGCGCTGATACATGAAGCCCTGCGGCGAAAGGGTCTTCCCCTCCCTGCTGAAGCCAGGCAGTCCGCGGTTTACCCGGAGCAACTCGCCAAATTCCGAAGATTCGACGGGCCAAGCGGGCACGTGGAATCCCACAATGCGCTCGCCGACACGTCCACCGGCTCCTCCGGGCACGGCTTCTCCGCCGCGCTG
>DATIYF010000070.1:0-4708 GCA_035517775.1 Terriglobales bacterium
CTAGGAAGACCGACGCCAATGACGAGGCAACGTTTCTGGGTGGTCAAGCTGCTTCGGAACAAGCAGCGCGACAAGATCAATCGCCAACGGCTTCGTAGAGACAACTGGGATGTGCTAGTCGTGTGGGAATGCCAGACGCGCGACGCAAAAAGCATGAGTAGAAAGCTGAAATCGTTTTTGGAAACCCGGTGACATACGGAACTGTCCCCAATTCCACGAGCCGAGAAAATGAGCTCCAAATCCCCCAACCTCGGGCGCAACCGTCACGCTATCCTCCCCATCCGACTCCCATTACAATCCGCACAAGGAGGCCTCATGCCCTCGAAAGCAAAAAACACAATCTGCCTCTGGTTTGACAAGGGCGCACAGGATGCGGCCCGCTTCTACGCCGCGACCTTTCCCAACAGTGAAGTCACGGCGGTTCACAAAGCGCCCAGTGACTACCCGGGGGGCAAGCAGGGCGATGTGCTGACCGTGGAGTTCACGGTTCTGGGCATTCCCTGCCTCGGCCTCAATGGCGGCCCGGCGTTCCAGCATAATGAGGCCTTTTCCTTTCAGGTCGCGACCGACAATCAGGAAGAGACCGACCGCTACTGGAAGGCGATCGTCGGCAACGGCGGCCAGGAAAGTCAGTGCGGTTGGTGCAAGGACCGCTGGGGCCTTTCCTGGCAGATCACCCCGCGCGCACTAACCGACGCGCTGGGGGCCGGCGGCGCTGAGGCAAAACGTGCCTTCGAGGCGATGATGCCGATGAAGAAGATTGACATCGCCAAAATCGAGGCAGCGCGGCGGGGATGAGGGAAATTCAGCGATGACGAAGCATTTCCCGTAATCATTGGAATCACATCGCAGAGAGAGCGCAGAGCCGCACACACCTCATTCATTCGTACGGAACAAAGCCGGGCCAGACGTCCTCCGAGCGACTTCCGATGGCACGCCGCATATGGCGAAAGTTGAAGAAGCCGAAGGGCGAAATGTCTCGTTTCTGCACCAAAAGCGAAACCCGCCAACATTCGACGCGCAACTCCCTCCCCGTCAATAACCTGGATGTCTATACATTTCTGTGATGACGATGTGTTCCGCGCGGAACACTGGGAACAAGTCGTCCGCCTCTTCATGCTCCGGACCCTGCACCGGCTTGCAACGCCGGCTGTCTCGCGGCTATCCTCAGCACCTACGGGGTGAGCGGTGGCGCGGGCGGAATTAGAGATCGGCAACACCATCGGCGACTACGAAATCGTCTCCCTGCTCGGCCGCGGCGGCATGGGAAAGGTCTTCAAGGTGCGCAACGTGCTCTGCGAGCGCTTTGAGGCCATGAAGTGCCTGCTGCCCGATACCGACGCCACCCCCGAACTGGCCGAGCGCTTTCTGCGCGAGATCAAAGTGCTGGCCCGGCTGGAGCATCCCCACATCACCTCCTTCCGCACCGCCATGCGCAACAACAACCGCATCCTGATGGTCATGGAGTATGTGGAAGGCAGCCCCCTCGACCGCAAGATGAAGGATGAACGAATCGACCTGGGGCGTGTGATCCATTACATTCGCCAGGTGCTGGAGGCGCTGGGTTACGCGCACCGGCGCGGCGTGCTGCACCGCGACGTGAAGCCCTCGAATATTCTGGTCGGCGCCGATGACCTGGTAAAGCTCACCGATTTTGGCATCGCCAGCATGGCGGGCAATGCCGCGCTGACCACCACCGGCAGCGCCCTGGGCTCACTCTATTACATGTCGCCCGAGCAGATGAAGGCGGAGCCGTTGGATACGCGATCGGACCTCTATTCCGTGGGAGTGACCTTGTACGAGCTGGTGACCGGCCAGGTGCCGGTGAAGGGCGACAGCTTTTATGCGGTGCTGCGGGCGCACCTTGAAGGGCGGCCGGCGCCGCCGCGCACCATCGTTCCCGACCTGCCCGCCAACCTCTCGCGAGTGATCGAGAAGTCGCTGGAGAAGGCGCGCGAGGCGCGCTTTCAGAACGCGCAGGAATTCCACGACGCGCTCCCCGAGCCCGGCCAGTGCACCACCATCATGGTCACGCCGAAGCGGGAGCCGGCCGCGGCCAAACCTACTCCGCAAACGCCCGGCTCGACCACTCCCCTAACCCCCACCGTGCTCGACACCGCGACCCGCAACCTGGCGCGCTACATTGGCCCCATGGCGCGGGTGCTGGTCGGGCGCGCCGCCACTGACGCAAAATCGGTGCAGGATCTCTACCACCGCCTGGCGGTCGAGATTCCCTCGGTGCATGACCGCGAGCAATTCCTGCGCCACATGCCTTACTGATGGCCGCTCTCCTGCTGTTCCAGCATTCGTATCGCCTTCACCAGGCTCACGTACATTCGGTTGAATGAGCGGCCCAGGTGCGCGATTTCATCGGAGCCGTGCACAGGAATCTCGGGCACATTGAGGTCGCCGGTGCTGATCTGGTCGGCGGTCTTGGAAAGATGCGTAACCGGACGCACGACGATCATCACGATGGCCAGGTCGAGCAGAATGAGCGTAGCCAGCGAGATCGCGCCCAGAGAAAAGATCAGCGTATGAAAAGCGTCGCGGGCAATGGCCAGAGGCACGGTCATGGGCACGGAGACAATCTGCGCGGCAATGGGCTCGCCCACCGTCCAGCCGAAGCCGTGGTCGTAGCCGTAAGTTCGCAGCATGGCGAGGGGAGCTTTGTCGGGCGTACTGTGGCACTCCAGGCAGGGCATCTCCACGAGAATCGGCTTGGCGAGAAACAAGACGGGACCGGCCGGGGTCTCGCGCTCCGCCGAAAACTCCCTTTTCTCGGGATGATTGCGGAAGATCTGAATGACGTCGGTTTCCCAATCCGCGGCCCGGTTTTCCGGATTGGTCGGATTCAAAGAGGCTTCTTTGTAAGTGTAATCAGGGTAGGTTGTGCGCAGGTAGCTGAACACCTGCGTGGCCGAGTAAGCGGGCACACGCTGGGGGATGAAGCGGCTCACCCGCTCCTGGTGAATCTTGAGCAGAGGGCCGACCTGCTTGGAAGTGTAGGTGCGCATGCCTCCGGCCGCGCCCATCATGAGCCGGGCCTGCTCGAGCACGCGGGCGCGCGCGGTCTGTTCCAGAAAGTTGTGCGCCAGATAGCCGGCGATGCCTACGCCGGTACCAAAGACCAGGATCAACACGAGGTTGAATTTCAGCAGCAGCTTCATACAGCCTCACTTATTGGGGCCACATTATAGCCGCTATTGGCGGGGCGGGGGGCAAGCCGGCCGGGGTTCAAGCTTTTGGAAAAGCGGGTCCCTGGCTGCGCCCGGAATGACATGAGGGTGGGCAAAGCGCCAATTCTTTCGAGAATGGCGGCCGAGTCGAGGTGCCTCCTCTGTGGAAGTCGCCACTTCCCAGTTCCCCGGGAGAGCGGAGGGAGTTGTCTTTTCAGTTGGCAGTGATCAGTTCCCGGCTCCCGGTAAGGGCGGCCAGTTCTTTTTCGATCTTGGGATTGATGCGGCGTTCGGCGAACTCGGCGGCCACGCGGAGGGCATTCTTGATGGCATTGGCGTTAGAGGAGCCGTGAGTGATGAAGCACACGCCCTTTACCCCGAGCAGGGGCGCGCCGCCGTACTCAGTGTGGTCGAGGCGCTTCTTGAAATCCGCGAACGCGCTGCGCGAGAGCAGGTAGCCGACCTGGCGGGTGATGGTGGCTTTGAGGGTTTCTTTCAGCGTGGCGCGCACCAGGTTGGCCACGCCTTCTGAGGTCTTGAGCGCCACGTTACCCACAAAGCCATCGGAGACGATGACATCCACGCGGCCGTTGTAGAGGTCGCGGCCCTCCACGTTGCCAACGAAGTTGAGGGGCAGGCGCTGCAGCAGCGGGTAAGCTTCACGGGTGAGATCGTTGCCCTTGGTTTCTTCTTCGCCGATGGAGAGCAGCCCGACGCGCGGGCGGCGGGTGCCGAACATGCTGCGGAAATAAATCTCGCCCATGACGGCGAACTGTTCGAGGTTGTGGGGCTTGCAGTCCACGTTGGCGCCAACATCGAGCAGAATGGCGGCCGTGCCCTGGGCGGTGGGGAAAACCGCGGCCAGGGCGGGGCGGTCCAGGCCGGGCAGCGCCCCCAGCACCATTTTGGCGGTGGCCATGGCGGCGCCAGTGTTGCCCGCAGTCACAAAGCCGGCGGCGCGATGCTCGCGCACCAGGCGCAAGCCCACGCGCAGGGAGGAGTCGCGCTTGGCGCGCACCGCCTGCACCGCCTTGTCTTCCATGGTGATGACTTCGCTGGCGTGAACGATCTCGATCGGCAGACCCGCCGCGAAAGGATGGCGCGCCAACTCCGCCTGAAGTTGGGCTTCAGGCCCGACCAGCAGCACCTGCACGTCGTGGTGCCGCGCCGCATGGATTGCGCCTTCGATCTCTGGCTTCGGGTGCCGGTCGGAACCCATTGCGTCCAGGGCTATGACGCTAGGCATGATGTGTCGGGCTTAGCTGGCTTCCTTGACTTCCAGAACTTCGCGGCCCTTGTAGTAGCCGCACTTCGAGCACGCACGATGCGGCAATTTCCGCTCGTGGCAGTTGGGGCACTCCGAGAGTGACCGCGCCTTCAAAGAATCATGTGCGCGCCGGTTACCGGTCCGCGCCTTCGAGTGTCGCCGTTTTGGATTAGGCATTCTATTTTCCTTTTTTCAAACTTGTCATTCCGGGCCGTTCGCAGGCGCGAAAGCGCCGAGAACGCGCGAGGAATCTGCCTTCACTGCT
>DATIYF010000071.1:0-2075 GCA_035517775.1 Terriglobales bacterium
CAGAAACAGCAGCTTGATGCTCCAGGCCGCCAGCAACAGGCCGGCCGCGCCGCCCGCCAGCGCCAGCATGACGCTCTCGGTGAGCAACTGGCGCACGATACGGAATCCGCCGGCTCCGAGCGCGCGGCGGATGGCAAACTCCTTCTGCCTGACGGCGCCCCGAGCCAGCAGCAGATTCGCGACATTCACGCACGCAATCAGCAGCACGAAGGCTACCGCTGCCAGCAACGCCAGCATGGTGGTGCGAAGACCCTCCATCCCGAAATCCGCCAATGGCTGCACGGTGGCGCCCATGTTGGCGTTTTCTTTGGGATACTGCCGTTGGACGCTGCCGGCGACCGCCTCCATCTCCGCGCGCGCCTGCGCCACACTCACGCCCGGCTTTAGGCGGGCAATCAAAATGAAGCTGTTGTCGCCGCGGCTCAAATCGGTTTTGGTATAGCCCACGGGCACCCAGAGCTGCCGCTGCCCGCTCCAGAACTGCCATTCGAAATCGCGCGGCATTACGCCAATGACGGTGAAGTCCGCGCCGTCCACGCGGATGGTCCTGCCCACCAGCGACGGATCGCCGCCGTAGCGCCGCTTCCACAGTCCATAGCTAAGGACGACCTCTTGATCTCTTCCCAGCGTCTCTTCCTCGCGAAGAAACGTCCGGCCAAGAAGAGGCTTCACGCCCAGCACGGAGAAGAATTCCGCAGACACGCGCAGCCCCGACACCTGCTCGGCCTCGTGCTTGTCGCCAGAGGCCGAGAGGTTATAGCCGCGGCCGGCGGAATCCAAGATGGCCATGGATTCAAACGAGTGGCTCTGGCGCTCGAAATCCCAGAAGTTTGGCGCGGAGACGATGTTGAAATTGCCGGGACCCCTGCCAAAGGTTTCCCACACCAGCACCAGGCGCTCCGGATGGGGGAAGGGCAGCGGCTTCAGCAGCGTGTTGTTGATCACGCTGAAGATGGTGGTGTTGGCGCCGATGCCCAGGGCCAAAGTCAGCATCGCAACGATCGTGAAGCCGGGGTTTCGGGCCAGGTTGCGCAAACCGTAACGTAAGTCTTGAAGAAGATTTCCCATAGTCACCTCAGCGACCCAAGCGAACAGTGTCTATGTGCAGGTGCGCTGCCAGCGGCGATCATACAGTAAGTGATTCGGGCACAATTACTTGCTGGCGAGTGCGCTGGGCGGGTATGAGCGGTTTCGTGACGGCAGCGTTCGAAAATGAACATCAGTGCGAGAATCGCACACCCGGTCCCAAGACGGCGATGAAAGCCAGCGCGACGAAGCACGACGCCACGATCAACGGCCCGCTTTTGGGAATCGGCATGGGTTCTGCCGGTGGGCCGTAAGGAATGAGCGTTCCACTCCTGAGCAGGTTTGGAGTCCACATCAGTCCTGAGGCGCCGCCAAAGGTGGATGCCGCGGCGGAAATCAGAATCAGAATCATGCCCGCGGGATTGAAGGCGCCGGCGATGCACATTAAGATTCCGCCGGCAAAATACGGGATCGACGACAGGCGCACGGCACGCCGGTAGCGTTGCTCCTTCTGGCTGCCGATGAGCGGGCGTAGTTCCAGCAGGCTGATGCGCGCTGCGAGCAGATAAGTGCCTGCCCCGAAGATCGCCAGGCCGATGCGCCACGCCCACTGGGGACCAAATCCCTGGATGAATGCTGCCCAATCGCCAATGCCACCGATGCCCGAGAAGAGGAAATATCCGGTGGCGGAGAAAAGATTCACCGTCATGGAAATCCAGAAGAAATACCTCCATCTTGGATGGCTGCGGCCGGTGAGGCGCCCGAGAGCAAAGAAAACGGCTCCGGCAACCAGGTTGATCAGGGTACCGCCGGCAGTCACCAGGCGGGTGTCCGAGCTGCATTCGAAGTTGACCGATGAAAGCACGAGGGGCCTGCCGCCAGCCAGAACACACGCGCCGCCGTGCCCCAAGCCTTCATGTAAGACGTTCCCGAGCATGTACGCCAGGATGCCAATCGAGGCCACGGTGAGTGAGTCAGCCGGAGCTCGCTCGGTGGCAGTTTGCATCTGGGGTGAAGGTAACACAAGGGCCGACAGAGAGGCGGCGAAT
>DATIYF010000072.1:0-35772 GCA_035517775.1 Terriglobales bacterium
ACGTCCATGTTGAGGCCGTTCTGGTGGAACCAGCGCAGGCTGGGATCGGCCGCGGTCCAGCGGTATTTGTTTTCTTCGAGGCGAGTGATGGTGCCATCGTCAATGACTTTGCCCTGCTCGTCGCACCAGCAGCAGTAAATCACCTGGCCGACTTTGACCTTGTTGATGTCGCGCGTGATCACGCGATTCACCAACTTGGTGGCGTCCTTGCCGGTGATCAGATATTTGTAAAGCGGCGTGATGTCAATGAGCGCGGCAGCGTTGCGGATGGCGTTGTACTCGTGCTCGTGGTGAACCTCGTACACGCTGACGGTGTAGTAGCCGGACCACTCGCGGTAGTTGAGGCTGTGGCAGAGGGCGAAGGTGCGCTCGTGAAATGCGGTTCCGATGGGCAAGGTGGTCTCCGTGAGTCTCTGTATTCCTCCGCGTCTTCTTCGGTTAGGCGCGTAGCGCTTAGCATTTAGCACTTGGCATTTTGCCATCCCGCCAAGTGGGAAGGGCCAAAGGCACCAACCACGGAGAGCACAGAGGAGCCAGCAACGCCGGATTATATTCAGTCGGCGAGGCGCAGGGCAATGTGCGCTCCCTGGCTCGCAGTCAGAGGAAGGGATTCTGGCGAGACAAATACGCGACTCTCCGCTAGAATGAGGGCGCTTTATGCGCCGCCAGATTCAATGGAGCATTCTTCCCGCCGGGCTCTGATTCGGCTCGCTTCGACACGCACTCTCGCGAGTATCATTCCTCTTTGCCACTGAAAGCAGAAAGCTGGAGCCTATGGCGAAACAATATGACGTAATTGTGATTGGCGGAGGGCACAACGGCCTGACCAACGCCGCCTATCTGGCGCGCGCCGGAAAGAAAGTGCTAGTGCTGGAGCGGCGGCATGTGCTGGGCGGGGCGGCGGTGACGGAAGAAGTTTTTCCCGGATTCAAGTTTTCCGTCTGCTCGTATGTGGTTTCGCTGCTGCGGCCGGAGATCATTCGCGATCTGGACCTGCCACGCCACGGACTGGAGATTTTGCCGCTCGATGGCACGTTCACGCCCACGCCCAGCGGCGATTACTTGTGGCGCGTGAATGACCACGGCAAGACACGCCGGGAGATCGCCCGCCACTCGCGTCTGGACGCCGAAGCCTACGAGGAATTTGGCAAGGCCATGCAGGCCATGTGCCGCTTCGTGAAGCCGATTCTGAGCATGGTGCCACCGGACCCGACGACACTGAATCCGCGCGACCTGACCAAGCTGCTCTTTCTTGGACGCCGCTTTCAGGGACTGGCGAGCGAAGACAAATACAACCAGGTGCAGTTGATGACCATGAGCGCGGTGGATTTTCTCGACCAGTGGTTCGAGACCGACGTGCTCAAGGCGACGATGTCGGCTTCGGGAATTATCGGAACGTTTCTGGGCGTGCGTTCGCCGGGGACGGCGTACGTGCTGCTGCATCATTACATGGGGGAGATTGACGGCGCGTTCCGCTCGTGGGGATTTGCGCGCGGCGGCACGGGGGCGATTTCGAACGCGATTGGCGAAGCGGCCAAGGAGGCCGGCGCAGAGATTCGCACGCAGGCGGGCATCGCCAAGATCATCGTGAAAGGCGGCAAAGCCAAGGGCGTGGTGCTGGCCAACGGCGACGAGGTTTACGCCGACGTCATTTCTTCGAGCGTGGACCCGCGTCTGACGTTCACGCGCTTTATTGATCAGGAACATTTGTCCGGTGAATTTCTGGAGGAAGTGAATCGCTACAAGTATCGCGGGTCGTCGGGCAAGGTGAATATGGCGCTTGACGCGTTACCCGATTTCAAATGTCTGCCGGGGCCGGGGGCGCATCTGCGAGGGGCGATCTCGATTTCGCCGAGCGTCGAGTACATGGAGAAGGCTTACGACGATGCCAAGTACGGCAACTTTTCGCGGCGGCCATACATTGACATGGTTATTCCTTCGCTGACTGATCCGTCGGTGGCGCCGCCGGGCAAGCATGTGCTGTCGTGCTTCGTGCAGTATGCGCCGTACAAGCTGCGGCCGGGGCTGAACTGGGACGAGCAGAAAGAAGCCTTCGGAGACAACGTGGTGAATACGATTGCGGAATATGCGCCGAACCTGAAGAACATTATTCTGCACAAGCAGGTGCTGACACCGCTCGATCTGGAACGCGAGTTTGGATTGAGCGAAGGCAACATTTTTCAGGGCGAGCTTTCGCTGGAGCAGCTTTTCTTTTTGCGGCCGGTGCCGGGGTGGGCGCAGTTCCGCACGCCCATCAAGAACCTGTATATGTGCGGCTCGGCCACGCACCCGGGCGGCGGCATCATGGGCGCGCCGGGGCGCCTGGCGGCGCTGGAGATTTTGAAAGACGCGA
Organism: Terriglobales bacterium; assembly: GCA_035517775.1. GTDB lineage: Bacteria > Acidobacteriota > Terriglobia > Terriglobales > Acidobacteriaceae > DATIYF01. Next base: position 2,354 of record DATIYF010000072.1, read on the forward strand.
AGGGGGCGGCGTAGGCCATGCCAGACCAACGCGACATTCTCATCATCGGCGGAGGACACAATGGCCTGGTCACCGCCTTCTACCTGGCGAAAGCCGGATTCAAGCCCCTGGTGCTAGAGCGGCGCCCGATGGTCGGCGGCGCCGCGATCACCGAGGAATTTCATCCTGGGTTCAAGTGCTCGACTCTTGCGCACAGCGCGGGACCGCTACATCCGAAAATTGTGAGTGAGATGGGGCTGGAGCGGCACGGCCTGAAGGTGATGGCGCCGGAAGCGGGCGTCACAGCGCTCTCGCCCGATGGACGGGCGTTGACTCTGCATACCAACGGCAGCAAAGCAGCGGCCGCCATCGAGAGCTTTTCTCAGAAGGATGCGGCGCGCTACGCCGAGTTTCAGGCTTCGCTCGCCAAGATTGGCAAAGTGATCGCGCGCGCGCTGGAGATGGCGCCTCCGGATATTGACGACCCGAGCAAAGGCGACTTGTGGGCCATGCTGCAGACCGGGCGGGCGATACGCAGCCTGGGCAAGAAAGATATGTATCGCCTGCTGCGCTGGGGGCCGATGGCGGTGGCCGACCTGGTGGCGGAATATTTCGAGACCGAGTTGCTGCGCGCAACGATTGCGGCGCGGGGTATCTTTGGAACTTTTCTGGGGCCGTGGTCGGCGGGCAGCAGTTTGGTTTTGCTACTGCGCGCGGCCGGAGATTTTCATCCGGCGGGTTCGGCGTGGTTCGCCGCAGGCGGCATGGGTGCGATTACGCAGGCGATGGCGGCAGCGGCGCAGGCGGCGGGCGCGGAGATTCGCACTGGCGCCGAGGTCGCCGAGATTCGAATCAAAGATGGCGCGGCAACGGGAGTGGCGCTTGCGAGCGGCGAAGAAATCCCCGCGCGGGCTGTGGTCTCCAATGCCGATCCCAAGCGGACTCTGCTGAAGCTGGTGGATCCGACGCATCTCTCTCCGGATTTCGTGCTCAAGCTGCAGCACTACCGCATGCCGGGCACAGTGGCAAAGGTGAACCTGGCGCTTTCCGGGTTGCCGCAATTTACCGCGCTGATTAGCGACGCCGAAGGACTGAAGGGGCGTATTCACATTGGTCCGGAGATTGATTATCTGGAGCGGGCGTTTGACGAGTCGAAGTATGGCGATTTCTCGAAGCAGCCGTATCTGGAGGTTGCGATTCCGAGTCTCACTGATTCCTCGCTCGCGCCCGCGGGGCAGCATGTGATGTCCATTTACATGCAGTACGCGCCCTTCAAGCTGAAAAACGGCGACTGGGAGAGCCAGCGCGCGGCGCTCGGTGAAACCGTGGTGAAGACGCTGGCGCAGTATGCACCGGGCCTGCCGGACTTGATTCTGCATCACCAGATCATTACGCCGCAGGACCTGGAAGATATCTATGGGCTGACGGGCGGACATATTTTTCACGGCGAGCTGGCGCTCGATCAGTTCTTCACCATGCGGCCGCTGCTCGACTGGGCGCGTTACCGCACACCGATTCAGAATTTATACTTGTGCGGATCGGGGACGCATCCGGGAGTGGGATTGACGGGAGGCTCGGGGGCGAATGCGGCGAGAGAGATACTGAAGGGTATGAAGGCATAGGTCTGTTGTCATTCCGACACTGATGCTGAGCTTCGCGAAGCGCAGGCCGGCCGTTTGCCCTGGAGCAGGGAGGCTTCGACTTCGCCGGAACTTCGCTGTGCAAGGCCCGGCTTCGCTCCGCATGACAAATATGAAAAACACCGCCATCCTGCTCGTCACATGCCCCGACCGCAAAGGCCTGGTGGCGACCATCGCCGATTTCATCTTCCGCCACAACGGCAACATCATTCACGCCGACGAGCACCATGATGCCGGGACGGACCTGTTTCTTATGCGGGTGGAGTTCGACCCAGCCGAGTTCGATTTTGATCTGGCCGAGTTTGGCAAACACTTTTCTTCAGTGGCCGAAAAGTTCGGGATGCAGTGGCGGCTGGCGCAATCGAGCTACCGGCCGAAGATGGCGATTCTGGTTTCGAAGTATGACCATTGCCTGGTGGACTTGCTCTACCGCCACAAGACTGGAGAGCTGGCCTGCGAAATTCCGCTCATCATCTCGAATCACCCCGACAATCAAGGCGTTGCCGATTTCTACCGCATTCCATTTGCCGTAGTTCCGGTGCCCAAGGATGGGAAGCGCGAGGCGGAGCAGATGATTCTCGGCCTGTTGCGGCAGCACACTCCGGATTTTCTGGTGCTGGCGCGCTACATGCAGGTGCTGTCTGAGGAGTTCGTGGCCGAGTATCCGCACCGGATCATCAACATTCATCACTCATTCCTGCCGGCGTTTGTGGGGGCAAAGCCCTATCACCAGGCCTTCACGCGTGGGGTGAAACTGATCGGCGCCACCAGCCACTACGTCACCAACGTGCTCGATGATGGACCCATCATCGAGCAGGATGTGGTGCGCATCTCGCACCGCGATACGCTTGACGATCTGCTGCAAAAGGGGCGCGATTTGGAAAAAATGGTGCTCTCGCGCGGGGTGCGCTGGCATATCGAGAACCGGGTGCTGCTGTATGGGAACAAGACGGTGGTGTTCGGGTGAGTTTCTCTCGGAGAGAATTCGCTTTCCGGCCGGCGCCACCGCCGGCAAACACGGGGTCCTTCGAGTGCGCGTGAAGCCCGCGTTGCGGAGTTCGCGCTGCGCTCAGGATGATAGGGTGGCGCATGACGCGGGCTTCAGCCCCTCGCTGCCGATGACAATGTGGATCAGCTAGTTGGCCTCGCCGCGCTTGCGTAAGAATGCCGGCACGTCCAGGTCTTCCTGCTCGAAGCTGGCGATCATGGCATCGCGCATGGTATCAACCGAGACCTTCTCTGGAGCGGCGGAAGGTTGCGCTGGCAGCTCGGCCTGCTCCATGACCATCGGCGGAGGCGCCTCCGGCTCAATGAAGTCATCGGACTCGCGGGTCACGGCGAACCCCATGTGCGAGTCGCGGGCCCGCTTCTTCATGCCTTCGCCGTCTTTGAAGCCGGTGGCAATCACGGTGATCTTCACCGCATCCTTCATCTTTTCATCGAGCACGGCGCCGAAAATGATATTGGCATCTTCATGCGCGGCGCCCTGGATGATGGTGCAGGCCTCCTGCACCTCGGCCAGCTTGAGCGAGGTCGAGCCGGTGATGTTGATGAGAATGCCGCGCGCACCGTCAATTGCGCCCGCTTCGAGCAGCGGCGAGGCGATGGCGCGCTGAGCGGCGTCCATGGTGCGGCGCGTGCCGCTGGCCGTAGCTGTGCCCATCACGGCATAGCCCATGCCAGCCATGATGGCTTTTACGTCGGCGAAGTCGCGGTTGATGATGCCGGGAATAGTGATGATGTCGGAGATTCCCTGCACGCCCTGGCGCAGAATGTCATCGGCCACGCGGAAAGATTCGAAGAAGCCGGCATCCTGCGCCACGGCGAGCAGCTTCTCATTGGGAATGACAATGGTGGTGTCAATGGATTCCATCAGCTCAGAGATGCCGCGTTCCGCCTGCTGCATGCGGCGCTTGCCTTCGAAGGCGAAGGGCTTGGTGACTACAGCGACCGTGAGGGCATCCATTTCGCTGGCCAGGGAGGCGATGATGGGCGCGGCGCCGGTGCCCGTGCCTCCGCCGAGACCGGCGGTGACGAAGACCATATCAGCGCCTTCGAGCGCTTCGATGATCTTGTCGGAATCTTCGAGCGCGGCTTTGCGGCCGACCTCCGGGTTGGCGCCTGCGCCCAGGCCGTTGGTCAGCTTGACGCCTAGTTGAATCTTCACCGGCGCGCGCGACATGCGCAGCGCCTGCAAGTCGGTGTTGGCCACCACGAACTCGATGCCCTCCACTCCGGCCTCAATCATGCGGTTGACAGCGTTGCCGCCACCGCCGCCCACCCCGATGACCTTGATCTTGGCATCGTTGCGGGTGTCTTCGTTAAAGCTGATGCGAATGTCGGTTTCTTTTTTCATTGTGCGCCGCCGTAAAGTGAATTTGCTTACTCGTCCCTGTTGCTCTGCGTCCTGCTCGGCAGAAGAGACGTAGCAAGCTACGTCTCTACGTCTCTACATACCTAAGCTCCTTTGCCCACCAGCATGGCCTTCAGGCGCGATCCCCAGCGTTCCTCCTGCATGCCGCGGGCGAGGCGCGCGCGCTGGCTGTACACCGCCATTCCGAGGACGGTGGCAAATTCCGGCTCGGCCAGGGAGGCAGGCATCTTGGCCATAGGAGCGGGCCAGGATGTGCGCACGGGGCGGCGGAGGACCGATTCGGCGACATCCAACATGCCGGGCAAACGCACGCTGCCTCCGCTGAGCACCACGCCGCCGACGCAATGGTCGAACATGCCGGCGTGGCGCAGGTTGTCGCGCAGCAGCTCGAAAAGCTCGCGGGCGCGGGGCTCGAGAATTTCGCCCACCATGCGCTGCGAAATCAGGCGCGAGGGGCGGCCGGCCAGCGAGGGCACTTCGACCTCATTGCCTTCGGGAATCAGGGTGACCACGGCATTGCCGTGAAATTTCTTGATTCTTTCCGCCTCGCCCACGGCAGTGCACAGACCCACGGAAAGATCGCTGGTGAAATGATCGCCGCCGATGGGGATGACGGCGGTGTGAGCGACGCCGCCTTCGAGAAAAACGATGACGCCGGTGGACCCGGCGCCGATATCGGCGAGGCAGACGCCGAGTTCACGCTCATCGCCGCGCAGAACGGAATCGGCGGCGGCGAGGGGCTCGAATACGGTGTCATCTACGTGCACGCCGGCGCGGTTGACGGCGGTGATGACGTTCTGCACCGCGCTGGCCGACGTAGTGACCATGTGAACACGGACTTCCAGACGCAAAGCCATCATGCCCAGGGGATCGCGCACGCCGGGCTGGTCATCGAGAATGAATTCCTGGGGGAGCAGGTGCAGGATTTCGCGGTCGGCGGGCAGCGGGATGGCGCGGGCCTTCTCTACCGCCATGCGAATTTCGTCGCGGCCAATTTCGCGCGGACGTGAGCCGAAGCTGATACCGCCGTGGCTATTGACGCCGCGCACGTGCGAGCCGGAAATGCCAAGCGTGGCATGCTCCACCGGCGCGCCGGCGGCATCTTCGGCCTGCTCCACCGCTTTCTGAATTGAGCCCACGGCTTTTTCCAATTCCACGATCACGCCCTTGCGCGAGCCGCGCGACTCGGCGACACCGTGGCCGCGATAGCGCACGCCACTCTCGGTGACTTCGGCCACCAAAACACAAGTTTTGGCGCTGCCAACGTCAATCGCGGTCAAGAGATTCTGCTGCCCGTTTGCCATGCTCAATTCTGTCCCTGGTCTTTAATTTCCGGACTCGGCTTCGCGCTGGCTTTGGTCTTTTTTATTGAATGAACGGCCGCCTTATGGCTGGCAGCCGAGTGGCTGGCCGGTTTACTCGTGCGTTTGGCCTTGGACTTTCGCGCCGGCTTCCAGCGAGAGGTGTGCACCGCGGCTTTGGGCCGGGCCGGCGACGACTTCGCGGCGGCTTTTGGCGGCGCAACTGTCAGTGGTTTGGCGGCCGGCTTTCCGGCGACGGCGTGGCCCTCTTTGGTGATCAGGGCCGCCGGCTTCACGCCCGCTTGCATTGCTGCCTTAGCGGCTGCAGGCGAAAGCCGGGGCTGGGGCATGGCGCCGGCAAGATCAGGATTCACAATAATCTGCCGGTCGTAACGCAGGTCCACCGACTCCAGCTTCTGAAACTGCTGCCGCCATTCCTGCACGTGAGCCACGTAAATCTTGTAGCGCTCGAGATAGCTGGACGAGCCAAGGTGGACCAAAACTTCGCCCTGAGGATCATTGGTGAGAACTTTGACGTCTTCGGGATCGGAGAGATCCACTTCGCTGAGGTCCTGAGAGTAGTGGGCGCCGCTGGAATCGAGCTGAGTGATCAGATCGCTGTAAATCTTCATCCGGGCCAGCCGCGTGGAGAGCGGCTCGCCGGGATTGGTGCCGAGAATTACGGGGAAAGAATATTTCTTGTGGCCGGAGGTGGGCAGCTCCATGAGTACGCCGCTGGCATCAATCAGCAGGATGCGAGAGCCCACGCGCGCAAAGGCGACCGGGGTGCGCTCGCGGATGACGACTTCCAGGCGGTCGGGGACAAAGCGCATTACGCTGGCCGATTGCACCCAGGGAATCTGTTCCAGTTGCTTCTGACGGGCGGAGAGAGGAACGAAAAAGATGTTACGGCCGATGTCTCCGCCCATGACGTCGAGCACCTGGGAGCGGGTGACGTTCTCCAGGCCGGTGATGGCGATGTCGTCGCTGGATTGGACACGAAAGCGCCAGGAATGCTCGCCGTAGTGATAGAGCGCGGCGACGGCCATGCAAGTGAAGAGTGCGACGGTGAGGGCCAGGCCTCCCCAGAACAGGCGAGTGGCGGTCTTTTTGGGCAAAGAACCGCGACGCGCAGAGACGCGCTTCTGAGCGCGCAGGAACGGGGACTCCTCATCCGCATCCAAGTCGAGCAGGCGGGCGTCATCCAACTGCGGGCGCACCGGCTCGTCGGCTGCGGAGTACAACTCGTCCTGTGAGATGGTGGAACCAGCTCTTCGCGCCATCAATACAGGTCAGTTGTCGTGGTGAATCGCGAGCCAGATTACTATAACTGCTTTTTCCTAATTGAGATAGAAGAAAATTGGTTCGTTTTCCACAGGGAGGGAGGCCCGGCTCACGCGCGCAACCGGCGCGAGCTCAGGTGCCGCGGTCCGCCGGCTCACGGGCCTCAAGCTTCTCGAGAATCGCGGGCCCGAGTTGCGAGACGCTGCCCGCTCCTAGGGTGAGAATCATGTCACCGGGTTGTGACGCGCCGAGAGCTGCCGCAGCTGCATCGGCAAACGACCTGACGTATTGAGCGTGGCGGCGGCCTTTTTCCGCGACGTGCCGCGCCAGCACCTCGCCGGTGATGCCCTCGATTGGTTTTTCACTGGCGGCATAAATATCCAAGACGAAAAGCGAGTCGGCGTGGTCAAAAGCAGAGGCGAACTCTTCCATCAGGTCGCGGGTGCGGGTGTAGCGGTGGGGCTGAAAGACCACGTGAATCCTGCGGAAGCCGCACTGGCGGGCCGCGGCAAGGGTGGCGCGAATTTCGGTGGGGTGATGCCCGTAGTCATCAATCACGCTGATGCCGCCCGCCCGGCCGCGCAATTGAAAGCGACGATCCACGCCGCGGAAATTTTCCAGAGCAGAGCGGATTTCATCGGGCTTGACGTCGAGGGCCACGCCGACGGCAATTGCCGCGGCGGCATTCAGCACGTTGTGCGCGCCGGGCACATGCAGCCTGAACTCGCCCAGTTCTTTGCCGCGATAAGCCGCGTGAAAATGGCTGATGGGCCGGCCTTCGCGCGAATCGAACTCAGCCTTGCCCTGGCGAATGTGAAAGTCGGAACCACGCCGGGTGCCATAGGTAAGCACGCGGCGCTGAATCTGCGGCAGCAGGCGGCGCAGCTGCGGATCGTCATTGCAGAGGACGACGCCACCGTAAAAGGGCACGCGATCCATGAAGTCGAGAAAAGCGCGCTTCACGTCGCGCATGCTGCGGTAGCAATCCATGTGCTCGCGATCAATGTTGGTCACGACTGAAAGAATAGGCGAGAGCTTAAGAAACGAGCGGTCACTTTCATCGGCCTCGGCGACCAGGTACTGGGATTTGCCCAGGCGCGCGTTGGAGCCCATGGCGTCCACGCGGCCGCCGACCACCACGGTGGGATCAAGGCCGCCCGCCGCCAGTACCGCTGCCACCATGGAAGTGGTGGTGGTCTTGCCGTGCATGCCGGCGATGGCAATGCCATATTTCAGGCGCATCAACTCGGCCAGCATTTCGGCGCGTTGGATCACGGGAATGTGCAGCTTGCCGGCCTCGAGAACTTCACGGTTTTCAGGCGCAATGGCCGAACTGGTGACCACGACTTCCGCGCCGACGACATTTTCGGCCTGATGGCCTTCAAAGATAGTTGCGCCCAGGCGGGCGAGGCGTTGGGTAACGGAAGAACTCTTCAGGTCAGAGCCGGAGACTTTGTAGCCGAGATTCAGCAGCACCTCGGCGATGCCGCTCATGCCGATGCCGCCGATGCCTACGAAATGAACGTGCTGAATTTTGGCAAACATTTAGATCATGGACTGGCCACCGATGGGCACGGATTCACGCCGATGATTCTTGGCGGTTGCCGTTCCGTTGGCCCGGCCGGTGCACGCCCGTATTAGTCTTTGGCCGCTCCTGCCAGCTCCGCGGCCATCTGCGCGATATCGCGGGCAGCGTGGGGATGGGCCAAACTGCGCGCTGCCTGGCTCATTCGTGACAGACGCCCGCCATCGTTCAACAAGGCGCTCACCGTTTCCACCAGCCAGACATCATCCAGCCGGGTTTCTTCGAGCACTACGCCGGCGCCGGCGCGCTCCAGAGCTTGCGCGTTCACCCGCTGATGATCGTCGGCAGCGCGCGGGAAAGGCACGAAAATCGCGGGCTTGCCGGCGGCCGTGATCTCGGCCACTGTGCTGGCTCCGGAGCGGCAGAGCAGTAAATCGGCGCGCGAAAAAAAGCCGGGCATATCGTTGATGAAGGGATACACCTCGGAGGAAACACCCGCCTTCCGATAAGCTGCCAGCGCGTCATTATAGTCGCGCTCTCCGGTTTGATGGATGATATGAATCTGCGGCGCCTGCTTCAAGAGCTCAGGCAGGCAGCGGACCATCGCCTGGTTGATGGCATGGGCGCCCTGGCTGCCGCCGAAGACCAGCAAAGCAGGCTGAGGGTGAGGCGCGCGATGAGCAGCAATCTCAAAAAATGCCTGCCGCACCGGAACCCCCGTGACTCGGGCGTGCTTGAAGAATTTTGCCGTCTCCTGGAAATGCACCGCGGCCGCCGAAACCCAGCGCGCGATTATGCGATTGGCGAAGCCGGGGACCACGTTGGGCTCAAAAGCCAAGGTTGGAATTCCACGCCGGATGGCGGCCAGCATCGTGGGGCCGGAGGCGTAACCGCCCACGCCGATCACGACATCCGGCTGAAATTCGGCGAGCAGGCGCCGCGCGGCCCAAACCGCCCGGGGCAACGCCGCGAGGGTTTTTAGGCGTGTCGCCAGGCTCACGCGGTTCAGGGCGCCGACTTCGATCAGGCGCAGGGGAAAGTTGGCGGCCGGGACCAGACGGTTCTCCATGCCCCGCGCGGTCCCGATGAAGAGTATTTCCGCGGCGTATTGCTTCTGCAGTTCGTGGGCGATGGCGAGCGCCGGAATGACATGCCCGCCCGTGCCGCCCCCTGCCAGAATGGCACGCATGCAGTGACTATAAACCAGAAGTTGCGCGGCCATCTCTGCGCGCGCTGCGTCCGCAATGGAGCGTTCAGGTCAAACCACAGAGGACACGGAGAAACTCACTCTGCCTGCTTGCTCACATTCAACAGCACGCCTACGCAGGCGAGGGTGATAAAGAGCGACGATCCGCCGTAAGAAATGAAAGGCAGAGGAATGCCTTTGGTCGGCATCAGGCCGAGCACGACGCTGATGTTGATGAAGGCCTGCACCACGATCATGCAGGTGATGCCGACGGCGAGCAGTCGCCCGAACATATCCTGCGTGCGCAGCGCGATGCGCATGCCACGCCAGAGAAAGACGGCAAACAAGGCCACGATCACGAGCGATCCAAACAGGCCCAATTCCTCGGCGGTGACGGCAAAGATGAAGTCGGTGTGGGGCTCGGGCAGGTAAAACAGCTTCTGCTTTCCTTCCATCAGGCCAACGCCGGTAATGCCGCCGGTAGCCACTGCAATCAGCGATTGAATGATGTGAAAGCCGCGCCCCTGCGGGTCGGCGTAGGGATTGAGGAAGGCAAAGATGCGCGCCCGCCGGTAAGCCACGTCGAAGATCAGGAAATACAACGGCAGGAGCGAGGCGACAAATGCGTATCCGAGATAACGCAGGTCAAGCCCGGCAACCAGCAGGATGCAGGCGGTAATGGCGGCGCAGGCGATTGCCGTCCCCAGATCCGGTTGCAGAACGATCAATCCCAGAAAAACCAGAGTGGGAAGAATCGCGGGCAGCAGAGTATTGCGTACATCGCTCATGGCCCGGGTACGGTTCTCGAGAAAAAATGCCAGAAACAGGATCAGCGCGGGCTTGGCGATCTCCGAAGGCTGCAGCGAAAAACCCTCCCAACGAATCCAGCGGTGGGTATGGTGGGAGCGGTCAAGGAAGAAGACCGAGATCAGGAGCAAGGTGGTAACGCCCAGCACTGAGAAGACGACGGCCGGCTGCTTGTAGCGGCGGTAGTCGAACCTCATGGCCGCCACCATGGCGGCAATGCCGGCCGCGGCCCAGGCCATCTGCCGCACCAGGAAATACGAGCCGGAGCCGTAGCGCTCGCGGGCCATGACCGCCGAGGCGCTGAAGACCATCACCAGCCCGATAAACACCAGCAGCAGGGTTGTGGTGAACAGCCAACCATCTACGCTGACGCGCTTGGCCATGAGAGGTTCTTATTTCACCACGGAGAGACGTGTGCACAGAGAACGAACTCGGGTTATTGATTCTCGATTGTTGATTGTCTTGGTTCAGGGAGCGCGAAGAACGCTCAGGCCTTCGATTTCGCCAGCAGTTCCACAGTTTCCTTGAACAGCTTGCCGCGATGCTCGTAGTTGCGGAACTGATCAAAGCTGGCGCAGGCCGGAGCCAGCAGAATGACGTCTCCCGGCTGGGCGGCGGCCGCCGCGCGTTTTATGGCGTTTTCGAGAGTTTCCGCGTGGATGATCTCGGCCGCGCCTCGAATCTGAGATTCGATCTTGCCCGCGGCCGCGCCAATGGTGTACACACGCTTCACCCGCTGCTTGAGCAGAGCGTTGAGAACGCTGTAGTCGCTGCCCTTATCTTTGCCGCCCAAGATCAGGTGGATGTTGGCGGGGAAAGACTCCAGCGCCTTGATGGTGGCGTCCACATTGGTGGCCTTGGAGTCGTTGTAGTACTCAACTCCGGCCACGGTCGCAATATACTCCAGCCGGTGCTCGACCGCCTTAAAGCCGCGCACGGCCGCGCGAATTTTTTCCGGCTCGCAGCCGAGCAGGACGCCTACGCTGACGGCAGCCAGAACATTTTCCACATTGTGCGCGCCTTTGAGTGGGATCTCAGCGATGGGCATAATGCTCAGCTTTTTCTGCAAGCCGCCGAAGAGAAGCTTGCCGGCTTGCACATACGCGCCGCGCTCCGGCTCGGTCTTCCGGCTGAACCAGAAAACCTGCGCCCGGGTGCGCCCGGCCATGCCAACGCAGCTTGGATCGTCGGCGTTGAGCACAGCGAAATCCTCTTTTTGCTGGTTCTCGAAGATGCGGGCCTTGGCATTCACATACACTTCGAAGGTGCGGTGACGATCCAGGTGGTCGGGTGAGACGTTCAACACCACGGCAACTTTGGGATGAAAGGTCTGGATGGTCTCCAGCTGAAAGCTGGAAATCTCAAGCACGGCCGTGGTCTCCGGCGTAGCTTTCTCGACCAGGGAGATCGCCGGCGTGCCGATATTGCCGCCGACCGCCGTAGCCAGGCCGCCCGCCGCCAGAATCTCTCCCGTCAGAGTCGTGGTGGTGGTCTTTCCGTTAGAGCCGGTAATGGCCACGATGGCTCCGGGGTAGAACTGAGCGGCCAGCTCCACTTCGCCGATCACAGTTTCTCCCAGAGCGCGGGCCTGTACCAGCGGCGGCGCATCCACGGGCACGCCGGGGCTCACCACGATCAGGTCCTGGCCCTGAAAGGTCCGCTCGCCGTGGCCGCCGGTTTCGACGGTGATGCCGCGATCGAGCAGCAGCGGAATTTCCTTGCTCAGCTGTTCCGGAGGCTTGGAATCAGAAACCGTCACCCGCGCGCCGCGCTCCTTCAGGAACAATGCAGAGGCAACTCCCGACTTTCCCAGGCCCACCACCAGCACGCGCTTGTTGGTCAGTTCCATCAGTCCAGTCGAACGAAACCAGGGTTGCAAAGCGAGACCTTGCGAGCAAAGTCTCTATAGATCATCTTAATTTCAGCGTGGTGAGCGCGAACAGGGCGAACACCAGGGACGCGATCCAGAAGCGCACAATGATCTTGGATTCTGACCAGCCCAGCAATTCAAAATGATGGTGCAGCGGCGCCATCTTGAAGATGCGCTTCTTGCGCAGCTTGTAGGATCCCACCTGCAAGATAACGGAGAGCGCTTCGATTACGAAAACGCCGCCGATGAAGGGCAAAAGCAGTTCCTGCTTGATGAGCACCGCCACCGTGCCGATGGCGCCGCCGAGGGCGAGCGAACCCACATCGCCCATAAACACTTCGGCCGGGTGCGCGTTATACCAGAGAAAGCCGATGGCCGCGCCCACCATGGCGCCGCAAAATATGGTCAGCTCGCCGACCTGGGGCATGCGCTGCAAGTCAAGATACGCGGCGAAAGTGGCGTGGCCGCTCACGTAGGTGAGCATGGCGAGCGCGCTGGCGGCGATTACGGTGCATCCGATGGCCAGCCCATCCAGACCGTCGGTGAGATTTACGGCGTTGCTCGAGCCCACAATCACGATCACCACGAAGAAAATGAAAGGCAGAAAGGCCAGAGGCCACCAGTGAGGGTTGTGCGCGAGTTTTTCAATCACCAGGTCAGGCCGGAATTGCTTGAAGAAGGGCACCATCAACTTGGTGGAGTACATTCCGCGCGCCTGCATGGCGATCAGTGCGATAGCGATCAGGACGCTGGTGAGAACCTGCAGCCCTGACTTGGCGCGGGCGGTCAGGCCCAAATTGCGGCGGTGCGTCACTTTGGTGTAGTCGTCGGCGAAGCCGATGGCGGCAAAGGCGCAGGTGGCAAAAACCGCGATCCATACAAAACGGTTGCTCAAGTCAGCCCACAGCAGAGTCGGCACGACCACGGAAATGGCAATCAGCAGTCCGCCCATGGTGGGCGTGCCGGCCTTTTTCTGATGCGCTTTCGGCCCTTCTTCGCGGATGAACTGTCCGATCTGGAATTCGCGCAGGCGATTGATGACCAGAGGACCGATGACCATGCCGGTGAAAAGCGCCGTCAGGCTGGCAAAGGCGGTGCGAAAGGTCAGGTAGCGGAAAATACGGAAGGGCGGGAAGTAATGGAACAGCTTGAGATACAGCAGCCAATAAAGCAATCCGCCTCCGTCAGGCTCCCTGGTTAGGTCTTTTCCCGGCTTGCGGCGCGGCGCGCCTGCCAGACTTCCAGCGCTTTTTCGAGCTTCACGCCGCGCGAAGCTTTCAGCAGCACTACATCGCCCTCCTGGGTTTCACGAACCAGCCACTCGCCCGCTTCCTCGGGAGTATTCACGAACTCGGCGCGCATACCCGCGCGGCTGGCGGCTTCCACCATGGCGCAACAAAGGCCGCGCACCCCCAGCAGCCGGTCAATTTTTCTTCCGGCCATATACTCACCCGCGCGGCGGTGCAAAGCCTCGCCCTCGGGCCCGAGTTCGAGCATTTCGCCGGCCACCACAATCCGCCGGGAAGCGGCCATACCCGCCAAAGCCTCCACCATGGCGGCCAAAGCCTTTGGATTGGAATTGTAGCAATCGTTGATGAAGGTGATGTTGCCCAGCTTGACGACCTGCCCGCGCTTATCGGGGGGACGGAGCTTGGCCAGCGCGGTCGCCGCCTCCGAGGGGCTGAGGCCGCGCTCCATGCCGGTGGCCACGGCCGCTAGAGCATTGTAGATGTTATGCGCGCCCACCAGCGGCAGTGTCACATTTTCCCGGCAGCCGCCCACCACCAGGTCGAATTGCGATCCCTCTGCGCCGCGAGGCTGGATGTTTTCCGCGCGCACATCGGCCGAAGGCCGAAGGCCGTAGAGCACGACTTTGCCCTTGAAATCGCGGCCGAACTGGCAGACGTACTCATCGTCCGCATTCAAAATGGCGATACCGTTCGAGGGCAGCGACTCAATCAATTCGTATTTCGCCCGCGCGATTTCGGCAACCGAGTTGAAAAATTCCAGGTGCACAGGCGCTACGTTGGTGACCACCCCGATGTCAGGCTGCGCGATTCTGGCCAGGGCCGCGATCTCCGCGGCATGCGACATCCCCATCTCGATCACCGCGGCGTCGTGCTCCGGCTCAAGCTTCAGCAGCATGAGAGGCAGGCCGAAGTGGTTATTGAAGTTGCCTTCCGATTTCAGCACCCGGAAGCGCGAAGCCAACACCTGGGCAATGGCTTCTTTCGTCGTGGTCTTGCCGGCGGAGCCGGTCACGCCGACCAGAGGCTTGGCCCACAGCCTACGCACCGCCCTGGCAAGGGTCTGTAACCCGGTCAATGTGTCTTCGACGGCGATCAGGCGGGTCTTGACCGGATAGCGGGCAAGCTGGTCCTTGCGGACCACGGTGCCCACCGCCCCGGCGGTGAAGGCTGCGTCCACGAAATCATGCCCGTCGAAGCGCTCGCCCTTTACGGCAAAAAACAGCTCGCCCGGCTGGATGGTGCGCGAGTCAATGGAATAGCCCTGGGCCACGGCGCGGTGATCGAATTCACCGGTAGCCGAAAGAAACTCTGCCACGCGCCCCAGGGGTAATTTCATGCCCTCTTTCCCACGGAGGCGTTCACCGCCTCACACAGGTAGCCTGCCGCCTTCAACTCCTCGCCGGCAACCTGTACATCGTCAAAAGGGGCCGAGCCTTCACGCGTGATCTGCACCTTCTCGTGGCCTTTGCCTGCGATAAGCACGATATCCCCCGGCTTTGCGCGCCCAATGGCCAGCCGGATCGCCGCCCTGCGGTCCGGTTCCATCTCATACTTCACTCCGGAGCGCTGCAAGCCGACTACGGCATCATTCATGATCGTAAGCGGGTCTTCGCTGCGCGGATTGTCGGAGGTAAGCACCACAAAATCGCTGCCCCGGCCAGCTGCCTCAGCCATCAAAGGGCGCTTGGCGCGGTCGCGGTCGCCGCCGCAGCCGAAAACGGTAATCACCCGGCCCTTCTGCCCCGCTTGAACCACGAACTCGCGTGCCAGGGCGGTCAGGTTGCGCAGCGCATCGTCGGTGTGGGCGTAGTCCACTACCACTGTGAAAGGCTGCCGGCAATCCACCCGCTCAAAACGGCCGGGCACACGCGCCAGCGAAGCCAGGCCCTGGGCAACGGCCTGAGCGCTGCACCTGCGGGCATACGCCGCGCCCGCCGCCGCCAGAATGTTGTACACATTCACTTTGCCGATCAGGGGCGAAAAGACGGGAATGACCTCTGCGGGAGTGACCAGATCCAAACGCGTGCCGCGCGGCGAGATCTCCGCCTTCGCGGCGTGAAAGTCGCCCTTGCTCCAGCCATAGGTCAGGATTTCGGAGCCTTTCCTGCTGATCTTCAACAGCTTCTGGCCGTATTCATCGTCGGTATTGATGACCGCCACGCGCGGAGGAAAAGTGCCGCATCCCTGAAACAAGCTGCACTTGGCGGCAAAGTAATCCTCCATGGTACGGTGATAATCGAGGTGATCGCGGGTGAGGTTGGTGAAAACGGCCACGTCAAAAGGAATGCCGAAGACCCGCTCCTGCGCCAGGGCGTGGGAAGAGACTTCCATGAGGGCATCACTTGCGCCATCTCCCAGCGCCTGATTCAGCATCTGGTTCAGTTCCAGCGCCTCGGGAGTGGTGTGGGGCGCGGGCATGACCTTGCCCCCCACGTGATATTCAATCGTTCCGATCAGAGCGCTTTTGCGGCCGGCCGCGTTGAGAATCGCTTCTATCAGAAAAGCCGTCGTGCTCTTGCCATTGGTGCCGGTAATTCCGGTTATGGCGAGCCGTTCTGCCGGATGTTTATAGAAGTTGGCGCTCAGCCGCGCCAGGGCCCGCCGCCCGTGGGGCACTCGCGCCCAGGCTACGTTTTCACGCGGCTTCTCCGTGGCAGAGTCGCTGACGAC
Organism: Terriglobales bacterium; assembly: GCA_035517775.1. Classification (GTDB taxonomy): domain Bacteria; phylum Acidobacteriota; class Terriglobia; order Terriglobales; family Acidobacteriaceae; genus DATIYF01. The sequence continues at coordinate 18,240 of DATIYF010000072.1, forward strand.
AGCCAGAGCTCCCGCCGCAATTGCCTTGTCTATGAACTTATTGCCGTCGCTGGTCTCGCCCCGCATGGCGACGAACGCGGCGCCGGGCTCAACCCGGCGCGAGTCGTACTCCACCCCACGGATATCGGGGTTGCCCCTCTGCTCCAGGATTTCCGCCCCGTCCAGAAGATCGCGAAACGTCATTGCATGGAATTATAGGACACGCGCCGGTAACTGCCCGCCGCGAAGCAGCTGAGCAACCGGGAAACGGTAACTGACGCCTTGCGGGCCCGTCCGGCCCTGAATCTACCGGCCGAACCTCACCGTGACCGTCGCTCCCGAGGCTACGTGCGAACCCGCCAGCGGGGTCTGCTGCTGCCCGAGCCCGCTGCCCACGGCATCCAGCTCCAGGCCGCTTTGTTCGGCCAGCTCGATAGCGCCGCGCACGCTCTTGCCCACGAACGAGGGCACCACGATGCCGCCCTGTTCCACCTCAAGCACCACGGTGCCATGGGTGAGCAAACGATCCTCCGCGGCGGGCTGAGCGTTCGCCGGGGAAGGCTGCGGAGCCGGAGAAGTTTCCGCCGCCTCGCTCTCCTGCAACGCCGCCGGAAGTACGCTGCCGGCGGCTTCCGGCTTTGCTGGCGCGGACGCGGCGGGCGGCGTAGGTTCTGAACCTCCCGCTTCGGCTACGTCCAGATCATCGCCCAGCCGGTCGGGAGAGCCTTCCTCGGTATCCTTCTCGTCAACTTTCCTCTCCGCCACCAGAACCTGCCGGTTGAGAGGCAGCTCGACGTCATGCGGAGTGTGCAGGTACTCCAGCACCTGCTGCGCAATTCTCTGGAAAACCGGAGCCGCCACCCAGCCGCCTTCGTGCAGGCCCACCGGCGAATCAAGAACCACCAGCACCGTAACCGCCGGATTATTCACCGGCGCGAACCCCGCAAACGAGGCAATGTACTTGCTGTGCGAGTAGGTGCCGGTGGCGGGATCAATTTTCTGCGCCGTTCCCGTCTTCCCCGCCGCGCTGTAGCCCTCAAGAATGGCCTTGCGGCCGGTGCCATGCAGCACCACGCCTTCCATCATCTGTTTCATCTCGGCCGCGGTCAGGGGCGCAATCACACGGCGCTGATCGGAGGGATGGAAGGCGATCATGAGCGGCGTTTTGCTGGGTTCGATCGCCCCCGCCACAATGCGCGGCGCAACCCAAACCCCGTCATTGGCAATGGTGGAGACCATGGCCGCCAGCTGTAACGGCGAAACTCCAATCTCCTGCCCCATCGAGATCGCGCCGATTGAGACTTTCGACCAGCGGCTTACCGGTTTGCTCAGGCCTCGCGTCTCGGCCGGCAGTTCGATGCCCGTCTGCTGGCCAAAGCCGTAGCCGCGGATGTACTTGAAGAGGCGGTCATCGCCCAGGCGGAGGGCAATCTTGATCGCGCCCACGTCGCTTGAATGGGCCAGGATGTCGGCGACCGAAAGATCGCCGTACGGATGCCAGTCGTGGATCCGCCGCCCGTTCACAACAATGGACCCCATCTGGCAGTCAAAGACTTCGTTAGGGCGGGTGAGGTTTTCGTCCAGAGCAGCAGAGATTGTCACCAGCTTGAACGTCGAGCCCGGCTCATAAACATCGCTCACGGCGTGGTCTCTCAGTTTCAGCGGGGTGATCTCGCGGGAATTATTCGGGTCAAAGGTCGGCCAGTTGGCCAGGGCCAGAATTTCTCCCGTGTGGGGATTTTCGATGACCACGCTGCCGGACTCCGCATGGGTTTGCGCCATGGCGGTGGCCAGCTCGCGCTCCGCGATGTACTGAATCTGCTGGTCAATGGTGAGCACCACATTTTCGCCCGGCTCCGGCTGTTTTTCCACGCTGGCGAACCACTTCTTGCGGGCGTCAACAGAAATGACCATCCGGCCGGGCTTGCCGCGCAATTGCTCGTCATACTCGCGCTCGATTCCGCTCAGCCCTTCGTCGTCGGTTCCCACGTAGCCCAAAACCTGGGCCGCAAGGGCCCCCTTCGGATAGAAACGCTTCGACTCCTTCTGAAAGTGAACGCCGCGCAGGTTCAGGGCGCGGATGCGGCGCGCGATATCGTCATCGGCCTTGCGCGCCAGCCAGCAGAAAGTCCTGCCCTGGCAGCGCGCCAGCAGCTCGCGTGGATCGTCTCTGGTGATGTGGGCCAGCAGAGACAGGGTGCCGGCCAGATCGTGAATTTCGTTGGGCACGGCGAACACCGATTCCACCGCCGTGGACATGGCCAGCTCGCGGCCGGCGCGGTCGTAGATCATGCCCCGCCTGGGTGCGACATCGGCAAAGCGCTGCTGCTGCCTCTGCGCCCGCTGCTCAAATTCTCCGTATTGGAAGATTTGCAGACCTACCAGCCGGGCGCAGATGACGCCGGCCCACAACACCAGGACCCCGCCCAGCAGATAGAGGCGGCGGTGAGTAAGGTTGCGGGGTGTATTCGCGGTCACGGTTCAGGTCCCGAGACAAATGCGGCGGCGCGAGAACTAACGCGGCCGCCGGAAAAAACCAGATCAGAAGTTGCGCGCCGAACCGAAGTTCCCATCCGGCCGCCTCAGCCGGATGGGATGGCCGCTGGCTGGAGCGGCGCTGGTTCGGGCTTACCGCACAGAAACCACCGCAATGGGCGCGATGCTGGCCATCACCGGCGTATTGCCATTGGGCAGCGCCATATCCATGCGGATCACCTGCCCCGCCTGAGGCGGCTGCATTCCCAGCTGCCGGGCCAGAGCATCAATCCGCTCCGGCGCCCGCAGAGAGGCGTCCTCCAGGTTCAGCGCCCGGTTTTCTTCCGTCAGGCTGTCGCGTTGCGCCCGCAGCGATTCGATCTTGTAGCCGTACTCGATGGCTTTGAAATGCTGCCAGGCGAAAAGCATCACCAGGAAAAACAGGCAGCCCAGGGCGGTGCCGAATTGCTTCATTTCGCGGCTGCGCCGCGGGTCATCCACCTTGACGAGTCGGGAATTGTCCACGGCTTTGGTGAAATAGACTTCCGGAGTGCCGGTCCAGCAGGGCCGACGCGCTTGTTTGCCAGCAACACTCGGAGCAACCGCGGCCGTGGCTGCCATCTAAGCCACTCCGCGCAGGCTGGGTTCACTTGCCCCGAGTTCGTACGCCGCCACCATGGACCACTCTGCCATTTCGGCCTCCTCAGAAGAGTCCCGCTCGCGGAGCCGTTCCTCGGTCAGTTCTACCGTCGCGATCAGTTGTTCAATCAAAGTGCCCGTGTACATCGTTTTTCCTCCCGTACTCTACCCAGAACCTTCCCGGGACGGCATCGTGAGAAGGTAAGTTGCTGTTTCGCCCTTGTTGTGAGAGAGGCGATGCCGCCCCGGAAACCCCGGCCTTTCAGCCATCCTTAGAAATTGTCATCCCGAGCGCAGCGTTCGGGTTCGCATGGCGAATCGGAACGCCCAGTCGAGGGACCTGCTTTCCCCTCCGTCGGCTCGATCTCGAAACGACTACTTCAATTTCACCCCGGCACATCCTTTTACGGCTGAACCGGGTTCCCGGCTGGTTTTCCGGGATAAACCTAAACTTTTTCCGCTGCCCGCAGCTTCGCGCTGCGCGCCCGCGGATTGCGATCAATCTCTTCTTCGCTCGCCGTCACCGGCTTCCTGGTCAGAAGTTTGTACTGGCCGAGCTTCGCGCCCTCGCGCATGGCGTCTTTCACCATGCGGTCTTCCAGGGAGTGAAAGCTGATCACCACCAGCCTCCCACCCGGCTCGAGCAGCTGCGGGGCTGACTCAAGCAGCGCCCGCAGATCGTCCAATTCACGGTTTACGAAGATTCGGAGAGCCTGAAAGGTGCGCGTCGCGGGATGAATTCTTCTTTCCGCCGGATTCATTGGCCGGGCCGCGGCTGAAATTACCGCTGCAAGTTGCGCAGTGGTCAATATCGGCCGCGACCGGACAATGGCTCTGGCGATTCTCCGCGACCTCCTTTCCTCACCGAATTCGTAAATCACATCGGCCAGCTCACGCTCGCCGAGGTGGTTTACCACTTGTTCGGCGGTAGGCTCCGACTGCGGATTCATCCGCATGTCCAGGGGCCCTTCCGCCTGAAAACTAAAGCCGCGCGCGGCGTCATTGAGCTGCAGGCTGCTCATGCCCAGGTCGGCCAGAATTCCATCCACTCCGCCACTGGCATTTGCCACTTGCCCTCTCGCCAGATTCGCAAACGAACCATGCAGCAGCGTGATCTCCGGCCAGTCGGTTGGCGTTTGGTTTTGGCTGACTGGCAGGCGCCCAGCGCCAACCGCCAGCCTTTCCTGCGCCCTTTCGAGCGCCGCCGGGTCCTTATCGAGCCCAATCAAACGACCCGGTGCGCCGAGGCGTCTTGCGATTTCGTAAGAATGCCCGCCCAGGCCCACCGTGGCGTCGATATAGGTTCCACCGCGCCGTACGGCTAAAAAAGTGATCGCTTCTTTTAAAAGAACCGAAACATGCCCAACCCCCTGAGGGGTGTCTGTTGAACTTTCGCCCATATCTCGGGGCCCCCGGCGAATCCCGCCTTTCGATTCGCTGGGTCTGACTAGATGCCCAGATCGTCGAGCGTCTTCTCATCCTCAGCTGTAAACGGCTGCTCCTCGATCTCCTTGCGATACCCCTCCAGGTTGCGCACCAACAGATGGGTCAGGTTGCCGGTCACCGCCACCTCACCCTTGATCTGCGCCGCATCGCGCAGCAGCTGCGGCATCAGTAAGCGCCCCTGGCCATCCATGTCTACCTGCTGGCCCCAGTAATTCACCCGGTCCAGAAACTTCTTCTTCGTAGGATTGAAGGTGGAGAGCCCGGCCAGCTTCTGCTCGATCCGCTCCCATTCCTCGAAGGGATAAACTTGTGCAACCTTCCCGTCTAAGCTGGTGATGTAAAATTGGTTGCCGTATTTCTCGTCCATCACCCGCTTGAACTCGGCGGGGACCTTGAGCCGTCCTTTTTCGTCCACGCGAGTTGGGTGATTGCCGCGAAACATGCGCTCTGCCCTTTATTGGGCTGGAAAACCGTTTGTTCACTGCGACTGCCACCACGAGGGAGGTTAAAGCGGCCAGAATGTCTTGCGTTGGTGGTTCGTTGGGGCTTGTTTTGGGGGTGTCAGCACTCAATTCCACTGGCGCCTCGCTTTGCTGTTTACTAGCCCACGACTACCATCATTTCTACCACTTTCTACCACTTTTCACCACATGATAGCCGTAACCCACTGAATGTCAAGAGGGAAGTTTTGGGTTACAGGTCGGCCAGAGACCCCTTCAGGCAAAGCACGACATCTGGGGGATAACCAAAAAGATCACCACAAGTGGTTGCGTTTATGGCCGCGATTCTTTCGCTATTCCTTCGTGCAAGCCCTTGATTTTTCAGCTCGAAGCCGGAGATTTTTCCTGTGGAAATTCAGCCGGGAAGCGGCGAGGGACGGGCCGATGTTCAGGATGGCGGCTGCCTGTCAGGTTTCCTGCACCCTCTGTGGTTTTGAATTCCCTTCGCAAACCACAGAGGACGCCAGATTTCAGGACCAGAATTACCAGATGATCTTGGCTCCCAGCTGGATGTGCCTTGAGCCGCCCGACCCGACCACCGGATTCGAGGCCCACACGTCGGGCGTGTAACCAGCCTCGCCGGTGCTGATTCCTCCGTCCGAGAGGTCGCCATCCACCCCGGCAAAGTTGGGATGGTTCAGGACGTTGAAGAACTCGCCCCTCATTTCCAGCTTGAAGCGCTCGCCAAACTGGAAGGTCTTGATCACCGAGAAATCCATATCGAAGTATCCCGGACCAGAAATCATATTCCGCGGCATATTGCCGAACTGGCCAAACTCCTGCGGCGCAATCACCCAGCCCGGCCCCGCGAAACAACCGGCGTAGTTCAGTACCTCCTGGGACGCGACGGCGTCACAGGCAGGATTACTTTCGCCGCCGTTATCCGGATAGGCGTAGTACGGCAGAGGCGTACTCGGGGACCAGTGCACCTTGGAGGGGTCGCCGAAGAAGTTCCAGCGGTCGTTAAACTCGCCGGTTCCGCTGATGTCGTAGTAATCGTCGAAAAAGAAGATGGGCATGCCGGTCTGGGCAGTCAGAATGCTGTTCACCCGCCAGCCTTCGAGCATCTGCGCGTGCCCGGGGCGCGAGGGCAGCTCGTAAGTGGTCGCCAGGGTGAAGCGGTGGCGGATGTCGGTATCGGAGTTGCCCACTTCCGCGGCAGGGTCGTAGCTGTTCTGGATTAAAAATTCCCGGTTCCCGCTCGAAGTATCAATAGCGTGCGCGTAGGTATAACCGGCTACGAAGTAAAGCCCGTGGCTGGTGTTCTGCCGCACCGTGACCTGCAGGCCGTGGTAAATCGAGTCGTCGCTGTTGCCCAGCATGTCAATGTAGCTGAGATAAGGAAACTGGTTGACGAACGGCCGCCCCGACTGCTCATCGCCCTCGAAATCATTGGCGTAGATGTTCTGGTTGATGTCGCGAATGCTGTACAGCTTGTCTCCCTTGTTGCCCACGTAGGCGGCGGTGATGGCCGCGTTCTTCCACAAAGCCTGCTCGATATTGAAGTTCCAGTTGATCACGTAGGGCGTGCGGATATTGCGGTTAACGCCAAATACCGGGCAGGGGTTATAGACTCCGTTGTCCGGATCATAGGCGCACTGCCCCGGCTGTGAGAGATCGCCGAAAATCGGACCGCCCGCCTGCCAATTGGCCGCCAGTTGATCGGAATCGAAGAAGCTCCGCGTGGTGGCGTCAATGTTGCCCGGCGAGGGCACGGTCACTCCCCCTGGGCCGCTCAGCATCAACCCGGTGGGAATCAGCGCCAGCCCCTGCGCCTCGGTGCTGTTCTGTCCGATAAACACCGAGATGTGAGGGATCTCGTAGATCACTCCAATTCCCGCCCGCACCACGGTTTTGCCGTTGCCCCGCGGGTCGAAGGCAAATCCCAGGCGCGGAGCGAAGTTGTTGTAATCGGTGTCATAGGGCGAACTAATCTGCTTTCCCACCTGCACCATGCCCAGCGTCGGGTCGAAGTTGGCCAGCAGGTCGTGGCGCTCTTTAATCGGGAAGGTAAGGTCGTACCGCAGGCCTGCGGTCACGGTCAGCCTGGGGCGCACCCGCCAGTCATCCTGCACAAAAAGCCCGAAGGATTTCTGGGTGACATAGCGGTGGCTATTGCCCACGGCAACATAGCCATAGTCAGGGTCGCCAGCGGCGAAGTCCTCGAGCGAGTCGAAGCGAATGTAACCCGCTCCGTACGTGTCGCGCACGTTGTCGGTGCTGCCGGTGCGAAACTCTCCGCCGAAGCGCAGGTTGTGCCGGTTCTTGATGAGATTCGCGGTCTCGCTGATTTGCAGAGTCTGGTTCGGGGTGGTGTAGAGCGGCCAACTGCCGTTGCCACCGATGGTGTGCGAGCTGAAGTCGCCGATGCGAATTTCGGGCAGGCCGAAATCCACCGGGTTGGTGACGCCAGTGTTCACGCCGAAGGTTGCCGGGTTGATGTTGTTGTCGGCAACCACCACTTTCTGCCAGAAGCGGTTGTAGCCAATATGGACCTGGTTGGTGAAGTTCGAGCCCGGCGTCCACACCCAGCCGCCGCCCAAAACTTCAGCCCGCGTGTCCGCCTGGGAAAGAAACATGGGATTCAGCACGGTCACATCTTCTTCGTTCTGCAGGCTGTCTCCCACGAAATACATGCCGGTAAAGGTGTGGCGATCGGAGAGGTGGTAATCCAGCTTCAGAATTCCGTTGTCCTCGCGATTCACATTGTTGAAATCGAGATTGATCGTGTCGGAGGGTCCGGGGTTGAAAGGCAGCAAAGTCGCCAGCTTCTGGCTGATCGCGCTGCAGTCCGGGGCGCAGGCAGCGAAGGCGTCCGCCACGCTGTCATCCGGATCGCCTCCCAGAGAACCCGTGACGGGCGCGAACTGCTGGCCTGGGTTGCCCACCTTATCGCGTACGCCCTCGTAATTCGCGAAGTAAAACAACTTGTCTTTGAAGATCGGGCCGCCGACGGAAGCGCCGAACTGATTGAGGTTCAGCGCCGAAACCGGCTGCGGCGCTGGATTGAAGTAATTGCGGGCATCAGTCGCGCTGTTGCGATTGAAATAATAGGTCGAGCCGTGAAAACTATTGCTACCCGACTTGATGCCCACGTTGACGATCGCGCCCGGCTTCCAGCCGTAGTCGGCCTCAGGGCTGGACTGGATATTGAACTCCTGAATGGCGTCAATCGGCAGGTGCGTGGCCGGCGTTCCCTCGACCCCTTCCGCGTTGATCACCGTTTCGCCATAGTAGGCGTCGTTATCGTCAATGCCATCCACAATAAAGTTGTTGTCTTCCGGCCGGTTGCCGTTGGCGTTGATGGAAAGAAAACCGCCCCCCGGAACCCGTTGGATTCCAGGCTGTAGAATCGCCAGATTCTGAAAGTCGCGCCCCTGGAGTGGCAGCTCATTGATCGCCTGGTTGGAGAAAGTGCCCCCCAGAACGTCTGTGGTGCTATCCACCACCGGCGCTTCGCCGGAAACATTCACGATTTCAGTGACTGCGCCTGCAATGAGCTGCACATCAATCCGCATGTCTTTGGCTACTTCCAGGCGCAGGCCGGTGCGCACTTCTTTTTTGAAACTGGGGGCCTCCACGGTCACCTGGTATGGCCCCGGCTCAAGGTTGGGAGCGATGTAATCGCCGCCCGCGCCCGTGGTCAGCGTGCGCGAAACGTTGGTAGCCGCATTGGTAATGATCACGGTGGCGCCCGGCACAACCGCGCCCGATGGATCAGTCACCGTGCCCAGAATCCGGCCCTGGTAGGTCTGGCCAAAAGTTGCGATGCTTAGACAAACCACGACCAGCAGACTACAGTGGCGAACTTTCATGTGGTCCCCCTCTCGGCGGTGGGGCGCTGCCCCGACCTCGACTGGCAATTCGGAAGTTGCAAGCGTGAGACGCGAGAAGCGTGCCCTCACCCACGCGATCAGAAACCGGCTTCCAGTTTGCCCGGGTTCAGCAGATGGGCAATGTGAGCGAAAGGACTGAAATCGCTGAAGGAAAGCTGTGTCCGGTCAGTCATCCGAGCTGCCCAAGCCAATTGCAAAGCAGTTTGTCAGAGCTTGCCGGGCAAAGTCAATTGCAATGCGGTTTCTAAAGTAATAAGGAGGATTCTAATTTTTCAGTACGGACTTCATCTGCAAACTTGCCGCCGGAGGGTGAGAGCAGATTTCTCGCTGCGCTCAAAGTGACAAACAAAGCACGGGCCGGTTCAGTACACCGCATTGCCCGCTTTAGTCGAATGAATCATGCCATTCACAACGGAAAGCGAATACTTTTCTCCGCCGGTTCCGCTCCAACCGGGCAAATCGAAATGCCCGCCCGTGGGCAGGTGATACACGGCAATGTCGTGAAAATCGAGCGGCGTATTCGGCTTGCAGAGTTTGGGCGGCTGAGTCACGCGCAGAAAATACGCGCCTTTGCCGAAACCGACCACCGTACCGTGGCCTTCCGGATCCACCAGCACCGCCGACTTTTCATCAATCGCGATCTCCCGCGGGTGAGCCGACCAGCCATCCTGCACAATGCGGGCCAGGAAACCGAGCGTCCGGCCCATGCGGTCGCGTATGGCGAAATGGCTGTCGGTGAGGGTGTTTTGCAAGTGAGGAATCTTAAGAAACTCGCGGACCAGGGTCACGCGCGGAAAATAAGGATTCGGCAATACGTCGCTCGAAGCAAGATCGTTGTCGTTCTCCTGGTCTTTCAGCGCGCCATAGCAGAATTGGCCGAGAACCGCCAGGCCGGCGCTGGTCCCGCCTATGGGCGTGCCCTCAGCGACCTTGGCATTGATGGTCTCTTCCACCGGTGTTCCCTTCCAGAACTCGACGTAGCGCGCCTGGTTGCCGCCGGCAATGAAAATCGCTTCCGCATGGCCTATGATTTCCTTCACCTTGGGATCGTGCGCCGCTGCGTCATCAGGAATGATCAGCGTGGCCACCGAGTTCGCTTTGCACAACCCGTTGACGTACGAGTTGTAGGCATCATCGCCGCGCGCCCGCAAAATCAGGAAGTCGCCCCCGCTGGCCCGGCCGCACAGCCAGCGAAAGGCCTCGTCCAGGTCGCTGCCGCCGCCCATCAAAGCCGTTCCTGCCGAGGGCCGCGTGGCTACGTCGGCTTGGTTGCCGATGCGAATGTATTGAAAGGAAGAAGCTGCCTGGCTGATACCACAGAGCAGAAGAATGGAAAGAACAACCCGGGCCCGCTTGAGGATCACTTGCAGTTTTTCTCCGCCCGACAATATAGCGCACCCAAGACGCGCTCTGCAAAATTTAGATTTCCTTCGTGTACCTGCGTGTCCTTCGTGGTTCTTTGCCTGGGGTTCTGGATTTCCGTCCCGTGCCTTCGCGTGGTTCTTTGACTTAGCTTTTAATCGGCTCTACCACCACCGCCGTCCCATAGGCGAGGACCTCGGTCACGCCCGACATGATTTCCGTCGCGTCGTAGCGCGCGGTCACGACTGCGTTGGCGCCAAGCTCGGCCGCGTGTTGCAGCATCAGATCGAAGGCCTCGGCGCGAGTCTTCTCGCACAGATTGGTCAGCAGCGTGATGTTGCCGCCGAGAATGGTCTGCAAACCGGCGCCAATGGTCCCCAGAATAGATCGCGATCGCACCACGATGCCGCGCACCACGCCCAGAGTTCGCACCACGCGGTAGCCATCGAGCTCAAACTGCGTAGTGACCATGTTATGCGCGACCATGCGGCCGCTTGGCGGCATATGGGTTGCCATCTCCACCTCCCGGCGGCCGCAGCCGCCTGTTCTTATCTCTTGGCGAAGAAGCTGTTCAGTTCGCCCCCGGAAACAATTCCGTCAAAGCCGGCAAAGCTTCCCTGCTCCGCAAGGGCTTTCGCAGCGCGTAGAAAACCAGTCCAGGCCGCCCGCGCCAAAGCTGAGCCCACGCTCACCCGGCGCACGCCCAGCTCGGCAAGCTCGGGCAGAGTCATGCTGCTGCTATTCATGAGCACGTTCACCGGCTTCGAAGCCACCGCGCTCACGGTCGCCCGTATCTCATCTCGCGTTTTCACTCCCGGGGCATACAAAACATCAGCGCCCGCCGCCGCGTAGGCCTGCAGCCGGCGGATAGATTCCTGCAGCGGCTCGGGGTGGCCAACCAGGAAGCACTCGGCGCGAGCCGTCAACAGCACTCCCGAATCCCTCAGAGCGGCGCTGGCCGCCTGGATGCGCTCGGCCGCGAGCGCCAACTCGAACAGCGGCTGGCGTGAATCGCCCGTACGGTCTTCAATGGAAAGGCCGGCCACCCCGGTTGCGGCGCACAGCGCGGCATTCTTCGCCACATCTTCGGGCTTGACCGCATAGCCGGATTGAAAATCCGCGTTGACCGGCAAGTCGGTTGAGGCTACGAGCTCCGCGATATGGGCCAGCATCTGGTCGCGCGAAACTCCGCCCTCGCCATCCGGCAGCCCTCGAGAAAAAGCGAACCCGGAACTCGTAGTGGCCAGAGCCTTGAACCCGAGGCCGCGCAAATACCGCGCCGATCCAATGTCCCAGGGGTTAGGTATCACGAAGCAGCCGCTTTCGTGCAATCGGCGGAAGGCGGCGCGGCGGGAGGAGAATTCAGCGCTCATATTGGAATCTCGGCCAAGATCCGGCGTGCGTCTCATTCGAGCTCCGCGCAAATCACGAACTCCTGTGCGCTCCGATCGTACTCTACACGCAGCAGGTTCGGCTTGCAGCAGGCCTGGCAATCTTCCACATAGGTTTGATGACGCCCGGCGGAATCATCCACCGTAGTCTCATTCCGCTGCCCGCAACCGGCACATTGAAAGCTTGCTTGCATGAGCCAGGCCGCACCTTGTTGGTGCACGCTTCCTCTTATGATCTTATAATCGCACGTCGCGCCGTGGAGTGTGCTCGTGCCGCCGGGCATGACCGCGCGCACTTCATGGCCGGCAACTGCTGTTGCCAGAACTCGCTGATCGGAGACCTCATGCTATCTCGCCGCCACTTTGTTGGACTCACCGCTGCAGGATTGGGCGCCTCTTCCCTGCTCCCCGCCCAGGCCGATCCCGCTTGTCCGCCCATGCCCCCTTCGATTGCCGGCCTGAAATCGAGAAAAAGCGAAGCCCACCCGATCACCGCTGAGGAACGGCGGGCGCGGCAGGAAAAAGCCCGCGCCTTAATGGCCGCCAACAACCTGGATGCTCTCATGGTCACTCCCGGAACCTCGCTCCGCTACTTTGCCGGCGTCAAGTGGTGGGACAGTGAGCGCTTCTTTGCCATGGTGCTGCCCACCCGCGGCCAGGCTTTTTATGTGTGCCCGGCGTTTGAAGAAGGCCGGGCGCGCGAGCAGTTGGCCCGCGGCCCGGAGGGCGACCATGCTGATGTGCGCGTCTGGCAGGAAGATGAGAACCCCTACGATCTGCTGGCACAGGGCCTACGAGACCGCGGCATTCTCACCCGCAGGCTGGGCGTCGAGGAGACAGCCAAGTTCGTCTTCAGTGATGGCGTCGCCCAGGCCGCACCGCAGGTTCACATCGCCAGCGGAACTGCGGTCACGGCTGGCTGCCGCCGCGTCAAGAGCGAGCATGAACTCGCGCTCATGAGCTTGGCCAACCAGGTCACTCTCGCCGCCTATGAGGCCACGTACCATGCCATTAAGGAAGGCATGAGCCAGGCGGAAGTGCAGCAGCTGGTTTCTGACGCGCATCAGCAGCTCGGTTTCAGCGGCGGCGCGGATGTGCAGATGGGCGAATATTCCGCCTTCCCGCACGGCTCTTTGACCGCGCAAATGGTTCGCGAAGGCGTCATTATCATGATGGATGGCGGCTGCGAGGCCGAAGGCTATCAATCCGACATCACCCGCACTTTTGTGTTGGGCAAGGCGACGGAGAAGATGAAGCAGGTCTTTGATATCGTGCACCGCGCCCAGAGTACGGCTTTAAAAACCGCGAGGCCGGGAATCGAAGCCCAGGCCGTCGATGCCGCCGCCCGCAAAGTCATCACCGGCGCGGGCTACGGCCCCGGCTACAAGTTCTTTGTCCATCGCGTGGGCCACGGCATTGGCATGGATGGCCATGAATGGCCCTATCTGGTGCACGGCGATACGCTCAGGCTCGAGCCCCATATGACTTTCAGCGACGAGCCCGGAATTTATATTCGCGGCGAATTCGGCATGCGCCTCGAAGACGACATGCACATCACGGAAAGCGGCGCCGAGTTGTTTACGCCGCAATGCCCGTCGCTGGAAAATCCTTTTGCTAAGGGCTGAGGCAGTTTTTTCTTCGCGATTCTCGCGGATTTCTTTGCCTCCTTCGCGGTTCAGGATTTTCGCCGGCGGCGGCACAGCCTTTCACCGCACCTGCGCAGAAGATTCGCAGAGTTCGCCAGGCTCGGTCGGCAAAGCTCCGGTTCGCAAAGAAGAAACCGCCCTACACGCCCGGCACCGGCGGGCAGCCGGGGAAGGAAGTCAGATACGTGTTGCCGATGTACTTCAAGTATTCGATGCCGGTCTTGCTGGTGAAAAATCCATCCGCCGTCATGCCGCGCAAGAAAGAGAAGAACTCCACACCCTGGCTTAGCCCGGCATCGCTCTCCGCGTTCTTGCTGTAGGCGATCAGGTCCAGAATCTCCTTCTGCTGTGCCGCGCCGCACTCCAGATAAGCCTTGCCATAACGGTCGTGGCAGGTGGAATCCAGCCACATCAGCCCCCCGCCCACAGCCACCTGAAAATCCGCGTTCTCGCTGGTCAGCAGATCAATGAACTCCGGCGCGCCAGCCTCAACCGCTCCGCCGCATTCCGCATCGGCAGGAATGATCGTCTGGCACAGTGCGCGCAGCGTCATGTATTGCTCCGGCGGAAAAAACTTCGGAATGTACTTGTTCGCCGGAGATGCGCTCTTCTCCTCCGCAATCATGCGGTGCGCGTACTCCGCCGCCTGCGCGGGAATCACCCTCAGCACCGAACCAGCCACGGTGCCGATCGTCAACGTCCTGAGCACATCCCGCCGCGAAATGGAGCCAGCCCGCATCCCTTATAGCTCTCCCTTTTTCGCCGCATCCAGCAGATACTCCGAAGCCCGCCACGAGAGCGCCATGATCGTCAGCGTCGGATTTTTGTCCGCATTGCTCACGAAGCAGGCCCCGTCGCTCACAAACACGTTCTTCACTTCGTGGGCCTGGCAATACTGGTTCAAGACGGAAGTCTTCGGGCTGTGGCCCATGCGCGCCGTGCCCAACTCGTGAATGATCACGCCGCCGTCGGCAATGCCGTAGGGGTGATCGGGGTCGGGCTTGTGCGGGGTAAAGTACGTTCCTCCCGCAGCTTCGACAATCGAGCCGAACGTCTCCTGCATATCTTTCGCCATCTTGATCTCGTTATCGCCCCACTGCCAATGAAAGCGCAGCACGGGAATGCCCCACTCGTCCACCCTATCCGGGTCGATCTCGCAATAGCAGTTTTCGTTGGGAATCATTTCGCCGCGCCCGGCAAAGCCGATGAACGCGCCGTATTTGCGCCGGCACTCCTGTTTCAGCGGCGCGCCGTAACCCTCAAACGTCCTGCACACGTGGTCGAACAAGCCTATGCCCGGCATCTCGCGCCCACCGCCGAATTCAATGTGGTAACCGCGGAGAAAATCATTCTTCCGGTCGAACTTCCACCAGGGCATGTAGAGGTGCATGCCGCCCACGCCGTCATGGTTATGAGGAGTGAAATTCTCCAGCTGTGGAAAATACCCGAACCCGTCCGTGCCCACCGAGTCGGTAAGATAACGTCCCAGCACGCCGGAGGAATTCCCCAGCCCATCCGGAAACTGCGTGGACTTCGAATTCAACAGCAGCCGCGTGGATTCGCACGCACTCGCGCCGATCACGAATGCGCGGGCGTGAATCTGTCTTTCCGAGCGCGTGGGTTTATCAATATAGGAAACTGCCTGGGCGCGCCCGTCTTTGCCCACGATAATTTCCCGCGCCATCGCCCCCGTAATCAGTGTGAACCGCCCGGTCGCCTGGGCCGGAGGAATCATTACCTGGCTCGAACTGAAGTTCGAAGCCGAGATGCACCCTCGGCCGCACTGCCCGCAGTAATGGCAGGGAGCGCGCCCGTTGACAGATTTGGTGATGATGGCCATGCGCGAGGGAACACACAGAATGTTCAGCTTGTCGCAGGCTTTCTTGACTAGAGTCTCAGTGCAGCGCGGCACCGGCGGCGGCAAAAAAATCCCATCGGGCGCACTGGGAATATTTTCCTTCGTGCCGAAAACGCCGATGTAAGACTCGACCTTGTCATAGTAGGGCGCGAGATCTTCGTAGCTGATCGGCCAGTCATCACCCATGCCGTCGCTGGAGCGCGCCTTGAAGTCCACGGGTGCGAAGCGCAGGGCGATGCGTCCCCAGTGATTGGTGCGGCCGCCCTCAATGCGCGAGCGAAACCAGCGAAAGCGCGAACCCGGCGCGTTGGTGTAGGGTTCGCCGGCAATTTCCCAGGCGCCGTTGGGCGCCAGAAACTCGCCAAAATTTTCCCGTGCCTTGCCGCCCACACCCTCGCCGCGATGAGCAAGCTGGTAAGGCCACACGTGTTCTTTGAAATCTTTTTCGGGATCAAGCGGCGGCCCGGCTTCGAGCATCACCACGCTCAGGCCGCCTTCAGTCAGGACCTTGGCCGCTGTACCTCCGGCCGCGCCGGAGCCAACAATGCAGACGTCATAGACTTTCGGTGACCGAGCTACTTGCGCCATGCAGGAATCCCTTGAGTAGTTCAGAAGCGCAGCTTAGCCAGGTACTCGTAGCTCGTCTTGATGCTCTCGAACGGATGCGCCGGCTTGTCGTGCTCCACAAAATAGTGTTTGATACCCGCCTGCTCGGAATGGGAGAAAATCTTCTTCCAGTCAATCACCCCGCTGCCCACCTCGGTCATGCCCGGCATGGTATCGCCAAAATTTTGCGCGCCCGCCTCGCTCACCTTCGGAATGGCCTTCACATCCTTGACATGCACCAGCGGAAAGCGGCCCGGGTATTTCTTGAAATAGGCGATAGGGTCGCCGCCGCCAACCGTAATCCAGCACAGGTCCATTTCCATCTTCACCAGGTTCGGGTCCGTCTCCTGCAGCAGGATGTCATAGGGCAGCTTGCCCTCCACCGGAATGAACTCGAACCAGTGATTGTGATATGCAAACTGCAACCCCGCCTTCTTGCATGACTCGCCGGCGCGATTGAAAGCTGCGGCGGCGTTCTTCCAGCCGTCGGCCTTCTGGCGCACACTCTCGTCAATCCAGGGATTCACGATGTAGCCCTGCCCGATCACGTGGCTGGCTTCAATAATGCGGGGAAAATTCTCCGGGCTAAGACTGGTGTAGTTCACATGCGCGGCGGGGACGGTCAGACCGTAGCGGTCGGCGCTGGCGCGAACTTCTTTCGGCGAGCGTCCAAAATAGGTGACCTTGCCGCCCTGCATCTCGAAGCCTGCCAGTTCGACTTCCTTGTACCCGATGGCCGCGACTTTCGCCAGGCTGCCATCGAAGTCCTTCACCATGGCATCGCGAACGGTGTACAGCTGCACCCCGATCTTCGAGATTTTGTGCTCGGCGGCCCAGGCCATCCGCTGGCTGAGCATTGCGGCGGCCGTCATGGTTCCCAGAAAGGTTCGGCGATTCATCACGGGCATCTCTCCCACTGAGATTTTTCCAAACAGCCGAGATTACTCCGCCCGCATCGCTAAGGTCAATGCAGTTTGAAACCTAGGTAGTGTCCTAATTCTGCGTTGCTGTGGCGGCGGGCGCGGATAGCACACCCGCCACAGTTTCATGTCCCACTAGCCTCGAAATGTAACGGAAGGGTTGTATTGATCTTGGGGAACGTTCTGTTTACCAGATCATAGTATTTGTCGTATTCCCCAACGTTAAAGGGTCGCGCCATCCCAATCAGTTCATACAAATGGCGCGTCAAAGCCGGATGCCCCATGTCTGCGGTTAGATGTTGGAAATGCTTGTGCTCTCGGTAACCCTTTTCTGTAACGGGATTGCGTTTTCTCAATTCCTCCAAAACACCGGGTGCCAAGCGTGCATAGACCAGATCATTGACGATATTGCCCATGATGGGCGACATTCTGCCATCATTCCAGTTCCATGCTTTTAGCCGGAAAATCTGTTTGTAAAACTCCATCGGGAAGGTGCGAACCCATGCCATTAATTCCTTGGAAATGTACCGTTCTAGAATCTCTTGGAGGGCTTCGCGGTCACGAATTTCTTGATAACCCGTGGCCTCATGGACCAGGGCGATAATTCCCACTCGCGCAAAGGCACGAACCAGAATATCGCACTGCTTTGCAATGTGATCCTGCTGATAATTCAACTTCCCTGCGTCACGTGCTGATAACACTGCTTCGCAGAGTTCCGGTAGAATCGTGGCCTCATAACCGTAAGCAAGCTGCCCTTTGTACTTGAATCGAATGGGTTCTGTGATCACAGCACGTAACTGTTCGGGAATAAAAGGGTTGATGGATTTTGTACTGACAAAATTAGCGAGGCGATCACCCCCGCCCTTAGTAGCGGT
>DATIYF010000073.1:0-13821 GCA_035517775.1 Terriglobales bacterium
CTTGCGCTGACGATAGTGAAGCGAATGCCGGCGCGGTGAAGCCGTCCAACCGCCGCCGGTGCGCCGGGCGTGAGCTGCTTGTCAGGATCGAGCAGCGTACCGTCCACGTCGGAGAGCACCAGCAGGATGGGAGGCGCAGGCTGTGGCGGCAACGCTGCGGAGTCCGCGCTCAAGAGGACTTTGCTCCCGCCGTGGCGGGCGCTTTGGCCGCGAGCTGGCGCCAGTCGGAGCGGATGGTGGAGCCGGGACGATCGGTGCGTTGATAGCCGTGCGCGCCGAAGTAGTCGCGCTGCGCCTGGGTAAGGTTCTGCGGAAGTTGCGCGCTGCGATAGGCGTCAAAATAGGAGAGCGATGACGAAATCGCCGGCGCCGGAATGCCGCTCTGCGCGGCCAGCGCAACCAGCTTGCGCCATGCCGGTTCGGCGTGCTGCACCGCCCCCAGAAACTCGGCGTCGAGCAGCAGGTTGGGCAGCTCCGGCTGGCGCTCGAAAGCGCGCATGATGGAATCGAGGAAGCGGGCGCGAATGATGCAACCGCCCTTCCAGATGCGCGCCATCTCGCGCAGGTTAATGTCCCACTTCCATTCCGCCGAGCCGGCGCGAATCAGGCTCATGCCCTGCGCGTAAGCGCAGATTTTGGAGGCGTACAGCGCATCGTGCACCGCGCGAATGAGTTCACGCCGGTCGCCGGAATACGCGGCCGCGGCCGATGAGCGGACAACGCGGGCGGCGATCACGCGCTCCTCCTTCATAGCGGAGAGGGCGCGCGCATCAATCGCAGCCGCGATGGTCGGGACGGGTACCCCGAGATCGAGCGCCACTTGCGCCGTCCACCTTCCCGTGCCTTTCTGCCCTGCCTTGTCCAGGACCAACTGGATCAGGGGCCGGCCGGTTACCGGATCGAGGGCGCTGAAAATCTCCGCGGTGATGGCGATGAGATACGATTCCAGCGGCCCGCGGTCCCACTCGCCGAAGATATCGGCCAGTTGCTGGGGAGTGGCGCCGAGCGCCTGGTGGAGGACCTCGTAGGCTTCGGCGATGAGCTGCATGTCGGCATACTCAATGCCGTTGTGCACCATCTTGACGAAGTGGCCGGCGCCCGAAGGACCGCAGTACATATAGCCCTCTTCGGCGGTGCCCGTCATTTTCTCGCGGCCCGGAGTGCGCGGAATGTCTCCCCGGCCGGGCGCCAGAGTTTTGAAGATGGGGTCGAGCTGCTGCACCACGTCTTTGGGCCCGCCAATCATCATGCAGTAGCCGCGCTCCAGACCCCACACCCCGCCGCTGGTGCCGACGTCCACATAGTGCATGCCCTTGGTCTTGAGTTCTTTGGCGCGGCGGACGTCGTCTTTGAAATAAGAATTCCCGCCATCAATCAGAATGGCGCCAGTCTGCATGCGCTGCGCCAGCGCCTGCACGGTCTGCTCGGTGGGGCCGCCCGCCGGGACCATCAGCCAGGCGATGCCCGGCTTGCCCAGCTTGGCGACAAAATCATCGAGCGAGGTGGAGGCGATGGCGCCTTCGGTCGCGATCTTCTTCACGTTCTCCGCGCTCAGGTCGGTGACCACCACTTCGTGGCCGCCGCGCATCAGGCGGCGCGTCATGTTGGCGCCCATCCGGCCCAGACCTACCATTCCCAATCGCATGGCTGCTCCTTCGCAGTATCTGCCAATATTAAATCGTTTCTGTATGGATTTGTAGCGCTTACCCCAGCGCCTGGCGAAACGCCTGCTGCAGATGGCTGAGGCCCGCCTCCAGATCCTTGCCTAAATGCGCGCGCAAGGCCCGCCGCCCGCGCTCGGCCAGCACCTGAAAATCTCCCCGCGCTTGCGCCGCTTTGACCGTCCCAAAGCTGTATTTCTGTCCCGGCACGGGCAGATCCGCGGCATCCTCGCAGGTGACCTGCAAAAACACTCCCGAATTCGGTCCACCCTTGTACGCCTGCCCGGTCGAGTGCAGAAAGCGCGGCCCAAAGCCCAGGCAGGTCGCGGCGCGCTTCTTGTCGCGCAGCGCATGCCGCATCTGCTGCAGGCCGGCTTCGTGCGCGGTATTCATCTCGATGTAGGCCAGCAGCGCAAAATAGTCGCCTGGGTTGATGCGATTGAAGTGGGCGCGCAAGTAGCCGGCCAGGGACTTGTCGGTGCCTGCGGCCTGGGCCAGGGTCTCGGCGTTTTTAGGATCGGTGAAAAGCTTGATGCCCTTCTCTTCCAGGATAGGACTTTCCGCGGGCAGGGCGCCGCTTTTTTCATATTCCGAGGTTAGTTTGCGCGTAGCCACCTTGCTGGCCTCAACATCCGGCTGGTTGAAAGCGTTGATTCCGATGATCGCCCCCGCCACCGCCGTGGCAATCTCCCAACGGAAGAACTCCGCGCCCAAGTCATAGGCATCTGCGAGCGAAATGCGCACGACCGGCTGCCCCGCTTTTTCCAGGGCGGCAAGTTTTGCGTCCTGCTGTGCATCGGGCCCGGGCCCCAGGCGCAGGTAGGCGAACAGGCGGTCGTTGCCGTAAACCTCAGGAGCGCCCGGTTCTTCCCGGTCAACCGGCACTATGCCATGGCCCTGCTTGCCGGTGGATTCGGCCAGCAACTGTTCCAGCCATGCGCCCAGGTCGGCGATGCCCGGGGAAGCGATGATGGTGACCTTGTCGCGTCCGTGGCGGGCGGCGGTGCCGAGAATCACGCCCAGCAGGGCGCCAGGATTTTCCTCGACGGCCGCATTCGGGCCGCACGCCTCCACCATTTTCTGTGTACGATCGAGAAGTTTTGCGCTATCCACACCCATCAGCGCCGCCGGCACCATGCCAAAATTGGAAAGCGCCGAATAGCGCCCGCCGATGCTGGGCACGCCAAAGTAAATGTGACGGAAGCGGTCGGATTGCGCCACCTGCTGCAGATGCGAGCCAGGATCGGTAATGGCGATAAAGCGGCTGCCGGCTTTCTCCGCGCCCACCGCCAGCTTGGCCCGCTCGAAGAAGTATTGCTTGAAGATGTTGGGTTCAAGGGTGGTGCCGGACTTGCTCGAGACCACGAAAAACGTCTGCGTCAGATCTACTTTTCTTTCAAACGCCTTGATTTGGGCGGGATCAGTCGAGTCCAGCACCAGCAGCCGGGGAAAGCCGGCAATATGGCCGAAAGTCTTGTCGAAAACCTCCGGGCACAGGCTGGAACCGCCCATGCCCAACAGCAGCACATTGCGAAAGCCGCTCGATTTGGCGTCCTGCGCAGCGCGGCGCAATTGCTCGATGCCGGCGAGCTGGTCCTCGGTAATCGAAAGCCACCCCAGCCACTCGGCCTCGTCAGAGCCGGTCCAGAGAGAGGCGTCGCGCTGCCACAAGCGGCGCGTCTTCTTGCCTTTGTTCCAATCTTCCAGGTTCGCATTGACGGCTGCCGACAAAGCCTCCGGCAATGCATACTTCAGCTCGTTCACGGGCGCCTTTCCTTACGCTTGGGTGCTCTTTTCGACGGCGGCCAGCAATTTGTCAAAGGCCTCGGCGAACAGACGCACCCCGTCCTGGGTCAGCTTGTCGGTCACTTCGTCAATTGAAATGCCCAGCTGCGCCAATTCTTTCATGGTGCGTTCTGCGCCTGGAAGATCTTCGGTAAGGCTGGTGCGGGGCTTTCCATGATCGCGGTAAGCCTCCAGAGTGTTGGGAGGCATGGTGTTTACTGTTTCCGGCCCAATCAGCTCTTCGACGTACATCACGTCGTTGTAATTCGGATTCTTGGTGCTGGTGCTGGCCCACAGCACGCGCTGCGTCTTGGCGTCGCGGGCAGCCAGCTTCTTCCACAGATCACTGCCGAAAATACGCTGGTAGCTTTGGTAGGCCAGCTTGCCGTTGGCCACGGCCACTTTCCCTTCAATGTTCTTCAGCTTTTGCTGCTCGGCGGCGTCTTTTGAGGCTTTGCGTTTGCTCTCGGCAATGGAATCGACCAGAGTGTCAATGCGGCTGATGAAAAAACTGGCCACGCTGGCGATCTTGGCCACCTCGCCGCCCTTGGCCGCCAGCTGTTCCACCCCGGCAACATAGGCTTCAGCGACCTGCTCATAGACCTGCCGGGAAAACAGCAGCGTGACATTGATGTTGATGCCTTCGCTAATCAGGTGCTGAAACGCCGGGATGCCTTCCCGGGTGCCGGGAACTTTGATCATGATGTTCTCGCGTCCCACCGCTTTCCACAGCCGCCGCGCTTCCTCGATCGTTGCCTTCGTCTCGCGGGCCAGGTAGGGAGAGACTTCCAGGCTCACGTAGCCGTCGCGGCGCTGGGTGCTTTGGTAGACGCCGCGAAGAATGTCCGCGGCATCCTGTATGTCGCGAATGGCGATGGTCTCGTAACAGGCCGTGGGAGAAAGGCCGGGCTTGCCGCGCAGCGAAGCCAGAATGTCGTCATAGAGCTTGCTGTCGGCAATGGCCTTTTCAAAGATCGCCGGGTTCGACGTCATGCCCCGAACGCCATCTTCTTCAATCAGGCGTTTGAGCTCACCGCCGGTGAGCAGATCGCGGCGAATGTAATCGAGCCAGACAGACTGGCCGAATTTCTGCAGTTCCTTTACTGGGTTGACAGCTTTAGCCGTTTCGAGCGTGCTGGTAGGGTTCATGCTCTTCTCCGAAATTTGATTGCTTGGCCTCTGCGATCTCGGCATCCTCTGGGGCTCAAGATTCGACACGGGGCCAGGTGCCACAATGCCAGTTTCCGCTAACTCTTTGCTTTTCTGATGGCCTCACGCGCCGCCGCGGCCACATTCTCGACCGTGAAACCGAATTTTTTCAGCAGGTCCTTCAGCGGCGCGGAAGCTCCGAAGCGGTGCATGCCGATCACGACTCCAGCCGGGCCGACGTATTGCGGCCAGCCAAAGGTGGAAGCCATCTCGACGGCTACGCGTGCTTTCACCGCCGGCGGCAGCACCTGTTTCTTGTAGTCTTCGCTCTGCTGCTCAAAAATGTCCCACGACGGCATGCTGACCACGCGCGCCTGCACGCCTTCCGATTTCAGTTGCTCATAAGCCGCCACGCACAAGCAAAGCTCGCTGCCCGTTCCCAGGAGAATGACGTCGGGTTTGCCGTGAGCGGCGTCTGCAAGAACGTAGGCGCCTTTTGCTACGCCGGAAGCAGAGGCATATTTCGTGCGATCGAGCGTAGGCACCGCCTGACGACTCAGTACCAGCGCCGCCGGCCGGTGGCGCAGCTGCATCACCAGCTTGTACGCCTCGACCACTTCATTGGCATCGCCAGGCCGCAGCAGCGTGAGGCCGGGCATGGCGCGCAGTGAAGCCAGTTGCTCGACGGGCTGATGGGTCGGCCCGTCTTCGCCCAGCCCGATCGAGTCGTGAGTGAAGATGTAGATGACCGGAATCTCCATGATGGCGGCCAGGCGAATCGTGGGCCGCATGTAATCGCTGAAATTGAAGAATGTGCCGCCGAAGGCCCTGACCCCCGAAAGCACCATTCCGTTCAAGGCCGCGCCCATAGCATGCTCGCGCACGCCGAAGTGAAAATTGCGTCCGCCGTAGCTTCCCGGCTCAAAGGTTCCAGCGCCATCAAACTTCAGATCAGTTTTGTTGGAGGTTGCCAGGTCGGCGGCGCCGCCAATCAGCCAGGGCACTTTCTGCGCCAGAGCATTGAGCACCTTGCCCGAGCTTTCGCGCGTGGCCACGCCCTTGGCATCAGCGGGGAAGGCGGGCAGAGTGCTGTCCCATCCCGCCGGCAGCTCGCGGCGCTGCATCTGCTCGATCTGCAGCGCAAGGTCGGCGTGTTCTTTCTTATATTCCGCGAACAGTTTGGCCCACTTCTCCCGCAAATCGCGCCCGCGCTTTCCGATTCCCTCACGGAAATTTTCCAGCACGCCCTCAGGAACCAGAAATTTCGCGTCCTCAGGCCAGCCATAGAACTTCTTCGCCAGGCGGACTTCTTCCTCGCCCAGCGGCTCGCCGTGGGCGGCATTGGTGTCCTGCTTGTGAGGAGCGCCATAGCCGATATGGCTGTTCACGATAATGAAAGTCGGCCGGTCTTTGGTCTGCAGAAAATTCTGGTAGGCGGCGTTGAGGGCATTCAGATCGTTCGCGTCGGTAACGTGCTGAACATTCCAGCCGTAGGCGCGGAAGCGCTCGCCCACATCTTCATTGAACGACCATGCCGCGGGACCATCGAGGGTTACATGGTTCGCGTCATAGATCCAGCAAAGATTCGGCAGCCGGAGATGGCCGGCCAGGGAGGCAGCTTCGCTGCCCACACCTTCCATCATGTCGCCATCGCTGCAAATCGAATAGATGTTGTAATTGAAAATCTCGAAGCCGGGACGGTTGTACCGCGCCCCCAGCCAATTGGCGGCGATGGCCATGCCAACGCTATTGCCCACGCCCTGTCCCAGGGGTCCGGTCGTGGTCTCGACCCCAGTGGTCAGGCCGTATTCCGGATGTCCCGGAGTGATGCTATCCAGCTGCCGGAATTGTTTGATGTCATCGAGCGAAACTGCCGGCGCGTCCATTATCTTGCCGCTGGCATCCAGACGCCGCACGCCGGAGAGATACAGCATGGAATACAGCAGCATCGAGGCGTGTCCGGCGGAGAGAACGAAGCGGTCGCGATTAGGCCAGAGCGGATCCTGCGGATCGTAGCGCAGAAATTGCTGCCATAACGAGTAAGCCACCGGCGCCAGGCCCATAGGGGCGCCCGGATGCCCGGAATTGGCCTTCTGCACTCCGTCAATACTCAGGGTGCGAATGGTGTTGATGCTCAGGGTGTCCAGTTGCTGGCCGGTCAGCAGCGTCTCGCTTGCCACCATTTAAGAAATTCCCCTTTCCAGGCGTTCTTGTGGGTCACCTCGGTTGAGAGTAGCCTGCAGACTGCGGCTGAAATCCGGGGGGCTCTACTCTCTCAGTGTATCAATTTCCCGCAGCAGCGGGGTGTGGAGAACCCGACAAAAGCAGGTTTCCACTGCTTATTCGGATGTTTAGAGCTGAACAAGGATTCACGTCTATTCTGCTGCGAAGGGGACGGGCAGAGGGCTAAGTCTCTCTGAAGAGATTTACCGTTTCAGCTGGGCCAGATAGCCGTTCTCGGAAGCGTATCCGCGGGTGGTGCTTTCTACGTACTTGAGGAACTGGCGCAAGCTCTCGCGCTCGTTGGGATCGAGGTCCGCGAAGCGGATGCGCACCGCCGGGTTGCTGCGGGTGGCGACGCCGTTCAGCACCATACCTTTGACCCAGATCTTGCCATTTGCCAGCCAAAGGCCAATCTCCATCTTCACCCCGGTGGGAACCGGCGTGGGCGTTTCCACCAGGCAGCCTCCCAGACTGGTATTGGAGAGATTGCCCCAAATCGGGGAGGAAGACCCTTCCGGCCGAAGTTCGACTGCGACAAAGCACTTGATTCTGGGATGCCGCCGCCGGTCCTGCCCCGTGGACATGGCGAAAAGACTCGGTTCAAACGGTGGTAGCGCCGCGGGCTCAGGGGCCACCGGCGTTGCTGGGGGCAATTCGGCTGTCGTCGTTGCCGCCGGGGTTGATGCCGAGGCAGACGCCGAAGCCGCGCGAGCGGCTTTCCCCTTTCCTTGCTTTATCTTGCGGAGCACTTGCAGCAGCGCCTCGTCGCGCTGCTCGGCAGAGGCCTCGCGGTAAGTCTGCAGCAACTCCCCCAAGTGAGAGAGAAGATCAGGATCCGCCAGCAGGCGAGTCCAGTCCGCGCCCAAAGAAGAGGAAGCTGACGATGACTTTGATCGAGGCATAGGTCCGAGAGTTCAGCCCGGATGACTTTGGTGATAGCGATCCGTACTAGAGTGAGGCATGTCCTTGGGGTGGAACAAGATGACTATAGTCACGGCCCCAAGTAACGTGACGCTGCCGCTGACGTTGAAATTGGTGGTTTTATTTGCTCCATCGCATTCGTGAGTTATCTCCCGGCACCGCAGTGCCGCCGCTGCCAAAAAGGCACACAAGGTGAAAGCTCTTGGGGGGTGGGAGCCTTCTCTTGTGTGCCCTTTTGCTTCGGCCGACAAACCTTGTTCGCCTACGCGGTCACGGTCTAAGCGGTTACGTTCAACTGAGTTCCAGAGGGGCTGCCTGCAGAGGATGTGCTGCCGCTGGCGCCAAAGTTCAAAATGATCTGTGGCAGTGTGTTGCCCAGCTGGATGGCAATCCGCTCCGGGGGCGCCGTGCTGCCATTGCTCACGCTGAGATTGAGTTGCTCGCCGCTGCTTCCGTTGCTGAAGTCCAGGGTGATCTGCTCCGGTCCGGCCGTGGAGGCGTTGCCCAGATTGAGCACGACCTCCGGAATGGCCGGATTGGCGTTGCTTTGACCTGCGGCGTTGCCTTGAAAACGGCCGCCGCGCAATGCCTGCAGGTCCTGCTTGAATGCGGCGAAAGCCTGCTGTGCGCCGGCCAGATCGCCGTTCTGCAGGGCCTGGCCGATGGCATTGAAGTCCTGCGCCAGCTGCGAATTATTCTGACCCGCGCTCGAGCTGTTCGGGTTCTGGCTGGAGCTGATGAGTGAGGCCAGCGCGCTGAAGGCTTGCTGTGCGCCGGCGAGGTCTCCGGATTGCAGCGATTGTGCGAGCTGCTGGAAATCGGTTCGCCGCTGCTGAAACAGCGATTGGTTGCTGAGTTGCGCGAGGGAGGAACTGGCGATGCTTGCGACTGACATGGGGGAGTCTCCTTACCACGAAGCCTTGTTCGATGTATTGAAGGTTGGAATCTGCGGCCCGCGCCGCGCGGCCGCCCATCCTCATTCAATGGGTTCTATCGGCAAAATTCTGGCGAGCTTTAGCACAAGCCCGGGGATTTTCATGACCACCGCGTTGGGCGGTGAAGTATGCTCTATTCATGAAGATCAGAACGGAAATAATGCGGCTTCTCCGGCGTGGCCAGGTTGGCCTGGTGCTGCTTGCAAGTCTCGGCTTGCTGGCGGGGGCGGCCGAGGCCCAGACGGCGAACCCGCAAGCGGCGAACCCTCACGCCATCCCCTCCATTGATGGCGGCATCGGTTCCTGCTCGGTGGTTTTCACCGTGACCGACGGCAAAGGCGCACCGCTTTACAACGCCAAGGTCAGAGTGCACATCGCTTACGGCTTTCTGGGCGCACACAAGCTCGACCTCGAAGTGGGCACCAACACTGACGGCAAAGCCCGCTTCGATGGGCTTCCCAGCCGGGTGAAACAGGCCTTGCACTTCCTCGGATCGAAGGGGGACCTTGAAGGCGGCGCGTTTTACGACCCCAACCACGATTGCCAGGCCAAGCACGACATTGTGCTGTTGAAGCAGCCCAGCGGGGAGAATCAACCGTAAACGAAGGTTAGCCTCGCCCCCGGCAAAAAGCGGAACTCAATTTTTCTTAGCCGGCGCAGCCAAGCAGAAGGGGGATCTGGCGCGCCCGGAGAGATTCGAACTCCCGACCTATTGCTCCGGAGGCAATCGCTCTATCCAGCTGAGCTACGGGCGCGCTTCGTAACCCAGTGTACATCGCGACTCCGGGGCCATCAACGCGAACGGTGGGGGCTGAGAACTGAGAACTATCCAGTGGAAACCGAATTTCTTTATTCAGGAGCGGCGTGCCGGCTCGGCACGCCCCACATGCGGATCAAGCACACCGGTGCAGATCAATCGTTGGCACCACCAGGGAAATGCCTTACCAGCGCTGCCCACGCCCGCCGCGGTCGCGCCCGCCCCGATCACCCCGGTCTCCCCGGTCATTCTTGGGCCGGGCTTCATTCACATTGAGCGTGCGCCCGCCCAACTGCGAGCCGTTGAGCGCGGCAATGGCCTTTTCTCCATCCTCGGCGTTGGTCATTTCCACGAAGCCGAAGCCGCGCGAGCGCCCGGTGTCGCGGTCGGTCATGATGCTGACCCGGTCCACCTGCCCGTAGGCCTCGAAGAGCTGCCGCAACTCGTCCTCAGAGGTGTTGAAGCTCAGGTTACCCACAAAAATGTTTTTCAAGAGAATGCCCCGGTGTGAGCTATTTGAGTGTAGCGAGTTCGGCGGACAAGCAGAGGCTTTAGCAGCTTGCTCAAAAGCCGGAGCTGGCGGACAGTCAAATGCGCGCGCAGTATAGCAGATTTATATCGGAAGGGAAGGGCTTCTTACTTAGCGCGGGATACTGCGCCGCCAACGGAATCCTCACACCTCATCCACCTTCCAGTAGCCTTCGCGGTGATATCCCACCTGCAGCAGCCGGTTTTTGGGATCGTGCCGCTTGCCGCAGTTGGGGCAGATCAGGTAGCGGCCCCAGGCCGTTCCCTTGCGGTCGTAATCTTCAGAGACGGCGAAGGTCGTCCCGCAACTGCAAGGAACCAGATACATCCGCAGGCCCCGCGAAACAGGCTTGGGCGCATTTCTAGACATAACAATTGGCCCCTGACCGGGAGTATACAATCGAAGCCCCGCTGCAGCGATATGACCGCGATCACACCAGAATTTCTGTTCGTCTATGGAAGCCTGTTGCCGGGCCTGGCGCCGCCGGTCATCGCCCCAGTCATGGCGCGTTTGCGCAGCGTGGGCCGAGGCCTGGTGCGAGGCCATCTGTTCGACCTCGGCCGCTATCCCGGCCTGGTTCTCGCCGAGCGCGGGCCCCGGGTTCATGGTCACGTGCATGCCTTGCCCCCGGATCCCGAAATCCTACGAAAGCTGGACCGCTACGAAGGATTTTTTCCTGAAAATCGCGCGAGAAGTGAATTCATTCGGAGAAGTTGGCCGGTGACAATGCCGGGGAGCGGTGTTCTCACCTGCTGGATTTATGAATACGGTTGGCGCATAGGGCAAGCCAGAATCATCGCGGGCGGCGACTACTTGCGCCTGGCTCGCCAGCGCCGGAGCTTGCAAGCTGGCAGGAGGAGTTGATTTCTGACCATATTTCTGCAAATATAGAAATATGATCCCGGTTCAAAGCAGGAAGGCAGAGCAGGTGGCCCGCTACGCCGACATGTTTTCTGCCATGGGCACCGAGGCAAGGCTTCGGATTGTGCAGCTCTTGCTTACCGCGCACCCCGAGGGCCTAGTCGTCGGCGAAATCCAGCAAGAGCTGGATATCCCCAACTCCACACTCTCCCATCATTTGGACAAGCTGAAGAACGAAGGGCTGGTCCAGGTGCAGCGCGAAAGTACCTTCCTGCGCTACACGGCCGATACGGAGGCGCTTCAGGAATTGCTGCAATTCTTGTATGCAGAGTGCTGCACTCGAAACAAAGCGCTCAAGCCGCAAGACATCGTGCAGCTCTGCAAATAGGAGACTCCATGAGCACCACGGATATCAAAGAAGTTGTCAAAGAGAAATACGGTCAGGCTGCCCTGCGCATAAAAACGGGAGGGAGCAGTTGTTGCGGAGCTGCCCCCGCAAGCGGACTTTCCTGCGATCCGATTACGTCCAACCTGTATGACGCTTCGCAAGGTAAAGAGGTTCCCGAAGAGGCGATGCTGGCGTCCCTCGGATGCGGGAATCCGACTGCGCTCGCCGAGTTGAAGCCCGGAGAAGTCGTACTGGATCTTGGTTCAGGCGGCGGTATTGATGTTCTGCTCTCGGCTCGGCGCGTTGGGCCGACCGGCAAGGTCTACGGCCTCGACATGACCGGCGAGATGCTTGCTCTTGCAAATGAGAACAAGCGCAAAGCCGGAGCCGACAACGTGGAGTTCCTGAAGGGCGAGATCGAGAACGTACCACTGCCCGACAATGCGGTGGACGTGATCATTTCGAATTGCGTCATCAATCTGTCAGCAGACAAAGACAGCGTACTGCGCGAAGCATTCCGAGTCCTAAAACCAGGGGGCCGACTCGCCGTTTCGGATGTGGTCACGCGCGGCGTCATTCCCAACGAAATCCGGCAGAAAGTTCTGCTTTGGGTGGGTTGCATTGCAGGAGCTCTGGACGAGACTGATTACCGCTCGAAACTGAAAGCAGTTGGCTTTGAGCAGGTCGAGGTCGAGCCCACCCGAGTCTATAAAGTCAACGACGCACGGGAGTTTCTCTCGTCTGCGGGAATCGACGTAGACGAGATCGCCGCCCAGGTGCACGAAAAGTTCATGAGTGCATTTGTACGCGCCGTCAAGCCGGTGAATTCGACACCGTGTTGTGGGCCAACTTGCTGCAACTAGCACCGGAGAATCTCACCATGAAGGGACACTACAACGTTCTGTTTCTGTGCACGGGCAATTCGGCGCGGTCTGTCATGGCCGAAGCCATTCTGAACTTCAAAGGAAGGCCGAACTTCACTGCCTACAGTGCTGGAAGTCACCCCTCCGGGTCCGTCAGGCCGGAGGCGCTGCGCCAGCTCGAAGCGGCTCATATATCGACCAAAGGGTTGCGCAGCAAAGCCTGGGATGAATTTTCTCTCCCTGATTCGCCCAAACTCGATTTTGTGTTCACCGTCTGCGACAACGCCGCCAAAGAAGTCTGTCCCGTTTGGCCAGGCCAACCGATGACCGCACACTGGGGAGTTCCCGACCCGGCAGCCGTCCTTGGCAGTGCCACGGAGATCGACAAAGCCTTCCGCGATGCCTTCTTCATCCTGGACCGCAGGATCAGCCTGTTTCTTTGCCTCCCAATCAAAGCGCTCGACAGCCTGTCGCTTAAGAAGGAACTGGACAACATCGGTCGAAGCATGACGCCGGTGGCGCATGAGGGTTGAAGGCAAACGAGTCGGATTGCGTCACCGTTTCACAATCAAAGGAATAAGAAATGAAAACAAGCAGCCGTCTGAGTTTTCTGGATCGCTACCTGACTGCATGGATCTTTTCCGCCATGGTGTTTGGCGTCGCACTTGGCTGGCTTGTTCCCGGAGTCGTGCCGTTTCTGAATCGCTTCAGCATCGGCACGACATCGATCCCGATTGCCGTCGGACTGATTGTCATGATGTATCCGCCTTTTACGAAAGTACGCTACGAGGAACTACACGAGGTCTTTCGCAACCGGAAGATACTTGGTCTGTCCCTTATACAGAACTGGGTGGTCGGACCGATCTTGATGTTCGTGCTGGCGGTTGTCTTCCTGCGTGGATACCCGGAATACATGGCTGGGCTGATCATGATCGGCCTGGCCCGCTGCATCGCCATGGTTATCGTGTGGAACGAACTGGCGAAGGGCGATACAGAGTATGCCGCCGGTCTGGTGGCCTTTAATTCCTTGTTCCAGGTTTTCTTCTACTCCGTTTATGCATGGGTTTTCATCACCGTGCTTCCGGCCAGGCTAGGACTGCACAGCGCCGTGGTTGACGTCTCAATCGCACAGATCGCGGAAAGCGTCTTCATTTACCTGGGCATTCCGTTCCTCGCCGGCTCTATCACTCGGGCAGCGCTCCTTCGTGCCAAGGGAAGGGACTGGTACGATCACAACTTCGTTCCGCGCCTGAGTCCGCTGACCTTGCTGGCATTGCTCTTCACGATTGTGGTCATGTTCTCCCTGAAGGGTGAATACATCGTCCGCCTTCCGCTGGACGTGGTGAGGATTGCAGTACCGTTGTTGCTCTATTTCGTTGCGATGTTTTTAGTTTCGTTCTACATGGGCCGAAAGTTGGGAGCTGACTATTCCAAGACCACGACGCTTTCTTTTACCGCAGCCTCCAACAATTTCGAACTCGCCATTGCGGTCGCAGTCTCGGTCTTCGGCATCAATTCCGGAGCGGCGTTTGCGGCAGTCATCGGGCCGCTCGTCGAGGTGCCGGTCATGATTGCGCTGGTGAACGTGGCGTTTTACTTCCAGCGGCGCTATTTCGCTGACCAACAATCCTCGTCCGACTTGGCGACGACGAGAATAGCGGCACGGTGACCCTGGATATTTCGGGAGCTGTCGTCGAGTTTTGGTTTGTGGAGTTTTCCTGTGCTGGTCGCACCTTTGCAGCCTGATGC
>DATIYF010000074.1:0-46996 GCA_035517775.1 Terriglobales bacterium
TAGCGGCGAGTCGGTCATGCGGAAGCGGGTGCGCACCAACTCGGAGAGCAACTCGACTGCTTCGCGGTTGTTCACCGGGTCGGACTGGGCCAGATACTTCATTGCCTCCACCAGCAGGCGCTGGCCATCCACGTAGCGAGGATCAGGGCCGCGTTCGCGGCGCCGGCGGGGGACTTTCGGGGGGACGGGGATCGTAAAAACCTTGGCCATGAGATCGTTTCCGACTGCAAGATCGGCCGCGCTGCGAGTGAGCGCCAGCCGCCTTGAGTATAACGTCCCCTCTTTGCTTTTTCAGCCCTAAACTTTCAGCTCCGCGGCTTTATCACCTAAGCAATTGCCGGAGCCCCAGCCTGGCAAACATCAGAAGGCGGGAGAGATATGCTGTGGCTGGAGCCTCGCCCCATCATTTGCTTTCCAACATGGCGCGCTCGGCATTCTTGATTTTGAACACCGAGTCAGGAATTTTCTGGTTGATCTTGATCTGGTCATAACGCGCCAACCGGTAGTCGCCGCCGGGCTGAAAAAGCTGCTGCTGCACCGAGACGCCGCGCTGGGGGTCAATCCACAACAGAATCCGGGGAATATTGTTGCGCGCCTTCTCAGACTTGGGGACCAGCTCCAGCTTGGCGGTATCCACGCCGTCCACTGTTTCCGTGCCCAGGTATTGCAGGTCGAAAGACTTGAGCATGGCGTGGCCGCCGCCGCCAAAACCCAGCACCAGAAAACTTTCCACCTCGGCGCGGTTCTTGCTGGTGTCATAGGAGGTCAACTGATTGGTGCGGGGCTGGTACATCTGCACCTTGCCGCCGGCAAAGACGACATACTTCGCGGCCGGCTCGGTGATGTCGGCGGCCATCTGGATTTCGTTGCCCGAGCGGCGGAAGTAAATCTTCCCCTTTTGTGTGTCGATGTCGTTGACCACGCGCGTGTATTGCTCCCAGACGAAGCTGGCCTCCGTGGTATGGAAGTCGGCCGCAACCTGGTCCATGCGATTGAGAATCTGCTCGAGTGCTGCCGAATGGTCAGACGGGGCCTGCCCCAGGGCGGGAAGGGAAAGAACCAGACATGCTGCGAGATGAACGGCGATCGAGGGTTTCCGTCTCATGACATTTGACCACTCACGCCCCAGCCTACTCCCTCTGAATCCAGACCCGGTAGCTCTGTATTTGCCCCTTCTTGTCTTTGGTGGTTTCTATCCTGGTGATGCTGACCTCGCCGGCAATCGGTTCGATGATGCGCCGCAACTGGTTCTGAACGTTAGGGGGATCTTTGGCCGAGACTGCCGAAGCCTGAATCTCATAGATAAAACCGCCGCCCGCATCGGGAAGCACCACCACGCCTGTAGGATGCGGATTGCGCTCCACCGGTTTGTCATTGAAGTTGATCCAGAGCGGCGAAAGAAAAACAAAGAGCAGGATAAGCGTGACCATGACGTCGTACTGAATGGTGCCGCGCTCGTAAGACCAGAGAATGTAGCCCCGGATTGTGCGCCAGATTCCTCTCATGGGCACCGAGGGCGCACCCGCGTTGGTGGTTGCTGCTGCAGCCCTTTGCAAGTCTAGTGCCTGCTCCTTCGCTTGGCAATCGGCGGCGGGGGGAGTTCGTCCCCCGTTCTGCCTCAGAATTTTTTCGGCGTGATGCGGTCTGTACCCATGTAGGGCCGCAGCGCCTCAGGAATTATCACCGTGCCATCGGCCTGCTGATAGTTTTCCAAGATCGCCAGCCAGGTGCGCCCCACGGCCAGACCGCTGCCGTTGAGCGTGTGCAGTAGTTCTGACTTCTTTTTGCCCTCAGGCCGGAAGCGGATGTTCGCGCGCCGCGCCTGGAACGACTCGAAATTCGAGCAGGAAGAAATCTCGCGGAACAACTGCTGCCCCGGCAGCCAGACTTCAAGATCGTAGGTCTTGGCGGAAGAAAATCCCATGTCGGCCGTGCACAGCGCCATCACGCGATAGTGCAAGCCAAGCTTCTGCAAGACCTCCTCGGCGTCGTGGGTGAGCTTCTCCAGTTGATCGTAAGATTCCTCAGGGCGGGAGAACTTCACCAGCTCGACCTTCTGGAACTGGTGCTGCCGGATAATGCCGCGCACATCTTTGCCGTAGGAGCCAGCCTCGCTGCGGAAGCAGGGGGTGTAGGCGGTAAGCGAAACCGGCAGGCGGGACGCCTCCAGCACTTCGTCGCGATAAAGGTTCGTGACCGGCACTTCGGCCGTGGGAATGAGCCAGAGTTCTTTTTCCCCGTGGGGCACGCGAAAAAGATCGGCGGCAAACTTGGGCAGCTGCCCGGTGCCGTACATGGAATCCGAGTTCACCATGTAAGGCGGCAGCACTTCCGTGTAGCCATGCTCGCGGGTATGCAGATCGAGCATGAAGCTGGCCAGGGCCCGCTCCAGGCGCGCGCCCAAATCCCAATAAACGGCGAAGCGCGCTCCGGTGAGCTTGGCCGCGCGCTCCAGGTCGAGCACGCCCAGCTGCTCGCCCAGTTCCCAGTGCGGTCTGGGAGTGAAGTCAAACTGCGGGGGGCCGCCCCAGCGGCGAATCTCGAGGTTATCTTCCGCCGATTTCCCCACCGGTACGCTCGCATGGGGAAGATTGGGGATGCCGACCAGGATCTCGCGCAGCCGGCCGTCGTACTCCTCGGCAGCTTTCTCCAGCGACTGAATTTCTTCGCGCATCGCCTTGGTTTCGGCGATCAGCTCATCGGCGTTCTGGCCGGCCTTTTTCAACCTGGAAATTTCGTCGGTGGTGCGGTTGCGCACCGCCTTCATGGTTTCGGCCTCGGCAATGGCCTGGCGGCGCTGCGCATCCACCTGATGAAAGTCCTTCAGCAGCTCAGCCGGCTTCAGGCCGCGCTGACGCAGCTTTTCTTCCACCAACGGCAAATTGTCGCGAACAAAGCCCAGATCCAGCATAGAAGCTAATTACTTTACCGGAAAGCAGTCCGCCGTGCACGCCGAAGGATGTTTTCGTGCGCAAGCCGCGCCGCCGCCCCAATTCGAAGGCGCTTCACAACGAAGGACAATACGGCACGCAAAGGGATAATTCGACCGGTTTCCTTCGTGGCCCTTGGCGCCTCTTGCGGTGAACAGGCTTCCTAACGAAACCAGAGCGCCCAGAGCACATCCACCGCGGTATGCGTAATCACCGAGGCAAGCAATTGCCGGCGCTCCCGCCAGGCGCGCCCATAAAAGATCCCTGCGATTGCCGCCAGCAGCACGTAGCGCCAGTTGAACGCAGCGCCCTTGTTGAAATGCGCCAGACCGAACAGAAGCGCGGCCGTAAGCAGCGCCATGCGGCGCCCCAGACGGGTTTCCAGCAGGTTCTGCAGAATTCCGCGGAAGAACATCTCTTCGGGAATGGCGATCAGCAAAAAGGTGACGAGTAAAGTTTCGGCCGCCCGCAGGGGCGAAGGCCAGGCGGCATGAAAGTGAATAAAGTGCAGAGCGAAGCCCAGGCCGAGCGCGAAGGGCAAAAAGTAGAGCCACTCGCGCAGGCCGGTCAGAAAAGCGTGGCCGCGTGGCGCGAAGGAGTAGCCCATGCCCCCCAGCCGCCGGACCACCAGATAAAGATACAGGGCAAGATCGGCGATATAGAGCTTCGAAAAGGCCGCCGGTTGCGGAGAAAGCCAGGCGTGGGCCAGCAGTCGCAGCATGTAGATAGCAACCAGCACGGCCAGCACCAGCGCATCCTGCCAGGCGAGTTTCGGAGGCAGAGAGGAAAACTCCAGCAACGCCGAGAGCACCACCGGCAGGCCAAACATCACCGCCGCGGCGAACCAGTGAAAATTGCCCGCAGGGATGGCGAAAACGAGATAGGGAACCCCAAGAATCGCCGGCAGCAGAATGCGCCACGCCCGCGACTGTGAGCGGCCGCGAAGCCATTCTCCCAATCCGAATCCGAATAGCCACAGCGGCGCGAGCAGAAGGGCAAAGCTGGCGAAGGCATCCGGGAAGATGCTATGCAAATGCAGGCCCAGCGGGAGTTGCCGCCCGCCAAACCACAGCAAGACCAGCAATCCCACGTAGGTCGCGAACGCCGAAACCACGCCAGCCGGCTTCAGAGGGCTTTCTCCGCCATAAGATTGGACTTAGCTTAAACCAGCCACCGGCGCGCGGCCCGCCATGCGAAGGGCCTGCGCTTCTGCTAACATGCTGCAAAGATTTTGCCGAGCCCCGGAGACTTCATGCGCCGAGCCCTTACCGCATCTGCCATTATCCTTATCCTTGCCTTCGCCGTTGTCTTTGTTTTTTCCGTTTGCGCCCGGAGTTCCAGCCCGGAGGGCTCCTCCGATCCGCGCCTGCAGCACGCCTTCCGCCGCCCGGAAACCAACGGCTGGACCTTTGTGCATCTTGAAGGCACCCCCGGCGAAATCGGCTACCAGCACGGCTATCTGCTCGCCCCCGAGATCGCCGAGGCGCTCAAAGTGACCGAACTCGAACAGGTACACCAGAGCCACAAGGACTGGAACTTTTTCCGCGATGCCGCCAAGAACATGATGTGGCCGCACATTGACCAGGAGTATCGCGACGAAATGCAGGGCATTGCCGATGGCGCGCAGGCCCGCGGCGTGAAGCTCGACTTGTGGGACGTGGTGGCCTTGAATGGCTCGCTGGAGTGGGACTATTACGTTCCTTACTACAACAAGGAGCACGGCCTCAACCTCGCATCGCTTTCGGTGCCTGAGCATTGCAGCGCCTTCGTCGCGACCGGCAGCTACACCAA
The DNA here is from genome assembly GCA_035517775.1 of Terriglobales bacterium. Taxonomy (GTDB): domain Bacteria; phylum Acidobacteriota; class Terriglobia; order Terriglobales; family Acidobacteriaceae; genus DATIYF01. The sequence goes on from DATIYF010000074.1 coordinate 4,722, forward strand.
AGACGGCAAGATTGTCATCGCCCACAACAACTGGACCGGCTATCTCGACGGCGAGCGCTGGACGGTCATCTTCGACATTGTTCCCGCCAAGGGCCACCGCATCCTGATGGATGGCTTCCCCGGGCTGATTCACAGTGCCGATGATTTCGGGCTGAATTCGGCGGGCATCATCATCACCGAAACCACCATCAGCGACTTTTGGGGCTACGATCCGAATGGCATTCCCGAATTCGTGCGCGCCCGCAAGGCCATGCAGTATGCCGGCTCCATTGATGACGTTGCGCGAATCATGGAAGACGGCAACAACGGCGGCTATGCCAATAACTGGCTGATTGGCGACATCAACACGAACGAGATCGCCGATCTCGAGCTGGGCCTGAAGAACGTCACGCTGCAGCGCAAAAAAGACGGGTATTTTGTGGGCTCAAATTTCCCCGTGAACCCCAAGCTGGCCCGCGAAGAGACGGATTTCAAAGTTGGCGATATGAGCGTCAGCGCCAATGCCCGCCATGTCCGCTGGGAAGAGCTCATGGAGCAGTACAAAGGCAAAATTGATGTGGCCGCGGCGCAGCAGTTTCTTGCCGACCATTACGATACCTACGAAAAGAAGGATGACCCCGACGAGCGCACGCTCGATGGCCACATTGATCTCTCACCGCGCGGCGATGGCACGTGGCAGCCTCCCTTTGGCATCGCCGGCGCCGTGCAGAACAAAGTGACCGACGCCGCCATGGCCGCCAAAATGGAGCTGACCGCAGCCGATGGCCACGCCTGTGGCATGAACTTTATTGCAGCATCTGACCTGAAGTCCCACCCGCAGTTCGACTGGCAGCAGGGCCTGCTGCGCGATATGGACGCGCATGCCTGGACCACATTCGCCGCGGCCAGGTAGGCACACACCGGCTTCGCCTCGCCATCAGCCGCGGCGTGCGGTCCTATGCCGCCTGCTCTGCCGCTTTTCCGGCTGCGAGCGCCACGATCTTCGGCTTGACCAGGGCGGCGTAGTCCTCCCAGGACATCCGCACCAACTCGCGGTGGGAGCCCGCATTGAACGCAATTTCCTTGTCGCGGGCCAGAGCCTGGTCGGCGAAAACCTTCATGTCATAGAGATTTCCGAAGGGCGGCATCGAGCCCAGTTCGCAATCCGGAAAGCGATCCTTGAACTCCTGCTCTGAGGCCAGTGCCGTGCTGGCAGCTCCCGAGGCAGAGCGCAGGAGGGAGAGGTTGACGTGACGTGAGGCCGGAACTACAGCCATGGCCAACTCGCCATCAAGGTTGACCATCACCGTCTTGGCTAGTTCCTGGCCCGGGATGTGGGCCACGGCAGCGATGCCCTGTGCGGTATACGCGATCGAGTGGGAGATGGTCATGTATTTGATTTTGTGGCTGTCAAGAAATTCTTTCAGTCTGCTTAGCGCCATAATCGGGACTCCTTCCTTCCAGCACTTTGCACACACTTATCCTTTGCAGCGGAACTCAGTCAACCTACGACCAGTCCGCAGCCTGGATCAGGGACGCTGCCGACCGCAGGAGCATTGGTCCATCACAGTCGCTAACTTTTCTTCTCAGTCACCGCAAAGAACGAGGCCGGCTCCTGCTCCACGTTCTCGCTGCCGCAGTGCGGACATTTCACCGTGTCTGCGTTGTGCTCAGTAAGGGTCAAGACTTCTTCAAACGTCTTGTGGCAGTCTTTGCAAAGGTATTCGTACACCGGCATGGCAGCCTCCACGGAACGGGGAATCAATGCCATTGAGGCAACACCTCAATGGCGGTTACGGTTGCATAGTAATGGACGGGGACAAACTCCAGCACGAGTTTGCCCTGTGCGTTGGGCTCCAGGCCCGTGATTTTGCGCGTCAGCGGACGGTTTTCGCCGGCCTCTTCCAGAATGTTCAAATCCTGCAGGATTGCCCTGCCATTGCAGAAGACGTCAAATACCCGGCCGCCAGCGGCAGAGCGCGGTCCGTTGGGCGCGGGTGCCGCGTAATCACTGTGATCCGCCCGGCGCAAGCGCAGTTCGATGAAGTGCAGGATCACGGTGTACCTGCCGGGCGTAGCCGGAATGGAATAGGAGAAGTGCCCCCAACGCTCGGTTTCGTAGAGTTCGGGGTCGTCGGTTCCGACCGCCGACTCATCGCTGCTGGCCAGTTGACCGCCCTTGAAGTAAACGTCGGGGCTCCACCACTGGCTGTCGTTGGAGTAATAGGGGACCTCCCGAGTCAAGATGCGCACCGGGCGCATGCCATCGCCAGAGCCGGGCAGGATTTCAATCGCGGAGAGCATGGCCGCTCCCCCCTTGACGGAGAAGAAACGCAGATGGAGCTGGCCATCGGCGGCCGGAGAAATATTGGTAAAGACTTTGACATCGGCGGTGCGGCCACCTCCGGCGTCAGCCAGCACGTCCAGGCCGGTCAGAAGCGGCTGGCCATTGGCGGTGACCGAAATGATGCGGCTGCCCTCTCCGCCGCCCATATCTTCGGGCCCATAGAAAGTCTCGGCAAAGTGCAGATGAAGCTCGTATTTTCCCGGCTTGAGTGGAATGTTGTAGCTGAAGTCGCCCTCCCGGCTGCTGCGGTAGAGGGCAGGATCCTGCGTCCGCCAAATGAATTTAATCTGGCTTCGAGTGGCTGTGCCGCCTGAGAAGTGAGTATCGGCACTCCAGAGTTTGCCGGCATGGTCCACATAGCTCCGGGAGGCCCCGGCGCCGATCCGCACTTCGTCTCCAACCGGCAGGCCAACTGAAGGCACACTCTCGGTCTGAGGGTGATTCGAGGATGAAGTGACGGGGGTGCGCCTATACCAGGCAAAGAAAGCCCACACAACCACAGTGGCCGCCAGAATTACGGCCGCAGCCAGCAGCCCGATTCTCAGGCGGCCGGTGCTGGCACGAACCGAGCTCGCCTGCCGCAGGTACTCTGCCTCGGCGGAGCTCGCGGGCACAGCCTGCTCTTCGAAGACCGGCACGTATTGTCCGACGGGAATCGTGATCCGCAAGGAATTTCCCGCGCCCTCGCCACCGTAGTACTCCGCCAGCCGGCGGCGAAGGCGGTTGGCCTGTACGCGCACAATCGAATCTGTTTCCTGATCGAAGGACTCGCTGCGGCCAAAAACCTCGAGCCCCACCGAATACTCTTTGATCTGGCTGCTTTCCCCGGCAAACTTTTTTTCGCACAGATAGGAGAGCAGATGGGCCAGGGCGGGTGAACGGGAGAACCGCGCAGAGCGCAGAACCGCCTCCAGCTCAGCACGCTCCGCTGGGGTGGCGAAGGTTTCGAGGGCGGTCGAAGGCATAATCGCCTCCTGCCTCACGCTCCACTGTGCTTATACACCGCCGAGCTCAAGTCTGGCTGTGACGGGAAGCACTTAACCTGGCCCACAAGCCGATGCTCGAGATTGTGTAACCCTCTGTAACCCACATGGAAGCAACCAGCAGGCGCGCGCCGGCTTCAGGGATCAGGCGGCTAACCTTCCTCAATGCAACCACCTGCTGCGGGACGCCCTTGTAGCCTTCCCGGGTAGCCATCGGGTAGCCGCTGTAGCGTTGTGCAAGCTTGCAGCCAGCGTCATAAATGAGCCGGATGCCGAGAGCAGATCGCCGGGGGTTGGCCCACAGGCTTCCAGACCGGAACCGATGCAGCTCTGGCAGCGGGAGGCAGGTATGCGAAGGCTCGCAGGAATCCTGATCGTAATCATGGTGATGGGGCTTGCCCAGTACGCTGGCGGCGCAAGCGATCCGCAAACAAGCAAGATGTCTGCGCAAGCTATGACTGTGGCCGAACTGGAGAAGGCTGGCGATGCCAGCCAGGCACAAAAAAACTATGGCCAGGCCATTGTGTATTTCAAGGGCGCACTGCGGCGGGAGCGCAAGAATGACCGGCTGTGGAACAAGCTGGGCCTGGCGCAGTTGCAGCTAAGCGATTTGCGCGCGGCTCGTTCCAGCTTCGAGCAGGCAGCCAAGCGGAATCCCAAGTCGGCCGAGGCCTTTAATAACATCGGTGCCGTTGCCTATATCCAGAAGAACTATGGCAATGCCGCCAAGTACTTCAAGAAAGCCCTGGCTCTGGAAGAGACGCACGCTACCTTCCACGTGAATCTGGGAGCAGCCTGGTTTGGCCAGAACAAGCTGGATAAGGCTCTGGCTGAATACGCGCGCGCCGTCGAGTTGGACCCCGAAATCCTGACTCGACACTCGCTCACAGGAGTAACCGCCCAGATCTCCAGCCCGGAGGAGCGCGCTCGTTACTCCTACATGCTGGCCAAGATTTATGCCAGGAAGGGCGACACTGACCGCTGTCTCGAATGTCTGAGGAAGGCGAAAGAGGAAGGCTACCGCGACCTCAAGAACGTATATAGTGAGTACGAATTTCAGGGATTGTGGCAGGACGCCCGACTCTCTGAGATCGTTCCGCCGCCCAAGAAGTAGGCTCGCGAGAGCCAAGCGTTGTTGGAGCAGGATTGACTGAAGCAAGCCCTTGAGCGCGAAGCAATTCAAACGGCCACGCTTGCCCCGGCGTGGCCGGCTTTTGCAGGCAAAATGCGGGCATCCCGGGTTTTTATTGTAAACACAGCAGGGGGAACTTATGGGTCGTCTTCCCCTCGCGTACATGTCCGCATGGAACCTTCCAGCATCTTTCTTCTGTTTCTACACTGAAGTCACCCGGGCGTGTGGCCGATCTTCCTAAGTAAAAGAATATTCAGCCCTTCCAGTGGTAGGCATCGGGCTGCGGAAGGCCCAAATGGGCCAGAACGCGGCAGACGAATTCGCGCGCCATGGCGTCTAAGGTGGCCGGCCGGAAGTAGAACGCCGGAATGAGGGGAAAGATGGTCGCTCCGGCGTCCGCGGCGCGGTACATGTTGCGGATGTGAATTTTATTGAGCGGTGTTTCGCGCACGCACAGCACGAGCGGCCGACGCTCTTTCAGGCAAACGTCGGCGGCGCGCTCGATCAGGTGTGAGGCCATGCCGTTGGCGATGCGGGCCAGGGTGCCCACGCTGCATGGGAGAACGACCATTGCCTGGGCGGGGTAAGAGCCGCTGGCAATGTTAGCGCCGATATCGGCATTGGCCTGCTGGTGGATTTTGCCGGCGCGCGCTGCCTGCCGGGATGAAGACTTGCCCGAAGCATGGCCCAGGAGCTGGCCGAGCAGGTTATTGCGGCCACGCAGGCCAAGCTCCTCGGCCATGACACGCAGAGCGCTGTCAGAGGCGATGAAGTTGACGGTGTGCACACGCGCATCGCGCTCCACCGCCAGCAGCAAATGCTTGAGAAACAGTGCGCCGCTGGCGCCGGTAGTAGCGACGGTCAGGTTCTGCGGCGGGTTGCAAGGCAAGCGTGCACCTGCTTCTGGGCTCAGGCATTCGAGCCGGACTTCCGAGCATAGGGAGCGGGCGGCGGCCAAGTCAAGAAGCGGCGGTCAGCGAGCTGAACCATAGCCATGGCGACGACCACGAATCTCCGCATCCGGCGCAGTGAGGCGCAGTTGCACGCCCTGGCGGGGGTGGAGCGGGAAATTCGCGTCACCGATCCCAGCGGACGCCGCAAGTATCTGCAAGCCTTCGCCCAGGCATTCCGGTCTTACCAGTCGGTCCTGACCGCAGAGCAATTGAAAAACACCGTCAACGCCGCCGACGTCGTCCTGGTCGGCGACTATCACGCCCTGCCCGCGGCGCAGCGCTTCGCCGCCAGGCTTGTTGAAGAACGCTGCCAGCCGGGGGATCGCCCGGTCGTGCTCGGCGTGGAGACCATCTTCGCCCGCGACCAGCACATTCTTGAGGAGTGGTGGCGGCGCGAGATTGATGAAGACGAACTGCGCCAGCGCATCCGCTTTGATCTCGACTGGGGCTACGACTGGGCTCCCTTCTATGAGCTGCTGGTGACCGCCCGCGAGCATGCCGAGGGAATCTATGGCCTGGACTGCATGCCGCGCGAAGATCTGCGCAAAATCGGCGCTCGCGACCGCCACGCGGCGCACAAGATCGGCGAGATTCGGGCGCGCCACCCCAACGCCGTGGTCATGGTGCTGTTCGGCGAATCGCACCTGGCCCCAGGCCACCTTCCCCGCCTGTTGCGCCAGCAACTGCCCGAAGCGTGCCTGCTTACCGTATTGCAGAACGTGGACGCCCTTTACTGGCGCGCCGCCGGCGAACAGCATGAGCATGTGGAAGCGGTGCAGGTTGCCGGCGATGTGGTTTGCGTGTTCAACTCCACGCCGCTTGAAAAATATGAAAATTACCGGCTGCATTTGAGCCGCTGGGGGCGCAGCGAAGAAGACGGCCCGGACGTGGTGCCGACCATCTTCAACCTGATTGACAGCCTCTTACGTTTCCTGGAGATCAACCGTTATTCCGCGCGCAACGGCACGCAGCCGAAATTTCTGGTCGATCTGCTGCCCGAAGTGATCGGTGGCCCGGAAGACCGCTTACGACGCCTGCTGGCGCGCAAGGGAGTGGCCGAAGAAGCTCAGAAGGCCATGCTGGCGCAGATCGAAGAGCGCGGCAGCCTTTACCTTCCAGCCTGGAACACTCTCTACGTGCGCGATTTTCAGATGGTGTACGCCGCCGAAGAAACCGCGCGCTTTCTTCACCATGCCTGCCGCGGGCTGCCGGCGCGCAACGACGGCCATTCCAGTGACGCCGCCGACCGCTTCTACCGCCTGGCCGTGGAACACGCCCTGGCTTATCTGGGATCACGCGTGCTCTACCCGGCGCGTCCCGCGGTGCGCAGCGATGATGAGCTCTCGCGCACTGCCTGTGAAGAAATTATGGAAGCCGCCCTGCGCGGCGACCGGCTCAAGCTCGAGTGCAGCGCCCGCGAGCTCGGCTACAGCCTGGGCAGCGAACTCTACGATGAATATCTGGCCGGCGGCCTGGGCCGCACCCGTCTCCGCCGCCTCTTCCTCGCCCGCCTGGAGCAGCCGGGCAAAGCCCGTGAAGTCTGCTGGGACCTTATTGGCCGGGGCCGCTCCTGCCGCAAAAAGCGGCCGCGCGGGGTAGCTCTCGGTCCGCTGGCGCAGCGCCGCATTACCGGCTGAATTCTCACTTCTTACGGGTCAACCGCGCAATGGTCCGGCCCGCGGCTGAGTCTCGGATCAGCGTTGCCAGCCGCCGTTGCCGCGTCTCTTCCCTCTTCGCCGTCATCACCCAATAGGTGCTGGTCCGCCGGTACCACGGCGGCTGCGACTCAAAAAATCCCCAGGCGCTCCGGTTTGCCTTGAACCTGGCCGCGCTCTCCCGGTCGAATTTCGCCTGATGGCGTTGTTCATAGGCATAAATCTGCGATTTCTTTTCCGAGCGCTGTGCAAATGCCCACTCGCCGGCCGCCCGCATCCGGCCAGATTTCTTGAGCGCCTCGGCCTTGCGGATGTTGATCCCGCTCCAGATGCTGCCGGGCTTGCGCGGCGTGAAACGAATCATGTAGCTGAGGGCGTCAATACTCCTGCGCACGCCGTCAATCCATCCGTAGCACAGGGCGGCATCCACCGATTCCGGCCAGGTGATGCTCGGCCGGCCGGAATTCCGTTTGTAGAACCCCACCCACAGCTCGGCCATACTCTGATGGTTTTCATCGAGCCAGGCGCGCATTCTGTCTGGGGTGGCGAAGAAAGTGGGTTTCATGCGGAAGACGACTCGCAAAAGCCAACATTCTATTGCGCCGCTACAGGAAATGAAAATCAGGATGCTAATCTAGTGGCCTGAATTGCTGAGTGCTGACAGCTGAGAGCCATGAACGCCGAATCCATCCGCAAGCTCTTCGAGCAGGTCCGCCGGGGCAAGCTGGCGCCGGATGAAGCCGTGGTGCGCCTGCGCCACTTACCTTTCGAAGACCTTGGCTTCGCCAAAGTGGATCATCACCGCGCCCTGCGGACGGGTATGCCTGAAGTGGTCTTCGGGCAGGGCAAAACCCCGGCGCAACTGGCGCAAATCTTCGCCCGCCTGGCTAAACATGGCGGAAATATTCTGGCTACACGCGCCAGCGAAGGCCAGTTTGCCGCGCTGAAAAAGAGAATTCCCCGGGCGGAATACCGCCCCCTGGCCCGGGCCATCCTCTTGCAGCGTGATCGCAGAAAGTATGGCAAGGGCACGATTGCCGTGGTCTCCGCCGGCACCAGCGACATCCCCGTGGCCGAAGAGGCCGTAGTCACGGCCGAGGTCATGGGCAACGACGTGCAGCATTTGTATGACGTGGGCGTGGCCGGCATTCACCGTTTGCTCGCCAATCGTGAGTCTCTCATGCGCGCGCGGGTGGTGATCGTGTGCGCCGGCATGGAAGGCGCTCTGCCCAGCGTAGTGGGCGGGCTGGTGGGCGTACCTGTGATCGCGGTCCCTACCAGCGTGGGATATGGGGCCGCGTTTCAGGGATTGGCGGCCTTGCTGGGCATGATGAATTCCTGCGCCTCCAACGTGAGCGTGGTGAATATTGACAACGGCTTTGGCGCGGGATACGTCGCCGCTCTCATCAACCGGCTGTAGCGCCCGCAAAAAAGGCGCGGCCCAAGCCGCGCCTCTCTGCATCGCCCCTCGCCCTTAACTCTTGGCTACCTGCAAATCATTCTGCACGCTGAACACTCCGAACACCTGACGAGCGCGGATGCCAGCGACATCCTTGTCCATCTTGTTCTCCACCGTGCCGTACAGCGTCAGATGGCCGTTCTCCACCACGATGCGGATCGGCCGGGCCGGGTCCATGGCGTAGCGGCTCAGCACCGGGTCGCGATAGATCACCCGCGCCGCCTGCAGCCGGATGCGGTCATCGAAGTTCGAGGCCGGGGCCACGCTAATGTTGCTGACCACGTCCTTCACTCCGGGCATGCGGTTGACCAGGTCCTCCGCGGAATCCCGCGCCGGGTAAGACATGGTCACGCCGTCCAGGGTCACCACTCCGTCCTGGACCGACGCGGTAACGTAGTTGAACAGATTGTCGTAGCCGATGCGGTCGTAGTACAGCTTGCGGCCGAGCTGCGAGGCAAGCGCCGCATCGCTGACTACTGCGCCGTTCACCGTAATCAGATTGCGCACACCCTGAACGTTGGCCAGCTTGCGCACTCTCTTGGCAGCATCCAGCTTCTGCTGATAAAGGTCCACGGAGCCGGTCAGGGTGATGATGCCGTCCTCCGCCGCAGCCTGCACCCCGCGAAACTCGGTCTTCTGGGCCAGTTGCTGCCCGGCCCTGGCCTGAATGCTCTGATCGTAGCGCCCGGCACTGGTGGTTTGCGCCGCCAGCCCGACGCTCAGCACGCCCGCCAGGAGGGCGGACGCAAGGTAGCGAAATAATCTGTTCATGGCCTGCCTCCTTTTAATTGATTAACCAGTTAGTTAAATAGTTGGATGCCGCTTCAAGCCCTCAGGATGCATGGTTCCGTTGCCCATGCCCCATCTCCGGCGCCTGAATCAACCTTCCAGCTGAGTGAACACGCCCCCACTCCTGAAGTTTCCCCGGCCATGCGGTTTTACAAAACTCTGACATTTGCCGCTGCCCAACCTCGCGGCCCGCCCAGCAGTCGTTGTAACAAACGGCGCGCGCCGGCCCCAATGCGCTTGCCTGCCGGTATAATGCGTCGGCGTGAAAAAGGGGGACTTATGAGCAACGGTTTGCCGCGGTCCTGGGGTATTACCGTCTTGCGGGTCGTCGTTGGCGTTGTCTTCTTGATGCATGGCTGGCAAAAAATCACCGTCTTTCATCTCGCCGGCGTGCATCACATGCTGGGTTCAATCGGGGTCCCTCTGCCCGGCATCTTCGCCGTGATTCTTATCGCGGTGGAATTTCTGGGCGGCATCGCCCTCATCCTTGGCGCCGCAACCCGTCCCGCCGCCGCGCTTCTGGCCATTGATATGGTGGTGGCCATTCTGAAAGTTCATTTGAAGGGCGGGTTTTTCCTGCCCATGGGCTTTGAATTCGCTCTCACGCTGCTCGCCGCCAACATCTGCATGGCCCTCACCGGCGGGGGCGCCGCCTCGGTGGACGGAGCAATTTCGCAAAAGACCTAGGACGCCGCTATCTTCGGGCTGCCCGTTTGGCTGCCTTGCGCGCAGCCGGGCTTTGGGGCGCAAACACGCGAGCGAAGATCTTGTCGAGGTTGCGCAGCTGGCGCTTTAGATCGAATGCCCGCTCGATCTGCGCGCGGGGCACGCGGCGCGTGATGTTTTTATCCTTCAGCACCAGCTCGCGGAAGTTCAGCCCTTCCTTCCAGGCCCGCATGGCGTGCGTCTGCACCATGCGGTAGGCGTCTTCCCGCGAAACTCCGTGCTCCACCAGATCGAGCAGCAGCTGCCCGCTGAACACCAGCCCGCCGGTGCTTTCCAGGTTGGCCTTCATGCGCTGGGGATAGACAAACATCGTTTCCACCAGGTTCGTGGTCTTGTGCAGGAGATAATCTACCAGCGTGGTGGAATCGGGAATGATGATGCGCTCGACCGATGAGTGCGAGATATCGCGCTCATGCCATAGCGCCACGTTCTCGAACCCTGCCTGTGCGTTGGCGCGCACCACCCGCGCCAGCCCGCTGATCTGCTCGCTGGTCACCGGGTTGCGCTTGTGCGGCATGGCCGAGGACCCTTTCTGCTTTTCGCTGAAATACTCTTCCGCCTCGCGAACTTCGGTGCGCTGCAGGTGCCGGATTTCGGTGGCGATCTTATCCAGCGTGCTGGCCATGACCGCCAGCGTGGCCAGATAGTGGGCGTGCCGGTCGCGCTGAATCACCTGTGAGGAGATGGCCGCCGCCTTCAATCCCAGCCGGGCGCAGATTCGCTCCTCCAGTTCCGGCGAGAGGTGGGCGAAGGTGCCCACCGCGCCCGAAAATTTTCCTACCCGCATATCTTCCGCCGCGCTGCGAAAGCGCGTCATGTTGCGCTGCGTCTCGGAGTACCAGTTGGCCAGCTTGAAGCCGAAGGTGATCGGTTCGGCGTGAATGCCGTGTGTGCGCCCCACCATGGGCGTATCCTTGAACTCCCAGGCGCGCCGCTCGAGCACCACAGAAAGCCGCTCCAGATCAGCCACGATCAGCGCCGAAGCCTGCCCCATCAGTAGCGCCTGCGCCGTATCCACCACGTCATTCGAAGTGAGTCCGTAATGAAACCAGCGGGCCTGCGGCCCCACGATTTCCGCCACCGCCGTGGTAAAAGCGATCACGTCGTGGCGCACCTCGGCTTCAATTGCGTTGATGCGCTCCACGCGGAAATCCGCGCGCTCGCGAATGGCCTTGGCCGCTTCTTTGGGGACAATTCCGGCCTCAGCCAGAGTCTCGGTCGCGGCCACCTCTACCGCCAGCCAGGTGCGGAAGCGATTTTCCTCGCTCCAGATGCGGCCCATCTCCGGGCGGGTATAGCGTGGGATCAAGGCAGTTCTCCAGGCATTGACACGAATTGGAACGAAGGATTCTAACAGTTAGGGAAAGCGGGCATCCAATCTGAAGCAAAGCTCGGCAGCGCCGCGGCCTCCGCCCGTCCCTAGACCTTCAACTCCACCACGGTCGCGCCCGCCCCGCCCTCGTTCTGCGGCGGCTCGGCCACCGAGGCTACCTGCGGATGCTGCTGCAGATATTGCCGCAGCGCCTTGCGCAGCACCCCCATGCCGCTGCCGTGCACTACGCGCACTCGCGGCAACCCGGCGAGGAAGGCCCGGTCCACGAATTTTTCCACCTCGCGGGTGGCATCATCCACCGTCTGCCCGATCACGTTGATCTCCGAAGCCGCCGTTTGCGGCTCGGAGTGCAGAGAGACCGAAACCCCCCGCGACCGCGCTGCTTTCAGCGGAGAGTCTGTCGCCCGCGCCAGGACCTCGGCGATATCGTCGCCGGCAATCCGCATCTTCATGGAGCCGATCTCGACCTCAAAATGAGTGTCATCGAGGCGCCGCGAAACCAGCGCCGGCCGGCCCATAGACTTCAGCTTGACCGTGTCGCCTTCAGAGACGCCGGTTACCGCGTGCGGCCGCGCGTGCGGATCGCCCCGGTCGGCGCCGGTGGTGTGCGCCACGATCGCGGAATCGAACTGCTCGCGAAAATCCCGGCGCAGGCGCGCCGCGCGCCGCTCGGCATCTTTACTGAGCTTCTGCGCCGCCGCCCGCTCCTGCACCGCGTTCACTGCCTCGCGCGCCTGGTATTCGAAGTCAGCCAGCAGGCCCTCCAGCTTCTTCTCCAATTCCTTCACCTTGCTCAACTGCTCGCGCCGGCCCTCCGCCGCCAGCCGCGATTTCTCGCGCTCCAGCTCCGCCTGCAAGGCGCCCAGCCGCAGCCGTTCCGCTTCCACCTCGCGTAACTGCGCGTGCAGGCGGTCCAGAAATTCGCCCACATCCCGCGCCTGCGTGCCCAATCGCGACCGTGCAGCTTCAATAATGGCCGGGTTCAACCCCAGGCGCTGCGCAATGTTGATGCCCGCCGAAGCTCCCGGCACGCCGATCTTCAGCATGTAAGTGGGCTGCAGCGTAGCCTCATCGAAGCCCACCGAGGCGTTGACCACGCCGGAGGCATTTGCCGCGTAAACTTTCAGCGAAGTGTGGTGCGTGGAGATCACCGTGACGCAGCCGATCCTCCGGAAATGCCCGGCGATGGCCACCGCCAGCGCCGCTCCCTCCTCGGGATCAGTCGCCGAGCCCAGCTCATCCAGCAACACCAGAGATGCGGCCGTCGCCGCCCGGGAAATCCGGTCAATATTGGTCACATGCGCGGAAAACGTGGAAAGATTCTGCTCAATGGATTGATAGTCGCCAATATCAGCCAGCACCGCGTCAAACACCGGCAATTCCGCCCGCTCCGCCGGCACCGGCATGCCCGCCTGCGCCATCAGGGTAAGCAGGCCCGCGGTCTTGAGCGCGACCGTCTTTCCCCCGGTGTTCGGGCCGGTAATCACCAGCTGCCGCCGCTCGCCCTCCAGCTCAAAGCTGATCGGCACCACCCGGCCTCCCTTGAGCCTGAAATTGTGCTCCAGCAGCGGATGGCGCGCCTGGTGCAGCAAAAATACCCGCTCATCGGCGCCATGAAAGCGCGCCGGAACGCAGGCATAATCTTCCGCGAAACGCGCTTTGGCGAACTGCAGTTCCACTTCCGCCAGAATTTCAGCCGCCGCCAGAATCACGCCCGCGTTCCCGCCGATGCGCCCGGTCATCTCCAGCAGAATGCGGTGAATCTCGGCCTGCTCTTCGTCGAGCAGGCGCACCAGATCGTTGTTTTGCTCGATCGTCTCCAGCGGCTCGAGGAACACGGTTTGCCCGCTGGAGCTCGCGCCGTGCACCACGCCTTGCACCCGCCGTTTCTGCTCGATCTTCACCGGAATCACGAAGCGCTCGCCGCGAATCGTGACCAGCTCCTCCTGCAGCGCGCCGCCCTCGGAAAGCCGGCGCAGGTAGCTGCGCAGAGCTTCCTGAATCTGCCGCTTCTGCCGCTCGATCTCGCGGCGAATGCGCGTCAGCTCCGGCGAGGCCCGGTCTTCCAGCGTTCCATCGGGCAGAATTTTGTTGCGGAAGAAGCGCAGAAAGTCAGTCAGATCGGCAATTTCCGCCGAAAGCCCGGCCGCCGCCTTCCAGGCCACTTTCATCGCCGCCGGCGGGTTCAGAGCGATCTCCCGCCACTCGGCCGCGCGGTCCGCCACCAGAATCACGTCGCGAATTTCAGCCGTCTCGAGCGCCGCACCCGCAATGCGGGATTTCTCCACCAGCCCGGCGATCTCGATCAAACCTGCAAATTCAAAGCGCCCGCCCGCGCGGCGAAATTCCCGGATCTCGGCCGTCAGTTGTTGTTGGGTTTCAATCCAGGTGCGGTCGGCGGTAGGCCCAAGCGCCGCTACCCGCGCCTGCCCCAGCGGCGAGGCGGTGTAGCCGCGCAGCAATTCGCGCAGAGCGCTGAACTCGAGCACTGCGGCGCTGGAATGAGCCAGTGGTGCGGGCGGCATCGCAGTCAATGGTACAAGAGCATATGCCGCGATGCACGGTCAGCGGGCGCGTATAATCCCTTCCTGCCTCGAACTGAGTGGCATCACTTTGAGTAACGCAAAACTCGGAGCTCACATGCTGCGAATGGGAATGGTCGGCGGCGGCCCGGGCGCTTTTATCGGGCCCGTGCACCGCATGGGGGCCGAACTGGATGGTGAAATCCATCTGGTCGCCGGGGCTTTCAGTTCCGATCCTGCAAAGTCAAAACTGGCTGCCTCGGGCTACGGCATTGCCGCCGAGCGCGCCTACGCCAACTATGAAGAAATGCTGAAGTCGGAATCCAAACGCTCCGACCCGATTGATTTCGTCGTCATCGCTACGCCCAACCACCTGCACTTGCCGATCGCCGCGGCCGCTATGGATCTGGGCTTTCACGTCGTCTCCGATAAGCCGGCCACCGCCACCCTCGCCGAAGCCTACAAATTGCGCGAGGCCGTCCGGCGTACCGGCAAGCTGTACGCCCTCACCCACACTTACACCGGCTACCCCCTGGTGCGTGAGGCGCGAACAATCTGCCGGCGCGGCGATCTGGGCGCCGTGCGCAAGGTGGTGGTCGAGTATTCGCAAGGCTGGCTGAGCGACCGCCTGGAAGAGACCGGGCACAAACAGGCCGCCTGGCGCGCCGACCCGGCCCAGGCCGGCCTCGGCGGCTGCATTGGCGATATCGGCGTGCACGCCTTCAACCTGGTTGAGTTCGTCACCGGGTTGCGCATCGGCGAAATTGCCGCCGCGCTTTCCAGTGTGGTCAAAGGCCGGCGGCTTGATGACGACTGCAACGTCCTGCTGCGCATGGATAACGGCGCCCCCGGCGTGCTGCACGCCTCGCAGATCGCGGCCGGCGAGCGCAATGGAATCCGCCTGCGCGTTTATGGAGAAAAGGGCGGCCTCGAGTGGTCGCACGATGACCCCAACTGCCTGCGCCTGAACTGGAAAGATGCCCCCAGCCAGACTTTGTACGCCGGCAGCAACGTGAACTATCTCTCGGAGCCAACCCGTTCGGCATTTCGCGTGCCCATTGGCCACCCCGAAGGCCTGATCGAAGCCTTCGCCAACATTTACCGCGACTTCGCCACTGCACTTCGCAATCGCCAGCCCCTCAGCGACGTGGTGCCTTCCATTGAGGCCGGCGTGCGCGGCATGTTGTTCGTCGAACGCGCTGTAGAGAGCAGCCGCGCCGGCTCGCGCTGGCTGGCCTTGGCCGAGTCTTAGGATGCGTGGCGCCCTCGCCCGCGATCTTTGGGATTGTCCGCGACGCAAGGTGGAGAAGGCATACCCATGAGCATCGTCAAAGGTCCGGCGATCTTCCTCGCCCAATTCGCCGCTGACGCCGCCCCCTTCAACTCGCTCGCTTCCATCGCCGCCTGGGCCGCTAAGCTCGGCTACATCGGGGTGCAGATTCCTTCCTGGGACAAGCGGCTGTTCGATCTCGAAGCCGCCGCCGAAAGCAAGACTTACTGCGAGGAAATTGCCGGCACGCTCAAAAACCACGGCCTGCAGATAAGCGAACTCTCCACTCACCTGCAAGGCCAACTGGTCGCCTCTCACCCTGCGTATGACGCGTTGTTCGATGGCTTCGCGCCGGGCCAGGTGCGCGGCGATCCTCAGGCGCGGCAGCAATGGGCCGTCAATCAGCTCAAATTCGCCGCCCGCGCCAGCGCCAACCTGGGCCTCAGGGCGCACGCCACTTTTTCCGGAGCGCTGGCCTGGCCGTTCGTTTATCCCTGGCCGCAGCGCCCGCCGGGCATGATGGAAGAGGCCTTCGCCGAGCTCGCCCGCCGCTGGAGGCCGGTTCTCGACGCTTTTGACGAAAGCGGGGTTGACCTGTGCTTCGAAATTCATCCCGGCGAAGACCTGCACGATGGCGCAAGCTTCGAGCGATTTCTCGCAGCCGTGGGCGGCCATGGCCGCGCCAACATTCTTTACGACCCCAGCCACTTCCTTCTGCAGCAGCTCGATTACCTCGCCTTCCTGGATCTCTATCACGACCGCATCAAGGCCTTTCATGTGAAGGACGCCGAGTTCCGCCCCACCGGCCGCTCCGGAGTCTATGGCGGATATCAGGAATGGATAGATCGCCCCGGGCGCTTTCGCTCACCCGGTGACGGGCAGGTGGACTTCAAGGCAATTTTCAGTAAGCTTGCGCAATACGGATACGGCGGCTGGGCCGTGCTGGAATGGGAGTGCTGTCTGAAGCACCCCGAAGATGGCGCCCGCGAAGGGGCGCCGTTTATCGCTCGCCACATCATTCGCCGCGCGGACCATGCCTTCGACGACTTTGCCGCCAGCGGCGAGGGCCATTAAAGGACCATGTGGGGACAGCCGCCCTCGGCTGTCCGGGCGAGCGCAGCTCGCCAGTTCCGCGGCCCCCAGCTTCGGACCCGCCCCCCATGCATACTACTTCGACGTCAGCATCTTCAGAAACCGGTAGTAGAAGTCCACCCCGCCATAGTACGACTCCACCCCCAGGCGCTCATCTTTGCCGTGGGCGCGAACGTCGTCGCGGTCAATGGCCAGCCCTGAGACGCCATAAGTCGGCATGCCGGCGGCATTGGTGTACACCCCATCCGACGCGCCATCGGCCATGGAGGGAATCACGGGAATGCCCGGCCACATTTCTTCGGTCACCGCCTCCAGCGCCTTCATCATCTCCGGGCGCAGCGGCGGCGGAGTGAAGGCCACGTTGTTCGGCGCCTGATCGAAAATGTTGCCGAAATTATCCATGTAGCGCACGGTGATCTTAGGATCGTCGAACACCTTGATCAGAGTCTGCCGCACTTCCTCTGAGGTGTGCCCGGGGAAAATGCGGCAGTTCACAATCGCCTGCGCGCTCTGCGGCAGGGCATTGTTGGCGTGGCCTGCGTTCAGGCGCGTGGCCACGCAGGTGGTGTGCAGCGTGGAGTTGTCAATCGGATCCTCGGAGAGCCGTGCGATCGCCGCCTGATCGGGAGGGTTCTTCAGAATCGCCAGCATGTCTTTAGCGCGCTGCCCCGTTTCTACCTTGGCCTCGCGCTCGTAGTAAGCCCGCGTCACACTGTTCAGCTCAAAGGGAAAGTGGTAGTGCTGCAGGCGTTCCAGCCCATCGGCCAGGTGGTAAATGGCATTATCCGGCACGGGCAGCGAACTGTGGCCGCCCTTGTTGAGCACCGTAAGCTGATAATCGGCGTAAAGCTTTTCGCTGGCATCGAGTTCCATCATCTCCGGCTTGCCGTGCTCGGTAGTCACGCCGCCGCCATCGCTGTTGAGCACAAATTCGGCGTCAATCAGGCTGCGATCATGCTTGATCAGCCAGTCCGGGCCGTTGAATTTTCCGCCCTCTTCATCGGCGGTCAGCGCCAGAATGATGTCACGGTCGGGCACGAAGCCCTCTTTCTTGAAGCGGATGAGAGTCGTGGCCATGATGGCGTCGCCCGACTTCATGTCCTGCGAGCCCCGGCCATAGTAGTAGCCGTCTTTTTCCACAAACTGGAAGGGATCGGTGGTCCAGTCGGAGCGCTTGGCTTCTACCACGTCCAGGTGGCCAATCAGCAGCACCGGCTTGTACTTGCCCGAGCCATGCAGCCGGACCACCAGGTTTTTCTTGCGATCATTAGGGCCGACCACATGAATATCGCTCTCGGGAAAACCGGCGTCCCGGAAGCGCTGCGCCATGGCTTCGGCGGCGGTGGTCACGTTGCCCACCGAGTCGGTCGTATTGATCTCGATCAACTGCTTGAAGATATCGTGGGAGAGCTGGCGGGTCGAGCTGTCCACTTGAGCGGTTGCGGGAAGGCTGAAGGCAAACAAGAGAAGGCAGAACAGCAAGTCACGAGGGTTCAACCTGGGCTCCTGGGGATTTGGATTACGTTTTACCGCGTTCCAAAGTACCAGATCGTGCGGCCGGCTGCCAGTTGGACCCGGCTGCCCCCGAGACCTAGTTTGCTGGGGCCTCGGGCGTGGCGCTCGGGGAACGCCAAATCAATTCTCCGAACGGGCGAAATTCTCGTTTCCGGAAAATCCTGTCAAGCCCCCCTGTGAGGCGATTCTCAAGCTAAGCGGATGAATCCAAACCGGAAATAAATTTCGGAAAACTGTCCCATTTGCCCCCGGCGAATTGCTATTCTGGAAATAGGGAGCATAAAAGCGCGCGCGGACCAGTGCCGCGCGTTTCTTTTTGCCTACGGGCTCGTAGAGACGTAGCTTGCTACGTCTCCAGAGATGGCATAGCGGCCCTGCGCGCAGGTAGGAGACGTAGCAAGCTACGTCTCTACGGCGTGAAGGTGCGGTAGTAGCTCAGGCCCGAGAGCAGGCAGCGCAACGTCTTGCCGTGAACCACGGTATCGAAGCTAATCTGCTCGTTGGGCGGTACGCCTTCTTCCCCGGCCCAGAAGCCACCCTTGCCATCTGGAGTGAGCAGCCACTCGCTGCCATCGGGCTGAATGAGCCGGAGCTGGTCTTTCCTGATGACGATGCGAAAATTGTTGAACCAGGCATGATTGGCGCGATAGTGGCCGGGATAGGCGGCCCACTCGGCGGGCGCTGAAAATCTGCGCGGGCCCTGGTAGCGCTGGTTGGCATACCATTCGCCGCCATAGAAAGCTTCGCTGACGGCGCCGTTCTCGCGGTGAAACGTGAGCGGAAAGAGGACAAAAGCGGGATCGGGGACGAGGAAGGAGTCTTTGCCGTAGTTTTCGAGGGCCAGCTTCTGGCCGGGGCGCACCAGAAGCAGTTCGGTTTCCTGCGCGGCAAAGGTCAGGGTCTTGCCCTCGGGCGAGGTGTAAGTGCCGGCGTAATCGGCGGCGTTCGTGACGTGGGTGGGCGGGTCGTCTTCGGGAATCGGCGGCAGCTCGCGATTGTCATACACCGCGCGTAGAAGCTGCATGGCGTAGTGCGGAATTTTTCCCGGTCCGCCGGGAAAGTTGACCAGCGCGATGACGCCGATGCCGTCATCGAGATCGCCTTCGAGCTGCGAGCTGTAGCCGATCATGCCGCCGCTGTGGGCGATGTACGTATGGCCGTCCACCGTGCCGCTGGTCATGCCATAGCCATACCACCGGCCCTTGGCCTCTTCGGCGGCGTGCTGGATGAGCAGGTCAAAGCTTTTTGCGGAAAGGATGCGGCCGGTGGGGGTGGCGCCACGATTCAGCAGCATGCGGAGATAGGTTGCCATGTCGGTCGCGGTGGAAACGATGGCGCCATCGCCGGCGGCGTATTCGACCCAGGTGGCTTCGATGAGCGGCGAGGTTGGCGACTCCGGGCGGTCGTCGTAAAGCGGCGCATAGCCGGTGGCGAGGCGGGAGTAAGTGTCGTCGGTAAAAACAGGCTGGCTGTGAGTCATTTCCAGCGGCTGCAGGATGCGCTGACGCACGTTCTCGCCGGAAGACTCGCCGGTGATTTCGGCCAGAAGATAGCCCATCACCTGGTAGCCGATGTTGGAGTAGAGAAAGTGCTTGCCGGGGGCATAGGCGGCCTGGCGATCGCGCAAAGCGGCGGCCTGGTAGAGGGATGATGGGATGTCGTCGCGGTCGCGGGGCAGGCCGGCGGTGTGGGAGAGAACGTCGTGTCCGGTGATGGGCGCATATTTCGAGTGAATAGAAAACCAGTGCAGATATTTCGTGATGGGCCATTGCGGATCGAATTTGCCCTGCTCCATCAACTGCAAAAGGCAGATCGTCGTAAACGACTTGGAGATCGAGCCGATTTCGAATTCAGTGGTGGCAGTTACCGGGGTTTTCAGTTTTGTGTCGGCGTAGCCGTAGGTAGAGGCGCGGAGCAGGCCGTTGCGGTCGGTCAGAGCAAGTGAAAGGCCGGGAATTCCCTGGGTGCGCATTTCGCGGGCGATGTAGGCGTCGAGACGCTGGTAAGCTTCGTTGAGGCGGGCGGCGCGGCTGGCGTTGGGGGCTTGAGCGGGAGCGGCGACGGTCAGGATGGCGGCGAGCAGGATCGGCAGGCACAGGGTTCGCATGCAATCTCCTTCGGGAGTTGACCGGAAATCTTGGCACGAGCGGGCCGGCAGGGGCCAGTGGTTTCTCTCTGTGCTCCTCTGTGCCCTCTGTGGTTCAGGTTGCTTTTTCACCAAAGAGGACACAGAGGGGCACAGACGGGCACAGAGGAAAGTGCCGGAGGGGAGTGGTCCAGGCGGAATGCTAGAATTTGAGAGAATTCCCTTTGGCGGTTTGCAGCAGCAAAGGACATAGGGATCCTTCGACTGCGCGAGAATTCGCTTCGCGGATTCCCGCTTCGCTCAGGCTGGCAAGGCTTTGGGGGCGCTCCAGGTGTTGCGATGAAAGTTACGGAAAAAGACGTGGCGTATGTGGCCGACCTCGGCAATCTAGAGCTGAGCGAGCAGGAGCGTGCGCGCATGGTGCGCGATTTGAACTCCATTCTCGGCTATATTGACACGCTGAATGAGCTGGATACGGCGAACGTCCCGCCGATGGCGCAGGTCTCGGACAAGTACGGCGTGGATGAGTCGAAAAAAGGCACGGAGCGTTTTGCCTACGCCAGCCGCGAGGACATTCTCGAAGGATTGCGGAAGTCGCTGCCGCACGATGTGGCGCTGGCGAACGCGCCAGAATCGGATGGGACGTTCTTCAAAGTGCCGAAGGTGATTGAGAGGTAGAAGAACGTCGTGCGCTGTTGGTCGTGCGTCGTGCGCTTTTGGCCGTTGGCTTTTAGCCGTTGGCCGTTAGCCTTCGCTTCTGGAGTTTTGGGACTTTCGCGAGCTCGGGTTTGAGCTCAGGTGAAGTTTGCACAGATCGTGTGGGGACAGCCGCCCTCGGCTGTTCGGCGGAGCAGAGCTCCACGGATTTTGCGGCTGGATACTAACTGTGCAATCAGGGCAACCGGCGAGCTGCGCTCGCCCGGACAGCCGAGGGTGGCTGTCCCCACGTAAGTTGTTATGAATCTCAACCTACTCACGATTGACGCAGCCCGCACTGCGGTTCAGGAGCGCACGACCAGCGCGGTGGCGCTGGCGGAGGCGTATTACGCGAAAATCGAGAGTGACGATCCGAAGATTGGTGCGTACCTGACGCTGTGCAGCGACCGGGCGATGGCCAAGGCCATGGAGATGGATGCCCTGGCGGCGAGAGGCGAAAAGCTGCCGCCGCTGGGCGGCGTGCCGGTGGGTATCAAAGATGTGATGGTCACCAAGGGCGTGCGCTCGACGGCGGGATCGAAGATTTTGGGGAACTACATTCCTCCGTATGACTGCACGGCGGTGGCGCGGCTCGAAGCTGCGGGCGCGGTGGTGCTGGGCAAGTTGAACTGCGATGAGTTTGCCATGGGCTCGTCGAATGAGAATTCGGCGTGGAAGCCGGTGCACAATCCGCGCGATCTGACGCGAGTGCCGGGCGGGTCGTCGGGAGGATCGGCGGCGTGCGTGGCCGCGGACATGGCGGTGGTGACGCTGGGTTCGGATACCGGCGGTTCGATCCGGCAGCCGGCATCGTTTTGCGGGGTTGTGGGATTGCTGCCGACGTATGGGCGCGTTTCGCGGTATGGGCTGATTGCGTTTGCCTCGTCGCTCGATCACGTTGGGCCGCTGGCCAAGACGGTGAAAGATGCGGCGATTGTGCTGCGCACCATGGCGGGCCGCGATCCGATGGATGCGACTTCGGCGGATGTGCCGGTGCCGGATTATGTTGCGGAGTTGGACAAGCCGGTGCGCGGGATGAAGATTGGCATTGCCAAGGAATATTTCGGCGAGGGCCTGGATGCCGAAGTCGGCAAAGCGGTTGAGCGCGGAATTCAGAAGCTGGCGAAGTTGGGCTGCGAGATTGTAGAGATTTCGCTGCCGCACACGCGCTATGCGGTGCCGGCGTACTACATTGTCGCGACGGCCGAGGCGTCTTCGAACCTGGCGCGGTTTGATGGCGTGCGCTACGGCTACCGGGCGAAGAACGGGCACGCGCTTTCGGAGATGTACCGGCGCAGCCGCGATGAAGGATTTGGGGCCGAGGTGAAGCGGCGCATCATGCTGGGAACGTACGCGCTGAGCGCCGGCTACTACGATGCGTATTATCTGAAGGCGCAAAAAGTGCGGACTCTATTGACCCGCGACTTCGACGAGGCGTTCAGGAAGGTGGATGCAATTGTGACGCCGACCAGTCCGACGGCGGCGTTCAAGCTGGGCGAAAAGGTGGATGATCCGCTGGCCATGTATCTGGCGGATATCTACACCGTGACGGCGGACCTGGCGGGGATTCCGGGGATTTCCGTGCCTTGCGGGGAGACTCGGGATAAGTTGCCGATCGGGATGCAGATTCTGGGGAAGCACTTCGACGAGGCGACGATATTGCGAGTGGGGCATGCGTTTGAGAGGGCGGGGTAGATAGGGTTTCGGGATTGGTGGACGCCGCAATCCGAGGGGATTGTGGCGTTTGTGTCTTCGGGGATTGAAGTTGATCAACGTGCTCCGAGATGGCACCGAACGCCCGGCTGTGACGGCGAAGAGTCCGCCTGAGTTTTTGGGCGCGCTGGCTGGCGACGCCGAGCTTGGCGGAGTTGAGGAAAAGAAAATCAACAGCCCCACCCTGTCGCAAAAAACGCGACAAGGGCGGGGCACCCGTCCCGCGCCACGCACGACTGAATGAATTAACCACAGAGGACACAGAAGGGCGCAGAGGTCCGCCCGGCAATGTGTCCTCTGTTTCTTTTTAGGCAAGTTTTCCAGCAAGGCATTTTCAAGCTACACATTCTTCGACAAGGAGTCATTATGCAATCCAATTCGATCATGAAGGCAGTTTTGGTGGTGGTGCTGTGCGTTTCGCTGATTACAACGGGATGCACGGCGCAGTGGATCAGCGTGGCCCTGGCAGACCTGCCGGTGCTTACGCAAATGGCGTTGAACATCGCCAGCCTGGTGGCGACGCTGCAATCAGGCAGAGAGATCAATGCGGGAGATGCGGCGGCAATCCAGGACATTTCGACCGAGGCCAGCAAAGACCTGAACCTGCTGCAAACCCTGTACAACGAGTACAAATCGAGCCCGGATGCAGGGACGATCGGGCGGATTCAGAGCACGATTACAGAGATCAATCAGAACCTGCCAGCGCTGCTGGCGGCGGCGCACATCAGCGACGCGGTGCTGAGCGCGAGAGTGACGGCGGGCGTGAACCTGATCTTGACCACGGTGCAGAGCTTTGCAGCGCTGGTGCCTGCCAATGGAGTTGCGGCTCGTGAGGCGGCGCAGAAGCTCGCAGTCCCTAAAGCAAAAGACCTGAAGAAACAATGGAACCAGCAGGTGTGCTCGCCGACCGGCAATGCGGCTTTCGATGCCGCGCTGGCGGAATGCGTGTTGAAGTAGAGAACGTGCTCGTGTGGTTGGGCTGAGGGCTTGGTCCTGAGTCCTCAGCCTTTCGGTGCGAGCCCATTAAATTAGAAATTCCCAGTTCTTAGCGGCGGCTCTTAGAAGAGATCACTTTCTGCGCCAGCGGAAACCGTCTTTGGTGTTTTCAACCACAATACCGGCGGCGGTGAGTTCGGCGCGGATGGCGTCGGAGGCGGCGTAGTTGCGGGCACGCCGGGCCTCGTTCATCTGGGCAAGCATGGCGTTGATCTGGTCATCAGCGAGCTGCGAAGACTGAAGCGCCTCGCGAAGCTCGGGCGTAATGTCGTTTCCGCGGCCGGCGGCTATGGCCCAGTCGGCGACTTTTTGCATTTTGGCAGCGTCATTGTCATGCAGAACGTCGAAGAGGCTATCGAGCTGAGTGAGAGTGGCGAGCAGGGGCGGAATGTCGTTCTGAAGAATTTCGCGGGAGTCAATGGCGGCGTTGACGGCGCGAATCATGTCGAAGATGGCCGCCTGCACCTGGGCGGTGTTGAGGTCTTCGTTCATGCCGGCGCGAATGCGCTCGGAGGTTTCGGCGGCCAGCTGGGCCATAGCTTCGGTAGAGCCGGGCGGAAAGCCGCCGGCCACGAGGCGGCGATGGAAGTTGCGCAGGCGTTCGACATTGGCCGTGGCCTGGCGCAGGCCGTCGAAAGTAAAGTTGAGCTGAGTGCGGTAAGGCACTGAGGCCAACAGGAAGCGGATGGCGGAAGGACGATATCCCTTGAGAATGAGATCGCGCAGAGTAAAAAAGTTGCCCAGACTCTTGGACATCTTTTCGCCTTCCACCAGCAGAAAGCGAATGTGAAACCAGAAGTGCGAAAACGGCTTTCCGGTATAAGCCTCGGATTGGGCGATTTCATTCTCATGGTGGGGGAAAATCAGATCTTCGCCGCCGGCGTGCAGGTCGAAACTCTCGCCCAGAGCCTGCATGGACATCACAGAGCATTCGACGTGCCAGCCGGGGCGGCCCTTTCCGATCGAGGTCTCCCAGAAAGCCTCGCCCTTTTTGGGCGCCTTCCACAGGGCGAAATCGCGGGCGCTGTCCTTATCGTATTCATCCAAGTCCACGCGGGCACCATCTTCCATGCCGGCGAAATCCTTCTTGGAGAGCTTGCCGTAGCCGGGAAACTTGGCGATGCGGAAGTAGTAAGAACCGTCTTCGGTGCGATAGGCGAAGCCTTTCTTTTCGAGCCCGGCGATGAACTCGGCCATCTGGGGAATGAAATCGGTGGCGCGCACCAGATGGGGCTGCTCGATGTTCAGGGTGGCGCAATCTTCCAGAAAGGCCTGCTCGTAGCGGCTGGTGTACTCCTTGATGCTGACGCCTTCCTGGCTGGCATTGCGAATGATTTTGTCGTCCACATTGGTGATGTTCATGACGTGGCGGACGTCGTAGCCGCTCTGGCGGAGAAAGCGGCGCAGGACATCTACGGCGACGATGGTGCGCAGGTTGCCGATGTGAACGTAGTCGTAAACCGTGGGGCCGCAGGCGTACATGCGGACCTGGTTATCCACGAGGGGGTGGAAGTCCTCAAGTTCACCCGAGAGCGTGTTGTAAAGGCGAAGCCCCATGCAGACGGAGAGCGGCAATAGAATCAATCATTCTAGGGGTACGCCGGAAAAGGGGTCAAATGGAATGAGGCACGAAAGAAGCCGGCGGAGTTACCGCGGTGCATTGGCGGCGGCGGCGGCCGAAGCGGGAGTGGAGTGACCCAGAGCGCGCAGCCGCTGGCCGACCAGAAGAATGTAATGCAGGCCGGAGATGATGGTGAAGGCGAAGGTGAAGCGCAGGAAGGTGAGGCGGGCGATCCAGACCCCGTCCAGGTGATAGACCTGAAAAAGCAAGACGAAGAAGACGGCCGCCACCTGGGAGAAAGTGTTGGCCTTGCCGAAGATGCTGGGGCGGAAATCGCGCAGGCCCGCGATGGCGTAGAGCACGGCGCTGGCGGCGAGGATGGAGACGTCGCGGCTGAAAACCAGCACGGTAAATTTCCAGGGAATTTTGTGGAGGATGGAGAGCACGAGAAACATGTTGCTGAGGAGCAGCTTGTCGGCGGTGGGATCGAGATACTGGCCGAGCAGGGTCTGCTGGTGAAGACGGCGGGCGAGAAGGCCATCGAGGCCGTCGCTGAAGCCGGCCAGAACAAAGAGGAACAGGGCCCAGGCATAGTGGCCGGCGACCAGGTAAATGATGACGAAGGGAACAAAGACCATGCGCAGCAAGGTGAGCTGGTTGGGGAAGGTGAAGAGGTGAGAGAACTTCACGGCTGCTCCCCGCAGGCGCTGAGGTCAGGAGTGAACAGGGCCGAAGGCTGCAAGCCGGTGCGGCTGGCGAAGCGCTCGGAAAGAGAGGGAATCGAACCCTCGGCCAGGTCGAGTTCGAGCCGCTCGACGCGATGCATAGGAAAGAAGAGGACTCCGGGGGAAAAGGGCTCGCGGGCTTTCACCATGGTCATGACATCTTCAAAGGAACTGATTTCGATTCCGCAAAGGCTTAGGCCCTCGGGAGTAAGTGCAAGCAGAGAGCCCCAGAGCTTCTCGCGGGGATTGCCCAGAGTGACCACTACAATAGCGCCGGGCTGAAAGGGGCTTGCGGCAGTTGAACTCCCGATCATGGGGCTGGCCATAACAGCGATTTTCGCTGTGCAAGGCAGGGTTTTGCAACCCGGTTCGGGGATTCGGAGCCTATTTTCCACATGCCCCACCCCGCCGGCGCTGTGAAAGGGGTAGAATGGCAGTCGCCATCGCGCGGTATTTCTGCGCAAGATTCTGGACAATTTCTAAGAGCAGCTCCCGTTACCACCTGAGAAGGTGGGTTTCGGTGAGAGAGCCACAGGAAGGGTGCGTCATGGTTCTCGGAATGTCTCTGGCCACATACACGGCGATCCACGTGATCATCAGTCTAGTGGGGATCGGCTCGGGGCTGATCGTGATGTTCGGGTTGCTGACAGGTAACCGGATGAACGGAATGACCGCGATCTTTCTTATTACCACGGCGTTGACCAGCCTGACCGGCTTTGGATTTCCCTTCACCCATCTGCTTCCGTCGCACATTCTGGGAATCATCTCGCTGGTGACGCTGGCGGCGGCCATCCCGGCGCGCTACCTGTTTCACATGGCCGGGCCCTGGCGCTGGGTTTACGTCATCGGGAGCACGATGGCGCTTTATTTCAATTGCTTCGTGCTGGTGGTGCAGTCGTTCGAAAAAGTGCAGCCGCTGAAAGCGCTGGCGCCGACGCAAAAAGAACCGCCGTTCGTGATCACTCAGCTGGTTGTTCTGCTCATTTTTGCGACCTTAGGCGTGCTGGCGACAGTGCGCTTCCACCCGCAAGAGGCGCGGGCGGCGGCCTAGCCCTGAGGCATTGCGCAGACGCGGTTGGCTTCGAATTGAAAAGGAGAAAGATCATGTCATTCATTACCACCAAAGACGGAACCGATATCTATTACAAGGACTGGGGAAGCGGGCAGCCGGTGGTGTTCAGCCATGGCTGGCCGCTGAGCTCCGATGCCTTCGAAGACCAAATGATTTTTCTTGCCTCCCGCGGATATCGCTGTGTGGCGCACGACCGGCGCGGCCATGGGCGTTCGGGCCAGCCCTGGGAAGGCAACGAGATGAACACCTATGCTGACGATCTGGCGGAGTTGACGGAAAAGCTGGACCTGAAGAACGCGATCCACGTGGGCCATTCGACTGGAGGCGGTGAAGTGGCGCGCTACATCGGGCGGCACGGGAGCCAGCGAGTGGGGGCGGCGGTGCTGATCAGCGCGGTGCCACCGCTGATGTTGAAAACGGCGGCCAATCCGGGCGGGCTGCCGATGGCAGCATTCGACGAGATTCGAGCCGCGGTGCTTGCCGACCGCTCGCAGTTCTGGCGAGACCTTTCCGCCCCGTTTTATGGGGCCAACCGGCCGGGCGCGAAGGTTTCGCAAGGACTGCGCGATTCATTCTGGCTGCAGGGGATGCTGGCGGGACATAAGGCGGTGTACGACTGCGTCAAGGCATTTTCGGAGACTGACTTCACCGAAGACCTGAAGAAGTTCGACGTGCCGACGCTGATTCTGCACGGCGACGACGACCAGATCGTGCCCATCGGGGCCTCAGCAATGCTGTCTTCGAAGTTGGTGAAGGGGGCGGTGCTCAAGGTGATCCACGGCGCGCCGCACGGAATGTGCTCGACCCTGAAAGACCAGATCAATCAGGAACTGCTGACCTTCTTTCAGAAGGGCTTGCGAGCGGCGGCCTGAAGCGAGCCTTGACGGCGCCCGGCCTTTGGCGCGAAGGGCCGGGCATTTGTTTTAGAAGGTCGCCGGGCTGGGCTGCCTAAGGGGACAGGGCCCCGCCTTCGGCAATATGAATGTAGCGGTTCGCAGGCAGATTGCTGAACTTATCCACCTGCCGGCTGGGGGCGGGCCAGTGGATTTCGAGCTCGTCTATCTTTGTCGCGGCGCCGATGCCGAGGACTTCCCGCGGATCATGGGATGAGAGATAGCTGCCGCCATTGTTTTTGAGGCGAAAGCGCTTCTGGCCGCCGGCGGTCCAATAGATTTTCGCCCCGACCGCGTCGCGAGTGCAGTGTTTGCCTTCGAGCTTGAGACCGAGCCAGTTGTTGCCGCGGGCGGCATTGTTCCTCAAGAGCAAGGGGGCGCCGCCGTTGACGCCGATCAGGACGTCGAGGGCGCCATCATTGTCATAGTCTCCCACTGCGAGTCCGCGCGCGGCAAAGCTCTTGCTGAAAACCGGCCCGGCCTGGCTGGTGACGTCGTGAAGCTGGCGATCGGCGCCCTGATGGAAGAGAAGCAAAGGCTCGCGGTAGTGGACCTGCATGGAGTAGAGATCGATCATGTCATCGGGATGGCCGTTGGCCATGAAAAGATCTATGGCGCCGTCATTGTCGTAGTCGAAATATTTCATTCCCCAGCCGCTGAGCAAGCGGGTGGCCCGGGCCACACCGTCGCTGGCGGCCACATCGCGGAAGGTTTCATCTTTATTATTCAGATAGACGGAAAACATTTCGTGGTCCACGTTGGCGACAAATAGATCTTGCCAGCCATCGCCATTGATGTCGGCTGCATCCAGGCCCATGCCGGAGCGTGGACGGCCGGTCTCGCTGTAGCCCACGCCGGCCTGCAAGGCAATTTCCTCCCAGTTCCAGCCGCCTTTCGGGGCGGGGCCGCGATTCACCAAGAGAAAGTTCTGCACGGTGTCATTGGCGACGAAGAGATCCATGCGGCCATCGTTATTGATATCGGTGGCGACCACGCCCAGACCTTTGCCGAGGGCGCGGGCAATCGCCGTTCCTTTGCTGACCTCGGTGAAAGTGCCATCGCCGTTGTTGTGGTAGAGGAAGCTGGCGGTGGGGCGGAAGAGGCGAGGCACACAATAGTAATTCTTGCCGATCTGGTTGTTGCCGCAGGCCAGCTTGCGCACGCCGGAATAATCCACAAAGCTGCAGACGAAGAGATCGAGCAGGCCGTCGTTGTCGTAATCGAACCAGACGGCACTGGTGGTCCAGCCGGGGGTGGCAACGCCGGCCCTGGCGGTCACATCGGCGAAGCTGCCGTCGTGATTGTTCTTATAAAGGATGCACTGGCCGTAGGAGGTCACGAGAATATCGGGCCAGCCATCGTTATCGTAATCGCCGACGGCCACGCCCATGCCGAAGTAGGCGCCGCTGACTCCAGCCTTTTCGGTGACATCGGTGAAGGTGCCGTCGCGATTATTTTTGTAGAGGGCGTTGCGGACGGGCCTGGCGGGCTTCCAGAAATCGCTGGGGCCGCTGTTCACCAGAAAGATATCCATCCAGCCGTCGTTGTCGAAGTCGAGGAAGGCGCAGCCGGGGCCAAGAGCCTCAGGCAAAAAGCGGCTGGGCGACATGGCGTTTTCGTGCACCCACTCGATGCCACTCTTGGCGGGCGGGACCTCGGCGAACCAGGGTGCAGCCTCTTCTCCGGCTGCGCGGGGGCGCTTGAGGAGATAGCCCACACCAGCGCAGGAGGCGAGACGCAGCCATTGCCTTCGAGTAAGTGGCATTCCGTAGCCTGAACCCGCACCAACTAACATAGAACTATTGCTGCTTGACGCCGGGCTGCCTGGACTGGGCGGCGGCCGTAAGTTGCTCAACGATTTCGTGCTCGCGCTTGCCATCGGCCGGCCGCTTCAGGCGGTAATAGACCAGGGATAGCGAAACATGCGCCTCAGTGAATTGGGGCGATTGCTTCACCAGAGCTTCGAGAATCTGGCGGGCCTGCTGCAGCTTGCCGGTTTCGAGAGCCAGCAGCGCGAGCTGGTAGCGGACGCCGGGATCGCCGGGCCGGGTTTCAAGTGCGTGCTTGAAATAAGGTTCGGCTTCATCATAACTCTGCTGCTGCCGGAGCATGGCGCCGAGCTGCAGGTTGGATTCGAAATTATAAGGATCGGAGGCGAGCTCGGCTTTGAACTCTTTGGTTGCCTGGTCGGAATCGCCGGTGAGCAGCAAGGCGCGCGCATAGAGCACGTGCACGTCAGGAAGCCTGGGGTTGAGGGCAACGGCTTTGGCAAATTCATCGCGCGCGCCGGCATAGTCGGCCACGTTGAGTTTAGCGCTACCGAGCATGAGGTGGGCTTCGGCCGAGTCGCCGTTGCGCAGAATGCGATCCACCAGAAGCTGCCCGGAATCCACCTGCTTATCGCGTATGTAAGCCGTTCCCAGCATGTAGGCGATGGCGAGATCTTCGGGGTGCCGCTTCTCTTCGGGGGCGAGCACGCGGATGACCTCTTTATTGCGGCCCATGCGCAAGTAGCAGTCGCCGAGAAGCAAGGCGGCCTGCAGGTTGGCCGGGGCCTGGCGATGGACGCGCTCCAGTTCGAGGGCGGCATCGGCGATGTGCCCCATCTTGTAGTAAGCCAGCGCGAGATTGAGGCGCGCGCCGGGCAGCGCGGGCGACTGCTGCAGCGCGATTTTGTACTCGGGGATGGCCTGGCCGTACAGACCGAGGCCGGCGAGAGCGGCGCCCAGATTGGAATGAATGGCGGTGGCCTCAGGATGAATTTTCAGAAATTGACGATACTCTTTGACCGCTCCCTGGAGATCGCCGGCCTGCTGCTTCTGTAGCGCATCCTGCACCAATTCCTGCGGGGTTTGCGGCTGCGCAGAAGCACCGGGGAGGAGGAGCGCGGACAGGGTAAGAATAGGAAGGAGGGGTCTCCGCATACCGGCGCCCAAAGCGTGAACCAGTGTACAACAATAAAGATGGGATGGCCGCAGCCATCCCATCGGGCGTGAGGAGCAGGGCCTAGAAATAGAACTTCATGGCGAGTTCCAGAACGCGGTGCCCTTCCTTGTGGAGGGCGGTGCCGAAGTTCGCCGAGGTGGCCGGATCGAGCACGAAGCTCGTGCTGCCTACGGCGGTCTGATCGAACTTCAAGTTCAGGTTCTCGTTGCCGGGGAACGACCACAAGGGGTGGTTCAGGAAGTTATAACCCTGAATCCGGAACTGGAGGCTCTTTGACTCGGTAATTTTGAAATTCTTGAACAGAGAAAGGTCCCAACTGAAGTAAGCCGGGCCATAAACCACCGGCAGTAATGCCGGGCCCGCCTGGCCCTGGGCAGATCCGACGCCGAAGCACTGCGGATTGACCCACTGATGCGCTCCCAGCCCGGAGGCGGGATTGCAGGTCACGATCGGGTTGAGTTGGATAGCGTTAGTTCCCAGGAAGTACTGATTGTTGATCTTGTCGCCGCTGGCATCCGTGGCCGCCCCGCTGCCACCGGGACCAGCCAGGGTGAAGTTGAAGTTGGCGTTGTTGGTGTTGTAGGTGATATTTTGGCCGCTCTCGACCTGGGTTACACCGGAAACCTGCCAGCCGTTGACCGCGCCACCGGCGAATTTATTGTCGTGGACGGGATTTCCTAACTGGATGGAATAGGCGAGATTGAGCACATGGGTCCGGTTGCCGGACTGAACGCCATAGTTGGAGCCCAGATTAAGTTGATTCAGGCCGACGTTCGATCCGCTAGCCGGATTGCCCAGACTGACAATGCCGAGCGCCTTCTGCAGGGCATAGTTGGCCTGAATGGTGTAGCGCCCGGCGTGCCGCAGCCAGCTCACCTGCAGAGAATTGTAATTGGCATACAGGTTATTGGTCGCGATGTTGAGATCGCCGTAGCCTGGAAGCGGCCGGTATTGGGCGGGATCGGCGTTTCCTGGCTGCGCAACATTGAACATCGCTCCCTGGGGGACCAGGTTGATGTTGCTGCCTGCCCCACCGGTATTCAACAGGTCGCTGCTCTGATTTCCTACGTAGGCAACTTCGAGCAGCCCCTGGAAAGGGGTCTTCTGGGCGATGGTAAAGCTATAGCTGTCATTGTAGGGTTGACGATCGTCGTTGGCATCCACGCCGGAAGGCGTTGCTGGCGCTGCCGGCACGTTGATCGTATCCAGTTGGTCGGCAAATAGATGCCCGGGAACTACGGTTGTATTTGGGTTTAGCTGTAGGGAAGCAACGCCGGCTGAGGCATCCAGACCGGCGGTGAACTGGCCGGAG
Organism: Terriglobales bacterium; assembly: GCA_035517775.1. Lineage (GTDB taxonomy): Bacteria > Acidobacteriota > Terriglobia > Terriglobales > Acidobacteriaceae > DATIYF01. The sequence goes on from DATIYF010000074.1 coordinate 36,477, forward strand.
TGGAAGTAGAACCGGCCCCATCCGCCGCGCACCACGGTATTGCCATTGCCGAAGACATCATAGGCTACCCCGAAGCGCGGTTGATAGAACAGGGTGCGGGTGGCGAAGCCGCCCAGCGGAACTGAATTGCTGCGCGCATGCCATTCAAAGCCGCAGAATGTCGGGCCGGCGGCACAGGCCCCATTGCTCGCCGAGCTGTATTGGGATGGGTCGAAGATAGCGTAGCCGAAGTTCTCGTCATCCACCCAGGGCGAGAAGTGGGTCAGCCGCAATCCCAGTTCGATGGTCAGCTTCCGCCTGACCTTCCAGGAATCCTGGATAAAGCCTTCGACGGTGTTATAGGAAATGTCGTTGATGCGGTTAAAGCTGGTTTCCTGGTACTGCGACATGTTTCCCGTAAGCATGTCAGCGTAGGCGTTGCCATAGCTGAAAATGTTGCTGGAGGGAACAAACTGGAGATAGCCGTTGGTGTTGTTACTGGCGGGCTGCGCGTTGCGAATCCACTCGTAGAAGAAGCCTGCCTTGAAGGTGTGGGTGCGCCAGACCTTGGTCAGCGTATCGCTGATGCTGGGCATGTATTTGTTGGCATACAGGCCTTGCGAGTTGCCGCCGGCTTCGAAGCCGCCGGGGTTAAACACCAGCGCGGCTTCTCCATTCCCGCCGTTGCCGCCAAAGGAGGGGATCTGTGGCGCGCGGCCCGGGAACAGCGAGGGGTCGGTGTACCCGACAGCACCCCGGTCCACCTTGGTCGGATCCGCAAAAATATTGGGGAAGCCAACGAAGGTGTAAGCCATGACCGTTTCATTCGTCATGCTGGGGCTGAACACGTGAGTGATGGTGCCGGTCCAGGAATCGGACTTGTTTTTCCCCTCGATGGATGTGGGGTAGGGTACCTGGTCAGATTGCCGCCACCACAGCCCGACGGGGAAAAGCTGGGTCTCGCGCTGGAAGTTGTAACGCACGAAGACCTTGGTGTTCTGGCTTACGTTGTAATCCACTCGCGTGGTCCACTGCGTGTTGTTCTGATTGAAGACTTCGGCCTGAACGTAATTGAAAGGGTTGGCAATGCTGGGCGTGGCATTGGGCGAGGGATAGAGCTTCATCAGGTTCTGCATGCTGGTGTCAATCTGGTTCGCCGGAACCTGAGTGCCGCCGAAAGCCGCCAGTCCGGCAGCATCCAACTGGCTGCCGGTGGGACCTTCGCCTGCGATCGAGTTAGCTGAGAAGTCGCCATTGATCTCGTTCGAAGTAGGCACGATGGCGCGCAGCAAGCCCGTGTCCAGCACCTGATAGAAGTATTCAAAGCCGGTAAAGAAAAACAGCTTGTCGCGGTTTTTATTGAAGCTGGTGCCGGGAATAATCACCGGGCCGCCGATCGAGCCGCCAGGATAGTAGTACTTGTTGGCCGGCTTGGGGGTCACAGGAGTCTGGGCGTCGTTGAAAGCGTCGTTGGCGTTGAGCACGTAGTTGCGCGCGTACAAGAAGGCGTTGCCGTGGAAGGTATTGCCGCCGGCCTTGGTGACGGAGGTGATCACGGCCGGCCCCTTCTGGTCTTCGGCGCTGAAGTTCGAGGTCAGAATCTTGAATTCCTGCAGAAAATCCGAGTTCGGGTTTACCGGTGTATCGCAATTGCAGCCCGGGTCAGAGACGTGCGCGCCATCGGCCACGATATCGAGCGTGTTCGGCGGCAGCCCGTTGTAGGTGTAGGCGTCATTGAGCGGGCTCTGGCTGCCGGAATCGCCATTGGCATTGATGCCAATCGTCTGCCCGGTATAGTTGGCCTTATTGGAGTTATTGCTGGCGTTGAAGACGGAAAATCCGGGGGCAATCTTGATGTATTCAGCGGCGTTGCTGCCCACCTGAGTGAAGTTCTGCAGTTCCTTGGTTTCCAGTGTGAACGACTTCTCGCCGGAATCCACCGGGGCGATCGAGATGTCCTGGCCGGTCACTTCGACGGTCTCACTGGTGCCGCCCACGTTGAGGGTCACGTTGACGTTGCGCCGCTCGCCGCCACCCAGGCGCAGGCCGTCCTCCTTGTAGCTTTTGAAGCCCGCCAGTTCCACTTGCAGCGAATAGGCGCCCACCGGGACGGAGGCGAAGGTGTAGTAGCCATCGGAGTTAGTCACCGTCTCGCGCTCCGAGCCCGACTGCACGTCGCGAAGAGTAACTTTGGCGTTGGCCACCACCGCGCCCGAAGGGTCGGAGACCACGCCGGTGAGAGTCGCGAAAAGGCCTTGCGCCCAGGCACTGCCGGCAAGAAGCACGCAGAAAGCGAGCACACCCAACAGGCGAAGCAATCTGAACATGGTAAACGCCCCCACGCAAAAACGATTTTCCTAACGTTGCCGCGCAGTCTGGACCTGATACGATACTTTTGTCAAGAAAAATGTTTAGCCCGCTGAATAATTTTTACAACCGGGTCAAACCAAGGGTTGGCGCCCGGCCGTTGCCGGTGAGCGCCCGTGGACCTGCGGCGCAAAGCGCGCCCCTGGACTCTCTTAGCTAAATGGAAACGATTTAATAAGTCGAGCCATAGAGTGGCCTGTCAGGTGAAAAAGGCGGCTTTCCCCTCTGAATTCGACAAACCCAACGTGTTACAACTTCACCGCCTTGCCGGTCTGTGCCGCCTGGTAAATGGCCGCCATGATGGTCAGGTCCCGCAGGCCTTCCTCGCCCGGGGTAAGCGGCTGTTTGTCTTGCATCACGCAGTCGGACATGTGGTCCATCTCGGAGGCAAAATGGTCCACCACTGGGAGTTGGCGCTCCGCCAGGGTGTTGTCGCGTTCGATATACATGCGCAACCCGCTGTACCAGGTGGCAGGGTCCATGATCAACCGGGCTTCGGTTCCCATCACGCGGAAATGGCTCTGGTGAAAGTAGCCGTAACTGGAAGAGCAGTTGGCCAGAATTCCGCTGGGAAAACGAAGCTGGAAAGTTACGTGCTCCTCGACTTCCTTGAAGCGGGGATCGCCGGGGGTGCTGAAAATCATGGCGTTGACCTCGGTGGGCTCCTCGCCGCTTAAATAGCGGGCGGCATTGAGCGCGTAGATACCGATATCCATGAGTGAGCCGCCGCCGCCCAGGCTTTTGGTCAGGCGCCACTGGTTGGGATTGCCCATATTGAAGCCGGCATCGGTAAGAATCATCTGCGTGGGCCCAAGTTCGCCGGAACGCGCCATGCGAATAGCTTCCTGGTTGTAAGGCTCATAGCGGCAACGGTAGGCGACCATAAGTTTTTTGTTGGCCTTGCGGCCGGCATCAATCATTTGCTGGCACTCTGCCGGAGTGTTGGCCATGGGCTTCTCGGTCAGCACATTCTTCCCCGCCTGAAAGCCGCGAACCGTGTATTCGGCGTGCATGCCGTTGGGCAGCACGATGTAGATCACATCCACTTCCGGGTTGTCTTTGATCGAGTCGTAATTCTGGTAGTTGTAAATATTCTTTGGGCTGACGCCGTAGCGCAACGCAAGCTTGTGTGCCTTATCCGGATGGCCGCTCACAAAAGCCACCACTTTGGATTTTTCGCACTTGGCGAAAGCAGGAAGAATCTGATTGATGGCCAGACTGCCCAGGCCCACAAGGGCCCAGCCGAGCTTCCTGCCCGGAGGTTCGGGAACCACCAGTTGAGCCGAGGCGCCTTTAAGCCATGGCCCGGCAAGGTTGGCCGCCAGCAAACCCCCGCCCATGCGGGTCATGAATCCACGCCGCGTCACACCCTTTTCCACTCCTGCCGCCATATACGCCTCCGCTATCGTGAGCTGCGCTGCCTGTGGAGTTCTTCCAGTCTCTGCTTCAAATATTCTCTGTATTCCTGTTGCAATTTGGGGTCGGTGGGCGAACCGTATATCTCGCTCGACTTGTATTTCCCCTCGGCAAATTTCTTCTTGGTCCATTCGTCGTGAATGTGGATTTCATCGGCGCGGTCGAGCAGTTCCTGCACAAACTGCGGCGGAACGAAATAGACGCCTTCCCTGTCGCCTACGACCAGATCGCCAGGCATGACTGTGGCTTCGCCAATGCGCACGGGCACGTTGATCCCGGTAAGCATGACGTTTCCGATGGGCGTGGGATCGCTGGCGCGGAAATAAGCGGGCATATCCATTTCGGCGATGCCATCCAGATCGCGGATGCTGCCCTCCACCACCAATCCGCCGCTATGCGTGGCCCGCATCACGTAGTAGAAAAGATTGTCGCCGACAATGGTGCCGTTCACTTTTTTGCCGAACAGGTCCACCACCAGCACATCGCCCGGCTGCAGCATGTCAATGGCGGTCTGGTTCGTCAGCCGCGGAATGCCTTGCCGCTTCGCTTTTGCGGCGGCAATGTCTTCCACATCCGCGCGCTCAGGCATGAACTGAACCGTAAAGGCGCGCCCCACCAGGGTTTTGCCCGGATGCAGCACCTGGAATCCATCCGCAAACTGATTGTTGAAGCCTTTGTCGCGCAGAACGGCCCAGATTTCTTCGGAAGAAAGCCCGCGGGCGCGTTCGAGCAGGTCATCGGGAATCCTGGGCCGGCCGTCGGGTAATCGCTCGAAAGGGTTCTGCGCGGTGTACTCGACCAACTCTTGTTTGGGAAAGCTGAAGAGCTGGGCGTTCGCGGCCAGGGCGGCAAGCAGAAGAAAACTGAACAGAAAAGCTGCAGAAAATCGCGGAGCAGGCAGGGCTCTCATCGGCGCATGGTCGCTTTGTTGGAAAATGCGCCCACGAAACTCTCAGATCGGGCAAGGTTTGTCAATTACAAATCTTTCGCGGAGAATCTTGCGCGCTTGGCTTAGAATCCTTGCCTTCGTTGCCGCCATGAACATTTTTCGCAAGCGGGTGCGCTGGTTCCTGATCGGCTGGATGTTCGTGATCAGTGCGATCGCCTATCTCGATCGCGTGAACATTTCGATCGCCGGCCCTTCGCTGGAACGGGAATTTCATCTGCAGCACGTTCAGCTGGGATGGATATTCAGCGCCTTCGTCCTGGGGTATGCCCTCTTTCAGGCGCCCGGCGGCAGATTGGCGGACCGCTTCGGCCCGCGGAACATTTTGACTTTGGGGACCGTCTGGTGGGCGGTATTCACGGCGCTGACTGCGGTCGTGCCCTCACGTCTTGTCTCCGCTCTCGCCGTGCTGCTGGCGGTGCGGTTCCTGCTTGGCACGGGAGAAGCCGTGGTCTATCCGGCAAGCAATCGCCTGGTGGCAAGTTGGATTCCCTCGCAGGAGCGCGGCCTGGCCAACGGCTTGATCTTCGCCGGCGTAGGCGCGGGCGCGGGCGTGGCCCCGCCGCTGATCACTTACATTGTGCTGCATCAGGGCTGGCGCTGGTCGTTCTTCATCAGTTCGCTCATTGGGCTGGCAGCCGGCGTCATCTGGTACGTTCTGGCGCGCGACCAGCCTGAAAACCATGCCCTGGTAACCGATGGGGAAAGAAGCTTCATTCGAGCTGGTCTGCCGGCAAGCGGGGGCCAAACCCGCACTTTGTCGTGGCGAGCGATCTTCGCCAGCAAAGACGTGGCCGCGATCACGGTGAGTTATTTCTGCTATGGCTATGTGGCTTACATTTTTTTCTCCTGGTTTTTTATTTATCTGAGCGCGGTGCGCGGCCTGGACCTGAAGTCCAGCTCGCACTACGCCATGCTTCCTTTTCTTGCCATGGCAAGCTGCTCGCTGCTTGGCGGCTGGCTCAGCGACCTGATCACGCAGCGCGCGGGTAAGCGCGCTGGACGCTGCGGTCTGGCCTGCGGAAGCATGGCGCTGTGCACCGTTTTCATCGCCCTCGGCGCCTACGCCCAGGATGTGCGGCTGGCCGGGGTTGTGCTGGCCGGCGGGGCCGGGGCGCTGTACCTGTCGCAGAGCTCCTTCTGGTCGGTCACTTCAGAAATCGCGGGCAGCTCGGCAGGCACGGTTTCGGGCGTGATGAATATGGGCGGCCAGATCGGAGGCGCGCTTACCGCGTCTCTGACTCCGCTGATTGCCAAATACTTCGGCTGGGAAACTTCGTTTTTCGTTGCCGCCGCATTGTGCAGCCTGGGCGCCTTGCTCTGGCTGATGGTGAACGCCGAGCGCGGCCTGGCCCAGATGCAGCAAGCTCTTAGCGCCGGCTCAGCCGGCAGAACTTCAGGAGCGCACCCATGATTCAGAAATCAGTTCGGCCGCGCAGGCTGCGGTATGCGGCGGGCACGGCATTTTTGCTGGCGGCCATGTATGTGGGCTTCAGCCTGCTCCGAGTGCCGCCGGCTTTTTCCCAACCCGCGGAAGCCTCTGCGGCGGCGCTGCTCGATGGCTACAGACATGTTGAAGTCGCCTCGGTTTCGGATGCAATGGAAAAACTTACCGGCCGGCGTACCTACTTGTCGCATCACATGCGTCCTGTCTTCACCGCCAGGTTCGCCGGCTTTGCCCTTACCGTGAAACTCAAGAAAGAGGAAAATCACGACCCCGAGGCTCTGCAGGGCGTGCTGGCCGCGATTGACCAGGGCGCGCCCGACTCGGTTTATGTGATGGTGCTGGAGGATGGCGCCGACATTGCCGGCATGGGCGGCTTGATGGGAACCGCCATGCAGGCGCGCAATTTCTCCGGCGCGGTGATTGATGGCGGCGTGCGCGACGTGGCCTATCTGACCAAAATTGGATTTCCTGTGTACGCCCTGGGAATTGTGCCTTCCACCTCGGTCGGCCACTATCGTTTTGCCGGCTCCAACATTCCCCTGGTTTGTGATGGGGTCCAGGTTTCCCCCGGTGACATTGTCGTGGCTGATACAGATGGCGTGGTGATTGTGCCGCGCGGCCGGGCCGCCGACGTTCTCGCCGCGGCCCAGGAAATGGATTTCAAAGAGCATTCCATGTACGCCTACATCGAGAAACTTAAATCTATTGAACAGGCGGTGAAGAAGTTTGGCCGCCTGTGAGGCCCTCTTTAAGGTAAGATTCGCGCCGCACAAGAATTCATTCGTGAGCGGGAGGACGCCATCATGAGCAATTTCAGCTTCAACCGGCGCCACGTCGTCAAGGCCTCGGCCCTGGCGTTAGGCGGCGGCCTGCTTTGGAGCGAGCCGCTGGAGGCCTATCCCAAAGCGGTGAACACCAACTCCAGCCCCTCGGCGCTGCGCATCACCGACCTTCGGGTAGCCACCATCGCCAAGCCGGGGCCCAGCCCCTGCCCCATCATTCGCATTGACACCAACCAGGGCGTGTACGGCCTGGGAGAGGTCCGCGACGGCGCCAGCCCGACCTACGCCCTGTTTCTGAAGAGCCGCATCGTGGGAGAGAACCCTCTGCAGCTCGATAAGATTTTCCGCAAGATCAAGCAATTCGGCGGACACGCCCGCCAAGGCGGCGGAGTATGCGCCATCGAGATGGCCCTCTGGGATATCGCGGGCAAGGTGTACAACGCCCCCGTTTATGCCATGATCGGCGGCGGCAAGTTTCGCGACAGGATTCGCGTTTATGCCGATACCACCGAATCCAAAGATCCCAAGATCTACGCCCAGCGAATGAAAGAGCGGAAAGAGGTCATGGGCCTCACCTGGCTTAAGATGGACCTGGGTGTTGAAATGGTCGCCGATACCCCCGGCACGGTCACCGAGCCTTCCGATCTTACCGAATGGGAGCAGAATCAGCTGGAGCATCCCTTTCTCGCCATGGAAGTTACGGACAAGGGTATCGCCATGCTCGAGGAATATGTGGCCGCTGTGCGCGGCGCAGTCGGCATGGAGATTCCTCTATCCATGGACCATCTTGGGCACCTGGGCGTGAAATCTATCATTCGCCTCGGCAAAGCCTACGAGAAATACAACTTATCGTGGATGGAGGATGTGATTCCATGGACTTACACTGACTTACTCAAGGAAATCTCCGATCAAAGCCCCACCCCCATTCTTACCGGCGAAGATATTTACTTGAAAGAACCCTTCCGGGTGCTTTGCGAAAAGCATGCGGTAAGCAAAATTCATCCTGATCTCGCGACCTCAGGGGGAATACTTGAAACCCACAAGATCGGCGATATGGCTGAGGAATATGGCGTTCCCATGGCCATGCACTTCGCCGGAACGCCGGTTAGCTGCATGGCCAACGTGCACTGCGCCGCGGCCACACTGAATTTCCTGGCCATGGAGAACCACTCGCTCGATGTGCCCTGGTGGTCGTCGCTGGCTGAGGAGTATGTCTCTGCCCCCATCGTGAATCATGGCTGGATCGAGGTGCCCGGCCGGCCCGGCCTGGGAGTAACTCTCAACGAAGACGCCGTGCGGCAGCATCTGGCGCCTGGAAGCGGCTACTTCGAGCCGACTCCCCAGTGGGACCATGAACGCTCGTGGGACCGGCTGTGGAGTTAGGTGACCGCGTAACACTCCCATTTTTTCTGCTAAGGAAGGTACAAATGCATTGTAAGTCAGTATTTATCATTGTTCTGATGATAGTTACTACGTCTTTGGCCGCCCAAACTCAGCCGGCCGATGTCGCCGGTCATCAGTGGTGGCAAGACACGGTCTTTTATGAAGTCTATCCCCGCAGCTTCGCCGACAGCAACAACGACGGCATCGGCGATCTGAACGGCATCGCCTCCAAGCTCGACTACCTCAAAGACCTGGGCGTGAACGCAATCTGGATCACGCCCTGCTTTCCTTCGCCCCAGGTGGATTTCGGCTATGACGTTTCCGATTACGAGAACATTGATCCCATGTACGGTACGCTGGCCGATTTCGACCGGCTGGAGGAGCAGGCCAAGCAGCACGGCATCCGCATCATCCTCGACTTCGTAATGAACCACAGCTCCGACCAGCACCAATGGTTTGTTGACTCGCGCTCGTCGCGAGCTTCGGCGCACCGCGACTGGTACATCTGGCGCGACAGCAAAGGACTGGGCAAGCCCCCCAGCAACTGGATTTCGATCTTCGGCGGCTCGGCCTGGAAGTTCGACCCGAAGACCGGGCAGTACTATTACCACATTTTTTATCCCCAGCAGCCGGACCTGAACTGGCGCAATCCCGCCGTGGAAAAAGCCATGTTCGACGTGACCCGATGGTGGTATAAGCGCGGCGTCGCGGGCTTCCGCCTGGATGCGGTGAACACGCTGTTTGAAGATCCCAGCTTGCGCGACAATCCGGTTCTTCCGGGCAAAGACGAGTACGGCGACCCCAACACCGACCCCAGGTACAACGAGAATCTTCCCCAGAACCATGCCCTTCTGCGCCGGCTGAGGGCCGTGGCGGATGAGAGCCACGCGGTGCTGATCGGCGAAACCTGGACCAGCACCGCCGCCGGGCTGAAGAAATACTACGGCGAAAACAACGACGAACTGCAAATGCCCATGGACTTCATGTTCACCACCGTGAACAAGCTTTCGCCGCCCGACTTCCGCCGCCAGATCGCCGCCGTCAATGCTTCCGGCGGATGGCCGGTCTACGTGCTGAGCAACCATGATATCGTGCGCTCCTACGTCCGCTACGGAGACGGCCAGCACAACGACGCCATCGCCAGGATGATGGCCGCCTTCTATCTCACGCTGCGGGGAACGCCGATCATGTACTACGGCGAAGAAATCGGGATGACTAACAACGACCCCAAGCGAAAAGAGGACGTCAAAGATCCCATCGGAAAGCGCGGCTGGCCGAAAGAAAAAGGCCGCGACGGCGAACGCACGCCCATGCAGTGGAACGAAGCCGCGAATGCCGGTTTTTCCACCGCCAAGCCCTGGCTGCCGGTGCCGCCCACTTACAAGAGCCACAACGTAGAAGCTGAGCTCAAAGACCCGGCTTCCATCTTGCAGGTCTATCGCCGTGTTTTGTCTTTGCGGCATCAGAACGCCGCGCTGCGCGATGGCGACTACCTTCCTCTGAACGAGAACGATCCTCACGTGCTTTCCTATCTGCGGCGATACCAGAACCAGGCGGTGCTGGTCGTCGTCAACATGTCAGGCCAGCCGCAGGAAGAGAGCTTCGACCTGCACGCCCTGGGATTAGGAAGCAAGTGTCACACCCTTCTGCGTACCGCCGGCAGCGGCCCGAGTGACATCCCGCTAAGCCACGTTTCCTTGGCCCCGTTCGCTGCCTATATCGGCGAGATCATAAAATGACCGCCTGAGGCTGCAGTTGGGCGGAGAAGAATCGCGGAGACGTAGCCCAGGAAAACCTTCAACCACGAAGGGGCACGCAGATTTACGAAAGTTGCATGGATTTCCTTTGGCGCCTTCGTGCCCTTTGTGGTGATCGCTTTGTCAAACAGACTCACTACCGGGAAGCGCCATGCTTCGACCATGGCGGGGCGATGAGCGACCTGAGACATAGGTAACAGATTGTACCGCCACATGGGTGACACTTTTCGAGAAGGAGGGAAAGATGCCCTGGAAGGAGGTGCGTTCTGTCACCCATGTCTCGGGGCTGGACCGCAAGGGATATGGTAGGCCCGAATGGACTCGAACCATCGACCTCTTCCGTGTCAAGGAAGCGCTCTAACCAGACTGAGCTACGGGCCTACAGTGCTTAAAATCATACGCTGGCGGCGTTGCGAGCGTAAAGCCGCCGCCGCTGGCTCGGC
>DATIYF010000075.1:0-23205 GCA_035517775.1 Terriglobales bacterium
TCGCCACCGAATTCGCCGACATGATTCTGGCGCAGCGCGGCTTTCAGGCCAACGCCAAGGTGGTGACCACGTTCGACGAAATCACGCAGGATACGATCAATCTGGTGCAACGATAAACGCCAGTAGAGTTCCAGCGTTAACGTCTGATTAGAGAAGCTCCCGGCGCGCCGTAAGCGAGGCGGGCCGGGCGCTCTCTTGCCTCTACTTGTCTTCTAATTCTGGCGCTTAGCTGTCCCTCCCTCAATCGGCCAGGGCAGAGGCGGCCTCACGGCTAAACGCTCTTCCCCTCGTCACTTAGCCGAATCTCACAGGCGCCGCCCCAGCCACAGTCCTCGGCCTCGCACCCGGCAGCCAGCGTGCATTCCTGCGCTGGTACGGTCTTTGAGCACCTTCATGCCGAGCCCCATCGCCAAACCAGTGCCGCCGGTCGCCGCCGCGGTCGCAACCATCCCAGCGGAAGACTCCAAAGCCGCAGCTACTCCGCGAAAAAGCCTCGTGGAGCAATTGCCCTGGGTGCCATTGACCATCACTTTGGAAATTCCCGTTCCTGGGTTAGCGGTAAGAGACCTGCTGGAGCTGCATCCCGGTTCGATTCTTAAGACCATCTACCCGGCGACCTCGGATGTGCCGGTCCGCGCCAACGGAAAGCTCATCGCCTGGGCAAAGTTCGAGCTGGCCGGTGACCGCCTGGCCAGCCGCATTACGGAGCTGGTGTGAAGGCAAACCTCATGCACCCAGGTGGTCTCGCGGCTGGCGCGGCGCCGCCCATGCCGCTCAAGCAGACATTGGCGGAACTCGCGCAGCGCGCCTGGCAAACGCTATGCCGGGCGGCAAAATCGCAGGCAGCGAAAAAGAAACACCTGCGGGTCTGTGAGAACGTTTCCCTCGGCGATAAGCGATTCGTCGCTCTGGTTCAAGTGGATGAGCAGCGCTTTCTTATTGGCGGCGGAGTGAATTCCGTAGCCATGCTGGCGCGCTTGTCTGAAACCGCTGCCTCCTCCCTCGATAACCAACACTCCCAGGGCCCCATAGAAAATTCATGACTCGGAGACTCGGCCAGTTGGTGCGCATCGCCGTCGTGGCGCTGACGCTGGGAATATTGACTCCCAGTGCGGCGGCCGCGCCTACGCTCCCGGCGAGTGCAACCCCGGCCATTCATGTTCAGCCCAATGAGATTCGGGTCACCGGCCTGGGCGATAACTCAGCTTTGCAGATCGCGATTCTGCTGACCTTCCTCACCCTGATTCCTTCGCTCCTGCTCGTGCTTACGCCTTTTGCGCGGCTGCTCGTAGTGTTTCATTTCCTGCGGCAGGCCCTCGGCCTGCAAACCACGCCCTCCAACCAAACTCTGATCGGCCTGGCTTTGATTCTCACTTTTTTTCTCATGCAGCCGGTAGGGGCAACCGTGTACCAGAATGCCTTGCAACCTTACGAGCAGGGCCGCTTATCGCTGCCGGACACCCTGTCGGAGGCTTCCCAGCCGCTGAAAAGTTTCATGCTGCACTACGTCCGCCAGAAGGACGTGGCGCTCTTTGTGGACCTTGCCAAAGACCCGCGCCCGAGCGGCCCCGATGACCTTTCCATGCGCGTAGTCGTTCCGGCCTACATCTTGTCGGAGTTGCGCGCCGGCTTTCAGATCGGCGCCGTGCTGTTTCTCCCCTTCATGGTGATTGATATGGTCGTGGCTTCGATCACGACCTCCATTGGCATGTTTCAACTCCCCCCGGTCGTGGTTTCCACTCCCCTGAAGCTGCTGTTGTTCGTGATGGTGGATGGCTGGCATTTGCTGGTCGGTTCGTTGATGAAGAGTTTCGTGTGAGGGCGCTATGTCGGTAGTCGAATTAGGGCAACGCACATTGATGGAGGTTTTCCGGTTGGGCGGGCCGATCCTGGCCGTTGCCATCGTGATCAGCCTGCTGGTCAATGTGATTCAGGTGCTCACTTCGTTGCAGGACACCACGATTTCCACCGTGCCTCGCCTGGTCGGCACCGGAATCGGCGTGGTCGTGCTGATGCCCTGGATGTGGCGGCAGCTGGCGCAGTTTACAGTGCAGATTTTTTCCGGTATCGGCAACTACACGCGGTAAGAACGATGGATTTCTCTCTCGGCAATTCGTTAGGCACTCTGTTCGTCATCGGCGCTCGCGTCTCTGGCCTGATGCTTTTTGCGCCATTCATGAGCAACGTGGCCATTCCCACGCGGATCAAGGCTGCCCTGGCCGTGACCATGACCGTGGTGCTGTACCCCGTGTTCGCAGGCCGGGTTCAGCCCGTGCTCTCACCCATCGAGTGGCCCATGCTGCTGGGCTCTGAAGTTCTGGTCGGCGTGGCCATCGGCATCGCCACCAATCTGGTTTTCGATGCCGCCGAAATGGCAGGGCAGGTTTTCAGCGTGCAGATGGGCTTCTCGCTGGTGAACATTCTCGATCCCCAGACCCAGGTGGATACCACCGTTCTTTCCATGTTCACGCAAATGATGGCGCTGCTGATTTTTCTGGGCCTCGATATTCACCACTGGATTCTGCGCCTGATTGCCCAGAGCTTCGCCTACTTGCCCCCCGGCTCGGCAACCCCGAACGCGGCCTTTACTCAGCAGTTGCTGCATATTGCCGGCGCGGTGTTCGGAATTGGCCTGCAGATCGCCGCGCCTGTGCTGGCCTCAACCCTGGTGGCGGACCTTTTGCTCGGCCTCATCGGCAAGGCTTCTCCCCAGATGCCGGTGTTGTTTCTCGGTCCGGCGGTGAAAGGCTTGTTTGGACTGGTTCTTTTGGGAACGACCGTGCGCTGCTGGCCCGATCTGTTTTCGGGAATGTTTTCCAATTCACTTCAGATGCTGGGCCACACCCTGCATCTGGCGAGGTAACGCTTGGCGGACGGAAGCAAAACAGAAAAGCCGACACCGCGGCGGCGGCAAAAGGCGCGGGAAAAAGGCCAGGTGGCGCGCACCCGCGACCTTTCCGGCATTCTCGGGCTTGCCGCGGCGGTTGCGGTTTTCAGCTGGCAGGCCTCCAACGCCGCCTCGGAGTGGCGCGGTTTTCTCGGTTCCTCGCTCGACGTATCTTTGAATGACGTCATCACCCCCAACAGCGCCATTCTCTTCTGGGCGCGCTGGGAAATTCTGCGCTGGGCCTTCCCCGCCATGATGGCCGGCTTCGTCGTATCCGCGCTTGCCGGCGTGGCGCAGGGTGGCCTCGTGCTCGCCCCCGAAGCGCTCATTCCAAGCATTGAGCACTTGAGCCCCGCCAAGCGCTTGCAGCAGATGTTTTCTCTCGCCAGCCTGAACGGCCTGCTGAAATCAGTTCCGACCGTGGTTTGCCTTCTCTACATCGCGGCCGCGGGTTTTCTCCGGCATTGGGGCGAAATCGTTCAGACCTCGGACGCGCCTCTCGGGTCCACCGCGCGGCTTACGATCTCCATCGCCTTCGAGATCGGATGGAAATCCACGCTCGCTCTCATCGTCCTGGCCGCCATTGATTACCTGCTGACCTGGCGCAAGCAGGAAGGCGATTTGAAGATGAGCCGTGAAGAACTGCGCGAGGAGCTGAAAGAGACGGAAGGAAACCCGGCCATCAAAGGCCGGATCCGCCGCCTGCAGCGCCAGGCCCGCCGCCACACCATCGCCGAAACGAAAACCGCAACCGTGCTGGTGACCAACCCCACGCACTTCGCCGTGGCCCTGCGTTATCAAAGCGATATGCCCGCACCGGTGGTAGTGGCCAAGGGCCGCGACCGGCTGGCGGAGGAAATGAAGAAAATCGCCCGCTGGAGCGGCATCCCCATCATGGAGAACCCGCCTCTGGCGCAGGCCCTCTACCGGGTAGTGGACGTGGGGCAGGAGATTCCAGCCAAGCTGTACGCCGCGGTGGCAGAAATTCTCGCCGTGGTTTACCGCGCTCAGGCGCAGGCCAGGCAAAATCTGCGGCCGCCGCTTAAGCGCTGATCGCAGGCTGAAACCGCATGTCGAGCAAGCCAAATCTCGTAGCTGCTTTGAAGTCGGGAGGCGCCGACTGGATTATTCCCGCCTTCACCGTCAGCCTGGTATTCGTCATGCTGGTCCCCTTGCCCAGCCTGATGCTCGACCTGCTGCTGACCCTGAGCATCACCATTTCGGTGCTGGTGCTTCTCTCCGCCGTACAGATTCTGCGGCCCGTTCAGTTTTCCGTCTTTCCCAGCTTGCTGCTCCTCCTCACGCTTTTGCGCCTCTCTCTGGATTTGGCCTGCAGCCGCCGCATTCTGCTCCACGGCAACCAGGGCTCTGCCGCCGCCGGGCGCGTGATTGAAGCTTTCGGCCAATTCGTGGTCGGCGGAAATTATGTCGTCGGCTTCGTTCTCTTTCTCGCTTTGATCGCGATTCAGTACATGGTGGTCAGTCACGGCGCGGTACGCACCGCCGAAGTCACCGCCCGCTTCACTTTAGACGCCATGCCGGGCAAGCAGATGGCCATTGACGCCGACCTCAACGCCGGCCTGATTGATGAGGTCCAGGCCCGCGTTCGCCGCGAAGCCATCGCTCGCGAATCCGAATTCTACGGGGCCATGGACGGCGCCGCCCGCTTCAATCAGCGCGACTCGCTGGCCACCATTCTCATTACCGCCATCAACATCATTGCCGGCTTCTTGATCGGCGTCTTCCAGCAGGGCATTCCCTTCCAGGAGGCGCTCAAAACCTACACCACCCTGACCGTGGGTGATGGCCTGGTCACCATGATTCCCTCGCTGCTCGTTTCCGTCGCCGGCGGCATCGTGATCACCCGCGCCTCCTCCGAGAGCACTCTGGGCGCCGATCTCAGCAAGCAGCTGTTCGGCAAGCCGCGCCCGCTGTGGCTGGCTGGCGGCGTGGTCGCGGCCCTGGCGCTCATTCCCGGCCTGCCCAAAATTTCTTTCATTCTGGTCGCCGCCCTCATGATCGCTCTCGCCCGCTATGCGGAAAAGCACCCTCTTGCCGAAAAGCAGGCCCTGCCTGAAAGGGCCCACGCTAAGCCGGGCGCCGCCGCGGCCCCCGCCACCGACCCCATGGAGGCCGCCCTCAAGCTCGACGATCTCACTCTGGAAGTCGGCTTCGGCCTTGTGCCTCTGGCCGATGCCAAGCAGGGCGGGCAGTTGCTCGCCAAAGTCCGCGCCCTTCGCAAACATCTGGCGCGCCAGCTTGGCTTCCTCGTGCCTCCCATTCACATCACTGACAATCTTTCCCTGCGCGAAAACGAGTACGTGATTTCCCTTCGCGGCGTGGAAATCGCCCGCTGGGAAATGCGCCGCGACAGTCTGCTCGCCATCAGCTCACAAATGGCTGCCCCGGCCCTGCCCGGGCAGGAAATCCGCGAGCCCGCTTTTAACGTTCCCGCAAAATGGATCTCCCGCGATGCCGAGCCCCAGGCGCTTTCTTCCGGCTACACGGTCGTAGATTCGGTGACCGCGCTCAGCACGCATCTGGGCGAGATCATCCGCCAGAACGCGCACGAGTTGCTCACCCGCCAGGAGACCAAGCACATCATTGACCGCCTGAACGATTCCCATCCCAAGCTGATCGAGGAGCTGATACCCAAGCTGATGACTCTGGGCGAAGTGCAGAAGGTTTTGCAGCAGCTCTTGCGCGAGCAGGTCTCGATCCGCGATCTGGGCTCGATTCTCGAAAGCCTGGTCGAAACCGCGCCCGTCACCAAGAACCCCGTGTTGTTGGTGGAGGCCGCTCGCCACGCTTTAGGCCGCGCCCTGGTGCGGCCGCTGCTCGATGCGCGCGGCGAGCTGAAGGTGGTGACCCTTGACAGCTCGATCGAAGAGGAATGCTCGCGCGCCCTGAACTCGGCCAACGCCAATGCTCCGGGAACGGCTGCCTTGCAGCCTTCCCTGGTGCGGCGCGTCCTGGAGGGCCTGCGCGGCCTGCTGGGCGAGCATGTGGTGCAGGCCACGCCTGTGCTTTTATGCTCCTCGCCGGGGCGTTTTTATCTGCGGCGCCTGCTGGAGCCATTTTTGCCCAAGATCGTGGTGCTTGCTCCGAGTGAAATTCCCGCCGCCATCCCCGTGCAATCGGTAGGACTGGTGAGATAAAGAACGCTCGAGAAAGAGGATAAACCAAACGGAAGTGCGACCTTTATGACACAAGCAGAAATGGCTTATCAGCAGGCGCAGCGCGCCGAGGACCAGGACGAATTGGTCATGGGCGAAATTCCGCAGGTCTATTACATCGCTCGCCGCATTCACGAGCGCCTGCCCCAGCATGTGGCCTTCGAAGACCTGGTGCACTCCGGCGTTCTCGGGCTGATTGACGCGGTGCGCAACTTCGATGCCAGCAAGAACGTCCAGTTCAAGTCTTACGCGCAATTCCGCATCCGCGGCGCCATTCTCGATAGTCTGCGCGAGCTCGATTGGGCCTCCCGCCGCACCCGCGATAAGCGCAAGCGCCTGGATGATCTGGTCGCCAGGCTTTCCCTGAAACTCGGCCGCCAGCCCAGCGATGAAGAAATGGCCGCCGAGATGGGCATCGAATTGACCGCTTTGCACAAGCTGCTCGGCCGCCTTGACAACTTGAGCATGGTCGGCCAGCAGGTCACCTTCGGCCAGGACCGCAGCGAACAGCATGATTTGGTGGAAAGCGCGCCCGCCGATCCCCAGGAAGACCCGTTTCACCAATGCCTGCGCACCGAGATGCGCGATCGTTTGGCGCAGGCCATTGCCGGTCTCAATCAAAAAGAGCAGCAGGTGGTTGCCCTCTACTATCGCGAAGAATTGACCATGCGCGAAATCGCCGAGGTGCTTGAAATCGGCGAGTCCCGCGTTTCACAGCTTCATTCCGGGGCGCTGGCCAAGATGAGGCTGGCCCTGGAAGAGGCTTCGGTAACCGGCATTCAGGCATTTCAGCACTAAGTGAAATTTTGCGTCAGGAGAACCAGGTGAGCCAGGCAATCGCCAATCGCAAGCCGAGCGCGGCCGAGCACGAAGTCCGCGCTTACGACTTTCAGCAGGCCGGCCGCATGAGCGACGCCCAGATCCAGGCCTTGACCGGGCTGCACGAGGGACTGGTGCGCAATCTCGCCTACGCCTTGGGCAACTACCTTCGCGTGGGCTGCCAGCTCAAGCTCACCGGAATCGAAGAAATTCCATTCTCGCAACTGGCCGGCCAAGCCTCGCCGAACTGCTATACCGCCGCCTTCGAGCTGCAGCCGCTTTACGCCCTGGGTGGCATTCAGCTGGATCTTTCCCTGGCCTTTCCCATGCTCGAGCTGCTGCTCGGCGGGCCGGGCACTCCGCAGGCCCTGGAACGCGGCCTGAGCGAAATGGAAGAGCACCTGCTGCACGATGTGATTCGTGTGGTTTGCGCCGAGTTGGAAAAAACCTGGAAGTGCCTGGAGACTTCCGTCAACGCCGGCGAGCATCAGAAGCCGGCGCAACTGGCAAAATTGCTGCCGCCCGAAGAGCGCGTCCTTCTTCTCCGTATGGATGCCGCGGTTCAGGAATCGAACGGCAGCTTCGCCATCTTTTTCCCCGTCTCGATCGCCGCCGCTCTGCTGCGTAAGGTCGCCGCGCCCGCCATTGTCGCGGCGCGCCCCAGCGCTCCGCCCGCCGCGCTCAAAATGCAAGAGCGCCTGATGGACTGTCTCTGCCAACTGGACCTGCGCGTTCCCGGCGTCAAAGTCTCCATGCAAGACATTCTTCATCTCGCCCCCGGCAAGCTCCTGAACCTGGGCATCGCCGCGAATAACTCCGCATTCCTTTGCCTTGAAGGCCAGGAGTGGTTTAGTGCTTCTCCGGTGCGCGTGGGCACGCTGCGCGGGGCGAAGCTGGCCAGCCGGGTAAAAGTACGAGCTGAACTGGGGAGCCAATCATGAGCACTGCAACTCCAACCGACGCTGCCGGCCCCATGCTGCAGGGGTTGGTCGAAAACACCCGCCGCGCCTGGGCAGACTTGCTTTCGCGCGCCGTCGGCGCGGCCTGCAATGTGCAGGTTGCCCCGCAAGCCGCCCCGCCCGCCAATGCCAATGCCCTCTGCCTTTCGTTGAACGCGGATGGGGCCCTGTGCGGCGAAGCCGCTTTGGTGATGGAATCGCGCAGCGCGGCTATGCTCGCCGCCAAGTTTGCCGGCTCTCCCAACAACCTCCAGCCCGTCCAGGAATTGATGCGCCAGGTGATCGTGGTCGCCGCCGGTGAATTTCAAAAGCAGTTCGGCGCGCTTCGCGTGCAGCTCGCCGCCGGCGCTCTTCCCGCCTGGCAGCCACATACCGTGCTTTCCTTTCTCGCTGGCAACGGCCATTCTGAGCCTCTGTGCCTGTATTTCCTTCTCAGCCCGCAGATTGCCGCTTCCGAAATCACGGCGCCCGCTGCGCCCCTGGCGCTCAGCGAGGCCCTGCCCGCCGAGCTGCCATCTCAGAACCTGAACTTTCTCATGGCTATCGAGCTTGAAGTCACCTTGCGCTTCGGCCAGAAGAAGCTTCCTTTGCGCCAGCTCGTGGAATTGAACTCCGGCTCGGTCATTGAACTCGATAAGCGGGTGCACGAGCCCGTTGAACTCCTTCTCCGCGACAAAGTGGTGGCGCGCGGAGAGGTCGTGATCGTAGAAGGGCATTACGGTTTGCGCGTGACCGATGTTTGCGCAAGCCCTCAACTCTAGGAGGCCTGTGCCCGCCGCTGGCTCAAAACGCGCTTCCCTCTGGGACCACGCATTGCATTGGGAGAATTGGTCCAAGCGCTGCGCCAATGGCCAGTGCACCACCACGCCCTTCAAATCCATTTTTCATGGCAAGGGAATTCAATTTTCCGGCGATTGGTTCTGCAGCGTGCCGTGCCTCGAGTTCGACTTGCAAAGAAGTCTCGCCCGGCTCGCCGGCGCCGCCCCGCCCGCCGAAGCCCCCCGCCCCTCGCGCTTTCCGCTCGGCCTTGTGCTCTATTCGCGCGGATTCTTGAATGCCGAGCAATTCAAAATCGCCCTCGAACAGCACCGCTCCTCCGGCTCACGCATCGGCGATGTCGCCCTGCAACTCGGCTTTGTGAATGAGGAACAGGTGGCCCTGGCGCTCTCCGCCCAGTGGGGCTATCCCCTGCTTCCTTCCAAGAGCATTCCCGCCCAGCTGCCGCTGCTGGTCCCTGCTCACTTGATGGAAATCCATCAGATGCTTCCCATCCAGTTCACCGAAGAGACGCAAAAGCTGCTGCTCGCCTTCGCCACCCGCATTGACTACTCGGCGCTTCACGGCATTGAGCAGATGCTGGCCTGCGTCGCTGAACCCTGCTTCGTCACCATGAGCGAATTCCGCAGCCGCATGCAGGCCCTGCCCGAGAAGCGCCGCGAAGCCGAATTCGTGTTTGACCGCATTTCCAACCCGCTTGAGATGGCTGAAATCGTAAAAAGTTATGTCGCTCAGACCGCAGCCGAAGAGGTCCGCATCTGCCCCTGCCATGAATACCTTTGGGTACGCGTCATCAGTGCGCGGCAATCGCTCGATCTGCTCTTTCGTTTGCAAGCGGGCTGACTGACAACCGTCAGCCTGGAACTGGAAACTGACTTACCCAACCGCCGGTTCCAATCCTTTCTGAAAGCTGAGATCGGAAGCCTCATCCCCGGCTGGCAACGCGCCGCGAACGCCCTCAACCGCAATTCCCCTTCGGTCTCCGGTCGTAACCCTGAAGAATTTCGCCGCTCGGGCCGATATATGCCACGCCTATGGGGGATGGTTTCCAATTCGCGTGCCGCGCCGAAAACTGCCCCCTGGCGCGCCCGGAGAATGCCTGGAGCGGCAACTTTCTGCCCGGCATTGCCGCGCGCCCTTCCACCCTGGCCCGAATGGAACTCCTTCTAAACGAACCAATTATTGATCTGCGGGCGCTCACCGATGTGGTCTCGCAAGACGCAAATCTGGCCATGCAGCTTCAGCGCCTGAGCAACGCCGACCGCCATCCCGATGATCGCCTGCTTCGTGTGGAAGAATGCCTGGTGGAGCTCGGCATTGACTGGCTTCTCGCCATGGTGCGGACGGCATCTGTCATCTGCTGAGCCGCCTCCGCCTCGAGACATTTCCTTCGTGTCCTTCGTAGTTGAGGCTTTCCTTCGCGCCCTTCGTGGTTTCTGCCTTCTCCCGCGGAGTAGAAAAGGATTAGAAACTCGCCCGCCCGCGTTTGTCGCGGCCGCAAGCTCTCCGCCGCGCGCGCTAATCCACCTCTCATCCTGCGGCCCGCCTCAACCCGCCATCAACAACATAGCCCGCCTCTGCGCCCGCTTTGATGGCGGCACATTTGCTCCCGCCTTGATTGGAATAGGAGGCGCATGGACAGCGGATACTACGCGGCCTGCACCGCGCTTCTCGCGCAGAGCCAGTCTTTGGATGTCGTCGCCAACAATCTCGCCAACACCGCCACTCCGGGCTACCGCTCCCAGGAAGCCGTCTTTCGCTCCGTGCTGGCCAAAGCGGGCGGATATCCCATGAGCGCTCTGAATAAAGCTACCAACGACTACGGAGTTCTCGGCGGCAGCAGCCTCGACTTCGCCCAGGGCGGCCTCCAGAAGACCGGCAACAATCTCGACTTCGCCATCGAGGGCTCGGGGTTTTTTGTGGTGCAAACCGCCGGCGGCCGTCTTTACACCCGGGCCGGCAACTTCCAGGTCTCCCACGGCCAGCTCGCCACCGCCGATGGCAGCGCGGTGCTCGGCGAGAACGGCCTCATCCCCATCGTCGGCGCCCCCGTCGAGGTCAGCGCCGATGGCACCATCTCGGTGAACGGCGCTGTGGCCGGCAAGTTGAAGGTGGTTGATTTCAAACCCGGCACCTCCCTGCAAAGCGTGGGCGGCACTTACTATTCCGCGCCCAACGGAAGCGAAGTGCCCGCCACCGCGGCGCAGATTCGCCAGGGCATGCTGGAAGATTCGAACGTCAACGCCATGGCCGACGTGGTCGAACTGATCACGGTGCAGCGCTCGTTCGATATGGCCCAAAAGGCACTCTCGCTCTTTGATTCGCAGTTCAACAAGACCGCGACAGAAGACCTGCCGCGCGTGAGCTCATAAGGAGACGTACTTCATGTTTCGTGCACTCTACACTGCGGCCAGCGGCATGACCGCCCAGCAGATGAACCTCGATAACATTGCCAACAATCTGGCCAACTCGAGCACCACCGGCTTCCGCAAGCGCCGCCTGCAGTTCACTGATCTGCTCTACCAGAACATGGTCATGCCGGGCGCCGCGGCCACCCAGCAGACCACCGTCGCCGCCGGCCTGCAAGTCGGCCTGGGCACGCGGCCGGCATCCTCTGAGGTGGTGCAGACTCAGGGCGATTTCACCCAGACCGGCAATCCCCTGGATTTGACCATCCAGGGTGCGGGCTTCTTTCAGGTCACGCTGCCCAGCGGTGACACCGCCTACACTCGCGGCGGCGCCTTCACTCTCGATGCCCAGGGCAACATCGTGACCGCCGACGGCAATCCTCTGAATCCGGCGATCACCATCCCGCCCAATGCGCTCAGCGTCACCATCGGCCAGGATGGCACAGTCTCCGTCACCCTGCCCGGTCAAACCGCGGCCCAGCAGGTCGGCAACATTCAGTTGGCGCTGTTCCCCAATCCCGGCGGCCTGAACAGCGTCGGCAATAACCTCTTTCTCGCCACCACGGCCTCGGGCGATCCCATCGTCGGAACCCCCGGCGGAACTGAGGGCCTTGGCAGCATCGCCCAGGGCATGCTCGAAGAATCAAACGTCAACGTGGTGGAAGAATTCATTCAAATGATTCTGGCGCAGCGCTCCTATGAGTCCAACTCGCGGGTGGTGCAGGCGGCCGATCAGATGCTCCAGCAACTCAATAACATGAGCCACTAAAAATGAAGCGCCTCGCACAACTACTCCTGCTGGTGCTCTTGACCGCCTGCCTGAGCTATGGCGCGGTTGCGTCCAAGCCCGATGCCGCTTTTGCCATGCAGCGGGTCACGGCCGCGCTCCAGGCCGCCAATATTCCCTTGCAGAGCGCCCACATTCAATTCCTGGCGACTCCGGTCCTGAAGAATCCCTTGGCTCCGCTGGCCGTGGCCGCAATCCGCCGCCGCGATGCCGAGTCAGCCGTGGTCAGGCTCCAATGCCGCAACGGCGGTCGCGACTGCCTTCCGTTCTATGTGTTGTTGCACTGGGATCGTCCCATGGAGCGCGAGGCCGCTTTCGATGAGTTGAACTCGCCCGCCCGCATTGTCCCGGCGGCGCATGCGCCCCAAAAGCCCCTGGTCCGCGCCGGCCAGCGCGCCACGCTGCTGCTGCAAAGCAACGCCATGCGCGTTTCCACTCCCATCATTTGCCTGCAGAGCGGCGGCCGCGGCCAGGAAATCCGCGTCACCAGCCTGGACCGCAAGAAGATCGCCTTCGCGCAAGTGGTCGAGCCCGGAATTGTGAAAGGCAGGTTCTGATCGAATGAAACTTGACTTCGGCTGCAACCGGCGACGTTTACTTGGCGCCCTCGCCGCCTGCGCCCTGCTCTCCACCTCCGCCTTCGCTGCCAAACCGAAGACCACCCTGCAGTCGCGCGATGAATACATCTCCCGCGTGCAGCAGCAGCAGGGCGCAGCTCCTTCCGATACAACCATTGGCAGTCTCTGGGTTCCCGGCGGCCGCCTGACCGCCATGAGCGTGGACTACAAGGCCCACAACATCAATGACACCATCATTATTCAGGTTTTGCAGGAAACTACCTCGCAGGCCACCGGCGACACCAACACCCAGCGCGCCTATAGCGCCCAATCTGCCGTGACCGCCCTGCCCGGCAAGCTCAAAGTCGGCGGCGTGAATCCGCTGTTTGGCGCCAACTCCGCCACCCAACTTAAAAGCCAGGGGGAAACTTCCAGCAGCACGAAATTACAGACCAGCCTCGCCGGCCAGGTAATTTCCGTCCTGCCCAACGGCAACTTGGTCATCGAAGCCCAGCGCGAGGTCTTTCTCAACCGCGAGAAAGAAACCGCCATCGTGCGCGGCGTGGTGCGGCCCGGTGATGTTGCCCCCGACAACACCGTGCCCTCAACCGCGCTCGCCAACCTCGAGATCGAATTGAAAGGCCGGGGCGTAGTCAGCGACGCGGCCAAGCCCCCCAGCCTGATCATGAAGCTGCTCACCAAAATTCTGACCTTCTGACATGCTGATCAATTCTCCATCGCCGCTCAAGCAGACCTGGCTTCGGTTCCTGCCGCTTCCCTGGCACCTCGCGCTCATTCTTTCTCTCTTTCTTCAAGGCTCCTCGGGCGAAACGGCCACCAGGCCCGATACCGCCGCCAAAAACGACAACGTGCTGGTTCGCGACATCGCCACCGTGGCCGGCGTGCGCCAGAACCCGCTCATCGGCTACGGCATTGTCGTCGGCCTGCATGGCACCGGCGACCGCCAGCAGACCTTCTTCACCGTGCAGACTCTCGCCAACATCATGCAGCGCATGGGAGTGCAGATTCCCGCCGGCCAGGTCCGCGTCAATAACGTCGCCGCGGTTTTCGTCACTGCCGAACTGCCGGCCTTCGCGCGTCCCGGAATGCAGCTCGATATCACCGTCTCCTCCATCGGCGATGCCCGCAGTCTGGAAGGCGGAGTTCTCATGCTCACGGCCCTTGAAGGTCCGGATGGCCAGACCTACGCCGCCGCCCAGGGTCCGTTAGTGCTCGGGGGATACAGCGCCGGCAGCGGCGGCAACAGCAAGCAAGTAAACCATCAGACCGTGGGCCGCGTGCCCGGCGGGGCCGTGGTCGAGCGCGATACCGCCATTGACCTCGCCAAAATGCATGTCGTCTCGTTCATGCTGCGCGATCCCGATTTCACCGAAAGCGTTGACGTGGCCGGCGCCATCAACCGGAGCTTTGGCAGGGAAGTCGCCATCGCCCGCGACAGCCGCCGCATTGACGTGGATGTTGCCCAGGCCGGCATGCCCACCGTCCCCGAGCTGATCTCGCGCGTGCAGAATCTCGCCATCACCTTCCATCCCCCCGCAAAGGTCGTGGTTGATGAGCGCACCGGAACCATCGTCATGGGCGGCGACGTCAAGCTCTCGGCCGTTTCCATCCTGCACGGAAATCTCAGCATTGATGTCACCACCACCTTCGCCGTCTCGCAGCCGTCGCCCTTATCCAAGACCGGAACCACCGAAGTCGTGCCTGAAACCAGCGTTAACGCGCAGGAAAGCCCCGCCAGTCAGATTCAACTGCCCGAAGGCGCCAGCGTGGAAGATCTCGTGAACGGACTGCATGCGGCCGGGGCTACCGCCCGCGATGTCGTGGCCATTCTTCAGGCGATCAAAGCCGCCGGCGGCCTGCGCGCCGAACTGGAGGTTTTGTAGCCATGCCGCAGATGAGCCAGCTCACCTCCGCCTCGCCGGGCGAGACCCTGCAGCAGGCCCGCAGCCAGCAGGTCTTGCAGCAGCTCAAGACAGATGGCGCCACTGACCACCAGAAACTGGAACATGCGGCCAGGTCATTCGAGGCAATTCTGCTGGACCGCTGGCTGGAGCAGGCGGAGCAGAGCTTCGCCAAGGTGCCGGGCGAAGACCCCGATAACAGTAATGACAACCCCGATGGCGACCCGGGCGCCGGCCAGTTTCGCAGCCTGGGCATTCAGACTCTGGCCGAGCAGATCGCCAATCACGGCGGCATAGGGATAGCCTCCATGATTATTCGTCAGATGGAAGCTCACCATTCAGTGGGCTCAGCGCAACCAACTGATTCAACGCCAGTTACACCGGAGAGTACCAAGGTAAGCTCCCCTGGGGGGAAGAAGATTAAAGTTTCCCAAGAAAAGGGCCGATAGAGCTTGACCCTCAGACTGCAGGTGCGAAATGAGAATTAATGCCAACAACCCGCTTTCCAACCCGCTGGTGAGCGAAAGCTCCGCCAAGTCTGCCAAGTCAAGCCCGGCCTCGGCCGCCTCTTCGGGCGATGGCGCCAGCTTCTCGGCCAATGCCGGCGGAATGGATGCCCTCGAAGCCAGCGTGCTGGCCACCCCGGAGATTCGCCAGGACCGGGTCGCCGCGCTGCGCGAAGCCCTGCGCAGCGGCAGCTATCAGACCGATCCCAGCCAGATCGCCGAAGCCATGCTGCGCGAAGCCGCAAGCTAGCCAATGCCGGCGGGTTCTTTTCCGCCCCGAGATGAGTTCAGAGATGAGCGAAGCCCCCAAAACCGCCGACGCCAAAGCCTGGGCTGACTCCTTTGCCGCTTTGCGCGCCCTTTCGGATGAAATCAACACCGGCCTGCTGGCTCTTTCCCGCAATGACTTGCAGCAGTTCGAAGCTTCCGTGGCCGCCCAGCAGAAACTGTGCGACTCCCTGCGCGGCTTGCCTGTCTTCAACCTGGAAAAGCTCCGCGCTCTGGCCGGCGGCCTGAAAAAAGTCGCTCTCGCCGCCCGCGAAGAATCCACCGCCGCCCAGCTGGAAAAAATGCTGGCCCTGCAAAAGGAACTTTCTCACCTGAATCGCGTGTACGCGCACGTGGTGGTCCGCACTCAGGATATGTTTCGCATTCTGCTGGCGCTCTACAAAGGCGCCCGCCAGGGCTACTCCCGCGAGGGCAAACCGCTCAGCGACGAACACACCTGGTCCTGTGAGGCCTGACTCGTGTCTGGCCTGACCAGTTCGATGCTGCTCGCTACTCACGCCCTGCTCGCCCAGGAGGGCGCGCTCAACGCCACCACCAACAATATCGCCAACTTCAACACCCCGGGCTATACCCGCGAGGTGCCCAATCTGGAGGAAGCCTCGCCCTCCATCGAGAGCGGCATCACTTACGGCGAGGGCGTCAATCTCCAGGGCATTACCAGTGTTCGCGATCAATTGCTGCAGTTGCGCATTTACTCCGAAACCTCGCAGCAGAGCGGCGCCCAAACCCAGCTCAACTCTCTGCAGCAGACTCAGAATCTCTTCAGCGATTCCGCGCAGGGCCTGGGCGCCGATCTCACTGCTTTCTTCAACAGCCTCAACAGCCTTTCCACCGATCCCACCAATCTTTCGCAGCGCCAGTCGGTGCTCACTGCCGCCAACAACCTGGCCGGCGACTTTCAAAGCGCTTCCCAGCAGCTCACCGGAATCCAGCAGAACCTCAACCTGAACGTTTCGCAGGCGGTGAGCCAGATCAATTCTCTGACCTCGCAGATCGCGACTCTGAATGCGCAGGTGGCCTCCTTGCAGCAGCTCGGCCAGGATCCCGGCGCCATTGAAGATCAGCGCGATGTGCTGATCGGGCAGCTGGCGCAGATCGCCAATATTTCCGTGATTCAGACCGACCAGGGCGTCACCATCACAGCTTCCGATGGCACCGCGCTGGTGGTGGCCGGGCAGAACTTTGCCCTTCAGTCTTCCCCCGATAGCAGCGGAAATCAGCAGGTTTACGCCGCCGATGGAGAGAACATCACGTCCAGTCTGCAGGGCGGGCAGCTCGGCGGCTTTCTTGCCGTGCGCGACCAGTTCCTTCCCGGCTTATTCTCTTCGCTGGACGACCTGGCCTCCGGCCTGGCAGACAACTTCAACGCCGCGCAGCAGCAAGGCTTTGACCTCAACGGAAATGCAGGGCAGGATTTTTTCAGCACTACCGGCGGCTCCGGGGCCGCAGCCAGTTTTTCGGTCGCCGTTACCGATCCTTCGCTGATCGCCGCCAGTTCTGATGGTTCGCCCGGCAGCAATGGCAACCTGGTCGCTCTGCAGGCAGTGCAAAACCAGGCGCTGCCCTCGGGAAAAACACCGGTGCAGGCGTATTCCAATCTGGTGTTCCAGGTGGGCAGCGCCACTTCGCAAGCCCAGTCGGCACAGTCAGCAGCCAGCCTCAGCCTGAGTCAGCTCAACGACCAGCGGGGCGCAGTCTCGGGCGTCTCCATAGACGAAGAAACCACCAACCTGATCAGCTTTCAACATGCTTTCGCGGCCGCGGCCCGCATCATCACCACCGTGGATGAACTCACGCAGACCGTTCTTGCCATGGGAAGCCCGCTCATAGGATAGGTGCCGAATGCGAATCAATCCCAACCCGACCAATGACATTCTGGCCGCCATCTGGAACACACAAAGCCAGGAGCAGACGGCCTTGCAGCAGCTCTCTACCGGCAAGCGGGTCAACGTGCCTTCGGATGACCCTGCCGCGGCCGCCATTGAAGTGGAAAATCAGGCCACGGAATCGCGCATTGATCAGTACCTGCAGAGCGCGGGCAGCCTGCAATCCATGTTTCAGAGCGCGGATTCGACTCTTAACTCGGTTACCACCGCGCTTAATCAGGCGGTGAGCCTGGGCGTGGAGGCGGGCGACGGCACGCTCTCCACTTCGAACCTGCAGCAGATCGAGCAGCAGGTGCAGGGAATTCTGCAGCAGGTGGTGCAGCTGGCGAACACGTCCTTCCAGGGAACTTACCTTTTTGCCGGCACTGCGACCACTCAGCAGCCCTTCACGCAGACCGCTTCTGGCGTCACCTACAATGGAAACGACGGCATCAACACGGTCACAATCGCCGATGGCCGCAGCCTGCAATCGAACCTGCCGGGAGATCAAATATTTCAGCAGCCCGGGTCGGATGTGTTGGGCTCCCTGCAGCAACTGGCGAGCGCGTTGCAAAGCGGCGACGGCGTCTCGATCAATGCTGCCACCAACGCCGTCTCCGGCGCGCTCAGCTATCTCAATACCCAGCGCGTCTTCTACGGAAATGCTCTGAATCAACTGACCGATGACCAGACCGCGCTCAGCCAGCAGCAGACCAACCTGAAGGCGCAGGACAACACGCTGGTAGGGGCAGACATGGCCCAGGCTGCGACCAATTTGTCTCAGGCGGCCACCGCCAATCAGGCAGCGCTCGCCGCCGCCGCCCAGGTGCTGCCCATGACCCTGCTGGATTACCTGAAGTAGATTCGCCCGGCGGATGTCCTGCAGAACCCGGTTGTGCGACTTTCGCACAGGGTCTAATTTCGAAAGAAATCGCCAGGGCCATAGCGGGAGGTCATCCCGTGGGAAAATCCTGGGAAATCGCAAATTCGTTTCCCATTTTGGGAAAGTTGGGAAAGGATGACGCTGAAGCCCCACGCTTCCCCGATGAATCCTTTTCCGCGACGCTGAGGCCCCACGCTTCCACGGGCCGCAGCGTTCGGGCATTTTCTGTGTCCTGCCAGGCTAGGCGCTGAAACTCAATCGTTCTTTAACGGAAGGCTTTGGCGGTTGCGGGCTCTGTGGCTTCGCCGGATCCACTTGCTGCCAGGCTGCGCGCACATCGAAGATGTGCCGGGTCAGCTTCTCCAGCAGCTCCGGAGCGGCATTGAGCTGGGCTTCCATCACCTGCCCGCGGGCATGCGCGTAGAACGCGGCCAGGTTACCGGCGGCCTCGCCGCCGGCTTCCCGGTCGAGTGAGCCTTCGAGCTGCTGCAGGATGAGCAGCGCGTGCTTCAGCTGGGCACAGCGAGTTTCCACGTCCTGGCGCCGCATGGCCACGGCGCCGCGCTGCAGGTCAGCGATCAGGCGGTCGTAAAGCAGCACCACCAGCCCGACGGAACTCTCTCCTTCGACCGCCCGCTGTCTGTAGGTGAGCTCATTCCCCGGAGGGTGCATTATCCGTTGCTCCCGCTCGAGCTGTTGCTGCTGGTGCTGCTGCCATTGTTGCTGACTACGCCCAGCTCGGCGTTGATCTGCGCCTGCAATAGCGGCAGCTCCTGCAGCGTGACGTTGATCTGGTTGTACTGGTCGAGCCAGGTCTGCTCTTCGCTGGCAATGTAGGTTTCGAGGTCATCAATCTGCTGCTGCAGGCTGTTGTAGGTGGTCTGGTCGTTCTGCAAGTCCACGTAAAACGCGCCCTCGGTGGGGTCGGTGAGCTGCGCAAGCTGATTGCTCACCGTCGCCCCATAACCCGAAGCGGATTGAAAGAAATTCTGGAAATCCTGCCAGTCGCTGCCGGCCACGCCGGCAAGCTGCGAGGAATCTACGCTCAGCGTGCCATCGTCATTCATACTGATGCCGAGCGAAGCCAGCGAGCTGAGGCTGCCCGCGCCGCTGACGGTCGAGGTGGCGAAGCCGAGCACCTCCTGCTGCACCATGCGGGCCATGGTATCGCCGCTGAGCGGCCCGCTGGTCTGGGTGCCGGAGTTGTAGGTAAACTGCGCGTTCAGATCCTGAATCACGGTGTTGTAGGCGCTCACGAAATCAGTCACGCCTTGAATGGCGCTGGCGGTATCGGCGGCCACCCCCACCGTCACCTGCTCGGAGGGGGCCGCGCCCACCAGATTGAAAGTAATTCCCGGCACCACCCCGCTCACACTGTTGCTGGCGCTGCTGATGGGCACTCCGTCCACCGTCAAGGAAGCGTTCGTGCCGGTGACCGCCTTGGTAAAGTTCAGCCCCGAACTGTCATTGCTGATCGTGATATCGCTGGCCGCTCCGGAGTTCTGCGCCACCAGGCTTAGGCGCGCCCCGTTGGCGTCGGTCACCACGTTGGCGGTCACGCCCAGGTTCATGCCGTTGATCTCGGAGGCGAGAGAACTCAAGGTATCGCCGCTATTGATGGTGATCGTGGTGGGCGTGCCGGAGCCGACCTGAAGATCAAAGCTTCCGGCGGAAAGCGCCGTGCTGCTGCTGGCCACGGGATCGCTGTAGTAAGAAGAAGTGGTGGCCAGACTGCTTACCACCAGCACGTGCGTGCCGGGCGCGGTGCCGGCGCCGGCCTGTGCAGTCGCCACGCTGGAGTCGCTGGAGCTGGTGGTGACCGCCCCCGCCGCGCCGGAAATATCTTTCAACGAATTGATCTTATCGAGCAGCGCGGAAAGGTCGCTGTTGAGCTGATTAAGAGCGCCTTCCTGGGACTGCAAATCCTGCTGCTGCTGCTGCCAGGCGGTTTCCGGCTGGCGCGCCGCGGCCACCAATTGATTGACGATGGAAGTGACGTCAATGCCCTGGCCGGAAAACAGTGTCGAGGTATCGAGGGACAAGCTCATGGATCAATCTCCGCGCTTTTTGCGGCCGCTATGCGCCCAAGTGGGGCGGGCTTCTCGCCAAGGATTGAAAAGAGGCCTGGCGGGGCTGGTTCGCCCCACCAGGGTTACAGGGTTGCGGTTATTGCAACAGCTTGAGGACAGCCTGCTGCATCTGGTTGGACTGCTGCAGGGCGGCGATGCCGGTCTGCTGCAGGATGCTGTACTTGGACAGATCGGAAACCGTCTGCCCCATGTCTGCCGAGCGGATGCTGTTCTCAGCCGCTGACAGGTTCTGCACCTGGTTGCTGATGACGTTGGAAGCGCTCTGCAGCCGGTTCATGGAGGCGCCCAGCGTGCCCCGGTCGGCGGCCACGTTGGCGATGGCGTTGCTGATATCGGTCAGAGCCGCCTGCGCGTTGGTGTCCGAAGTCAGGTCGTCGCCGCTCAAGTCCACCGCGGTCAGGCCGGTGCTGAAGCCGATGCCGTCCTGGGCCAGCGTGCCCACCGTGATGTCAATGGAGCTGCTGCCGGTGCTGGTTCCGTCTGTGAGGTACACGCTGGAGGTGGTGCCGCTGAATACCTGGTTGCCGTTGTAGGTGGTGTTGCTGCCGATGCGATCAATTTCATCTTTGATCGCGGTGAACTCGGCATCCAGAGCGGTGCGCTGGCTGTCGCTGACCGTACCGTTGGAAGCCTCGGTCGCCAGGGTGACAGCGCGGTTGAGCAGGGTGGTGACCTGCGCCAGGCTGCCGTCGGCTACCTGCAACATGCCCAAACCATCGGTCGCGTTGCGCGCCGACTGGGTCAGAGCGGTGACGTTGGCCTGCAAGCCGTCTGCGATCGCCAGGCCGGCGGCATCATCGGCGCCGGAGTTGATCCGCGATCCCGAAGACAGCTCCATCAGGGTTTTCTGCAGCGACGATCCGTTAACGGATAATTGGTTCTGCGCCGCCAAGGACGAAATGTTATTCAGAATACTCAGTGACATTGGGAAGCTCCTTGTATTTGATCCGACCCGCGCCGAAGCGCCGTTAGGCTAACCTTCTCCGGTTAACCGCACGTGTCGTCCCGGTGGCCGTCTGTGACGGGCCTACTTATCGGTCCCAGCGGCAGTGGAACTTGAATTTCCCGAAGTGACGGTTGTAACGCGGAGGTAACCACGGCTGCGCGGGAAGAGCTTCTGAAAACAAATCAGTTATTTCGTGGAAACGCGCAGCGGTGACGGGCGGCCCGCTCGATTCGCCGTTACCGACAGGCCATAAGCGGTAATGGCACTCACTTTGCTGACCGTCTTGAAGAATCCAGCCCAGGGTACCGATAGAAGCGTGCTCCCGTGCACGCACTGGTTCGTTCGCAGGTGGCGAGAGGAGAAACTGCCCGTGATTCAACTGACCCGGCTGAACGATCAGCCGCTCACGGTCAACTCAGACCTGATCAAGCTGGTGGAAAGCTCGCCGGATACGGTGCTTACATTAATAAACGGTGAGAAGGTGATTGTCCGCGAGCGGGTGGAGCAAGTGGTAGAGCGGATCGTTGAATTTCGCCGCCGGGTGCTGGCCGGCCTGCCTTGCACCGGCTCTAATCTGGCCCCGGCGCTCCTGCAGCAGAAGCCGGAGCCGCCCGAGGGAACGCCCTCAGGAGGGGCCGCGCGTGGATAAGAGCACCTTTGCAGGCATTCTTCTCGCAGCCACTGGAATTCTGGCCGGCCTGCTTCTGGAGGGCGGCAAGATCGGCCAGATATTGCAGCCCACCGCCGCCATGATCGTTTTTGGCGGGACCATCGGCGCGGTGATGGTGCAGTTCCCCATGAACGTGGTGGGGCAGGCGGCGCAGCGGCTGGCGCATGTGTTTTTTGAGAAGACGCCGGACGCACACGCATTAGTGAAGGAGCTGGTGGGCTACGCCAACAAGGCGCGCAAGAACGGGATCGTTTCCCTGGATGCGGAGCTGAAAAAAATCAAAGACCCTTTCCTGCGCAAATCGCTGATGCTGGCGGTGGATGGCACCGAACCGCAGGAGCTGCGCAAGATGATGGAGCTTGAGCTGGATAATCAGGCGGAGCGGGAAGAGAAGATCCCGCAGGTGCTGGAGTCGGCGGGCGGATTTGCGCCCACGATTGGAATTATCGGCGCGGTTCTGGGTCTGATCCAGGTGATGCAGCACCTGGAGAACATTAACGAGGTCGGCAAAGGGATTGCGGTGGCGTTCGTGGCCACGATTTACGGCGTCGGCTCGGCCAATCTGTTTTTTCTTCCTTCTGCCGGCAAAATGAAGATCCGCATCCGCGAGGAGCAGGTGCTGCGCGAGATGACGCTGGAAGGCGTGGTCTCAATTCTCGAGGGCATGAACCCGCGCATTCTGGAGACCCGGCTGCTGGGCTTTCTCGCCGATGAGGGCGCGCGCGCACACAAACAGGCGAGCCTGGCATGAGCCGCCGTAAAAAGCACGGCGGCCACGCCAACCATGAACGCTGGCTGGTTTCCTATGCCGATTTCATCACCCTGCTCTTCGCCTTTTTTGTGGTGCTCTACGCCACGGCGCAGGTGGATAACAAAAAAGTGAAGCAGGTGGCGGCCGCCATTCAGGGCGGGTTCCAGCAAATGGGGGTGTTCACGGCCTCGGCGCAAGCGGCGGCCGGCAAAGGCGAAGCCGTGCCGCCAGCCCCGCCGGCCGCGCCGCAGGTAGTGAACGACCTGGCGCCGCAAGCGGCGGCGGCCGCTGTTTCCAAAATTCCGCTTTCGCAGGTCAAAAAAGAATTGGAAGCCGTTTTGGGCGCCGAGTTGCGCCGCCACGAGGTGGAGATGCGCGTGGTCCCGGATGGCCTGGTGGTGAGCCTGCCCGAAGTGGGCTTCTTCAAGAGCGGGGAAGCGCAGCCCCTGCCCGAGGCGCTGCCGGTGCTTACGCACGTGGCCCAGGCGCTGGCCGGGCGCGGCTATGAAATTCGCGTGGAAGGCCACACCGACGATGTGCCCATTCACAACTCCAAGTACAAATCGAACTGGGAGCTTTCCACTGCCCGGGCCACGCAGGTGGTGCTGGTGATGGTGAACCAATGCGGCTTTCAACCCGGCCGGGTTTCAGTGGCGGGATATGCGCAATACCGGCCGGTGGCCAGCAATGAAACTGAGGCGGGCCGCCGCCGAAACCGCCGCGTGGACCTGGTGATTATTTCCGGGCAATCCGCTGCGGAGCCTTAGCGTTTCGCCGAGCCAGCGGCGGCGGCTTTACGCTCGCAACGCCGCCAGCGTATGATTTTAAGCACTGTAGGCCCGTAGCTCAGTCTGGTTAGAGCGCTTCCTTGACACGGAAGAGGTCGATGGTTCGAGTCCATTCGGGCCTACCAT
>DATIYF010000076.1:0-65292 GCA_035517775.1 Terriglobales bacterium
CGCTCACGCCTTCTCAGAGCGCAAACCCCACAACAAGCAAATGGGTAGGCGTTATGTTACGAGAATCAGAGTAATTAACGCCCTTTTTCCCGATCTGGGAAAGGTGCACTCAAGTTACTACTTTATTCGCTATGAGTTAACTACTTAGCAGATAACCTGTATCTATAACCGTGATTCCGAAAATTACATTATTTTCACGAATTTATTGCCCCCGGTTGGGGTATTCTTCCACGTTATGCACAGGCGCTCAGGGGGGAGTTGCTTGAGCAGTTTCCGAGGCTGGTGTCGCCGTGGACGTTATTTGCGTATTCATCCTCGCGGAAAACCGGCTCCTCCGCGAGGCACTGGGCCGTCTTCTGAGCAAGAAGAATGGTCTGCGGGTGGTGGGAGAGTCCGCCTTCTCGCCACAAATCATCGAACAAATTACCAAGGCAACGCCTGACGTCCTGCTCTCGGAAGGGGCTTCGCTGGCCACGCCCACCGGCCGCTTCATTCCCGACGTGATCTCGGCCTTGCCCTGCCTGAATGTCGTCATGATCGGCATGGACCCGAGTCCTGCGACTTTTCTCCAGGCCATTCGCGATGGGGCTATGGGCTACATTCTGAAAGAGGCTTCGGCGTTGGAGTTAGCCGGAGCGGTGCGCGCGGTGGCGAACGGCGAAGCCGTCTGCCCTCCTATTCTTTGCCGCCATCTCTTCCAGTATGTGGCTGGGGAGCGAATGCCAGCTGGATTTCGGCTGCGCGCCAGCCTGGGACTTACGCGGCGTGAGCAGCAGTTAGTTCATTTGATGGGCGGCGGCCTGACCAACAAAGAGATCGCTTCCCAACTGAATCTCTCCGAACAAACGGTGAAGAATCATATTCACCGTATCCTGCGCAAACTGGGCGCTACTGATCGCGTGGCGGCGGTGGAAATGTATCGCTTGTCGAGCGTGGTAGCGTAAAAGGCCTCAGCCGGGCGCATTCAGCGGCACGGCCTGAGGTTTCCTGTTCGCCACAGCTCACACGAAGCGCATTCGCTGAAATCTGGAAGCTCCAACCTTAGGACTCTGCCCGGGCGCCCCCCTGAGCCATTCGGCGGCCTGATCATGGCAGCAGTAATGATGTAGACTGCGGGGCATGAGCTGGGCCGCGAAGCTGGCAAAGCCGTTCCGGGTAGAGGAAGGCAAGAATTTCCGGTTGAAGGACTTTGATCCCGGAGCCACCACCGGGGTGCACTCCAAGAAACATGCTACAGAGTTGCTCGAAAAGGGCATCTCACACATGGCTGAGCTGCAGGACATGCTCTATGCCCAGGACCGCTGGGCGCTGCTGCTGGTCTTTCAGGCCATGGATGCGGCCGGCAAAGATGGCGCCATCAAGCACGTCATGTCGGGGGTCAACCCGCAGGGCTGCCAGGTCTATTCCTTCAAGGCGCCATCCCCGGAAGAGTTGAATCACGATTACCTGTGGCGCACGACGCGCTGCCTGCCCGAGCGCGGCCGTATCGGCATCTTCAACCGCTCGTATTACGAAGAGGTGCTGGTGGTACGGGTACATCCGGAAGTTCTGCAAAACGAGCGCATTCCCGCCAAACTGATGAGCAAAGACGTATGGCAGGAACGCTTTGACGATATTGGCACCTTCGAGCGCTACCTGTCGCGCAATGGAGTGGTCATCCGCAAATTCTTTCTCCACCTTTCCAGGAAGGAGCAAAAGAAGCGCTTTCTCGACCGGCTGGAGCAGCCGGGAAAGAACTGGAAGTTTTCCGCCGCCGACGTGCACGAGCGCGAGTATTGGGACGATTACATGCGCGCCTACGAAGAGATGATCCAGCACACGGCGAGCAAGCATGCGCCCTGGTATGTGGTCCCTGCGGATAACAAGTGGTACACCCGCCTGGTGGTAGCGGCTGCGATCGTCGAGTCGCTGCAAGGGTTGAAACTGGCCTATCCCACCGTGGACGACAAGAAGCGTAAAGAGTTGCAGGCTGCGAGGGCAGCCCTGGAGGGTAAGAGGCGGTGAGCTTTTGTAGAGAACTCAAGAAGAGGCACCAAGCTGCGCCTTGATTGGAATCTGGAGGGGGAATGAATCGAAACTGGGGAAAAGCGTCGTGGATTGTGCGGGTTGTGGCCGTGTGCGTAGTTTTAACCGGGATTGTGCCATCGGCGGCCCGGGCACAAGAAGGCTCCTTGGCGGAGGCGTACAAGATCATCGCCTCCAAGCAGTTTGTTGATCTTACGCACTCTTTCAGCCCGGAGACGCCGGTGTGGAAGGGCTTTGGCCACGCGACCTTTTCAGTCCCCGCCGACCCGGCAACCGGCCGCCCTTACACCATCGCTACCGACGGCTTCCGTACGTTTTTCTATTCCATGGTCGGCCAGTATGGGACGCACATTGATCCGCCGGCGCACTTCGATCCCAATGGCATGACGCTGGACCAGATTCCAGTGAAAGAGATGATTCTGCCCCTGGTGGTGTTCGATATGACCCCCATGTTGAAGACCGACCCCAATCATGCGCTGAGCGTGGATGACGTCAAAGCCTGGGAGGCAAAGCACGGGCGCGTGCCCAAAGGAGCCTTCTGCGCCGTACGCACCGACATGTACAAAGACTGGGAGGCGAACCCGGAGCGCTTTGCGCGTTATCCGTTTCCCGGGTGGTCATTTGAGGCGATCAAGTTTCTCTATGAAGAGCGCGGCATCACCGCCAATGGACATGAAGCCATGGATACAGACACCGACCCTAACTTCAAGTCAGAGAGCTGGATATTGAAGCATGGCCACTGGCAGATTGAAGTGATGGCCAACCTGGATAAGGTACCCGAAAGCGGCGCCCTGATCGTGGTGACCTGGCCCAAGCCGGCGCATGGGCTGGGTTTTCCGGCGCGGGCGTTCGCCATCCTACCCTGATTCAATTCCTGAAGCATTAAGGCCACGAAGGACAACTGCGAAACTATCATCACGCGCCGTCGCATCGCGGGGGCGCCGCGCCAACCGCCTGCTGTGCGTCGCGCACGGCCCCAGGCAAGCTACCAGCGCCGTCATCATGATCGGCCTCAGCCGCAGGAGCGAGGCCTCGCGCCTCGCTGTGCGGATGTCCATACCCTCCAGGCGCATGCTGCCGGCAGCGCTTTCCACCGGCATCGGGTCGGATACGCGGCGGCCGTTTGCCATCGTGATCGTGGCCGGATTGGTCTCGCGGCTGTTTATCGGGTTCTTCGTAAACCCGGTGCTGTATCAGATGGTGGCGCGGGGAGGGGACGTGCTGCAGGTGTAGGGCTGGCCGGCTTCTAGCTGGCCTCGCCCGCGACGTGCGATGCGCTTCTCGTGGATCCGGGCGGCGGAGATTGGCCTCCCTTTAGTTACCCGGCCCAGTACTTTCGCTCATGCCGATGGCAGGGGCGTGGCATACAATTGCCCCGTGGGAGTGACAAACGCGCTCCCACCCGCATCTAAGCGGACATATCGTGCAAAAATTCATGTGGATGAGGCAGTCATGAAGATTACATTCCGTTGCTTGTGCGTATATGTGTTGGCGGCCACGGCCTGGGCCATGCCGCTGGGCTCATCGGCCCGGGCAGTAATCCCCGCCGACGTGCAGCAGATCATTTGCGTGGACTATCGCACCCTGAAGGACTCTCCCACGGCCATGGCGCTGAAGCAGCAGGTGCTTCCGCCGGCGCTGAAGCAGTTTGAGGTGGCGCTGCGGGGAGTCGGCATCAACCCCGATCAGGACGTGGATGAACTGGCCTTTGCCTCTTTCCGCCTGGGCAAACAGGGCATTCAGGTGGTGGGCATGGCGCAGGGTTCGTTTGCCCTGCAAACCGTGATGAAGAAAATCCGCCTGCAAAAGATCCGCCCGGCGAAGTACCACGAGAGTGACATCTACCCTATGTCCGGCGGGATGGAGATGACCTTCCTGGATGACAACACGCTGTTATTCGGCAACGGCACGGCGGTGCGGGGCGCACTCGATGCCCGCGACGGGTATTCCCAAACCCTGGACTCGAACGGCCAGATTCTCGACATGATGGGGTCGGTGGATTCAGGCACGGTGTGGAGCGTGCTCGACCAGCAGGGCACGCAGAACATGCTGCGCTCAGCGCTGGGCGATGCCGCCCGCGTGGCCGACTATGACACGGTGAAGAGCCGGCTGCTGGGCTCGCGTTACACCATGAATTTTTCTGACGGCATCAAGTTCGATATGAGCGTCGTCACCTCCGATTCGATCACCGCCGCTACGCTTTCTTCGCTCCTCAAGATGGGCATGCTCTACCGCAAGATGAATGCGACCCCGGTGGAGAAAACGGCCATGGACGACATGACGGTGGATTCCGACAGTTCCAACCTGCAGATTCACTTCCAGACCGACGACAAGCAGTTCCAGTCGCTGCTGCATTCGGATTTGTTTGCGGCGGTGTCGAAGTAGGGGCTTCTCTGCTGCCGTTTGCGCGGTTGCGAAGGGCGTTTCTCGCGAGGGCAAGGCGGGAAGCCCGCTTATTTCATCGGCACCGCAACGGCTACGTCAAATCCTGAGTAGTATTTCTTGACGTCGGCGGCACCGTATTTCTCGCGAAATTTCTCCACCACAGACTTCACAGCGTTGGCCTCATTAATCGGCTGTGCGCGAAACTCGGCTTCAGGGCCGCGGGCAGAAATGGTAATGCGAGGATGGGCAAGCACATTGCGGTACCACTGTGTCTGCGCCCCGCGCACCGGCAGAAGGTAGAGCTGGGCGCCTTCCAGAACGAACCACACGGGCACGGAGACGACTTTCCCGGTTTTTCGCCCGATGACGCTGATCTGAATTTCCCGGTAACGCTCCAGGCGATCGAGCAGTTCCGGCGTTTTGCTCGAGGATCGCTTGGCGGGAGTGCCCGACGGGGTGGCGGCGGACTTGGATGGCTTAGGAATTGGGTGCTCCTTATCGAAGTGTGCTGACTGATGAGGTATAAGGCTTCCGCTGCTCGCCGCGGATCGCGAGTTCGTAAAGATGCACTGAGTCAAACGTGGCTAGCAATCTGACATCATGATTCTTCGCGGCTGACGTGCCCGAAGACGAAAGTACCTTTTCCAGAGTATCACGGCTGACGCAAGAACCGAATCCGCAGAACCACTGCAAGCGCGGTGAGGTAGATCAACGCGATGAAATCGCTGCGTGGAACTGCGGCGAAGGCAGCTTGCATGTCCCTGAAAAACGGCAGCGAGTCGGCAGCGGTGCTTCTGACAACCCTGTAGACGCGGCTACGCACCCGAAACAGGAGTAGGGCAGCTACAACATTGCCCGCTCCCATCAAAGCCAGACGCAGGCGCATTTGCTCAAAGAACTGGCGTGTGAAGAATGCCGCGCCACTTCCGTTTGACAAGCTGTGTGTTTTGGCGGCCCAGAACCGAAAGGAAACCCAAGAGGCACAAATCGCGGCGAGCCCGAGGAAGAAGAGAATGCCAAGCACGCTCAGGCATGCTGCTGGGATGCGGCTGTTCGATTTGGGCTCCTCGATCACCAGGGCAGGCTAAGCCCGGTGCCACCCGGAGGTCTGTGACGAGCGAACATCTGCCGTTCTGGAGTGGATTCTGGGGCATGCCCGGCAAGGCCGCCGCTCGCCACCGTTCACCCAAACCGCGCTTGACCGGCACTATCGAGCCCTTCCCCCCGGGGCTATAATCAACTCAACGGCCGGCCGGGCGGTTTAGCCATGAAGCTGCGTTCTCTTCCCGTTGTTCTGGTTCTGTTGCCGATCCTCGCAGGCACGCGCAGCCGGGCTGGTACGACTAACCCGCCGCCGATTTCGAGTGAAACCCGGCGCGAGCTGATCCACGATTTCACCGCCGACCTGGTCTATATCCGCACGCCATTTCCCATGGGCCGCACTGGTCTCAAGCTGCAAGATGGCGTGGTTACGCCAAGCGGCGAAGATTTGGACCGCATGATGGGAATTTATGGCCCGTCGGTGAAGCCGGGAGATCTGGCGCGGATCAGCGCTATCGTAATCAAGGAAAACCACATTCGCTTCGAGCTCAACGGCGGCCCGATTCGCAAGAAGAAGTGGTACCAGCACATTGAAGTGGGCACAGGATACGGCACCGCGCCGATTGCCCCCAGCGATCCCAACGCCAACCCGCGCGGCACCTACCTCGACCTGGTTTTTGATCACTACGTGCCCGAGCTCAACCCCAAGCAGCTCAAAGACCTGCTGAGCCCGGTCTTCGATTTCAACTCCAAGTCTGCGCTTGAGGCCTATCTGGAGACGGTGCCGCCCAAGGTGAAAGAAGCGATCAAGAACCATCGCGTGCTGGTGGGAATGAACCAGGAAATGGTGATCTATGCCAAGGGGCGGGCGCCGAACAAGATTCGCGAGAAAGACGCCGGCGGCGATGAATACGAAGAGTGGATTTACGGACAGCCGCCGCAGGATGTGGAGTTTGTGCGCTTCATAGGCGACGAGGTGGTGCGGATCGAGACCATGACCGTAACCGGCGAAAAGACGGTCAGGACCGCCAAGGAGGTGGATATTCCGAAGCCCACCGTGGCAAAGGATTCAGAACAGACGAGGCCGGCCAACGCTCCCACGCTGAGGCGTCCGGGCGAGGCGCCCGATGCGCAGGCGCCCGTCGGCGCGCCCGGTACTCCGCCGCCGGTGCTGGCGCCTCCTCCCGACATGCCCGGAAGCGGCACTCCTCAGCCGCAGTAGCGGAGATTTTCCGCCCTAGGGCTAAAGTAACGCTTTAACTAACCCGGGGAGATCGCACCTGAACCGGGTTAGTTCCGCTCGCCAAATTGGGCTTTCCTGCCAGGTCGCAATGGGTTCTCAGGACTGTGCCTCTCACTTGGCGGTGCTGTCGGCTCCCGGTACACTGAATTCGTGAAGATTGCTCTGGGACAGATCAATCCCACGGTGGGGGATTTCAGCGGAAACGCAGCCCGCATCGTGGAATTCGCCCGCCGGGCGCAGGCTGCGGGCGCCGGTCTGGTCCTGTTTCCGGAGCTTTCGGTCTGTGGCTACCCGCCGCGCGACCTGGTGGAGCGGCCGGCCTTCGTGGCCCTAAACCGAGAGACCGTCGAGCGCATCGCGGAACAGACCAACGGAATTGCCGTGATCTGCGGCCTGGTGACGCCGGCGCACGCCGAAACCGGCAAGTCGGTCATGAACTCGGCGGCTCTGCTGCGCGAAGGGCGCGTGGCTTTTGTCCAGTCGAAGATGCTATTGCCCACCTACGACGTCTTTGACGAGATGCGCAATTTTGCTCCTGCGCCGAGCCAGTCGCTGTTTCCCTTTTGCGGTAAGCAGATGGCCTTGACCATCTGCGAAGACGCCTGGAATGACAAGCGTTTCTGGGACCGGCGGCTGTACAGGTTGGATCCGGTGGAGGTCCTGGTGCGTGCCGGCGGCAATTTCTTGCTGAACATTTCCGCCTCGCCCTTCTGGCTGGGGAAACGAGAGTTGCGCCGCGACATGCTGGCGGCCATCGCGCGGAATTATCAGACGCCGGTGGTCATGGTGAACCAGGTGGGCGGAAACGACAGCCTGGTATTCGATGGATCGAGCCTGGCGCTCGATCGCGCCGGCAACGTGATTGCGCAAGGCAAATCGTTTGAAGAAGATTTGGTGTATTTCGATCCTGATGCTCTGACCGGGGAGATGCACGCGCAGGTCGAGGGCGAAGAAGCCAGCGCTTACGCTGCCCTGGTGCTGGGAACGCGGGATTACATTCGCAAGTGCGGCTTTCGCCAGGCCATTGTGGGGCTGAGCGGCGGCATTGATTCGGCGCTCACCGCGGCGATCGCCGCCGAGGCAGTGGGCGCGGAGAACGTTCTGGGCGTGGGCATGCCGGGGCCCTACTCTTCTTCCGGCTCGATTGACGATGCCCGCGCCCTGGCGCAGAACCTGGGCATCCGCTTTGAATTGCTGTGCATTTCGGAAGTAGTTGCGGCTTATCGCAAAGAACTGGCGCAGGTGTTCGCGGGGCGGGCCGAAGATGCCACGGAGGAAAATATTCAGTCGCGGGCGCGGGGTACGCTGTTGATGGCGCTCTCCAATAAATTTGGCGCCCTGGTGCTGAGCACGGGCAACAAGAGCGAGCTGGGCGTGGGCTACTGCACGCTGTATGGCGATATGGCCGGCGGGCTGGCGGTGATTTCCGACGTGCCGAAGACCATGGTGTACAGGCTGGCGCACTATGTGAATTCACGGCAGGCGGTGATTCCGCAGGCCAGCCTGGAGAAGCCGCCTTCGGCGGAATTGCGCGCCAACCAGAAGGACAGTGACACGCTGCCGCCGTATGAAGTGTTGGACCCGATCCTTGAGGACTACATCGAGGAGAACCATCCCGCGGAGCGCATCGCCGCCGAGCGCGGCTTTGATCTTGAACTGGTCCGCCGGGTGGTGCGCATGGTGGATGCTGCCGAATACAAGCGGCAGCAGGCTGCTCCGGGGCTGAAGATTTCCGCCAAGGCTTTTGGTTACGGGCGGCGGTTTCCCATCGCCGCAAAATCAGAGTTGTAGAGTATGGTTTTTCAGTTCACAGAAAGGACTGCATGCTTCGCCAGATAAGATTAGGCCTCAGTTTTCTCCTGTTTTTCGGGTTCGCGTTGGCGGCCGGGGCTCAACAGAAACCCGCGCCGAAGCATCGTACAGCGGCCGCGGCGCCATCGAAGGCTGCGGTTGTCCCCGATGTGCTGCCCTCTGAAGACACCGTGAACGCCTTTCTGCAGCAGATGTTCGCCTACGAGCCGGAGATCACCTGGAAGGTGGCGAGCATCAAGCCCTCAGAGGCGGAGGGGCTGGCGGAGGTCAATGTGCTCCTCAGCAGCCCGCACGGCGAGCAGGGCAGCGTGCTTTACGTCACCGCCGACGGTCATCATGCAGTGATCGGCAATATCATTCCTTTTGGACCCCGGCCGTTCGATGCCGCCGCCGAGAGCCTGAAGAAAGGTGTGAATGGCCCCTCACGTGGCCCCGCCGATGCCCCGGTTACGATCGTTGAGTTTGGCGACCTGCAGTGCCCGCATTGCAAGGAGGCGGTGCCGGTGCTTGACCGCCTGATGGATTCAGAGAGCAATGCGCGGCTGATCTTTCAAAATTTTCCCCTGACCGGCCACGACTGGGCGGCTAAAGGCGCGGACTATGCCGATTGCGTGGGGCGAGCCTCCGCCGATGCGTTCTGGAAGTTCCTCCACGAGGTTTACGATGCGCAGGCCGATATTACCGCAGCCAATACCGACGAGAAGCTGACCGCGCTCGCAACCCAGGCCGGCGCCGATGGCGCGGCCACGGCCACCTGTGCGGCCGAACCCGCAACCACCACTCGCGTCGAGCGCTCGATTGCGCTGGGCAAGGAAGTGGGCGTCAACAGCACTCCGACCATCTTCATCAACGGCCGCAAGATTGAATCGGTGACTACGCTACCCGACGATGTGCTCAAGAAACTGGTGGAGTTCGCCGCCAAGGATGCAGAGGACCGGCAGGCGGGGCTGAAGTAGAGAACGCAGGCCGAGACGCCGGTCTTTTCAGTTCCCGGTTGTCAGTTCTGAGTTCTCAGTGGAGCCACACGAGCGTGTTCTTGCCTTCGGGACGGGTGACTACGTGGGGCGTAATCACCATCAGCAATTCATCCTGGTCCAGCTCTTTATTGTTGGTCACCATCACCTGATTCAGGCCCGGCACGGCCCCCAGGCCCGGAATGCCGCCCATGCTGCGGGTCTCCGTCTGTGAGACCTCGCCGGCTACGACCGCGGGTTCGCCATCCAGCAGGTTAATGCTGCCCGTATATTCGCGATTCGAAATGATGGGTACGCCATTAATGGACTGCCCCAGCAGCGTGCGCAGCTGCATTTCAAGATGCAGGCCGACGCTACCGCCGCGGTTGATGGTGGGCTTGGCCTTGAGGCTCAGACCAAGATCCTCATAGTTGAACGAAGGGAAGGGCGCCTCGAAGCTATTGTTCTGGATGACCTGGGAGATCGCGCTGCTGTTGAAGATGGGAGCAAAGGTGGAGTTCAGAATCGGATAGCGCGAGCCGATGCGGAAGGTGGCGTCATCGCCCTGGGCCACGCGAAACGTAGCGTGCTCCAGATCCTTCACCGAGCTTTCATTCAAAGACGCCTGAAAACCCGCCGTGCCCAGGCTCAGTCCCGTAAGGGTCAGGCCATTGCCGAAAGTGGCGACGGGCTGGCTGAAAATAGAGTTCTGCTGATTCTGCAGCTGAGCCAGCAGGGCGGAGAGCGCCGTCGAGTTGGCCTGGTTGATGCCGCCGCTGGCAATCAGCTGATTGATGAGGTCTTGAATATTCTGCCCGCCCAGCGCGACCAGTGCCGCCGCGGGGATGTTAAACAAGCGAAACTGATTGG
Source organism: Terriglobales bacterium (assembly GCA_035517775.1). Taxonomy (GTDB): domain Bacteria; phylum Acidobacteriota; class Terriglobia; order Terriglobales; family Acidobacteriaceae; genus DATIYF01. The sequence continues at coordinate 10,330 of DATIYF010000076.1, forward strand.
GGATGTTCAGCCCCATGGCCCGGGTCAAAGTGCTGCTGATCTCGAATACCTTCACATCCAGCATGACCTGGGGGCGAGAGTCGTCCAGGCTTTCCAGGAATCTGGTAGCCGCGTCCAGCACACTCTGCGGGGCGCGTATGGTAATCGTGTTGCTCTGTGGCTGGGGCGTAATGAACTTGATCTCGAATACGCCGCGCAGCACATTGACCACGCTGGTCAGGTCGGCGGCCGTAGTCACGCCATGCACGTAGAAAGTCCGCAAGGCCATGGGCTCCATGGTGCGGCGGGTTTCCAGGCCTTCACCCGCGAGCAGAATCTCTTTCGCGCTCACGGGGGCCCAGAAGGTGTGAGTCACAGCGTTGGCCGCCTCCATGGCGGTAAAAAATCCCACGTTGGTGATGTCAAAGCGCACCGACCGGGAGGCGACCGAGTCATCCAGAATCACTTTGATCCCATAGACTGCCGCCACTTGCTGCAGCAGGTCGCGGCTGTTGCCGGTGTAGTGGAAGTCGGCGCGAACTGTACTCGGGTCCACCCAGACCTCGGGGCTCTGGGCCACCAGATCAACCTTGCGGCGGGGCTTGGGGGCCCAGTCGCTCATGGCGTCTTGCAAGCGCTCCTGGGCAAACGCATTTTTGGGGTCCAGATCCAGGGCCTTACGGAAGTCGGCCAGCGCCTCCATCTTGCGCCCCTGCAGCAGGGCTGCGTTGCCGCGTTGGAGCGTGTCATAAACCAGCTGCTGGCGCACCAACTCGCGAGCCGTCAGATAATCCACGTTGCCCGGAGCAAGTTTGGCGGCCTGATCGAAAGACTGAAAAGCTCCGTCGAAGTGCTTGCCGCGTTGCAGTTTCAGTCCCCGGTCGAAGTCAGCCTTGGCCTCTTTCAGCTGGTGGCGGGAAGGGGTGCAGGAAGCCTCCTCGCCGCAGGGCAAAACGGGGGTGGCTTGGGTCTGGTCGCCAGGGAAGGCGGCGGCGGCCGCCATCAGGATCAACAGGAGCGTAGAAAGGCCCCGGCGCATGTCCCGATTGTAACCGGAAAAGACAAATTTCAACCCCTGCCGGAGGGGCATAAAGCAAAACAGGATTTAGGCCGATGGTTCCCCGGTATGGGCCGAGATAAGGCCTCCATGCGCAGTCGCCGGGGACCTCGGCTCGAGCCGAAGGGCGTGCCCGGTTATTGGAAAGCGGCAATTTTTGGCGTATAAAAGTGGGTTGCGACCACACGCTGCCGCCCGTGCTGGCACAACAGGCATCCAAAGATTGCGAGGAGCCCCGAGCCGACATGTCCAGCCCGACAACTCTGCATGCGCCCAAAGGCCTGGAAGGGGTGGTGGCCACCACTTCCGGCATTTGCTACATAGATGGCGAAGAAGGCGTCCTGGCCTACCGCGGCATTGATATCCACGAGCTCGCCGAGCACTCCAACTTCGAAGAAACCTGCTATCTGCTGTGGAATGGGAAGCTGCCCACGCGCGCCCAACTGAAGGAGTTGCACGAGCGCCTGGCGGAAGAGCGCAAGCTGGATGCCTCGATCATAAGCCTGCTGCGGTCTGCGCCACGGCACGCCCTGCCCATGGATGTGCTGCGCACCGCGGTTTCCGCACTTTCATTCTATGACGCGGAGGAAAAAAGCAACGACCGGGCCGCTAACGTGCACAAGGCCACGCGGCTGACCTCGCAGATTGCCATGATTGTGGCCGCCTACGACCGCATCCGCAAGGGCAAGAATGTGGTGGAGCCGGACCGCTCGCTTTCGCACGCCGCCAACTTTCTGCTGATGTTGAACGGAACCCATCCTTCTCCGACCGCCGAGCGGGCGCTCGATATCGCATTGATTCTTCACGCCGACCACGAATTGAACGCTTCCACCTTCGCCGCCCGGGTGACCGCGGCTACCTTGTCGGACATGCACTCGGCGATTACTTCGGCCATCGGCGCCTTGAAGGGGCCGCTGCACGGCGGCGCCAACGAGGCGGTGTTTCATATCCTGGAGGCGATTGACAACGCCGGCGCCGATCCGGTGGATTACGTGAAGGGCATGCTGGCGCAGAAGAAGAAAATTCCCGGCTTCGGCCACCGGGTTTATCACACTGAAGACCCGCGCGCCACGCACTTGCGGCAGATGTCGCGCGATTTGGGAAAGTCCAGCGGTCAGGTCAAGTGGTTCGAGATTTCCCAGCGCATTGAAGAGTTCGTCAAGGCCGACAAGAGCCTCAATGCCAATGTGGATTTCTACTCGGCCTCGACCTATCACACCCTGGGCATTGATGTGGATCTGTTTACGCCGGTCTTTGCAGTCTCCCGCATCAGCGGCTGGACGGCGCACGTGATCGAGCAGCTCGATGACAACCGCCTCATCCGCCCCCGCGCCGACTACATCGGCCCGTCTTATCCGCAGCACTGGATTCCTCTCGAGCAACGCGAGCGGCGGGGCGCCTAAGCCCGCCTTTAGACGCCGCCGCTATTTTCTCCCGCACAATCCCTCTCGGTCGGGGCCGGGATCTGCAATATGTTCGTCCCTGTGCTGTCTCAATGGTGTCTCGGCAATCGCCGGCGGTAGGAACTGAGTCGCTCAAAATTCTGCGGGCAGAAAGAAGCGGGGCCGGCTCCGCCTCTGTGCATCCGGATCAGCTATGAAGTTAGAATAAAGCCGGTCCTATGCAGCGCGTGTATTTCGACAATAACGCCACCACGCCGGTCCTGCCCGAAGTGTTTGAGGCGATGCGGCCGTATTTCAGCGAGCACTTTGGCAATGCCTCGTCTATCCATCATCACGGGCAAGAAACGCGGGCGGCGGTAGAGCGGGCGCGCGAATCGGTGGCGGAGCTGCTGCGATGCCGGCCGGCGGAGATCGTATTTACCGGCGGCGGGACCGAGGCCGACAATCTGGCGATCTTTGGGCTGGCGCGGCCGGGCGACCACATCATCACTTCGACCATTGAGCACCACGCGGTAATGAACGCCTGCCGTCACCTGGAGGAAAGCGGATGCGAGGTGACGTGGATTCCGGTGAGCGCAAACGGCCAGGTTGATCCCGCGGATGTGCGCCGCGCTCTGCGCCCGAATACCAGGCTGATTACGGTCATGATGGCCAACAACGAAACCGGCGTTCTGCAACCGGTGCAGGAGATTGGCAGGCTTGCCGCCGAAGCGGATGTCTTCTTTCACACTGACGCCGTTCAGGCCGCAGGCAAAGTGGCGGTTGATGTGCGGCAGATCGGTTGCGATCTGCTCGCGATTTCGGGCCACAAGATTCACGCGCCGCAGGGCGTTGGCGCGCTGTTTGTGAAGAAGGGAACGGTCCTGCAGCCCATGCTGTTCGGTGGCAGGCACGAGCGGTCGCGGCGGGCGGGCACGGAGAATGTTCCGGGGATCGTCGGGCTGGGCAAGGCGGCGGAGCTGGCATGCACTGCCTTGCAGGGCGATGGATTGACCGAGATGGCGGCCCTGCGGGATCGCATCGAAGGCGCGATTCTGAGCGAGGTTGAGGCCACGGGCGTCAACGGCGCAAGCGCGCCGCGAGTACCCAACACCACCAATATTTATTTCGAATACATCGAGGGCGAGGCGCTGGTGATCGCGCTCGATCTGAAGGGGCTGGCGGTTTCGACCGGCGCGGCTTGCTCTTCCGGCGTGATTGAGCCTTCCCACGTGCTGACGGCAATGGGGCTGAAGCCAGACCGCGCGCGAGCCAGCATCCGCTTCAGCTTGGGCAAGCAGAGCACAGCCGAAGACGTGGACTTTGCCCTCGGTCTGATACCTGGCACCGTCGCCCGCCTGCGGGAATTGTCGCCGCTTTACAACCAGCACCCGGTGAGAAGCTAGTCTGTCCCGTCGGGTCAACCACGGAGGCAATGAGGACACAGAGAAGCCCCCAATCAGAGTTCCTCTGCCTTCTGTGTACTCGCCGTTTGCGAACGAATTTGCTTCAGTCCGACCAGGCGAGGTAGCCGGGGACGATAAAGTTCGCTATCGGCACGATCATCAGAATACCCCACCAGTTGGGCTTGTGGCGCGCTTCTGCGACCGCCATCCAGACAATAATCAGAATCACGATGTTCGCCAACGGGACCAGAAAAAGCACAAACCACCACAGCGGCTTTTTCGCCACCATCAACAGCAGAAACAGATTGGCGATGGGAATCCAGGCGAGCCAGGGATTTTCGGTATTCGTCTTGGTGGCGATGGTCTGCAGGGCCAATGCCATATAGACGTAAATCGCCAGCGCGAAGCATAGAAAGAACAGCAGCATTACGCCGGCCATCGCCGCCGGCACCGCCGAGTCTGAATCCTGGGCCAGCGCCGAAGTGGCGGAGGTGAGAAGAACAACTAAGCCAACCCTTGAACCGGAAAGCATCCAGCGACGCGATTGGGCTCTCATTCGAATATCTCCTTGCTATGAGGCATTCCAGGGAATGCGCACGCCCTGTTGCGCGGCAGTATACGCCTGCAGGAATATCCGTCAACAGCGGGCGCTGATCTGATAATTAGGTCAGTACCCAACAGCGACCAGCCTGGCGCTGCAAGGCTGGTTGAGCTCCCGGCGCCATTTACAATATCTACATGCCCGCGAAGACCATCGCCGTGGCCATGTCCGGTGGAGTGGATTCTTCCACCGTGGCGGCCATGCTGCGCGCCGAGGGCAACAACGTTGTCGGGCTGACCATGCAGCTTTGGAACCAGCGGCGGCTGGCAGGTCACGAGGGCATGCCCGAGTCTGTGCAGGGGCGCTGCTGCTCTCTGGACGATGTCTACGACGCCCGCCGCGTGGCCGAGACCATTGGGATTCCTTACTACGTCGTGAACCACGAAGACCGCTTCGAGCGCGACGTGGTGCGGCCGTTCGTCGAAGAGTATCTTTCCGGGCGCACGCCCATCCCGTGCAGCCTTTGCAACAATCACCTGAAGTTCGATCAGCTGTTGCTGGTCGCGCAGCAGATCGGCGCCGAGGCACTGGCCACCGGACACTACGCCCGGGTGCGGCATGATCAAGTTTCCGGACGCTGGTTGTTGAAGCGCCCGCGCGATCTCTCCAAAGACCAGACGTACTTTCTCTTTGGCCTTACCCAGGAGCAGCTCTGCCGTACCCTGTTTCCCCTGGGCGATCTGACCAAGCCCGAGGTGCGCGAGTTGGCGCGGCGCTACGGGTTGGCCCTCGCCGAGAAGCCGGATTCGCAGGAAATCTGTTTCGTCCCCGGCGGTGATTATAAGAATTTTCTCGATGCTTACCTGGCCGAACAGGGCGCGGCGCTACCCGATACCGCGGGCGAGCTAATCACGACCGATGGCCGGGTCATCGGCGAGCACGCCGGCATCCACAACTTTACCGTCGGGCAGCGCAAGGGCCTGGGGGTCGCGACCGGTTCACCACTCTATGTCATCCAGATCAACGGGGAGCAGCGGCAGGTGGTGGTCGGCGCCCAGGAGGAACTATATTCGCCCAGCCTGCTCGTTCATCGCGCCAACCTGATCGCGGTGGCTGACCTGAGCGAGCCGAGGCGCGTTACAGTCAAGATTCGCCACCGGCACGAGCCCGCGCCTGCGGTGATTGAAAGCTGCGGCGATGGTCAGATTCTTGCCACCTTCGATCAGCCGCAGAGGGCCATCACTCCCGGGCAGGCGGCTGTGTTTTACGACGGCGATGTTGTCGTCGGCGGGGGATGGATCAAGTAACCGGCAACCGCTTGAGCGCGGGCGCTGGGGCCCAAAGCGGCGCACCATTCCAGAAGCAACAGACTTTCCTTCGCGGTCGAGGGCCCGGGAAAAATCTTCACGATCGTTTACCTGTGGGTTCGGCCGCGCTGGTTACAATAGCCCATGCCCAAGAAGCGCTACACCCAGGAGCACGCCAAGGCTGGCCTAAGCGCCAAGCTCCCCCAGATTGAGACCTGGCCCAATCAGTTTCCCGGCTATGAAATCCTGGTGGATGATCCCGAATTCACCTCCGTGTGCCCTAAAACCGGCCTGCCGGATTTTGGCGTTCTCACCATTCGCTACCTGCCGCGCCGGCGCTGCCTGGAGCTGAGGTCGCTCAAGGAATACCTGCAGTCCTATCGCAATCTGGGAATCTTTCAGGAGAACATCGTCAACCGCGTGCTGGAGGACGTAGTGCGCTGGGCCCAGCCGGTGTGGGCGGAAGTGAAGGGCGATTTTCGGCCGCGCGGCGGAATTTCTACGGTCGTGGTGGCGCGCTGGCCGCGGGCCCGCAAGAGTTCCGGCAGCTGAGCGGGAAGCCGCCGGCCGCCGTTCTTGCAGCCTAGTATCCCACCAATGTCTCCGCGAAATTGTTGCGGCCCAGGCTGGCCTGGGCCGCATTTCGAACTTCAATTGACCGTCTGCGTGAACATGTCTGATGTGCTGCCGTTATTGTTGCCATCTCCGGGGTAGCTCGCGGTCAACGTCCTCGAGCCGGAGGTGGTGAAGGTGATCTTGCAATTTCCCTTACCCGCTGCGAGTTTGCCTGAGCAGCTTTCCCCGGTGCTGGCGTTTACGGTCACCGAGCCGGAAGGCTTGGTCGGATTGGCGATGGCCTGCGCCACGCTGAAGTAGATGATCACGATTCTGCCCGCAGTCGAGGGATTGGGATTGCTGCTGGTGATGCTGGCCGTGGTATCAACCGGATTCACTGTGATCGTCACACTGTCGGTCGCGGTCGTGTAGTCGCCGGAGGCGGTTGGCACGAACTTCACTGACAAATTCTGCATTCCAGCTTTCAGGATCCTGCCGGAGGGCGGGTTGTAGGTGAACTTGCCCGCCGTATTCGCGCCCGCATTCAGTTGAGTGGCGCTCAGCGGCGTACCGTAAGTGATCGGGTCAGGATTCGACCAGGTGATCAGGCTGGTGATTTTCGTGGCCATGGTGCGCTGAATGGCCGTCGCCTTCGAATACGTGTCGTCCGCGGCCCAGTTTGCCCGCAAGACGCAGGTTCCCGTGCCGCTGGTCATCGTGACCCCTAGCGTCGAGGTATTGATGGTGCACGGGCCGGTTGCAGTGAAGGTGGGGGTGGAGGAGGAGTTCGAGGAGGCCGCCACGGTAAACATACTCTGGTATGCCGCCGATAACGGGGCGCCGGTAAAGCTCACCGTGGGCGCAACCGGTCTGGCGACCGAGGTGCTTTCAGTGACCTGAGGCGCAGCCGAATAGTTGCTGTCGCCCGCAGCGTTCATAGTTTCGGTGCAGGCGGCCTTTCCGGTGGCCGCCATGGTGTAGGTGCTGCCCGTGTTGCTGCAGCCGCCCGAGCTGCCAAATACGACCGGCGCGCCCGAAGTGGAGCTGGCCACGATGGTGAAGCTGCTCTTGAGCGTTGCGGTCGCCGGCGCCGGCGTGGTCACGTTGATCGTCTGCGAGGCCTGGGTTGCGCTCACCAACTGCGTGACTTGCGGAGCCGCCGTGTACTGATCGTTGCCTGCCTGATCCACGTGCACCCCGCAACTTCCCGCCCCGCTGGTCATCGTGTACGTGCCAGCGGAATTGCTGCAGGAGCCGTCACTGCTGTAAGTCACATCCAGTCCCGAACTTGCTGCGCAGACTACGGTGAAGCTGGTGTTATAGGTGGCGCTGGCCGGCGCGTTTTGACTGCAGGTAATCGTCTGGCCGGACTGCGCCGCAAAGTTGGCCGCCACCGACTTGGGCGAATCCATCAAGACCGATGCGGGATTGTTGGTCGAGCTGATGTCGCCGGTGAAGTTGAGGAAGAAGTAGCCGGCCGAGGGAGTCGCCGAGACCATGGCCTCCGTACCGGAATCGAAGAAGCCGCCCGCGCTCACCGAACCCCCGGCTCCCGCCGAAGTCGTGAGCTGATACTGGGTGGTGAAGGTTGAGGTATAGGTCGCTGTGGTGGCCGGCGCGGTAATCATGCGGGAGGCATCCGTGCTGTTGTCGTCCCATTGTGAGAAAGCGTACTGCACCCCAGTCCCGGCGGCCTGGGGCGTAGTGGCGTTCAGGGTGCAACTGCTGGCCGGGGTCCAGCTGAGCGTCAGCGGCGTGCTGTAGCTGCCGGGCGCGCAACCGCTGCCGGAAGAAGTGAAGGCCAGGCCAGAGGGTGAACTGGTGACCTCAACCTCGCCGTTGGGAATCGTCGGCGCAAAGGATACGCCTTTGAAGTTGGAATCTGGCGGAGCCGTAGCCAGGGTAGTAAAGGTTTCGCCCGCGGCTTGCGTGGGGGTGGTAAAGGTGATGTTGTCGGTTATGCCGAAAAGATAAGTCGTGTCGAGATCATTCAACGTGGCGTTGGTGGCGTAGAGCAGAACGTTATTGCCCGAAACCACGCCGGCCAGGCCGTACAGGCCTGTCGTGCCACTGGTGGGGTTGGTGGTGCCGTTATCCACCAGGTTCAGGCCCTGATAAAGCGTATAGGCGAGATTCCAGGTGCCGGTACCGTCAGACTTGGTGTTAATCCACTTCTGCAAGCCGCCATCGCCAATATTCGCCATGCCCGACAAATTGTCATCACCATTTGAATCGTTCTTCGGATTTCCCGTGTCGGCTACGTAGAGAACCGAGGCGCTGGCGAAGAAGAAATTCATCGGGCTCAGATTGATCTGGTTCTTTTTGCCCGTGCTGGTGTTGTTCAAGGTATTGCCGTTGGTGGTGCTGCCGGTCGTAACCGTGAGCTTGCCGGTTTTGGTAGTGCCGAAACCAGTAAGCTGCGTGGGCCCGGCGGCGCTGTTGAACAAACCCGTCGCAGGCGGGGTGCCGAGCGTACCGATAAAAGAGCGGGCCGAATTCTTTCCCCCTTTGGTGTCCACCGAGACATACAGAGTATTGTTCACGATCTGCAGCGTTCGTGTGTCCTGGGAAATAGCGTTGGGAGGGGTGCTGCCGTCTGTCGCATCGAGGCCGGTAATCGCAGTAGGCGTGTTTACCACCCCACCCACCGGGATGTAAAAAACCCCGGCGGTGGCGTCGCCGTCCGTGCCCTGGCCGGAGACGTAAGCCGTGGTTCCATCGGCGGTAAAGATGCTGCGCGGATTATTGCCGTCGAAGATGTTGAAAACCGCCGTCGCGGAATTGATATTGCCGTTGGCGTCAATCAGGGCGAGCGCGCGCGGCACCGGGGTGTAGCTTTGCCCCGTCAGGCTATCCGACTGGGCCAGGCGGCCGGTATCCGCCGGGCCGTACTTGGTGGGATCCGCGTTGAAATCGTCAGCATTGATGCCGTAGCCCATAACCGTCAGGTATTGCCCCGCTCCCGAAAGCTGCAGTGTCCCTTCCGAGGAAGATCCGTATTCGGACGAGACAGGAAGGTTCGCGCCCGAAGCCGATTGCGGCAATACCAGCGAGTTCACGAAGCTGGCGCTCGCCGTGCCGCTCGGCGTGTATTGAAAGAGGGTAAGTGGCGCGGCCTGATTGTCGCCATAACCGCCGGAGGAGCTGTTAAAAGTGCCGTCGCCGGTGCCGTTAGAAACGCTGTTGCACGTGCCTCCGTGCACGCCGCAGCCTTCGACGACGACCACCAGATTTCCCGGCGTGAAAAACTGGGCCTGCGCATATGCAGAGAGGAATAACAGGAACGCGAATGCGAGAGAAATTCTACCGAGGCGACCAGCAACCATGACGTACCTTCCTTTAGGGCATTGGTTAGCGCAAATAGGTTGGGATGGGTCAGAAGGCTACCAGTCTCATGTGACTGGAATGTTAATTTCCTGCACAATTCTTAGGACGGCGGCTGAAAAGGCCTATTCCTCGCGGAGTCTCGAAGGGTGCGGTCCGCCGGGGCGGCCGCGTGGTATATTCCCGGCTGCGTGACCTCCGCCAAGCTCTACCCCCGCACCGCGCTCTTTGTGCTCACAGCGCTCAACCTGTTCAACTACATAGACCGTTCGGTACTGTTCGCCGTGCAGCCACTGGTGCAGGCGGAGTTCCACCGCAGCGACGCGCAATTCGGCTTTCTGACCAGCGCTTTCTTCATCTTCTACATGATCGCCGCTCCCATCATGGGGCCGCTCGCCGACCGCTACTCACGCAAGCTGATCATCGTCATAGGCGCGCTGGTCTGGAGCGGCGCCACCCTGATCACTGCCGTCACCCACACCTTCACCGAATTGCTCATTCGCCACACTCTGGTCGGCATTGGCGAAGCCAGCTTCGTGACCATTGCGCCTACCCTGGTGGTGGACCTGTTTCCCGAGGAAGAGCGTGGCCGCATCCTGGGAGTGTTTTACCTGACCATTCCGGTAGGCACAGCACTGGGTTACGTCATCGGCGGCTATCTCGGGCCGCATTACGGCTGGCGGGCGCCGTTCTATGTTGGCGCCGGGCCCGGCTTTCTGCTGGCTTTTGCCCTGATGTTTCTGGGCGAACCGGAGCGTGGCCGGTTTGATTCATTGAAGGAAACGCCAGAACGGGGCACGATCCGCGGTCTGGCGCGCAACCCCGCCTTCTGGACTGCGACCCTGGGCATGGCGGCCATGACCTTCGCTCTCGGCGGCCTGCTGGTCTGGATGCCGACGTTTCTTTCCCGCATACGCGGCTATTCCCTCGAATCGGCGAACAAGATTTTCGGCGGTATCGTGGCCTTTGACGGCACGGTGGCCTCTTTGGCCGGCGGCTGGCTGGGCGACTGGCTGCTGCGCCGCACCAAAAGCGCCTACTACCTGGTTTCAGCCCTGAGCATGGCGCTTGGCATTCCGGTGATGATTGTGGCGCTGTTCAGCCCGGGACGGCTGATGGTTCCAGCCATTCTGCTGGGAGCATTTCTGCTGCTGTTGAATACCGCCCCTTTGAATGCGGCGGTCATCAATTCGGTGGGGGCGCACATCCGCGCTACGGCGATTGCCGTGAATGTTTTCATGATTCATCTCTTGGGCGACGCGCTCTCCCCTTGGCTGATCGGCTTTGTCGCCGACCGCAAGTCGCTCGAGGGCGGCTTCGTCAGTACCGTGATCGCCATCGCCATCTCTTCTGCCATACTCTTCTACGGCATGAGATTCGCCCCACGGGTACGCGCGCAAGTCGCTGCCGCCGGAGTTCCGGCGGAATGAATTGGCTGCATTGGATTGCCGGCTCCATCCTGGCGCTGGCCTGGTTCTCCCGCATTCTGGATGCCGCTCTGGGCATGCGGCGCATCGCCGATATTTCCCGCCCGGAGTGGGACTGCACGCCCGGCGGCGCCCCTCGAGTCAGCATCATCGTTCCTGCGCGCAATGAGGAGGCGGCGATTGAGCGGCCTCTGCGCCAGCTGCTTGGGCTCGACTACGACAACTATGAAGTGATCGCCGTCAATGACCGCTCCACCGACCGCACCGGGGAAATCATGGAGCGGGTCGCCGCCAGCCCCGAGGCGCAAGGCAGGTTGAAGATTCTTCACGTTGCCGAATTGCCCGCCCGCTGGCTGGGCAAGACCCACGCCATGTGGAGCGCCGCGAAGCAAGCCTCCGGCGACTGGCTGCTGTTTACCGACGCCGATGTTCTGTTCAAGCCCGATGCCCTGCGCCGCGCCATCGCTTACGCCGAAGCCGAGCCCGCCGACCACCTGGTCTTATTTCCCCGCATGATCATGAAGCGGCCGGGCGAAAAAATGATGATCGCCTTCTTTCAGACTTTGTTCGTGTTTGGGCATCGGCCGTGGAAGGTGGCTGATCCCCGCACCAAAGATCACATTGGCGTGGGTGCGTTTAACCTCATTCGCCGCCGCATCTATGAACAAATTGGCACCTATCAGGCCCTGCGCTATGAGGTGCTCGATGACATGAAGCTGGGTAAGGTGATCAAGAATGCCGGCTTCGCGCAGCGCAACGTCTTTGGCGGGGACCTGATCTCCCTGCACTGGGCCTCGGGGGCCATGGGCGTGGTGGCCAATTTGACCAAGAATTTCTTTGCCGTGCTTTCCTTCCAGTGGTGGCGCACTCTGCTCTCATGCTTTGGGCTGGCCTTCCTGAACCTCATGCCATTTCTGGGCCTCTGCCTGGCCCCCGGCTGGGCGCGGCTGCCGTACGCAATTGCGCTCCTGTGCATGTTCCTGATTTACCTCGGCATGTCGTCGCGCTCCGACGTTCCCGCCTACTACATCGTGCTGCATCCGGTCAGCACGACGCTCTTTCTATATATTCTGCTGCGCTCCATGATTTTGACGCTAAGCCGCGGCGGCGTGGTCTGGCGCGGGACTTTCTATCCCCTGGAGGAGTTGCGCAAAGGCCTGGTGTGAGCCGCGCGGCCAGAACGCAGGCTCCCACTAGAAGCGCAGCGGCGAGGAATACCTCGCTTTGCCCCCTTCAATCTTCCGGGTTCTCCGGCAAATTCAGCGGCAACTTCTCCGGCTGGCGCTTTTTGCTGGTCGAGTACGTCTTGGGATGGCTGAACGTGCCCGCGCTATAATTGCCGCGCTTTTCGACGTCATAGTTTTTGGGCAGCGGGGGAATGCGTGAGGCGCTGCCGCCGAGCTGCCAGGATTCGCTGATGATGATCTCCGCCCGGCCGTCATAAGCCTTCACGTCGCCGTGGATCTCAATCACCCGGCCCTGGAGCTGGCGAACATCGCCGATGTGCTTCAGGTCGCTGGCGAAGACCACCGCCGTGAAGGGGCAGCCGTGGTAGTCCTCGCAGAAATCGAGATAATGCACGCCCTTGCTGCCTTGCTCCACGCGCATGACTTTGCCCGTCACACACCTGGTCTCGCCAATGTGCTTGCCGGCTTCAGGGAAGGGAATGCACTCGGCGGAGCAGGATGCGGAAAGAAATAGGCACAGCAGGAAGTTCGCAGGGTTCAAGAGAAGGCGCATGGGATTGCCTCGGCCGCATTCTAATGAAGGAAGAAGCTGCAGAGGCATCATGCGGCAGAAAAATTCTGGCTTTTTCCCGGAATGAAAACAGGCGGAGCAAGAGCCGGGTCGCTTCCCCGGCCCTCCCACGAGACAAAAAACAAATGTGGAGTGTCAGTTGAAGGATTTGACTGCGGCCGCTTCGTCGTCCTTCACATCGAAGACGGTGTACAGCTTGGTGATCTGCAAAAGATCGTGGACTTTCTTGGTCAGGTTGAGCAGTTTGAGCTCGCCGCCCTGCTTGCGCACGGTGGTGAAGGCGCTCACCAGTTCGCCGATGCCTGAGCTGTCAATGTAGTTCACATCGCCAAGATTGAGCAGAATCTTCTTCTGCCCGGAGGAGAGAAGCTGCGCCACCGTATCGCGCAGGATGACACTGCCCTCGCCCAGCGTGATGCGGCCGCTGCAATCCAATACCGTGACACCATCCACCTGGCGGGAGCTGATCTTCATGCTCACTGGGAAGCCTCCTTGGCGTCCGCGGAAGTCCCGCGGACGTGCTTAACGAGTTTGATTTCTGTGCCCGTCTGCGACGGGCGAATATGGACTTCATCCATGAACGAGCGGATGAGAAAGATGCCGCGCCCGGACGTCTTCAGCAGGTTCTCCGGAGCCAGCGGGTCGGGGATCTTGCTCTCGTCCAAGCCCTTGCCCTGATCGCAAATGGTGATCACCAGATCGTTGCCGGTGATCTCAAATTCCAGCTTCACTTTCTTCTGCGGATCGTAGGCATTGCCATGCAACACCGCGTTGACCGCGGCCTCGCGCACCGCCATCGCGATGCGCGTGATCTCGTCGTCTTCAAAACCAGTTTCGGCCGCGATCCGGCTGGCGGCTTGCTCGGCGCTGTCCACTGTTTCCAGCGTCGAATCCAGGGTGTAGGAAACCCGGTTTGCGGTCATGGCAGAGACTTGGCCAATTGCGATCGCTTCAATATCCGCCAGCACGCGCCCTGGGGCGATCAGGGGCGAAGAGCGCTGAAGCCAGCGAATCCGGTAGTTTGCCCTTCCCCTCGGGAAAAGTCAACGAGGCAATGCGAAGGTCGGGCGCGGAGCGGCGCTGCGGCCCGGCTGGCGGCGGTTTTTCGGCCGCCTCGCGGGGCGGCTGCAGCGGGAAAAAATGAGCTCGCCCGGCCGGTCAGTGACCTTGGATTCCCGGGATGGATACTCGGCCCTTTCGCCGAATTGGCGATTTTGCGATAGCCTTTGCACGGTCAAACCATGCCCGACGAGCTCAGCCACCTCAAGGTTCTGCTCGACTGCTCCACCCCTTTTGGCGTGATGGAGACGGTCGAAGAGGTCCGTGCCGGCCGCCTGGCCGGAAGCAGGCTAGGGGCGTGAAGGCGTACAGCGAAGATCTGGCCTTCGTACACGACGCGGGCTTTTCCAACTTGGCGCGCCGCGCCAGTTCCACCGTATTACAAACTCTGCGCCAACACGCCCTCCGGCAAGGCCTGGTAATTGACCTCGGTTGCGGTAGCGGCATCCTGGCCCGCGAACTGACTCGCTCCGGCTATGACGTTCTGGGGGTGGACATTTCCAGCGCCATGCTGCGCCGGGCCCGCGGCCGCGCCCCCAAGGCGCGCTTCATACGCGGGTCTTTGTTCCGGGTAAAGCTTCCGCCCTGCGTGGCTGTGACCGCCATCGGCGAATGCCTCAATTATCAATTCGACCCAAAATCCATCGGGCTCGCTCAATTCTTTCAACGGGTGTACAAGGCCCTGGCGCCAGCTGGGGTCTTCATCTTCGATGTGGCAGGGCCAAGCCGCGCGCCAGCTCCCGCCGAGCGTCATTTCCAGGGCAAGCACTGGGCCATCTTAGTTCGTAGCGAGGAAGACCAGCGGCGGCGCCTGCTCACGCGCCACATGGTTGTCTTTCGCAAGATGGGCAGGCACTGGCGGCGCAGCCTCGAAGAGCATAAACAGAAACTCTTTACACCACAGTCAGTTAGGCGCGAGCTGCGCAAGGCTGGCTTTAAGGTCAGAAGTTCTAAGGGTTACGGCCAGGGCGCCTCCTATCCCGGCACGGAGGTTTTCATCGCGAGCCGGGACCGCCATTGACTCCCTTGGCTGGCGGCGGTACCCTTATGGCCAATGGCAGTTGCTTGCACCCTGGGAGCGAGCATCTCGGCTGGTTTCACCTCCACACAGAAGAATCGTTTGCGCGCAGATAAGGCGGAAGTGTTTCAGGGCCTTCCACTTCCCGGAGCCTGCCGTTCCCGCCGGTTTTCTTACAAGCCTTCTCCGGTCGTCAGGGCATCCAATGCGCGGGGGCAAGCGCCACCAACTGAATGAAGAAGAGCATCGAGATCAGTCCCAACATCGAGACCCTGTTCGGAACCCGCGACGAAAATCTGCGCGTGCTGGAAGATGGGCTGAATATCACGATTGCTCTGCGTTCGGACTCCATCAGTCTGGAAGGGGCGGCCCGCGACGTGGCCCGCGCTGAGCAGGTCTTTGCCGACTTTGAGTACTTGCAGCGCTCCGGGTTCACCTTCGCCAACGGCGATCTGCACAGCATGCTGCGCGTGCTGATCACCGACCCCAAGACCACGCTGCGCGGCCTGGCCGAGGCCGGCCGGCAGCGCTCCTTCGGGCGCCGCACGGTGCAGCCCAAGAGCACCAACCAGCGGCGCTACCTGGATGCGATCGAAAAGCACGACATGGTGTTCGGCATTGGCCCGGCCGGTACCGGCAAAACCTATCTCGCGGTGGCCATGGCCATCTCCGCGCTGCTGGCCAAACGTGTGAACCGCATCATCCTGGCCCGGCCCGCGGTCGAGGCTGGCGAACACCTGGGCTTTCTGCCCGGAACCTTGCAGGAAAAGATCGACCCCTATCTCAGGCCTTTGTACGACGCACTCTATGACATGCTCGATCCCGAGCGGGTAGAGCGCTATCTGGAAAAGAACGTGATCGAAATCGCGCCCATCGCTTTCATGCGCGGGCGCACGCTGAACGATTCTTTTGTCATTCTCGATGAGGCGCAGAATACCACCTCTGAGCAGATGAAGATGTTCGTCACCCGCCTGGGCTTCAACTCCAAGGCGGTCATTACCGGCGACATCACGCAGATTGACCTGCCCACGGCGCGGCGCAGCGGCTTGCTGGAGGCGGCGGAGGTGCTGAAAAACGTTCAGGGCCTTACGTTTGTTTATTTCGACGAGGGCGACGTGGTGCGCCATCATCTGGTGCAGCGCATCATTCGCGCCTATGATGAACACAAGACCAGGGTGGCGCAGGAGCAGATGCCGCTGCTCGAGGCCAGGCCGGAGCCTAAGCCGGAACAGCGGGCAGGCTCGGGCGCCGACGCCGCCAATGGGCACGAGAATGGAAAGAACGGCGGTGCGGCCTCGGCGAATGCGGTGCAACGGGAGAGCCCAGGCCAGAAGTCTGCGGAAACTCCGGCGGCAGAATAGAGCGTAAGCAAGCAACCGGGAGGCGCCGCCGCGGGCCTCCCGATTTCTTTTGAGGGACAGATTGGGCAGCGCCAAAAACCGGGGCTCGTCGGCCAGTGGTTCAGTGGTCATGCATAGAGCTGTGCCACGCTTGACGGCTGCGTCGCTGGCTCGCTTCGTCACCCGCGCCCAGCGGGCCATTGGCTTGCGCGGTGAAACGCACATCGTAGTTGGCGGCAATCGCCTGCTGCGGGAACTGAATCGCCGTTTTCGCAAGAAGAATCGCTCGACCGATGTGCTTTCTTTCCCGCCCGCGCTCGCAGGTGGCGCCGGCCTCGCCGGTGACCTGGCAATTTCCGCCGAGTTGGCCGCGGCCAACGCCCGCCGCCTGGGCCACGGTACGGCGGAGGAGGTGAAAATCCTGGCCTTGCACGGATTACTTCATCTGGCCGGCTACGACCACGAGCGCGATCGCGGCGAAATGGCGCGCGAGGAGCAGCGCCTGCGCCGCAGACTGGGGTTGCCCGCTGGGCTGATTGAGAGGCACTCCCGGGTGGCGATCGCCAACCACCGGCGGCCTCCGCAAAGACCGTCGGCCAGTTCGGCGGAGGCCCTGTGAACTACGCCGTGGCGGCCGCGCTCGCCCTACTCATGTGGCTGCTCACTCTCGCCGCCTATGTGGATCGCGTGTACGCGGAAATGGGAAAATTTCTCTCCCGCGAGTTTCAGGATAACATTGCCGCCTTCGAGCACAAGGTCGAGCCCAGGCTGGGAGTAACGCGGCCCAGGGCAGTGCTCTCCATGGCCGTGCTGCGCCAGTTGCTGATGGCGGCCATTGCCATGCTGATCGGCTTTACCGTCTTCCGCGACCGCGCCTGGCATGCCGCCGAGATCCTGCAGGCCACCCTCAGCCTGATCCTCATCGTTATCGTCTTTGACCGCTTCCTGCCCTTTCTCTTTTTCTCGCGCACCCGCGGGGAGTGGCTTTCGCATTGGGCGCCGCTGCTCCGCATTCTTATTTACCTGCTGCTGCCGGTCACCCTGGTGCTCGGCTTCCTGCAGTCGGTAAGCACGCTCACTCGCGAGCACTCCGACGACCAACAGGAAAGCGCCGCGGAAGCCGTGGACGCGCTCATCGAGGCCGGGCAGGAAGAGGGCATTCTCGATGAGAGCAACCGCCAGCTGATTCAGTCGGTGGTCGAGTTCAGCGAAAAGACGGTACGCGAGGCCATGAAGCCGCGGCCCGAAATCGTTGCCGTGCCCACCAACACGACCGTCGAGCAGTTCATTGAACTGCTGCGCACCAAGCCGTTTTCCCGGGTCCCGGTTTTCGAGGGCACCATCCATAACATCAAGGGCATTGTTTATGCGCAGGACGTTTTGCAGCTGCCCGACACCGAGGCCCGGTCCCGCACCGTGGATACGGTCATGCGCCGCGACGTTTACTTCGTGCCCGAGAGCAAACTCGTGAGCGACCTGCTGAAGCAGATGCAAAAGAACAATATCCGCATGGCCATTGTCGTGGATGAATATGGCGGCGTGGCCGGCCTGGTGACCATCGAAGACCTGGTCGAAGAAATTGTCGGCGAGATTCGCGATGAGCATGAGAAGGCCGAGGTGGTGCGCGAGAGCGACCAATCCTATGTGGTGCCCGGCAACATGGACGTGGACCGTCTGAATGAGCTGTTCGGCATGCGGCCCGAGGGAAAAGAATCGGCGACCGTCGCCGGCCTGGTGAGCGAGCTGGCGGGGCGCATTCCGCAGAAAGGCGAGGTCATTGAAGACGACGGCCTGCGCTTCGAAGTGCTGGATTCCACCGAGCGCCGCGTCGAGCGGGTGCGCATCTCGCTTGCCGAGCCACGGCAGATGAAGCTGATATAAAGGAGCATCTGGCTGTTAGCCCCTAGCTTCCGGGTTCTGGATTCTCACTGGTACAAGATCTGTCCTGCCAATGGCTTTTCGGCGAAAAGCTGGCAGATAGAAGCTAAAAGCTAACTGCCAAAAGCCAGAATCCAGCGGCCAGAAGCCTTTGCCATGTCCTTTCACTCCGGTTTCGTCTGCATTCTCGGCCGTCCCAACGCGGGGAAGTCCACGCTGTTGAACGCGCTCGTCGGCGAAAAGCTGGCCATCATCAGCCCCAAACCGCAGACCACCCGCAACCGCATTCTGGGGATCCTCCATGTGAAGAAACAGAAAGGCCGACCCGGCGGACAAGTCATCTTGATTGACACTCCCGGCGTGCACAAGCCCGATAGCTCGCTCGGGCGCAAAATGATGGCCGAAGTTCACGAGGCGCTGGAAGGCTGCGACTTGATTCTCGTCATTGTGGACGGCGCCCGACGCCGCGAACCTGCCGACCAATTTCTGCTCGACATGGTCGCCCGTTCGGGAACGCCTTCGTTTCTGCTGCTCAATAAAATTGATCTGCTGCGGCAGGAGAAAGCCAAGCTGCTTCCGCTGATCGAGGAATACAGCAAGCTGCATGAGTTTCGCCAAGTCCTTCCGCTCTCCGCCAGAAAGCGCGATGGCTTGGATACGTTGGTTGAAAAGTTGATCGCGGCTTTGCCCGAAGGCCCAAAGTATTTTCCCGAAGACCAGGTTACCGACCAGCCGGCGCGTTTCATGGCGGCGGAGATCATCCGCGAGCAGATTCTGCTGGAGACGCGGGAGGAATTACCCTACGCCACAACCGTGATCATCGAGCAATTCGAAGAAGGAGCTAAGCTGACGCGCATTGCCGCCGCGATCTTCTGCGAGCGCGAAAGCCAGAAGGGAATTCTGGTCGGCAAGGGCGGCCAGATGCTCAAGAAAATCGGCACCGAGGCCCGCCTGCAGATGGAAAAAATGCTGGGGACCAAAGTATTTCTCGAACTGTTCGTCAAAGTGCGCTCGGGCTGGCGCGACTCCCGCGAATTTGTGGATGATCTCGACTGGCGCCGCCAGCTGGAGCAATTGGCCGGGCCGGGAAAAACGTGATTGAGCTTCGGCCGCGCCCTAACCGTACTGACGCTGCTTCTGCTGACGTGCAGCATTGTTTACGGAATCCTGTTCATGGTGTTCGAGGTCTTCAATTACGAGACGTACCGTCACCATCCCGGCGAAGGAACATATACCCGCTTCAAGTACGCAAGGAATCAAGCTCTTGGCTTCGGTGCGCTGGGTTGCTTTTGCGCCGGCTACATCTGGCTCATTGTCATCCTGACCCAGTGACCGAATCGGATGAGCCATAGGCCTGGCTCCGCCGCCCACATCCCTTACTAAACCAACTCAATCACGACCCGCTGGCCAACCAACGCCGCGGCCCGCTGCAGGCTCGATAGGGTGATGTCCCGTTTGGGATCGAGAATGCGATCTACCTGGGCGCGGCTGGTCTTCAGCAGGGCTGCCATCCGCGTCTTGGAAAGCTTTTTCTTCTTCATGGCCCTTGCCAGCTGCCAAGCCACGACCTCCTTGACCGCTTGCGCCTGCGCCTCCTCGAAGATGTTTTCCTGCTTCAAGAAGTCATCAATGCTCGATCCCATGTTCTTCCTGCTCATTGTTCCAGCTCCTTCTGCCGTTTGCGAGCCAGCGCCAGGTCATCCTCGGGCGTAGCCCGCGTTTTCTTTATGAATCCGTGCAACGCCACCAAGCGGCCCTGGTAAAAACAGATCAAGACTCGCGCCGTGCGGTTCCTGGGCAGACCGGTACGAAGCTCCCACAGACCGTTCCTCATTGGGCGGCATAGGGACATTCCAACCGGCCAACGCCACTGCGCCCGCAGCAGGTCCGTTCCGATAGCGTGGCGCTCCCCGTCGTCCAACCCCCTCAGCCATTCGCGCACCGGTTCGCCGCCGGCATCGTTGCGGAAGAAGACGAGTGGAACCTTCCGGGGCGGTGCTGCCTTCCGCGCCATAGTTCTTACTCCGGAAGTGTACCATTAAAGATACATCTTGACGTGTATATACCAGCTGCATAGTATGTATATACGAAGGCAGGGGGGGCAGATTCGATGGCTGTGACCATGACATCCATCCGGCTGGATACGGAGTTGGCCGACGAGGCCGCCAAACTTCTCGGCGTAAAGTCCCGCACTCAGGCCATCCACGTGGCGCTGCGCGAGCTGGTCGCCTTGCAGCGTTTCAAGAAGCTGATGAAGAAAAACGAAGGCAAACTCTCTTTCGCGGGTCACGGTGAGTGACCTCGTCATCTTCGACACATCCATTTTTATTGACGATCTGCGAACCGGACGCCACCGGCAGAAAATCCAGTCCATTACCGGTCTCATTCGGACATCGTCGGTCGTGCTGGCCGAATTGTGGCGGGGCGCCACCCGGCCTGCGGAACACAGGTTCTTGCACGCGTTGACGCGAAATCATCCTATCCTCACGCCCAGCGAGAAGAATTGGCTGGTGTCAGGGCAGCTCCTGGGAAAGATTCGCGCCGACCACGGATTTCTGCCCGCCAAGCTACGCGACCTGCACTTCGATGTGCTCATCGCGCTGACTGCTCGTTCTTATGGCGCGCGCTTGATTACCTCCGACCGCGCCGATTACCAGATCATCCATAGCTACAAGAGAATTCAACTTGAAATATGGTAACCTTGCCCCGCCGCGAACTCCTGCTGAGTACGTTTTAGGAAACCGTCGGTCCCTTAGGTCTATTGACTACACGTACAGTACGTGATACACGTATAGTACGTGAAATATGGCTATGACCAAGCAGAATGTGACCATTAGCCTCAGTCGGCAAACTCTCCGCAAGGCGAAGATCCTGGCGGCGCGTCGAGATTCCTCCATCAGCCGGCTGCTGGCCGAGCAGATCGAGATTCTGGTCGGGGAGGAAGAGGCCTACGAGCGGGCGGAGCGGCAGGCCGCCGCCCTGCTTGATCAGGGATTTCATCTGGGCGGTGTAATTCACTCCAGCCGGGATCAGTGGCATGAGCGATAAGAGCTTCGTCGACACCAACGTCTTGATCTATGCTCACGATGTGGATGCCGGAGCCAAGCACGATGTGGCAAAGATCGTCCTGCGTGAACTTTGGAGCCAGCGGACTGGCGTTCTCAGCGTGCAAGTGCTGCAAGAGTTTTATGTGAACGTTACGGGCAAGATCGCCACTCCTCTTGGCAAAGATGAAGCGCGGTTGCTGGTGAACAGCTACTCCATCTGGTGCACGGAAACCACGCCTGCCGAAATCGCAACCGCATTTCGGATCGAGGACGAAGCGCGCATTGGGTTCTGGGATGCGCTGATCGTTGCTTCGGCAGCTAAGTGCGGGGCCCTTCGGATTCTCTCCGAAGATCTGAATGCCGGGCAGAAGATTGCTGGCATACGCGTCGAAAACCCATTCGCTTCCTAACAGAGACTTTTGTCCACTCTCTCCATCTCGCTCCCGCGCGCCGCCCGGCATAATCCGCTGGCAGCCATCGGCGTGGTACTGGTTCTCGCGTTCGTCATATGCGCCGTGTTTGCGCCCTGGATCGCTCCCCAGGATCCTGCGTTCATCAATCTTCCCATGCGGCTGGCGCCGCCTTCTGCGGTCCACTGGTGCGGCACCGATGAACTGGGGCGCGACATTCTCTCCCGCCTGATTTACGGCTCGCGCATCTCCATGCTGGTCGGCAGCTGCGTGGTGGCCGCCTCGCTCGGTCTTGGTTTGATCATCGGCTCCGTTGCTGGTTACTACGGCGGTGGCATTGACCGCTTCGTGAACGTCGTGCTGGTGAACGCCTTCATGTCGTTTCCCGGCATTCTTCTCGCGATTGCCTTTGTTGCCTTCCGCGGGCCGGGCATCTTCAATTTGATCTTCGCGCTCTCGCTCGGCGGCTGGGTTGGCTACGCGCGCCTGGTGCGCGGCCAGGTGCTGGCGGCGCGCGAGCGCGAGTATGTCGAAGCCGCGCGGGCGCTGGGTGCAAATGATCTGCGCATCGTCGTGCGTCATATTCTTCCCAACATCATTCAGCCGGTGATCGTGCAGGCTGCCATCGGCATGGCCGGCGCGATTCTTGCCGAAGCCACTATGAGTTTCCTCGGCCTCGGAGTTCCGCCGCCCACTGCAAGCTGGGGCACCATGCTCAACGACGGACGCGCGCATCTGTTCGACGCTCCTCACCTGGTGATCTTTCCGGCGCTCGCCGTGATGCTTGCCGTTCTTTCCTTCAACTTCATTGGCGATGCCCTGCGCGATTATCTCGATCCCCGCGCCCGCATCGAAGCCGGAATCTAAAAAGCCCGGCCCCTTCCTTACCAAAAGGTGGTTGACGCAATGTGTCAAGAAACTGCCTTTCCATGCCCTACTGAGGTTTGCATGATATTGTGACAACCCAACCCCTTTGTCATTCCGAGCGGAGTTCCGTCATCCGCGAAGCGGATGATGAAACGTAGTCGAGGAACCTGCTGTGGGGAGGCCGCCAGCAAGCAGGTTTCTCGACCCCGCAGGATTGCCCGCTTCGCCGACCATCCTGCTGCGCTCGGAATGACAAAGCGTTGCAATTGTCACTGTATTCTGCAAACCTCAATAATATAGAGGCGCTCTTTTCAAATGACGCTCGACCGGAGCATTGAAGCCTCCATATTCCATATTCGAAGTGCGGTTTACGGATACGAGGAGAATCATTCTTGCCCGGCAAACAGACAACGGAGGATTCGGTGACGAACCAGGCGGCCATCGGTGAACTGAAGAAACAAGTTAGCGGAGAAGTGCTTCAACCCGCTGACGCCGGCTACGATGAGGCGCGGAGCATTTACAACGCGATGATTGACCGCCGGCCGGCGCTGGTTGTGCTCTGCTCGGGCACGGCGGACGCAGCCGCCTGCGTGCGATTCGCCCGCGAACACGAACTGCCGCTTTCCATTCGCGGCGGCGGCCACAGCGTGGCGGGCAACGCCGTGTGCGAGGGCGGCCTGATGCTGCACATGGGAAACCTGAAAGGCGTGCAGGTGGATGCGAAAAACCGCACCGCCACGGCGCAGCCCGGAGTGACTCTGGGCGACTACGACAGGTCGACCAACGCCCTCGATTTGGTAACTCCCACGGGCGTTGTTTCGCGGACCGGCATTGCGGGGCTGACCCTGGGCGGCGGGCTGGGATGGCTGATGGGCAAGCACGGCCTTGCTTGCGACAACCTGTTGGGCGCGGAGGTGGTGACCGCCGAGGGCAAGACCGTGCAGGCGAGCGAAACCGAGAACGCCGATCTGCTGTGGGGACTACGCGGCGGCGGAGGGAATTTCGGCATCGTGACCGAGTTCCGCTATCGCCTGCATCCGCTCGAAACTACCATCGCTGGTCTGCTGATTTATCCCCTGGAGAAGTCGAAAGAGGTTCTGCGTTTTTTCCGCGAGATCACGCATCAGTGCCCCGATGAATTGGTGGTGGCCGCCGCGCTCCTGAACAGCCCGGACGGTATTCCGGTAAGCGCCCTGGTTGTCTGCTACAACGGCGATCCCAAGCGGGGAGAAAAAATTCTGGCTCCCATCCGCGCCTTCGGGCCGCCCGTCGCGGATACGGTCGGGCCGGTTCCGTTTATCCAGCAGCAGAGCCTGTTCGACGCGGCTTATCCTCCGGGGCAGTTTCATTATTGGAAGGCAGGCTTTATGAACTCGCTTCCGGAGGAGGCGATGGAGGTGGCGATTGAACACTTCGCGCGCCGCTCGTCGCCCCTGGCCTCGCTGATGTTCGAGCACATGCACGGCGTGGCCAGCCGGGTGCCGGCAGATGCTACGGCGTTTGCCCATCGCTTCGACCACTACAACTTCAGCGCCTTTGGGGTGTGGAAGGATTCCGGAAACCATGATCTCAACCGCAAGTGGGTGCAGGATTTCTGGCAGGATGCGCGGCCCTATCTCTCCGGCCGCGCCTACGTGAATTATCTGAGCCAGGAAGGCGCGGACCGCGTCCGCGAAGCCTACGGACCCAATTACGAGCGGCTGGCCGCGCTCAAGAAGAAATACGACCCGGCCAATTTCTTCCGCTTGAACCAGAACATTCCGCCTGCGAGTTAGTGCCCGGCAGAGCTTCATGAGCCGGCGGGCGGGTTCGACAATCCACCCGGACTCTGTGCCCTCTCGGGTTTGATCCTCTTTTTAGCCCAGCAGCATGCGGCCGCCACTTCTATTGAGATTTGCAGAATATAGTGACGATTACAACGCTTTGTCATTTCGAGCGTAGCAGGGTTGCCCGCGAAGCGGGCAATCCTGCGGAGTCGAGAAACCTGCTGGGCGGCGGCGTCCCATAGCAGGTTCCTCGACGGAGTTCCGTCATCCGCTTCGCGGCTGACGGAACTCCGTTCGGGATGACAAGTTTTGGGGTGTCACAATAGTATGCAAACCCGAGTAGTAACCCTCTTAGTAACTTGCCCCCTCAGATCGCTTTCTTTTCCGGCGCAACAAATTCCTCGCCTGCGGGTTTCGACATCCAGTGCGTCAAAAGTCGCTTCGCGAAGCCGACAAGACCACACAGAGGAAAAGGAGAGACGTTATGAAGAGTCACGTAACAAGGTTTTTCTTGTGTGCAGTCCTGGCTTCGTTACTGCCCTTGGCGGCTCAAGCCGGAACCATCGCACAACGTAAAGCGAATCAGCAGCGGCGCATCGGGCAAGGTGTGAAAAGCGGCCAGATGACTGCCCATGAAACCGCCCACGTGGAGCACCAGGAAGCCCGCCTGAATCGCGAAACCCGCCACATGCGCGCCGAAAACGGCGGCAAGCTGACCCCCGCCGATAAGGCCAAGGTCACCCGCCAGCAGAACCATCTATCACGGGAAATCTACCGCAAGAAGCACAATAACCGGGTGCAGTAGTTTTTCCTTCGTGCCCTTCGTGGTTCGCAGCACAAAGAAAAAGGGGATGAACGTAAAGTTCATCCCCGAAAGCGAACCAACCAGCCTCTGCTAAATTCTGGTGCACACCGCTTTGGTTTCGGTGTAGTTCTTTAGCACCTCGTGGCCCATTTCGCGTCCCCAGCCCGACTGCTTGTAGCCGCCGAAGGGCAGGGCCGCGTCAAAAATGTTGTAGCAGTTGATCCACACCGTCCCGGCCCGCAGCTGCTGGGCCATGCGGTTGGCCTTGCTGATGTCGCGCGTCCACACCCCGGCTGCCAGCCCATACACGTTGTCGTTGGCCCGCACCGTGATCTCTTCCGCGTCTGTGAACGGCATCGCGGCTACCACCGGACCGAAGATCTCTTCTTGCACGACCTTCATGTCCTCGGTGGTATCCACCAGCACCGTAGGCTCCACAAAGTAGCCTTTGCCGTCCTTCTTGCGCCCGCCGGTCACGGCCTTGGCTCCCTGCGTCTTGCCGGAATCCAGATAGCCGCAAACGCGCTGCAGTTGCTCTTCGGAAACCAGCGGCCCCATCTCCGTCTCCGGATTCAGCCCCGGCCCCACTTTGATTTTCTTGGCCTGCTCGGCGATTCCGTCCACCACCTTGTCGAATACTTCTTTCTCGACATACAGCCGGGAACCGGCGCAGCAGCATTGCCCGTGGTTGAAGAAGATGGCGCTGGCCGCTCCGGCAATGGCGGAGTCCAGATCGGCATCTTTGAAAACTACGTTGGGCGATTTCCCGCCCAACTCCAGCGAGACTTTCTTCAGATTGCCCGCGGCGGCGTGCACAATCAGCCGGCCCACTTCGGTCGAGCCGGTGAAGGCGATCTTATCCACGCCGTCGTGCGCGGCCAGAGCGGCGCCCGCGGTTTCGCCGTACCCGGGAACGATGTTGACTACGCCCTCGGGGAAGCCGGCTTCCACAATCAGTTCGCCCAGGCGCAGCGCCGAAAGCGGCGTCTGCTCGGCCGGCTTCAGCACTACCGTGTTGCCCGTGGCCAGCGCCGGCCCCAGCTTCCACGCCGCCATCAGCAGCGGAAAGTTCCAGGGAATGATCTGCCCCACCACCCCCACCGGCTCGCGCAGCGTGTAGCTGAGATACTTCGCTCCCGGGGTATAGGGAACCGAGAGAGGAATGGTGTTGCCTTCAATCTTGGTCGCCCAGCCCGCCATATAGCGGAAAAGATCGGCCGCCAGGGGCACATCGGCGGCGCGCGCAATGGTCAGCGCTTTGCCGTTGTCCAAAGATTCCAGATAAGCAAACTCCTCCACGTGCTCTTCCAGCAGGTCGGCGAGCTTCCATATCAGGCGGCCGCGCTGCGAGGGCGACATCTTGTGCCAGGGGCCTGAGTCGAAGGCCTTGCGCGCGGCTTTCACGGCCAGATCAATGTCGGCGCGGTCGCCCTCGGCTATCTGGGCCAGCACCTCGCCGGTAGAGGGGTCATAGGTGGGAAAAGTCTTGCCCGAAACGGCATCCACCCAGTTGCCGTTGATCAGCATTTTGCGGGGTTTTTTCAGAAAGCTGGTGACCTCGGGATGAACTTGTGCGCCAGACGTTACTGTGCCCATAGAAGACCTCCTTGGGAGCGGGATGTTCGGATTGAATGGGAATTTACTAGTTCCAGCGGTATTTCATGCTAGTCCTCCAGAGGGGTAAAAGCAACGCCGCAAACGCAACGCCCAATGGCGGCGCAGCTCGAGCAAAAGAGTCTGGTATCACGGCAGAGCCATCCAGAGGCTGCGAAAAAAAGGATCGAAACCCTGCAGCACCCTGGAAGCGTGCGGCTTTCCAAGGGTGTGACCCAACCAAGGGGCGGGTCGTTTTGCCGCAAGCCATTCCTGCCCGCCGAGGCGTAATTGACCGCCGTGGCGGCAGGGATTAGCCTGTCACCGGACTCACGCGGTCAAAAAAAGAGGAGGTCAACTATGGGACTCTACATGGGGCTGGGAGGGATAACCACGATGGAACCCGGGGAAACACTCACCGTGGCGTGGGAGTACGTGGACAAGAAAGATCACGGCCCCAATTACGTCTCAGCGAGTTTCATCTCTCGATTTGGCACACCCACGGTGGCGACACTCCAGACCAGCGTGCAATCGGTGCGCGGTCACGAGTTTATCTACTACGGGCAACTGCAAGGCAGCGGTAACGCCACCGCTATCCAGTTCAATGTGGGGAATTTCGAATGAAAAAGAAACTGACTGTCATCACGGACGCCAGCGGAAAGGTGCTGGGCACACAGGCCGGCCACGGGGACCAGCGGGATGCGAAGAGCGGCATTCTCATCTCTCTGGTCGCTGGAGAGGGCCAGCGTCTGCATCAGATCGAGTATGAGGTGCCGGAGCTTCAGTCGGCCACCGACGTCCAGAACTTTCATCAGCGCCTGGCGCAGCACATCAAGAAGGGAAATTAGCCGCTGCGGGCCGCCTCGGGCGGGTGGCCCGGGGCCCCGCGGGTTGCCACTCCAGCCTCGGCAGGCTCGTTTTCATTTCGCGGCCGCGGCCGTTTTCCAGACAGAGAGTCCGCTAACTCGTAGAAGCGGAAGCAGTTTTAGTTCTTGACGAGATATTACATATTGCTATATAAATATGCCAATTAGTTATGAATGTGGGGCAGAAAATCCGCTACCTGCGCGAGGTCGAAGGTTCGCTGCGCGGCCTCGGCCGGCCCATCACCCAGCTCGAGCTGGTGCGCGCGCTGCGCAAGGAGCAGGGCAGGACCGTCAGCCAGTCTTACATCTCGCAGATCGAGAATGGCTCGCGCCCCCACATGACCCAGGCCACCCGCGCTTTGCTGGCCAGGTTCTTCAAGGTGCATCCCGGTTTTCTGGTGGATGATCCCGAGGGCTATCACACCGAGCTGGTCTCCGATCTGCGCACCACCGAAGGCAAGTTGGATGTCTGGCTGCTGCAAGGCTCCGAGCGCTTCGCCAGCGATACCCAGGTGAGTGAGGTGCTGATCAAAGCGGCCCGCCAGAAAGATACCCGCCGCTGCTTTCTTCTGCTGGGCGCAATTCTCGATACCCCCGGCCTGGCCGAGCGGTTACTGGAAGCCCTCAGTCCCGAAAGCACACGGATAGATCGTCGCCACGTTCATGAGAGGAGGCGCTCGTAATGACTTGGGCGAATTTCTATCTCATCTGTTTCGCACTTGGATTTGCCTTCAGCCTGCTTTCCTTCGTGCTGGGAGGTTTTCACTGGCACTTGCCGCATGGCCTGGGAGAGCCGCACGTGCATGTGTTCCCACACGCCCATGTTGGGCACATCGGTCACGTGGGCCATCTGGGCCACGCGGGCGCCCACACCGGAGGCGCCAAAGCCGGCGCCGCCGCCGCTCCCGGCCACATCTCGCCGCTCAACCCAGTCACCCTCGCAGCCTTTCTTGCATGGTTCGGGGGGACGGGCTATCTGCTCACGCGTTTCTCGACCGTCTGGTTCGTCATGGGGATAGGCATCGCCCTCCTAAGCGGCGCAGTGGGCTCGGGCATCGTGTTTCTGTTCCTCACCCGCGTGCTCATATCCGAAGACGAGAACCTCGATGCCGAAGATTTTGAAATGGTCGGAGTCCTCGGCCGTGTTTCCATGCCCATCCGCGCCGGGGGCACTGGAGAAATTATTTATTCGCAGGCGGGAACTCGCCGCACCTGCGGCGCGCGCACTGAAGAAGATCGCAGCATTCCCAAAGGCAGTGAGGTCGTCGTGACCCGCTACGAGAAGGGCATTGCCTACGTCCGCCTGTGGAGCGAGATGGCCGGCGAAGAAACCGCCGCCCGGAAGGGAAGCGAGCAATGAACCGCGGCCTGTGGAACCTGCTCGTTGCCGTAATGTGGCTGCCGCTCCTCGCCATGGCGCTGCGCTTTCGCGCCCTGTGGAATCAGCTTCCGGCTCAGATGGCCAGCCACTTCGATGCCGCCGGCCGCGCCAATGGCTGGATGCCGCGCCAGATCTCGCTCGCCTTCACCCTGGGCTTCATGGTCTTCATGCTGGCCGCTTTCTCGGTCGTGCTCTACGCCTCGCACCGCAAACACCCTCCCAACACTCTGTCGTGGGCGCTGCTCCTGTTCTTCTGCGTGGAAATCTGGACCATCTTTTTCATGCTCAATTCCACTCTGAACTACAACCTGGTGGGCTCACCCATCAGCGTGATGCCGCTCATGGTCGTGACCCCCATCGGAGCTCTGCTGTTGATCGCCGTGACCCTGGGAGAGAAGCGCGGCCCGGCTTTTCCCGCGAGCGACGTCCTGGCCGAGGAGGTGCAGTCGGGCAAGGCCTGGAGCATCTATTTCGCCGTTCCCCTGCTGGCCGCCATTTGGGTGGTCGCGGCCGTGCCCCAGAGCAATCTGCGCCTCGGCGCGGCGCTGCTCGGCCTGGTTTTCGTCGCCGTCTTCGGCATGACCTGGGATGGCTTTCATTACTACTTCACCCGCCACGGCCTGGAAATTCGCACCCTCGGCCTGCGCTTGAAATCCATTCCCACCGCCGACATCGAGCATTACGCCATCGAAGCCTGGAACCCGAGCTCCGGCTATGGCATTCGCGGCGTCGGCAATCGCAAGGCTTACGTCTGGGTCAGCCGGGGAGTTCGCATTCGCACCCGCGAGGGAGAGATTTTTCTGGGGCACAACGATCCCGCGCGCGTGCTTCAGGATCTCGACTTGATGCGCCGGGCGGGCGGCGGCGCCGCGCCCGCATGAAATGCATTGGCAATACTTCGCGTAGCCGTAGGTTGCGTTCGGTCTTATAGAAGGAGGCGATATGTTGGGCGGAATAGCAATCGAGATTTGGATTATTGCAGGGATGTTGGTGCTGGCTCTGCTTTTTCTGATGAGCGGACTGGCGCGGCTCTATCGCAAGGCTGGCCCGCACGAAGCGCTGGTGGTCTACGGCTTTCGCGGCAAGCGCGTGATCACGGGCCACGGCACGATCGTGTTTCCGATGCTTGAGAACTGCCATGGCCTGTCGCTCGAACTGATGTCATTCGACGTGGCGCCGCAGCAGGATCTCTACACCAAGCAGGGCGTAGCGGTCACGGTGGAAGCCGTGGCGCAGATCAAGGTGAAGTCCGACACCGAATCCATCTGGACGGCGTCCGAGCAGTTCCTTACCAAGAGCGACCAGGAACGCGAAAGTCTCATCAAGCTGGTGATGGAAGGCCATCTGCGTGGCATCATCGGCCAGCTGACGGTGGAAGAAATCGTCAAGCAGCCGGAGATGGTCGGCGATCGCATGCGTTCCACCTGCGCCGACGACATGAACAAGATGGGCCTGGAAGTCATCTCCTTTACCATCAAGGAAGTCCGCGACAAGAACGAGTACATCATCAACATGGGCAGGCCGGACATTGCCCGGATCAAGCGTGACGCCGATGTTGCCACCGTCGAGGCCGAGCGCGATACCGCCATCCGTCGCGCCCTGGCCACGCGGGAAGCCGCGGTCGCCAAGGCGCAGGCCGACCAGGAGCGCGTGCTGGCAGAAACGCTTTCACTCGCCAAGCAGGCCGAAGCGCAGCGCGATCTGGACGTCAAGAAAGCGCAGTACGTGGAAGTCACCAAGCGGCAGCAGGCGCAGGCCGACAAAGCCTATGACATCCAGACCAACATCATGCAGCAGCAGGTGGTGGCTGAGCAGGTGAAGGTGCAGCAGGTCGAGAAAGAGCAGCAGGTCAAGGTGCAGGAGGCCGAAATCGCCCGCCGCCAGAATGAGCTGATCGCCACCGTGCTCAAGCAGGCCGAAATCGAGCGTCAGCGCATCGAAACTCTGGCTGCCGCCGAAAAACAGCGGCTTACCGTGGAGGCGGAAGGCCATGCGGCTTCTATCCGCGCCCAGGGCGAGGCCGAAGCCGAGATCATCTTCAAGAAGGGCGAAGCCGAAGCCAAAGCCATGAACGTCAAAGCCGAAGCCTATCAGGAGTACAACCAGGCGGCGGTGATTGACAAACTGTTCGCCAGCATGCCGGAAGTGGTAAGGGCACTGGCCAGCCCGCTGGCCAACGTGGATAAGATCACCGTGGTCTCAACCGGCAATGGCGAGGCCGCCGGCCTGAACAAGATCACCGGCGATCTCACCAAGATGGCGGCACAGGTGCCGGCGCTGTTCGAAACCTTGTCGGGCATGCCCCTGGGCGATCTGCTGGGCAAGGTCCGCCAGATCGGCGACAAAACTCCCAAGCCGGACGTTTTGCCGCCGACCGGAAATGGGAAATAGTTGCGGGTGTGGCCGGGGCTATCCCCCAGCCCACCTGACACCGCTGTAGAGCCGTAGCTCGCTACGGCTCCCGAGGCGGCAGTCGAGATGCAAGCCGGGAGACGTAGCAAGCTACGTCTCTACGGAGCCTGGAATGAAAAAACCGTCCATGCAAATCGGGATCGGTATCGCCCTCGGCGCCGGGTTGGGCGCGGCGGTCGCGGTCATCCTGGGAAACGGGGGATTGTGGCTGGCGGTGGGGATCGTCGTTGGCATCTTAATTGGCAGCTCGATGACCCGCCGCAAAGCCGCAGGCTGAGAACCGGGAACCGGCATTTGGAACTGAAGCTGGAACCACCAGCAAGAAATGAAATCGGAGCACCACAGGCAACGAAATAAGGAAGCAACCGCGCAACAGGAGCTGGCATTGGCCAACAGCCGGAAGCCGGCCGGCGCAAGCAACGAAGGGAGTCCGTCATGGCATTACTGGAGCGAGTCTCAACCTTAGTCCGGGCCAATCTCAACGACCTGATTGATAAGGCCGAGCACCCGGAAAAGATGATCAAGCAGGTAATCCTCGACATGCAGAACCAGCTTTTGCAGGTCAAGACGCAGGTGGCGATCGCCATCGCCGACCAGCACCTGCTGGAAAAGAAACAGAAGGAAAACGAAGACCACGTGGCCGAGTGGATGCGCAAGGCCGAGCTGGCCGTGGATAAGAAAGAAGACGACCTGGCCCGCGCCGCCTTGCAGCGGGTGGAAAGCTATCGCGACCTGAGCGAAGGCTTCGCCCAGCAGGTGACCGACCAGAAAGCCCAGGTGGAAAACCTGAAGACGGCGCTGCGTCAACTGGAGCAGAAGCTGGCCGAGGCCCAGGCCAAAGCCGATCTGCTCATCACTCAGCATCGCCGGGCGCGCGCCGTGGGCAAAGCCAGCGACGCAAGAATGAAGCCGGCCGGCGGCAACGGCTCCAGCGCCAACGCCTTCGACCGCATGAAGCGCAAGGTGGCGAGCGAAGCCGCTCTCAGCCAGGCGAAATCCGAGTTGGCCGCCGACGACATGGAAGGCCGCCTGGCCGAACTGGAGAAGCAAGACCGCATCGAGCAGCTGCTGGCGGAATTGAAGACCAAGCGGGGCGCCTGAGGCTTGTGTAGGGCGGGCGCCCCTCGCCCGCCACAGCCCGTTTAGCGTGATGGCGTTCCGGGCTCGCTTTTGATGGTTGTGCTTTGGACCTATGACGATAGCGTGGTTTGTTGCGGCAATATTGCCCCCTAGTCTCGAAGCAGGCCTCCGGCAACTACGAGCAAATCCCGAATGGGCGCTCGTAGCCGTGGGAATCATCACGGCCTTTGTCATAGGCTGGCAGTCTGTCGAGACCAGGCGCGCCGCTAAAGCAGCCAACCGCGGAATCGAGATCCAAATAAGCAAGGAGCGGGCGCGAATTAGGGTTGATGTCGAAAAGCTGGCGTTGGTCGGCAGTAACCGAGCTGGAGGTTTCAATGCCGCCCTGTGCAAGTTGACGAATTACGGCCATACAGAAGCCTTTATTGATGATTTCAGGGCGACCCTTGTCCTAGCGGCAGACAAGGACATCCCAGCAAACTACGCAAGCTGCAAACAGCACCCCTATCGCGAATCCATCGACGCACAGGGTCGTACTCCTGGTTTCATGATGGTCGCCTTGGAACCTGATGTGGTTCTGAGCGAGATTCTGTTATGACCGTGAGCGAGGGCAAATCCTTCATTCACTTCTACGGATTTGTAAGGTACCGCACTATAGTCGAACGCAAAATGCGCGTGAACGTACACCTGCGCTGGACGATGCAATGGGGCGGAGTCATAGAAAGACAGATTATGGAATGGTGGGAACCGGTCGGCCCTCTAGAGGAAAACAGGGACATGGAGGACGAAGGGTTAGACTAGCTCGCCTTAAAAGCGCCGACGGGCTGGCCCGCCCTCCGCTCACTCGTCGGTGTCGCTTTCTACTGAGAATGCCCCACCCTGCGCGGGGTTGGCAGGGTGGGCACTGCTGGACTCGACCCGATTCTTTTCAAAGCGCTAAGCCACAAAGTCAGCCCACACGCCGCACCTGTCCGGGTAGAAGAGAGGGAAGCGCAGCGAGAATGCTGGGTGCCTGAGGAAGAAGATCGGCCAACCTGCTCGATTTCGCTGCGACCAAGAGCACAGCAATTTTGTGGTTCCTGAGGTTTTGCTCATACTCAAGGCCGCGGTCAAGCGTCAGAAACACGTCAAACCCGGATTGCTCCGCCAAAGACAACAATTCGCCGTTTGTCCTGCCCGCCCAGCCGGCATCGGGCACGGTTAGGCACTCACATCCGGGCAGATGGTCCTTGAGTTTTCTTGGAACGCACTCGTCCAACAGGAGCTTCATCGAAGATGGTTGACCACGAGGGTCTTGGCTTGTTCAAGCGCGCGAACGGCAGCCTCGCGAGTTACGGTCGGGAAGTCCTCGATAAACTCGTCCAGGGTTTGTCCTCCTTCGATGTAATCCAGAAGGGCCTGGAAGGGGACACGCGTGCCGCGAAAAACCGGCGTCCCACCAAGAATGTCTTGGTGGCGCGTGACCACTTCGTTGTGCTCGGTGAGCAACGCGTCTTATCCCCCAACTTTCCAACCATCATCAGTTTACCCCCAGTTGCAACCTGCAGCGAGGGGCAAATCGCTTTTTGTAAGGCGTCGATCCGTGCACCCCATTTTGTGCCGTTGACCCTCCTGGGTGCTTTGACATGTCCTACTAAGTATGACAAAGTAACAACCGATGAGGGAAAGCGTTACTCTGACCGTCTCCCTTCCTCCCGCCATGGCCAAGCAAGTCGAGCGGGCTATGAAGGCGGAGCATCGTACCCGCTCCGAGTTGGTCCGTGAGGCGTTGCGGGTTTATCTGTCGGGGCGTGTGATTCCGGCGGAGACGCCCACTGCCGCCGAACTCCGCGCCTACCGCATTGGAGTGGCCGCCTACAAACGCGGCGACTATGTCACCCTCGGAGAGTACGGCGATGGAATGGACCGTCGTCCTCGGCGGGCCGGCAAGAAAGTCTCTTGAGCGTATCCCCGCCAGAACCGGCAGAGAATTCTAGCGGCTCTCGCCAAAGGGAGGAGAACCCGTTTCAAGGGGCGTCCGTAAGCTTCGGGGCTCTCTGGCATGGGTAAGTCGGGAACTGGTGCACCTTTTTCGAGATTATGATTGAGCGGAGGTATGTCGTTATCGCTGCCATCGAGCGGCGCACATCAACTATCTATTAGGCAGACTGCATGAACAAACTCTTCCACTTCGATTCGCCTCGCGACCCCTACACCGCCGATGCCGCCGTGCTCTGCTGCTTCGACGAGCGCATCCGCCTGGTGACGCAGAAATTTCTCAAGCATCAGAAGATCGTCCATCCCGACATGATCGTGGTCGCAGGCGGGGCCAAGACCCTGGCCTCGCCGCGCAATGACTTCGAGCGGGATTTCATCCTGGAGCAGGTGCGAATGTCGGCGCGGCTGCATCGCGCTGAGCGGGTTTATCTCATGAGCCACTCCGATTGCGCCACGTATGGCGGGCTGGCCGCCTTCGGAGGAGATCCGGAACGCGAGATGGCGCATCACCAGCAGGAACTGCAACGCGCCGCCGGACTGGTGCAAGCCAACTTTCCCGAGCTGGCCGTGAAGTGCTTCTTTATTGGCTTTGACGGCGTGCACGAGCTCGAGGGCCCGGAGGCGTAGCAGGCTGCGTCTTCGACATTCAGGATCAAAAATTCCCAAAATGGAACTGCCAAATCAAATTTAAGCCCCGGTTTCCGGTCGGGGGATGCCTGGGGATGGTCCGCCGCCGAAAATTCGAAATTAGACCCTGTGCGAAAGTCGCACAACGGCATTCAAAAGCGGCCGCCGGGCGTGGGGGCGGCGGGGACAAGTCTCTGTTCCCAATTTGGGAAAGAAAGGGCCGCCGGGCGGCGGCCCCTTCCCCGCAAAATCTACTGCGAGCCGGAGGGCTTCTCTTCCATTTTCTTCTTCATATGCATGGGCATAGAAGATTTGGGCTTCCAAAAGTCCGGATCGGCCTTGATCCAATCCTCGCCCACATAGCTTTCCTTGGGATTGAAAGCGAACAGGTTGTGCTGCACCGATTCGATTCCCGCAGCTTCCAGCTCGGCCAGCTTCTTCATGCCGTCCTCGCCCATATTGGCCATGAACTCCTTGTCGCGGGTAAAGCCCTGGTCAATCTCCGCGGCCGACTTCAAGGGAGTGAAGACCACGAACTCCGTATCCACCTGGCCGTAAACCTCCTGATACATGGCCCAATGCACGTCGGGAATCTTTTCGTACGCCGCCATCACCAGCTTCACCGCTTCGTTCCAATCGTTCATGTGTCCCGGCCGCACCTGATAGACGGAGATTTCGAAGTAGCGCATGTGGGGGATATCCACATTGGCGTTCAGGCTCTGGTCTTCGCGGTACATCAGCACATAGTTGTCGGATTCGGTGAGCAGTTCGCCATCGGCCGCGGAGGCGCGATCGAGCGCGGCGGAAAGAGTGGCGTTCTTGCCCACCGCCTTCGTATCCTTTTCCAACGCGTCAAAGGAATCGTACCCGGTCAAAAACAGCGAGCGCTGCTTGCCCGAGACAGAATCCATGCCCAGATAATGGGTCGGCCACTTGGCCGCGGCCATGGCCTGAACGAAGGCGCTTTCGCTCTTTTCGTGGATGGTTCCGACTTTGCCCGGCTTCACGAACTCGCGGAACACCGTCAGGACCTTCGGCGGCGGCATGGTGGCTTCAGAGTCCTGCGCCACCGCAACGGCCAGGCCTCCGCATAAAATAAACACACCTATCAGCAACGCTGTGAGCTTTTTCATCTTGACTGCCTCCTCGTGAAAAACAGCTTGGGAATGGGAAACGCGGGGCCGGAAAATCTTTCTGGAAGCCACGGAAGGCTACCTGAGCGGCCAGCGGGAAGTCAAGGTTTGGGCAGTGTGTCAGTTTCGCGGCGGCCCGGCGACAAATCATCGCACCAGGAAGGCGCACGAAGTTCCACGAAGGCCTTGGCTCCAGGGGCTTCCTTCGTGTGCCCTCGCGTCCTTTGGGGTGATGGGTTGGTCAAACCAAAGGCCCGAGTGGCTCGGGCCTCTGCTGAGTTGAATCTCAGGTATTAGCGGTTGATCAGGTGGCCGCTGTTGCGCTCGGCCACGATGCGCCGGGCATTCTCCGCCAGCTGGCGGGCCTGGGGCAGCAGTTCCAGCGCCTTGACCACTTCCGGGTCAGATTCGGCCCGCACCTGCAGGCCGTCATCCTGCCCGAAGGCGTCAATGAAGATTTCCGCCTTAATGTTGGAGCGCACCCAGTCATTGTTCTGCACCAGGTCAGCCTCGGTATAGGCGATGTTTTGCGAATCCAAAAATTTGCGGAAGTCCTGCATCACCACATCATCCACTTCGAAGCTCTTGGCCGGGTGATGGTCCACAATGTAGTGCTTGGCGAAGTTGAAGAAGGCGTAGTGCTGCAGCAGATCGTCTTGGAAGTGATTGCCCTTGGGGGTAGGAATCTTCACGTCCGGAGTGATGCCGCCACCGCCATACACGGTGCGGCCGCTGTCGGTGAGCTTCACTTCGCGGGTGGTGGTGTTCTCGTCGGTATCGCGGTCGAAGTAGTAGTCATAGAGCGAGAGCTTGGAATAATCACGCTGAATCAGCCGGCCGCTCGGGGTGTAGTACTTGGCGGTGGTCAGCGCCAGGCCGGTGTTCTCGGAAAGCGGATAGACGGTCTGCACCAGTCCCTTGCCGAAGGTGGTCTCGCCCACGATCAGGCCGCGGTCATGATCTTGAATGGCGCCGGCCACGATTTCAGCTGCCGAAGCCGTGCCGCGGTTGACCAGCACCACCAGGGGATAATCCTTGCCGCCGTTGCCGTGGGTGGCGACGTAGCGCTTTTCCGACGAGGCGCGCCCGTGGTGGCTTACGATCAACTGCCCCTTGTGCAGAAACTTGTCAGCCACGCCCACCGCTTCGCTGAGCAGGCCGCCCGGATCCTGCCGCAGATCAAGAATCAGGCCCTTGAGATCGCCCATTTCATCCAGCGCATCGCTGACTTCGCGGTC
Organism: Terriglobales bacterium; assembly: GCA_035517775.1. Lineage (GTDB taxonomy): Bacteria > Acidobacteriota > Terriglobia > Terriglobales > Acidobacteriaceae > DATIYF01. Next base: position 47,563 of record DATIYF010000076.1, read on the forward strand.
GGTGGTCTCGTTGAAGCCGCTGATGTGCATGTAGCCGATGCCCGGCCGGATCATGAAGTGCAAATCCACGCTGTAGCGGGGAATTTCATCGCGCACCACGCTGAATTCCAGGGGCTTGTCGGCCCCTTCGCGAAGCACGGTGATGTGCACGGTGGTGCCTTTGGGCCCTTTGAGCAGATCGGCCACGTCGCTGGTGCTCATGTTTTCCGTGGACTTGCCATCCACCGCAATGATCACGTCGCCGGGATGAATGCCGGCGCGATAGGCCGGGGTGCCGACGAAGGGTGCAATCACGATGACTTTGTTATTGCGCGGCCCCACCGTCATGCCCACGCCGTAGTACTTGCCGCGCTGGTCTTCTTTCAGCAGAGAGTAGGCCTTGGGATCGAAGAAGTTGGAGTGCGGGTCGAGCACGTGCAACATGCCAGGAATGGCCCCGTTGTAAATGGCCTTGTCAGGGCTGACCGGCTCGGCGTAGTTCTCTTCCACGATGCTGTACACGTCGGTGAACTGCTTGACGCTGTCACGCACATCGGAGTCGGAGCTGGCGGTGGCGGCCGGGTTGATCTTCTGCGCGAAGACCATGCCCAGGAAGCCGCAGGTGATAAGAATGAGAACGACAAGAAAGAGGGTGCGACGAAAACTGCTAGCCATTGTTGCGCTGTCCTTCGGGCAAGTTTCTTTCGGCCTGAGGGGCAAATAAGCCCACTACTGCCTTGTATCTAAAAGTATAGCATGGGCCAAAACCTGGTCCCGTGACGCCGCAGCTACCCCAGGGTAACCGCCGCGGGGGAACTTTCGCTTGCAAGTTCCTGAAGGTTTGGATGCGGGGCGGCGGAGGGTTGGAAGCTGTTTGTCGCTCAGAGCTAGCTTAGCAGTCAGCACTCAGACCGCCGGGGACCCGAAGCAGAATTCGAGCCCGCAGCTGCCTGAGTGCTGACCGCTGAGTGCGGAGTTCCTCTTACTGCGTGACCGTCTTGACCATGTCGCCGACCTTGAAGCCGGAGCCGGAGACGATGCTGCAGACGGCGGAGACGTCATCCACGTCGGTGGCTTTGACGACGCCGATCTGCGAGGTCATCTTGCGCAGCACTTTGCCGGTGGCCGGGTCTTTGATTTCGCGCGTCACCCGCTCGACGTTGAGCTGATCGCCTACCTTCACGCCGGCCTTGGCGCCCACATTGAGAATCACCTGGCCGCCATCCACGGCCGCGACCAGTCCTTCGACGACAATGGTGCGGGTCACGAGCTTGCTGTTATCGGCCACGACCTCAGTGGTGAGCTGGTCAGTGGCCGCCTTTACGGCTTCGCCGATGATGGTGTTCTGAAAATCGCTGCTGCCGAAATTGACGCCGCCGGCGCCGAAGCCGCTCCAGTTGCCGCCGCCGCCCAGCATGGAGGTGCTGGAGCGCGAAGATTCGCCCTGGCCCTCGGCCACGCCCAGAATTTCGCCGGTATCCACATCCACCAGGCGTGCGGTCAGGGCCACGTTGGCCTTGGTGTTCTTGTGTTTGAAGCTGCCGGCGCCAAAGCCGTGCCAGTTGCCGCCGCCGCCGCCCACGCCGGTGTTCTTGGTCTCATTGCCGAACTCGGTGATGCTGCCGACGATGATGGCATCTACGCCGAGCAGCTTGCCGATCTTGGCCGCCGAGTTCGGGTTGGCGCGGTCGCTGTTGGAGAAATTCTGCTCGGTCATGATCTTATCCAAAGCTTTACGCTCAATCACCGAATAAGTGCCGTCCTTGACCAGGTTGGTAACCAGCAGATCGCAGATGCCTTTGCCCACATCCACGTCCTGGCCGAAGATGGCTGCTACCGAGCTGTGTACAGTTGCGTAGTCGAAATCGAAGACTGCCACCCGCTTCTTTCGTGCCGGAGCCGAGGGAGCCGCTTGCGCCAGCGCGCCTGCCGCGAAAGCGCATAAGAGTGCCAAAGCCGCTGCTATACGAACTGTCATTCTCATCGCTAAAAGCTCCTAAGGGAAACTGAAAACCGGGAAACCGCGGAAATCCAACTGACCCGAGTGTGCAGGGAGAAGTCGCGCCAAATCTTATTGCCGGTGGTGGCGAGTGTCAACCATTCTGTGGGGTTGAAAACTCGCGGCGGTGAGGGGAATTTTCCGGATTTGGAAGCTTTCAGCTGCCCGCCTCCGGCCGCCAGCATGGGGAGCGGGCACGGGGCCTCAGTCTGGCGGTAAGCCCGGAAAAAGCGCTGAACCACGAAGGTGCACGAAGGCCCCGGTTTCATGGGTCCTCTTTGGGTGTGCCTGCGTGCTCCTGGTGGAGATGGCTCGGCAAACAGAAAGCCTCCGCGTTGCTGCCAATCGGCAAGGGCAGTATGATGAGCGTATGAATCTGGGTTTCCCAGAGATGATTTTTCTGTTCTTCCTGGCCCTGATCATTTTCGGGCCCAAGAAGCTGCCGGAGATTGGCCGGCAGATAGGCAAGGCGATCAACGAGTTCAAGCGCGCCTCGAATGAATTCCGCTCGCAGATTGAGCATGAGATCAACCAGATTGACCTGGAAAATCAGCGGCAAACGATTCTGCCGCCTTCGGCAGCGCCCGCTGGAGCTATGGCGGCGAGAACGCCTATCGTGGAGGCCACGGCGATAGAACCCGCGCACGTGACCGAAGCTGCCCTGCCCGAAGCTGCGGCCCTGCCCGAACCTGACTCCGTAGGCAAGGCGCCCAATGCCTGAAGTGGTTGCAGAAGTGCCCCCTGCCGGGGATGAGCCGCGCGAGCCGCTGGCGGCCATGAGCTTTCTCGAGCACCTCGAGGAGCTGCGGCGCCGGATCATCTATTCCATCATCGCCGTGGTGGTTGGCTTCGGCGCCTGCTGGGCCTATCACGAGCGCATTTACGACGTGATGCAGCGCCCCATCATGGAGGCGCTCAAGCTGAACGGCCTGGCGGAAAAACTGGTCTATCTGAACCCCACCGAGCCCTTCAACCTTTACTTGAAGGTGACGTTTCTGGCGGGATTGTTCGTGGCTTCGCCCTTTGTGCTGTATCAGGTCTGGATGTTCATCTCTCCCGGCCTTTACCGTACCGAGCGCCGCTACGTTGTGCCCTTCATGTTCTCGACCGTGTTTCTGTTCCTGGCGGGGGGAATTTTCGGCTACAAGATCGTCTATCCCGCGGCGCTGAACTTCCTGATTGATTTTGGCAAGCAGTTCCAGCCGATGATCACCATCGGGGAATATACCGACCTGTTTCTGACCATCATCATCGGCATGGGGATCATTTTCGAGCTGCCGATTCTGGTTTTCTTTCTGGCGCTGATGGGGATTGTGAACGCGGGCTGGATGTGGCGGAACTTCCGCTATTCGATTCTGGTGATCTTCATCATCGCGGCCATTGTCACGCCGACCACGGACATTCTGAACATGTGCATTTTCGCCGCGCCCATGGTCGCGCTCTACGGGATAAGTATTGGGATTGCCTGGCTGGTGCATCCCAAACAGCGGCGCAAGCGGCGGGAGCGCAAGGCGCAGTGAGGGGTGAGGGTCAGGCGGCGGACCGGCGAGTCCGCCGGGGGGCAGTGGCTTTTTCCGCGTTTCTTATTTTGCTGAGCGCGGGCGCCTGCTGGCGTTCAAAACCAACGGCTTCGGCCGGAGCGCCATCCTCTGCACCGGCGACCGCGACGGAGCGGGGACAGCCAGCGCCACCAGCAGACTCAGGACCTCTTCCCACCATTGACGCCGACCGCGCCATGCAGTACACGCGCGAAGTGGTGGCCTTTGGCCCGCGCCCGATTGGCAGCGAGAATCACAAGAAGCTGGAGCAATACATCTATGCGCGCCTGAAGGGCGACCGGGTGGAGGATGATGTTTTCACCGCCGACACACCGGCGGGAAAATTTCCCGTGCGCAACATCCTGGCCAAGTTCCCGGGAACAAAAGACGGAATCATCGTGATAGCCGGGCATTACGACACCTGTTATCCGCTGCGCAACCAAGGCTTTGTCGGCGCCAACGACGGCGGCTCCTCGACGGGATTGTTGCTCGAGCTGGCGAATCAATTGCGCGGAAGGAAGCTCGACGGCTACAGCGTCTGGCTGCTGTGGACCGATGGCGAGGAAGCGGTGAAAGACTGGACGGCGACCGACAGCGTTTATGGCTCACGCCATCTGGCGGAGCTCTGGGAAAAGGATGGAACGCTGAAGAAGATCAAGGCGTTTCTGCTGGCCGATATGATCGGCGATGCCGATCTCGACATTCAACGCGACCAGAATTCCACGCCCTGGCTGGAGGACCTGGTTTATCAGGCAGCCACCCGCTACGGCTACCAGTCTTATTTTTTTGCGCGCACCATTCCGGTGGAAGATGATCATCTGCCCTTTGTGCAGCGCGGCGTGCCCTCTGCCGACCTGATTGACCTGGATTACGGTTATAACGGCGTTTTCTGGCACACGCCGCAAGACACGCTCGACAAATTGAGCCCGAAGAGCCTGCAGATTGCCGGCAGCGTGATCCTGGAGACTGTGCGCCTGCTGGACGCACGCTGAACCGCAGCATTTACAATTCAGCGCGGGACGCCCTTGCTGCTTTTCTGGATACTGTTCAACGTTTTCGTGCTGGCGATGCTGGGCCTGGATCTGGGCCTGTTCAACCGGCGCGCACACACGGTGAAGTTCCGCGAGGCGGCGCTGTGGAGCGCGGCCTGGATCACGCTGGCAGCCGCCTTCGCGGTCGTGGTCTTCTTCTGGCACGGCCGCAGGCCGGCGCTGGAATTCGTGACCGGCTATGTGCTCGAGCTTTCGCTCAGCGTGGATAATCTGTTCGTTTTTCTGCTGCTCTTCCGTTATTTCAAGGTCTCACCGGCGCACCAGCACAAGGTGCTGTTCTGGGGAATTCTGGGTGCGCTGGTCATGCGCGGCGCTTTCATTCTGGCCGGGGTAGGACTGATCCGGCGCTTTCACTGGATCATTTATTGCTTCGGCGCGCTGCTGGTGTACAGCGGAGTGAAGCTCTTCCGCTCGGAAGAGGCAGGGGTGCATCCGGAGAAAAATCCGGTGCTGCGCGCCTTCCGGCGCTGGATGCCGGTCACCGAGGACTATCACGGCGACCGCTTCTTCGTGCGCCGCGCCGGCCTGTACGCGACCCCGCTGCTGGTGGTGCTGCTGGTGATCGAAACCACCGACGTGATGTTCGCGGTGGATTCGATTCCCGCGGTGCTGGCCATTACGCTGAACGCCTTCATCGTGTACACGTCGAACGTGTTCGCGATTCTCGGCCTGCGCTCCATGTACTTCGCTCTGGCGGGCATGATGGAGATGTTTCAGTACCTGCACTACGGCTTAGCGCTAATTCTGATCTTTATTGGCGGAAAGATGCTGCTCTCCGAGTATTACCCGATCTCGACCGAGGTTGCTCTGGCAGTTTTGGCGGTGATTCTTCTGGCTTCCATTCTGGCTTCGGTGCTGGGGCGGAAAAAGGGGCGCGGGTAGAGACAATGGGCAGGCGAAAGAGGGAGCGTGGGGCTTGATCCCAAGTCCCCAGTCCATAGTTGCCAGTGTTCTGCTCTGAGTCGTCACACCTAGGGCGTGCCCTGCTTATCCAGAAATTTCAGCATGGTGGTGATGACTGACTTGGGCATGCCGCTGCCCGAGTGGCAGTAGTAGAGTTCGGGCGTGGGCTGAGGAGGGCCTCCGCGCGAGGTTGAGCGGTAGAGGTAGGCGCAGGTGTAAGCGCCGGGAAGGGAAGTTGAGCCACTCAGTCCGGCGAGCTGGTCGGCGGGGCGGTTCTCGCCGCCGGGAGTGACGGTGCCGGCGTTCGGCCCGAAGCTGCTATCCTGCGGGGTCACTGACTGGCTGTACTCGGAACGTGCGCTGGCGGTGGCAAAGGCGGAGCTCGACGGCGGCGGAGAAACCACTCCCACGGTCAGCACGTAGCCGGCTTTTTCTTCGTCCACACACATTCCAGGAAGGCGCTTGGGCCCGTCTTTTTCGAACCAGTTCTCGAGGGCATTCCATTCCTTGGCCGGAGGGGGCTGCAACTGGTAAGGCGCAGGGCTAGCCGAGGCGCCGCCTTTGGAAAGCTGCTTCACCGCGCTTTGCTGTAAGCGAGTCATCTCCTCCGCGGTGGGGCGCTCATGCCAGGCAACGACCTTGGAAGGGAAATCCCATTGGCGCAGCCGGCTCAAATCGGGTCCGGCGAAGGGGCTCGGGGCCGAAGGCAGAGGCGTCACCAGGCGGCTCACATCGGCCGGGGTGAGCGGCGAGAGCGCGAAATAGTTTTTACAATTCTGAGGCTCGCCCGCAACCGCTTGTGAACAAGCCAAGCTCGCAAGAGCGGCGACGAGAACAGCGAAGCAAACTATGCGCTGCATTTTGTTGCGAGGCATTATACCCCTGAAACAGGCGGCGCTTCAGGGTGAACCTCTTCAGCGAAAAGAAATGGCATCGCCCTTGGCCACGCTGTGTTTCAGGAATTTCGCGTCGTTGTGGGCAGGGAAATCGGTGCGGTAATGAGCGCCGCGGCTTTCTTCGCGGGCCAGGGCGGAGCGCGCCACCAATGAACCCACCGCGCGAAGGTTATGGACTTCCCAGGCGCGGCGGGCATGGGGATGCGCAACCCGGGGAGCGAGCGCACTCAGCTGCTCAATGGCACGCTTCAAACCGGCCCCATCGCGCACAATGCCGACGTCGCGCCACATCAAGTCCTGAATCTCGCGGACGACTTCTTCGGTTTCGGGGCTGACGGGTCCATTGGAGTAGGCGGCGTGGCGGCCGGTGCGGCTGCTTCCCGGCCTGCGGCGAAGCTCGTTCTTCATCTGATTGCCCGCTCTGGCGCCGAAGACCAGGCCTTCCAGAAGCGAGTTGCTGGCCAGGCGATTGGCGCCGTGCACCCCGGTGGATGCGGCTTCTCCGGCGGCGTAGAGTCCCGGCAGGGTGGCGCGCCCCACGAGATCGGTGAGCACACCGCCCATGGCGTAGTGGGCGGCGGGGCGAATGGGAATCAGGTCGGTGGTGATATCCACGTTGTACTGCAGGCAGGTGGCATGAATGCGCGGGAAGCGGGCGGCGATGTGGCCGGCCTTCAGGTGGGTCATATCCAGATAAACGACCGGATCTTTGGCGCGGCTGAGCTCCAGTTCATGCACGATGGCGCGGGCCACCACGTCGCGCGGGGCCAGCTCCGCCAGGGGATGGTACTTGGGCATGAAGCGCGTCATCTCACCGTTGCGCAGGTAAGCGCCTTCGCCGCGCAAGGCCTCGGAGAGCAAGAATCGCGGCGCGTTCTTAAGATAGAGGGCGGTGGGGTGAAACTGAATGAACTCCATGTCGCCAATTTCGGCTCCGGCGTGAAAAGCCATGGCTACGCCGTCGCCGGTCGCAACGCCGGGGTTGGTCGTATTGCGGTAAAGCTGGCCCATGCCGCCGGTGGCGAGCAGGACGGCTGAGGCGGCGATGGTTCCGGTTTCGTTTTTTTCGGTGATGAGATGGATGCCGGTGACGCGGCCGTCTTCGACCAACAGGGAAGTAGAGAATTCAAATTCACAGATGACGATATTCGCCAGGCGCCTGGCCTTGGCGTGGAGGGCGCGGAGAATCTCGCGGCCAGTGGAATCGCCGTGCGCGTGCAGAATTCGATTGCGGCTATGGGCGCCTTCGCGCCCGAAGGCCAGCCTGGTGCCGTTGCGGTCGAACTCCGTGCCCCACTGAATGAGCTCTTCAATGCGCTCGGGGCCTTCCTCGACCAGCACCTTCACGGCATCGGGCTTGCAAAGCCCATCGCCGGCGATCAGGGTGTCCTGCAAATGCAGTCCGATTTCATCTTCATCGCTGAGCGCGGCGGCGATGCCGCCCTGGGCCAGCTGGGTGGCTGAATCGGTGACCTCGCGCTTGGCCAGCACGACCACGCGGCCGGCCGGCGCCAGCTCAACGGCGGCCCGCAGGCCGGCCACTCCGGCGCCAATTACCAGGAAATCGGCCTCGGCTGGAGCGCACTCCATAAGCCTGAAATGCTACCACGCAGGCGCGATGCCGCCGCGGTGGGCTTAGGCTATGATGAAATTCCGAATCGCATGGAGATCAGCCGCATTCCGGTGGCCACCCCGCCGCCATACGAGGCCGTGATTGGTGATGGCCTGCTTAACCAGGCTGGCGCGCATCTGCGCCGGGTGCTGCCCGCCGGCCGGCGTTTGTGGGTGGTGACGGTCGCGCCAGTTCGGCGGCGATGGGGCAAGCAGCTGATGGCTTCGCTCACCCGCGCCGGCTTTGCCGCCGAGTGGCTGGAAATGCCGGATGGCGAGCGCCACAAGCGCCTGGCGACGGTGGAAAAGCTGGCGGAGGAACTGGTGCGGCGAGGGGCTGACCGCAGCGCCGCGATTGCCGCGTTCGGCGGCGGCGTGGTGGGCGACGTCACCGGGCTGCTGGCTTCGCTGTTTATGCGCGGGGTAGGGCTGGTGCAGATTCCGACCACGGTGCAGGCGCAGGTGGATGCGGCCATCGGGGGCAAGACCGGCGTTAATCTCAGGGCGGGAAAGAATCTCGTGGGCACCTTCCACCAGCCCAAAGTTGTGCTGATTGATCCGGCGGTGCTTGCGACCTTGCCGGAGCGGGAGTTTCGCGCCGGACTGTATGAATCACTCAAGTGCGGCGTGATTGGAAGGCCACCGCTTTTTGAGCGTTTGGAGAAGATTGATCTCCGCAGGTTTCGCGGCGACGCCGCCGGCCTGCAGTGGGTGATCGCAGAATCGGTTGGTTTGAAAGCAGAGGTGGTATCGGCTGACGAGCGGGAGAGCGGGCTGCGGCGGGTTTTGAATTTCGGCCACACGATTGGTCATGCGCTGGAGGCCGCAACGGAATATCGGCACTTTTTGCACGGCGAGGCAGTGGCGTGGGGCATGATCGCCGCCGCAGATATCGCCAGAGCCGTGGGGAAGCTGGACGGCACATCTTCTGAACGAATTGGCCAAGCCGTGCGCGGCGTGGGACGGCTGCCGAAAGTGGAGGTGAGCAGCCAGAGGATCCTCAGGTTGCTGCAGGCAGACAAGAAGACGCGGCATGGCGTGGTGCATTTCGTGTTGCCCACGGAGATCGGGAAGGTCGAGATCGTCAGCGATGTCCCCGCGCAGATCGTGAAAGAAGCGGTGGATTCGATGCGGCGTCAATGAAGGCAGCAGCTACTCTGCGGTTAGAACCCGAAACTGAACCACGGAGGAGACGGGGAAATTGAGCAGGCGTTGAGCGATCAAAGCAAAACCGCCGTTCTGGGGGCAGCGCCCGAGGGCGCCGCTGATCCAGAGGCCGCTGCCCGCGCCGTGCGCGAGATGTTTACTTCCATTGCGCCGCGCTACGACCTGGCCAATCATGTTCTCTCGTTAAACATTGATCGTCTGTGGTGGCGGCGCACGGCGGGGGCTTTCGCGCACATTCTGGCCCAGCCGAATGCCTGCGTGCTCGATCTGTGCTGCGGCACGGGCGACATGACTTTCGCGCTGAGCGGGCGGGCGCATGCCTCGAGCAAAATCTTTGGGGTGGATTTTTCTCATGCCATGCTGCAGCGGGCGCAGGCCAAATCCACGAAAATTCCGCTGCGCTGGATTGAGGCCGATGCCCTGCATCTTCCTTTCGCCGATGCCAGCTTCGACCTGATCACCGCCGCCTTCGGCTTTCGCAACCTGGCGGACTACGACGCCGGGCTGCAAGAAATTCGGCGCGTGCTGCGACCGGGCGGCGAGTGCGGCATTCTTGACTTCGGAGAACCGGGCGGAGTGGTTGGCAAGCTGTACCGGATCTACTTCAAACACATTCTGCCGGCAGTGGGGAGTTTGATTTCCGGAGTGAAGGGGCCTTACGCGTATCTGCCGGCCTCGGTGGAGCGTTTTCCTGAGCCGGCGGAGATGCTGAATCGTATGCGGCGGGCGGGGTTGGATGAAGTCTCGTGGACCCCTTACACCTTGGGGATCGCCGGTTTGTATCGCGGAAAGAAAGGTTAGTGCTTATCCGGCCGCGGTACGCTGAGCCGCCGGAGCGAAGCAGTCTTCGAAGGCCTCGGCGATGGTGTAGCGGATCACTTTCTCGTAGTCCTTGCCCAGGTATTCGCGCAGTTTATCGGTCTTCATAATGTACTCGCCGATCATGTAGGGGGCGGCCTGGGGGGGAATGGCAGAGATGCCTGACTCCCACAGCAGCTCGAGAGTCATACGGAAAGCCCACTTGCCGGGGACGCGCCGCAGCCGGGCATGGGCAATTTCAATGCAGCGGCGAAAGGTCAGGGGCTCGCCGCGGCCGGCCACGTTGAGAACGGTGATGCGCTGCGGCTCGGGCTCGGTGCGCTGCACGATGTAGGACATGAGGCGGGCCATGTCATCGACGTGCACGAATTGAATGCGGTTTTCCAGATAGCGCCGGCCCATGGGGAGGATGCAGGGCAGGCGCTTGCCGCGATTGCGCATGCGCTCGGCGCGCTTGCCCTGGCCGTTGGGCGTGCCGCGAAAGGCGCCCACCATGTAATTTTCCATGGTCGCGCCGGCGTAGATGTGAGGGCGAAGCACGTACACGCTGCAGCCGCGCAGGCCGGGCGCCCGCTGCTGGATGACCTTCTCGGCTTCCATTTTGTGCACGGCGTAGGGCAGGGAGTGGGCCGCCATGGGCGCGTCTTCACTGACCGGGGCGGGCAGGGAAGGGCCGTAAACGGCGACGCTGCTGGGTACGATCAGCTTGCGCATCATGGATTCGTAGCGGTTGGCTTCGGAGATGGCTTCCATGATGCGTGCGATGCCGGCCACATTGATGCGCCACATGTGATCGAGATCGAGGACGCCGGTACGGACCGGATCGAGAACGAAGGCGAGGTGGATCAGGGCCACGGCGCGGACATCGCGCAGCAGCACCAGCAGCTCGCGGCAGGATTCTTCCGTGCCCAGGTCCATGCGCTCGAAGCGGAGGGGAAGGCTGGTCTTGGGAGGCTTGAAGTCCACGCCCAGGACATCGAAGCCAGCCAGCTGGGGCAGCAGGCGCAGCCCGAGGTTGCCGGCGACCCCGGTCACCACAACAGTTGGACTTGCACTCCCCATGCAGTGGCCGCCATGCCGCCTTCAGGGCAGGGCAAAGTTCTCCGAAGAAAGATGCCGCCGTCAGCGCTCTGTCGTAAGCCTTCAGCTGGAGCAACGGCACTGCCTGAGGGCTGAGGGCTGAGCGTTGGCGGCTTCAGCATCGGAAATCCTAACATAGGCCACGGCCGCCGAATGGTTACCGTAAGCCCACACCCCGAGGGTCATCGGTGGCCGGCCGGGCCTGCCGCTCAAGGCGCTGGTGGCCAGGTGGGAAGCGGGCTGACTTGGCGCAAAGCTGATCTCCAGCGATAATTTCTGCATGGCTGAAAGCTCCGTCATTTACGGGCCCGGGTCCATGCGCGCGGAGAAGCGCGCGGTGGCGGGAAGCTCGGTGCTGGCGGCGGTGGCGATCACCGCGCTCAAGATCGTGGTGGGAATCAGCACGGGCAGCCTGGGCATACTCTCGGAGGCGGCGCACTCCGCTCTGGACCTGATTGCGGCCATCGTGACTTTGCTTTCCGTGCGGCTCTCGGATAAGCCCGCCGACGCCGAACATCAATACGGGCATGGCAAGGTGGAGAATTTTTCCGCGTTCATTGAGACCGGCCTGCTGCTTTTGACCTGCGTGTGGATCGTCTATGAAGCCGTGGACCGGCTGTTTTTCCGCCATGTGCAGATCGAGCCGAGCGTGGCGGCTTTTGTGGTCATGTTCATTTCCATGGGGGTGGATTTCTGGCGTTCGCGGGCACTGGGGCGCATCGCCGCCAAATACGACAGCCAGGCGCTGGAGGCGGATGCACTGCACTTCTCGACTGACATCTGGTCGAGCGGGGTGGTGGTTCTGGGCCTTTTGCTGGTGCTGGCCGGCCGCGCCTACCACGTCGCCTGGATGCGCGACGCTGATCCTATAGCGGCGCTTTTTGTCGCCGGGGTGGTGGTATATGTGAGCAGCCGGCTGGCCCGCAAGACGGTAGATGCTCTGCTGGATGCCGCCCCGGCCGAGGTTCGCGGAAAGATCATTGACGCGGTCTCGCGGGTGGAGGGCCTGCTGGAAATAGACCGCGTGCGCATCCGGCGGGCAGGGAACAAGTATTTTGCCGACCTCTCGGTTGGCCTGGCGCGCAATGTGACGTTTCAACACTCGGAGCAGGTGGCCGACGCCGTCGCCGACGCGGTGCACGGGGTTCTTCCGGATGCCGACGTGGTGGTGCACTCGGTGCCGCGGCCGCCGCGCACCGAAAATATCTTCGATCGCATCCGCGCCGTGGCTTCGCGGCACAACTTCAATGTCCACGATGTGAGCGTGCAGGACCTGAGCGGCCATTTGCACGTGGAGCAGCACCTGGAACTCGATGAGAGCCTCAGCCTGAAAGAAGCGCATGACCGGGTGAGCCTGCTGGAGACCGAAATCCGCAGCGACGTGCCCGAGATCGCCTCTATCGTGACCCACATCGAAAGCGAGCCGGCGACCATCGAGAGCGGCGATGAGATTCTGCGCGATGCCGAGCTGGAAAAGCGGCTGAAGGTCATTGCCTCCGGGTTCCCGGAAGTTCTCGACATGCATGATGTGCGCATCAAGCGGGTGCGCGGGCGTCTCTATGTCTCCTGCCACTGCACGCTCTCGGATGAGCTGCGCCTTTCCCGCGTGCATGACATTTCGACCGAGCTTGAAACCCGCTTTAAGCAGGAGGCGCCGCAGTTGTTTCGCGTGCTGATTCACCCTGAGCCGAGTACGGATAACCGGCGGTAGTCGCAAGCGGAGGACGCAATCGGCAATCGTGCATCGTCAGTCGCCTACGGAAAGTCCTGGCGGGGCTACGTTTATATCGCCTCCGCTGCCTTCTGCTGGGGAATTTCGGCAGCCCTGGGGCGGGCGGCTTTCACCGGGCGCTGGCTGCCGCATGCGCTGCGCCCGATTGATCCGTTGATCCTGGCGCAGACCCGCACCACCTTTGCCTTTCTGCTGCTGGCGCCGATTCTCCTGGCCAGCCGGGGATACCAGCGCCTGCGCCTGCCCGGCCCGGAAATCCTGCGCATGCTGATACTGGGTGTGTTCGGGGTGGCGGCCTCGAATTACTTCTACTACCTGGCCGTCCAGCGAACCACGGTGGCCACGGCGGTGATTCTGCAATACACCGCGCCGGTCTGGGTGCTGCTTTATATGGTGGCGCGCGGGCTGCAAAGCCCCACCTGGCAAAGGATCATGGCGGTCACGCTGGCCATCGTGGGCATCATGCTGGTGATCGGTATTTTCAGCGCCGGCGGGTTTCGCCTCGATGGGCTGGGCGTGCTGGCCGCGCTGCTGGCGGCATTTTCTTTCGCCTTCTATAACGTCGGCGGGCACAGCGTGCTCGCCCGCTACGACCACTGGATGGTGTTGCTGTGGGTCACGCTGGCGGCTTCACTATTCTGGATGGCAGTCAACCCGCCCTGGAAAATCGCCGCCGCCCACTACGCCGGAAGCCAATGGCTGTTTCTGCTGGTATTTTCCGTGGTTTCGGTGCTGGCCCCATTTTCGTTTTATTTTGCAGGATTGCAATATCTTGAGCCCACCCGTGCCGTCATAGTCAGTTGCCTGGAGCCGGTGTTTTCCATCTTGATCGCCGCGCTGACGTTAGGAGAGAGGGTGCGGCCGCTGCAGGCGCTGGGGGTGCTGCTGGTGCTGGCGGCGATTGTGGTGGTGCAGTCGCCGGACAAGAAGTCGCCGGCCGCGGCGATGGTTGAGCCGATCGAGTAGATCCCTTCGCACTTGCCGGTTCGCAGTTCTCAGACACTGGCAGCCGCCTGAGACCTGGGAACTGATTGCTCAGGAAATCTTGTGAGAGCGGCAGGCGAGCAGATGAAAATATCGTCTCGCCCGCTTCACGTCGCGGGCTATCTGCTCGCGCAGGCTTTCGATGGAGGGAAACTTGATCTCATCGCGAATGCGATCGAGAAAGTAGAGTTCGACTTCGGTCTCGGGCGTCAGCTCCAGGGGATGAAAATTCAGCAGATGCGTCTCGATGGCGAACAAGTCCGCCCCGAAGGTCGGACGGTTGCCGACGTTGGTTACCGAATCGAAGCACTCCTGCGCTACCTGCGTACGGGTAATGTACACGCCGTCTTTTGGGACTATCTCTTCATAACGGCTGAGGTTGATGGTGGGAACGGTGTATTTCGAGCCGTAGCCGCGCCCCCGCCCGGGAGTGGAAAGAATCGAGAAAGGGCGCCCCAGCAGGTGCCGCGCCCGGCTCACGCGGCCTTCGGCCAACAACTTGCGAATCTGGGTGCTGGAGACCGATTCCCGGCGCAAACACATCTCGGGATAAACGTAAACCTCAAAGCCCATCTCGCGGCCGAGTTCCGTCAGCAGAGTGACATCGCCCGCCGCCTTGTGGCCGAAGTGGAAGTTATAGCCTTCATGCACCTCGCGGGCATGGAGTTTCTTCTTCAGAATGCGCTCGGCGAACTGGCGCGGCGTAAGCAGGGAAAGATCGCGGGTGAAGGGCAGAAGCAAGACTGCGTCCAGCCCGGCCGCTTCCAGCAGGCGAAGCTTTTCCGGGGTAGAGGTAAGCAGCTTAAGGCCGGAGTCTGGCCGCAGGATGCGCATCGGGTGCGGCTCAAAGGTGACTGCCATAGCTTTGGCGCCCTGTTCTGCTGCCCGCTGGATGATTTGCGCCAGCACGTGGCGATGGGCGCGGTGCACGCCATCAAAATTTCCTACGCTCACCAGGGCCGGTCCAAAATCGGCCGGCACATCGTCGAGTTTGTGAAAGACGCGCATGCTATGGATTTCTCGCTGTGCTCCTCTGCGTTCTTTTGAGGCTAGCCTTTCTCCCCGCGAAAGCGGTGGCTCCTTCAAATCTCAAATTCCATCTTCATCCCGTCATATGACAGTTGAACATTCTGCGGCAGGGCAGCGTTCGTCGCCTTGTGAGGCAGGTCATGACAGATGTGGGTAAAGAACGCGCGCTTCGGCTTCACCCGCTCCACGATTGCCAGCGATGCCTCCACCGTCGAATGCGTGGGATGCGGCTTATAGCGCAGCGCGTCCAGGAACAGAATGTCCAGGTCCTGCAGCAGGGTGAATGATTCCTCGGGAACGGTGCTGTGATCGGTCAAGTACGCCGCCGAGCCAAAACGGAAGCCGAAGATTTCAGCGTCGCCGTGCAGCACGCGCACCGGCTGGAAGCAGGCGCCGAACAGTTCGAATGGGCCCTCGATGGTCTTCAGTTCCACTTGCGCCAGCCCGCCGAACTTGTAATTGGCGTCGAAGATGTAGCGGAACATGTTGCGCAGCAAGCTGGCAGACTCGGCGCTGGCATAGAGCGGGATCTTATTTGGCCGGTGAAAGCTCAACGGCCGCACATCGTCGAGCCCCAGGATGTGGTCGGCGTGCGCGTGGGTGTAGAGCACCGCGTCCAATTGCCGGATATGCTCGCGAATCGCCTGCTCGCGAAAGTCGGGAGTGGTGTCAATGAGCACGACCTTGCCCGCGTACTCAAGCAGAACTGAGGGCCGGGTGCGGCGGTCGTGCGGGTCGGAGGAATGGCACACGGCGCAGTCGCAGCCGATGGTGGGCACGCCCATGGATGTGCCGCTGCCCAGCACGGTGAGCCTGGCCTGCATCGGTTAAGTCCCCGTCTTGTTGGCCGGAGCCTGCGGCGGGCGGGAGAGGGCGTTGGTCACTTCCACGTACGCCATGCGCAGCTCGTAGAGAGAGTTCTGCAGAAAATTTTCTTCCGAAGTTTTCAGATTGCCTTTGGTCTTTTCCGCCAGCAGGCTGAGGGTATCAATGGTCTGGCGCGCGCCGATCAAGTCAATGCGCGGCTGCCCGCCCTCTTCGTGCATCAGCCCGAGCTGCAGCATGGCGGTCATGTAAAGCGAGGCCAGAAAGCGCTCGAAGGTCATCTCCAGCTCTTTGGCGGAGTGGCCGCTGAGCTCGACCCGAGTATCCATTTCCTTGGATGACTTGCGATACGCGTCGGCCTGCTGGCGCTGCTCTTCGGCGGTGGGCGGCGGAGGCATTGCGCTTTCCGCCGCGCCGGTTTCGATGGGGCGCTCGGGCGCGGCCGGCTTGGGCTTGGCGGCTGGTTCGGCGGAAGCCACTTCTTCGGCAGATTCCTGCCGCAGTTCACCCTCCGAGGTAAACAACCGCCGGTCGCTTACGGTAAAGCCATCCTGTTTCTTCTCAGCCATAAGTTTATCCATTTATCCATCAAGGCGCGGCAGATTGGCGCCCGCTCAAACCAGATCACAGCGGAATCGCAAACGCGGCGATCACGGAAACTGCAATCACCGCTATGGAAATTCCATAGCCCGGCCGGCTGGCCATGAGCAGAACAATACCCAGGCCCAGCCACAGCCGCAGGCGAAAGGAAGTGCGCAGGAGCGGAGCCCGCACCCGGCCTTCTACCTCGCCCGGCAATGGCCCGCTTCCTTCCATGCTGGCCTTGCGCACCGCGCGCATGCGCGGCCCGGTCACACCTGCTCCCAGGCCGGCGATGGCGAAGGTCCCCAGCAGGGCCATCGAAATCCATCCCTGGGGCCAGACTTGCATTTTGGTGGCAAGATAAAAGCCGGGCAGCAGAACTGCGGCGGCGGCGAAGCCGTTCAGTTTGGGCAGCACCGCGCCGGCGCCGGTCCACAGGCGCACCTCTTCGAGGGTCTTTGCCTGCGACAAGAAGCGCAGCGCTCTCCACTCGAAGCCCAGCCCGGCAAACAGTGCCAGCGCTCCCAGCAAATGAATGAACAAAATGACGGAATAGACCGTCACGCTTCCTCCCCGATACTCGCTTTCAGTTCACCTCAAGGCTCTCGCAATCACAAGAGGGCTATCTTCGCGTTCATGCAAAAACACCCGCAAACGGCACATCCGCGACCGCGGCCTTCGCTTCTCCGGCTTGCAGTTGGTCCCCCGTGGTTCCAGCCTCCCGGCGGAGGTAGCCCAACGCAACCTTCTTTTCACCGCTGGTCAACGGCAACAAAGCCGAACTCGTGATCTCGCCTACGTCTTTCCCATCCGCCTGCAGCTTTGTGCCGGGCGAGGGCAGCGGACCGTCAATCACAAATCCGGTGAACATGCGGTGCACGCTGCCCCGGGACCGGATGCGCTCCACAATTTCCTGCCCGATGTAGCAGCCCTTACTGAAATTCAGCGCGCGCTGCTGCCCCGTCTCCTGCGGAAGGTCGCGCTCGCGAATGTCCTGCCCGTAGCGCGGAATGCCCGAGGAAATGCGCAGAAGCTCGAGCGCCTGCCCGCCCACCGCTGTGGCCCCAGCCTGAAGCAACACCACCCGCAACTGCGCGGCATGCTCCGGCGCAATCCAAACTTCGTAGCACGGAACCGCAGGATTATCGCCGCGAACTGCGGTTACTGCAATCTGCTGCCAGCCGAGGTCCGAGAGCTGCAGGGGGGCGAGTTCTGGAATGCTCAGCCCTGCCTGGCTCAACACTTCCAGCGATTTCGGCCCGGCAACTCCAATTGCGGCCAGCTTCGCGCTCGCATCGGCCACTTCCACATCATCCATAATGATGTAGTGGTCGAAGTGATCCCAGACTTTGGCAATTTGGTCCCGGCCAACATCCAGCACAAATGAATCGCGGCGATGGTAAGCGTACAGGTCGGCGAGAATGCGTCCCTGCGGATTGAGCAAAAACGCATAAACCCCGTGGCCGATCTCCAGGTCGCGGATATTGTTGCTGACCATGCCGTTGAGCCAGCGGACCCGGTCGCCGCCGCTGAT
>DATIYF010000077.1:0-2071 GCA_035517775.1 Terriglobales bacterium
CGTCAATCACCGCCGCCGGGAACGGATTCTCTGACGCCAGCCGGTAATCAGGAGCGAAGACCTTAAATCCCAACCTGGCGAAAGCCGTCGTGTAAGCGCGATGCGTCCGCGCCGAGCAGGCGAAATACCCGCCGCCGTGCAGGTACAGCAAGACGTCTGAAGGCGCTCCGCATTCGATCCATTCTCCGGGCACTCCGCCGAGAATCGTCTGAGTGATCCGAACGTCGCGTGGAGTCTTGAACCATCCGCTGTTCAGAATGGCGCGCGCGTGCCAGGCGTCCTTCGCGCGCGCAAGCCTCCGCTTAAAGGTGTGCCGCAGCACGAAACTCACGAAATGCGCCTGCCAGCTCGCCATCAGGCCTTGCCCTTTCGCTTGCTCGCGCGCCGCGCAGGTTTGGCAGTCGCAGCGAGACGTGCCTCCAACTCCTCGATGCGGCGGCGCAACGTCTCCACCTCACCGCTATCGGGTGCCGCAGGGGCAGGCCTGCCGGCCAGCATGCTACGCATGTATTCGAGCGGACTGGTCAACGCGCTCTTGGCCTCGGAGAAGCCCGAACGTATTTTCTCAGTGCCCGCGGTGGCCGCCTGTTGCGCTTTGTCGTACAGATCGAACGTGCTGGTCAGATACCAGGAGAGAAAATCATGTGTGGCCTTATCGGAGGCCGTGACAAGCTGTCGCAGCAATTGCAACGGCAGAGCGGTCTCCTGGTCCCGGGAACTCTCCACCACGATCTGGGTCAGCACTGTGGCGGTCAAGTCTTTGCCCGTGCGGGCGTCCACCACCTGCACGTCGATCTCATCGCGAATCATTTTCGCGATGTCTTCCAGCTTCACATAACGGCTGGCGGCCGTATCGTACAGCCGCCGGTCGCCGTATTTCTTAATGACAACACTGGGCTTGCTCATGCCTTCTCTCCCCGCAGAGAATCAGATCTGAATTACCTTGACAGCCCGGAACAGGGGCCGTATACTCATTTTGGATACTGCAGTGCAGTATACCGCAAAGGTTTGAGGAGAGTAAAGTATGCCTGCTACAGAACAAGCCGCTTCTCGAGACCTCTCGCCGGCAGGTAGGCTGGCGGGTTGGGCTCGACAAGGGATTGAGAGTTTCGTTGCCGCCCAAAAGATCCTGCTGGATCTTACGGCTCATCAAAATGCTCTGGCTGTTGGAGTTATCCGGGAGCGTTTGAGCCAGAATGCATTCCGCCCCGACGTCGCCATCGCCAAGATGGCCGATAAAGGGGTTGAGAATTTCACCTCCGCGGGCAAGATTCTGCTGGACTTAGCTGCCGGTGAGACCGCTCTCGTGGTGGATGGAGTCAAGGAAGGCTTCCGCCTTCCCGTGGCTGCCTCCGCGGTGGTCGACGTGGTACGGCACCGCGTGGATACGCTCGTCGGGATGCAGAAGAATCTGCTGGATGTAGCCGCCGAGCAAACCCACTCCGTTGCCGAATCTTACAAAGAGGGCAAGGGGATCATGGCCATGGGCCAGAGCGCCGCCGAAATGGCCCGGAAGGGGATCGAGAACTTCGTGGAAACAGAGAAGAAGTTCCTCAACCTCGCCACCGAGGAAGTGGACAACGCCACCAAAGCCGCTAAGGAGGGCCGCAAGCCAGCCCGTGCCAGGACGAAGGTTCTGACCGAAATGGCGCGCGAAGGCGTTGAGAAATATATCGATGCACAGAAAAAGCTCTTGAACCTGGCCATCCATCAGTTGGAGGAGGCCACCAAGGCCGGGCCTGAAGCCCATGAAGAACCGGTTACCTCCTTCGCCGAAGTGACGCAAAAGAGCGTTCACAACATCGTGGAGGCGGAAAAAGCGCTGATTGACCTCGCCATGAAGCCCGGAAAGGCGGCGGCCAAAGAGGCAGCTCCCAAGGCTGCCCGCCCACGGCGTAAGAAGGCGTAAGAAGTATCGAACTCCTATCTCGAGCATCCGGCCGCACTCCCCCGCGCCAGCCCTTGTCGTGTTTGCGGTGAGGGCTGGCGGCGGCCGGTGGGGTCCTAGTACCATCAAAAAGGAAGGTTTACATGTTTGTAACACGGGCGGCGTCGGATAAACTGATTAGGG
>DATIYF010000078.1:0-24855 GCA_035517775.1 Terriglobales bacterium
CGTCCTGCAATACGCTCACTACCAGCCTTATACCCACAGCCTGAATCTCAAGTTCACGGCCAGTCCCTCTTCCTTCTCGGTCCATCGGCTGAACTTTCGGATCGCATCGTCAAATCTCTCCTTGCAGGCGAAAATCAAGAACTTCGACCAGCCCACCGCAGACGGCACATACGAAATCACCATTCATCCCCAGGATTTCGCCCAGCTCAGCCCGGGGGTAAGCGCGGCCGGCGACATAACGCTCTCCGGAAAAATTGGATATCAACGCGCTCCCGGCGGATCTGTTCTTCGAGGGGTGAGCGTGGATGGCGTGCTCAACAGCGGCGGCCTGAGCACTGCCTCAAGCAGCGCAAATTTGAAAATTGACAGCCTTCATGCCCGCTACCAACTGGTTCACGGCGTCTTTCAATCGCGGGGCATCGTTGCCAGGTTGCTGAATGGAAAAGTTACCGCCAATGTAATGGTGGACCATTTGGAGGCGGCGCCGCAGGCAAAAATCGAAGCGGTGGTTCAGGGGATTTCGCTGGATGCGGCGCGGCGGGCGCTGGGTCAACCCCGGCTGCGGCGCATACCATTTGCCGGAACCGTAGATGGAGGCCTGCAGGCGGCGTGGAGCGGCAGTCCACGCAACTTGAGGCTTACCTCTCATGCTGAAGTGCATGGCGAAACCTGGGCTTCCAGCAAAGCTTCCCAGCAGATTCCGGTTGAAGGAACACTGCACGTTGGCTATGACGGTGCGCGGCGGCTCATCACCATCAGCCAGACCACGTTTCGCGCGGCGACGGTCACGCTGGCTCTGCAAGGAGAAATCAGCGATCACTCTGACCTGCAGATCAATGCGAGTGCCCGCGACCTGAGCCAGGCCGCAAGCCTGGCCACGATCGGCGGCACTGCGCGCTCTGCCGGCCTGGCGGAAATCTCTGGTTCGGCGACCCTGAATGCAGAAGTGCGCGGCTCCATGCAGAAGCCGCAGATCAGTGGCCAGCTTAACGCGCAGAATCTGCAGACGCTCGGCAGCCGCTGGAAAACTGCAAGTCTCGCTTTCGCTGCTAATCCGTCTCGGGCCAGCGTGCAGCGGGCTTCGCTGGTTAACGCCGATCAGGGAAATGTCGCCTTCAGTGGAGAGGTGGGCTTGCAGCGTTGGTCCTATTCGCCTTCCAGCCCAATCGCAGCCAACCTCGCAATTCACCGCATGGCGGTAGCGGACTTGCAACATCTGGCCGGCTTGCAGTATCCGGTCACCGGAAACCTCAATGCCGAGCTCACGGTGAATGGTTCGCAGCTCAACCCCTCGGGCCGCGGCACCGTGCAGCTAACCAAGGCGACCGCCTATGAAGAACCGGTTCAGGATTTGACTCTCGCCTTCAAGGCGAGCGCTGGAACCCTGCACTCCACCCTTTCGGCAACCCTTCCGGCGGGAAAGGCCAACGCGGACCTGCGCTACACGCCGACAACCAAGTCTTATGCCTTCCACCTGGATGCTCCTTCGATCGTGCTGGAGAAGCTGCACGCCGTGGAATCACGAAATGCCGAGGTCGCGGGCACGGTGAAGGTTTCCGCCAGCGGCCAGGGCACTCTGGAGAACCCCAACCTCACAGTTGAACTGAAAGTGGCGAAGCTGGAAGTCCGGCAGGCTGCGATCACCGGCATCAAGGCGCAGGTAAATGTCGCCAACCACAAGGCGACGCTCGCTTTTGCTTCCGATGTGGCACAGGCGCACGTGGAAGGCGGCGGCACAATCAATCTGACGGGCGGCTACTATGCCGACCTGACCTTCAACGCGCCACCCATGCCGCTTCAGCCGTTGCTGGCCATCTACTTTCCCGCGCTGCCGGAGGATTTCCAGGGAGAGACCGAACTGCACGCCTCGGTGAAAGGACCGTTAGAAGACAAGTCGCAGATTGAAGCTCACCTCACCATTCCAAGGCTTACCGCCGCTTACCAGCGGCTGCAGGTGGAAAGCGCGGGGCCCATTCGCGCCGATTACGAGCACTCGCTGCTGACCCTGCAGCCGGTCGAAATTCGCGGCACCGACACCTCATTGCGCCTGCAGGGAACTGTGCCCACGGCCGGTACAGCAGGCATGAATGTCCAGGCAAAGGGATCGCTGAACGTGCGCTTGATCCAGATTTTCCGCCCTGAAATCAAGAGCGCCGGATCAGTGGCTATTGAGGTTCGCGCCGCAGGGTCATTGCACGCGCCTGCTGTGGAAGGCCAGATCCGCCTGAAGGACGTAGCTCTTTCTTCTGCAGCGGCGCCCCTCGGCTTGGAAAAACTCGAGGGCGAGCTAGAGCTGACGAACGACCGGCTGGAAGTGAAGTCCCTGAGCGGCCAACTCGGCGGCGGCCAGCTTTCGGCGGGAGGCTCCGTCACACTTCGCCCGGAGTTGCATTTCGATCTGGCGATGCAGGGCAACTCAATCCGTTTGCGCTATCCCGAGGGCGTGCGCACGGTGCTGGATACCAATCTGGCCTTTACCGGCACGGCCGCGGCCTCCGCGCTGACCGGGCGGGTCCTGATCAGCAGCTTGTCATTCACCCCCGACTTCGATCTCAGCCAGTTCATGGGCCAGTTCAGCGGAACCTCGGCGTCCACCACGCCGGGCGCGTTCGCCAATAATCTCAAGCTGCAGGTCGCGGTGCAGTCGTCACAAAACCTCAGCGCCAGCAGCTCGCAGCTGAACCTGACTGGAACTGCCGACCTGCGCCTGATTGGAACTGCCGCCGAGCCGGTGATCATTGGCCGAGCCGATCTGACCTCCGGGGAGCTATTCTTCCGCAGCAACCGCTACGAGTTGCAGCGCGGGCTGGTCACCTTCGGCAATCCCACGGAAACCGAGCCCATTCTCAACGTTTCCGTCACCACCACCATTCAGCAATACAATTTGACCATCAACCTGCGGGGGCCGATGGACAGGCTGCAAACTTCCTACGTTTCTGATCCCCCTCTGGCCACTGCCGACGTTATTAATCTGATCGCGCGCGGGCAGACCACAGAGCAGGCAGGGGCGAGCACGGTGAGCCCTGATTCCATTCTGGCGGGGCAGGTGGCGGGTCAGTTTACCGGCGGGATCCAGAAGCTGGCCGGCATCTCCAGCCTGCAGATAGATCCGCTCATCGGGGGCAACAATCAGGACCCCTCCGCCCGGGTCGCGCTGCAGCAGCGGGTGACCAAAAACCTTCTGTTCACGTTCTCCACGGATGTGACCCAGCCAGGCAGCGAGGTGATTCAAGGCGACTACCGGATCAACCGCCGCTGGTCGGTGAGCGTGGCGCGCGATCAGCAGGGCGGCATTTCCATTGACGGCCGCTATCACACCAAGTTCTGAAACTGGAACTAGCTCGGCATCAGAGAGTTGCGGGCCATAAAATCAGGGGCGCATGGAGCGCCCCTTTTTTTGCCACCTGAATGAATAAGCCGTCTAAGCGGCGGTTCGCATGTCTCTTACATTGCTGGTAGCAATTGCTTTGCCCGGCGCGGCCGCCGATGCGCCGCCAATCATGGCGCCCAGCCATCCGAGAAAGAGGGCGATGAACGCAATCCATCCCGAGCCGGCAAACATGCCCAGCACATAGGGACTGGGAACTGCACCCACGAGGGCGGGTCCGCCACTCAGGCCGCCAAACAGGAATCTGCCTGACATGGTCAGCACCGCAGCCGCGACTATAGTGAGACCGAACATCGTCATGCCGTGCACCGCGCCCTCGCGGCGGCCATCCAGACGGGCAAGTCTACCGGTTACGTGACCGGCCACGAACATGGCGATCACAGTGAGTACGAGCGCCCAGATGCCGAGCCCAATGTTAGTGGTCGCCGCCACTGAGGCGGTTGGGGCTGCGGGATGGGCCAGAATCGCGAAGCCTAGAAACCCGAAAACCGACCAGATGGCCACGAAAGTGAACATGCCGGCCCAAATCGCACTCCAGTCTGTTGCTCGTGGTAAGTTTGGCAGGGTGTCCGTTCGATACGCAAGATCTGCCATCTCTCCTAATCCTCCATTTCTTTTGGAATCCTTCCCTGTCTAGTTAGATGGCCGCCGGCCAACTTCCGATGTCAGAGAATGGAAAGCACAAGCATGGCTTGAAAGACCGGCTCAGGCAAATGCTGTAAGGAGAAGCCGCTCTCCATACCTTCCGCACTGCATGCGAGACGGGGAGGCGGCAACGTCCGCTTAAATCACCGGCTCTAAGCAGCGTTGTATCCCCATGCCGAGAACCGGCGACAACCGAGCTCATCCCGGCGTAGGCAACCCCGGTAAATCCTGCAGTTTGGAGCGATTTTGACTGTAGGGCGGGCCCGCGCGTGCCGATTTCTGCCTCTAAGTGGCGTGACAAACGGTGGTCCGGAGGAGAGAGATATGCAGCGTGACGGCATCCTTAAGCCCGACCCGTTGAGTGAGATTATTCTGCTGGCGAGCGGAATTGTGCTGTTTGTGCCTATTCTCGTGGTGGTGTTGCTGGCGCTGACTTAGCCGATAAAAGGGAGAATAGCCACCGGCGCGGAGAGACGCAGTACCGCGTGGAAGGCGCGTCTTTCGCCGAGCGCCGCCAGATCAATTAATTCTGGAAGAGCATTTCTCTCCCTGCTAGACTCATCAGCAATGACCAGCTCGCGCCAAGTCGTCGTGTATTCGCGCAAGGGATGTCATCTCTGCGAGATCATCAAAGAGACCTTGGGCAAGCTGGAGCGCCGGGGCGGCTTCACCTGGAGCGAGGTGGACGTGGATTCGGACGACAGCCTGCGCCGCCAGTTTACCGACGAAGTTCCGGTGGTCTTCATTGATGGGCGCAAGGCCTTCAAATACCGCATGGATGAGCGTGAGTTTCTGCGCAAACTGGCCAGCTAGAGTCCCCTCAGGGCGAAGCCTCCATGACAAGCAAGACGCGCTCCTCTACAATGCGGCGGGATGCTGCGAACCGAACTGTACGCTGACCCGCGCGGCCGCTTCGTGCACGATGTGGTTCTGGAGAACTCTCAGCGCTTTTCCACCAAGACCGCGATCATTGATTCATCCTGCAAGCGCCGGATTTCCTACGCAAACTATGGGGAACTGGTCGAGTCGGCCGCCTGCGGCCTGGTGGCCGCCGGCCTGAACCCGGGTGAGGTGCTTGCCATCTATCTCCCGAACAGTTGGGAGTTCTGTGTCGCTTACCACGCGTGCACCCTGGCCGGCGCCATTCCCACGTTACTCAATCCAAGTTATCGTGAGCGTGAAGTGCGCTATCAGCTGGAAAATTCCGGGGCAGCTTTCCTGATAAGCGATGGCGCCCTGCTGCAAGGCATCCATCTGGGCGGCCTGCCGGCTTTGCGCCGTGCTTACTCCACTCGCCAGCCGGTTGAGGGCGCCGAGCCGTTCGACAACCTGCTGAAGCCGGCCTCAGCCAGACCTCCCAGGCCCGACAAGTCCTCGGAGCAAACTCTGGCAGCGCTGCCTTACTCCAGCGGCACAACCGGCCTGCCCAAGGGAGTTATGCTCTCTCACTACAACCTGGTGGCCAACGTTTATCAGTTGATTGGGCCGCACTGCAGCGCCTTTGCTTGCAGCGATGTTGTCCTCTGCTTCCTGCCTCTCTACCACATCTATGGACTTAACGTTGCCCTGAATACGGCTTTGACTCTCGGTTCGACGCTGCTGCTGATGCCACGCTTCCAGGCTGCCCAGGTGCTGGACCTGATGGTCTCTGAGGGGGTCACGACTATGCCCACGGTTCCCCCGGCTCTGAACGCTCTCTGCCAGGCGGCGGAAGCCGGTCAGTTCCCCGGGACGCACCGGCTGCGCTGGGTAAAGTCGGGTGCGGCGCCTTTGCCTCCTGAGTTGGCGCGGCGTTTTACTAATCTGACCGGCGTGCTGGTTTGCCAGGGATACGGAATGACCGAGGCTTCCCCGGTCACTCACGTTGGATATCTGGAGCCCGAACTCTACCGCCCGGAATCCATCGGCCAGCCTGTGGTGGAGACCGACTGCCGCGTGCTGGACGAATACGACCGGGAAGCAGGCCCCGGCCAGGCCGGCGAACTGGTGATGCGCGGGCCGCAGTTCATGCTGGGCTACTGGAAGGAACCGGGCGCCACCGCGGCCGCCCTGCGCGACGGCTGGTATTGGTCGGGAGACATTGTTTCCCGCGACCAAAATGACTTTTACTTCGTTCTGGACCGGCGCAAGGAAATGATCAAGTACAAGGGATTTCCCGTCGCGCCGGCTGAGGTGGAAGCGGTGCTCATGGAGCATCCCGCGGTCAGCGAATGCGGGGTAGTCGGACGCGCCGATTCCGGCGCCGGGGAGATTCCCGTCGCCTTCATCGCTCTTCGGGACACATTCCCCCCGGACCAGAAATTGCAGGAAGAACTGTGCGCCTTTGTGGCCGAGCGCCTTTCGCCCTACAAGCAGCCGCGCGAGGTCCGTTTTGTGGAGTCTGTTCCCAAGACGCTGTCGGGCAAAATACTGCGGCGCGAGCTGCGCAAGATGCTGGCCTGAGGGCGCCGTAGCCGCACGCCCCTTCCGCCAGGCCAGGCATCTGAAATCGTTCCTGGGAGATTGAGCTTCTTTCCCGGAACTTTCCTCGCCCGCCCGCCGTATTCCTCAGTGGAAACTGACTTCCGGCTGTGCAGCACACCATACGCGCCGGACAAGGAGCCTTCCAATGGACGGAAACATTATTGGTTTGGTGGCGGTCATCATGGCGCTCGGGATTCCCATTGCCGCCCTGTACACCTTTTATCGCGTCCGCAAACTGCGCACCGAAGAGCGCCTGGCAGCCATTGCCCGCGGAGCCAGCATTCCCATGGAGCCTGAACTTTCTGAGGGCGCCCGCTCAAGGCGCTCCGGCATTCTGCTGGTGGCAGGAGCCCTGGGCTACATTGCCACCTTCTCTCTAATCGCGCGCGCTGAGCCCGATGCCTGGAACGCCGTTGCTTTTGGCGCGATTCCGCTGGCGCTTGGCCTCGGCTTCTTCGTTGACTTTGCCCTGATTCGCCACGACCGCCGCGCCTCCTGAGAGAAGTTACTGAACCTGGGCCGGGCTGGCTCTCGAAGGAAGGGCCGCGCCCGGCCCAGCGCCTCAGTCATCCCGAAGCTCGAACAAAGTTACAATTCCTGAGCGGCCCTCCGTCCCCGTGCTAAAGTGCGTCCCATTTGATCTGCTCGTCGTTGGATAGTACGCCAATCGGCGTCCAGCTTGTGGGTTTGACGTCGGGGAATGACACTCTGCAGTCCTCGCAGCCGGGCCAGGGTGTTACTTCCGATTGCAACGATTTTTTCCCGGCGATGATTCTCTGTTGGTAACTTGCATCCGGTTGGCGAGGTTACGCTAAAATGGCGTTCCTGAGGGAGCGCGTGGTTTGCAGTAAGTGTTCCACTAATCTGCCGGGAGATTCCGCCTTTTGTCCCAAGTGCGGCGAGAAAGTGGTGGCCGAGGCTCGGCCTGAGCCGCCTTCCCCTAACGGAGATCTGCGCTGCGCTCATTGCGGCGCCGCTCTGCCCGAGGGCTCCCGCTTCTGCCTGAAGTGCGGCGCGCGCATTGCAGTGGTGCCCCTGGGGGAGCCGGAATTTCCGCTTCGCCAGCCCCGTGGCAAGGTGCGCCTGACGGGCTGGTTTCTCCTTCCTGCCCTGGCCCTAGCCGTTTGGTGGCTGGCTAGCACTGACAATTCCGTGACCGCTGGATTCCAGAGAGCTTTTCACCGGGCCCACGAAGAGACCGTGGTGCCGGCAACTTTTTCCGTCGGGGCCCGCAGTTTTGCTTACTTCAAGTTTACGGTTCCCGCGTCCGTCGGCCAGATCGCAGTGAGCGGCAACTTCAGCGCTCAGGGCGATGGCAAGGATAAGGAGAAGGATAAGGACAACGCCGTGGAAGTGCAGTTGCTCACCGAGGATGGCTTTATCAGTTGGCAGGACGGGTACTCGGCGACCTCCTACTACACCAGCGGGCGGGTTACTCAGGGCGAGATCAACGCCCTGTTGCCGAACACGGCAGACACTTATGTATTTGTATTCAGCAACAAGTTCTCGCCAAAGGCAGCGAAGACGGTTCAGTCTGCCATCACCTTGCAGTACGAGCGCAGGTGGCCGGTCTATTAAGTTCAGGGCCGGTGCAAACAGAGGCGACTCATCCTGCGGCACCCGGTGAAAAGCCCTCCCAGGCAGGGAAGAGAGACCGGCGGAACTACTTCGCGGCGGTCTCCTTTTCCACCGCCGAGGGAAGAATGCCGGCGGCTACCGCCATCATTTCCTGGTCAACCGTCCGGTTGGTAGAGATGGCTTCTACCAGCGGCACGGAAACGATCTTATTCGACCGCAGGGCCGCCATCCGGCCGAATTCGCCTTTGTGCACCATGTCAATCGCCCCCAGCCCGTACCGCGTGGCCAGCACGCGGTCGAAGGCGCTGGGCGAGCCGCCCCGCTGGATGTGCCCCAGCACCACAGCGCGGGTTTCGAACCCGGTGCGCTTTTCAATTTCCTTGGCCAGCGCGTTGCCAATGCCCCCCAGCCGCACGTGGCCAAACTCGTCTTTGCCCTGCGCCTGGGTGACCAGCTCGGCCTGAGATTCCACATTGGCGGCGAACTTGGCGCCTTCCGCCGCCACCACAATGCTGAAATAGCGGCCGTGCTCGTGCCGCTGGCGGAGGGTTTCGGCAACCGCATCCACGTCGAAGGGCTTCTCGGGAATCAGGATCACGTCCGCACCGCCAGCCACGCCGCTGTGAATGGCAATCCAGCCGGCGTCGCGTCCCATCACTTCGACAACCATCACGCGATTGTGCGCTTCGGCTGTGGTATGCACTCGGTCAATGGCCTCGGTCGCGATATTAACCGCGGTGTCGAAGCCGAAGGTATATTCGGTGCCGGCCAGGTCGTTGTCAATCGTCTTGGGAACGCCCACGACCTTGACCCCCTTCTCGAACAGCTTCTTGGCCACGGAAAGCGTGTCATCGCCGCCGATGGCGATCAGTGCATCCGCGTTGTTGGCCTTCAGAGTGGCGATGCAAGTATCCAGGCCATCCGGTTTTTTGGCCGGATTGGTGCGCGAAGTGCGCAGAATGGTGCCGCCACGGGGCAGGATTCCCGAGACCGCGGCCAGGTCAAGCGCCAAGCTCTTGTTTTCCATGACGCCGCGCCAGCCTTCCATGAATCCGATGAACTTGTCCCCGTAGTGGAAGGTGCCCTTGCGCACGACCGCGCGGATTACTGCATTCAAGCCCGGGCAGTCTCCGCCTCCGGTCAAAATGCCGACTTTCATGGCCTGCTCCTATAGAAAAGTGTTTTTTCTGGCTCCGCTTTTTGCGCGTGCCCAGCTAACCGGCACGGCTGGGGACACCGACGCGCCCTTCATTTAGAGCGGAATACCAAGATTACCATTATCCCGGCGGTTTTTCGCGGGCAACGGTGGCGGCAACGGTTTTCTAAGAAAATTCTTTCCCTTTGCCGGAATCCACTTTGGCGATTGCCAGCGCCTCGTGAATTCGCCAAAATACTCACCATCGCTCACGGCCGGTCGCCTTTGGCGGTCAGCTCTGAGCTCTTAGAACCGGCGAATGCCAAAATTCCTTCGCTCACTGATCTGGATTGCGGTTGCCGCAGCAGGAACCCTCGCTTTGGCGACCATTGCCCTGCGTCGCGGCGAGCCGATCAATGCCATGTGGCTGGTGGTCGCGGCCCTTTGCAGCTATGCGCTGGGGTATCGCTTTTACAGCAAGTTCATCGCCGCCAAAGTTCTTTCCCTGGATGCGCAGCGTGCCACGCCCGCCGAGCGCCTGGAAAACGGCCGCGACTACGTTCCCACCAATAAATGGGTGATTTTCGGACACCACTTTGCTGCCATCGCCGGCCCAGGGCCGCTGGTCGGACCCGTGCTGGCGGCCCAGTTCGGCTATCTGCCCGGAACATTGTGGATTCTCGTAGGTGCGGTCTTCGGCGGGTGCGTGCAGGATTTTGTGATCCTGCTGTTCTCGGTTCGCCGTGACGGCAAGTCTCTCACCGAGATGGCGCGCGAAGAAGTCGGGCGGCTGGGCGGATTCGTGGCTTATCTCGCCATCCTGAGCATTATTGTGATTCTGCTTGCGGTCTGTGCCCTGGTCGTGGTGAATGCTTTAAAAGCCAGCCCCTGGGGAACGTTCACCATCGCCATGACCATTCCCATCGCGCTGCTGATGGGGGTTTACCTGCGAACGCTGCGTCCGGGCAAGGTTCTGGAGAGCTCCCTGCTCGGCTTCGTGCTGGTGCTGCTGGCGATCTGGGGAGGCCGGTGGATCTCGCAGAACGCCACCGCCGCCGGCTGGTTCACACTCTCCGCTTCGGCGCTGGCGGTGGTAATCATCCTTTATGGGTTTGCAGCTTCGGCCTTACCGGTATGGCTGCTGCTGGCGCCTCGCGACTACCTGAGCACCTTTGTGAAGCTCGGAACCATCGGGCTGCTGGCCGCAGGCATTGTCGCCATGCGGCCCACCCTTCACATGCCAGCGCTGACCCGGTTCATTGACGGCACCGGGCCCATCTTCGCCGGCAAAATTTTTCCTTTCGCGTTTATCACCATCGCTTGCGGGGCCATCAGCGGTTTTCACTCGCTTATCTCCAGCGGTACCACGCCGAAGATGATCCGGCGCGAGTCCGAGACCCGCATGGTTGGCTACGGCGCCATGATGGCCGAGTCCATGGTCGCGATCATGGCCACGGTAGCGGCTTGCGTACTGGAGCCCGGTACCTATTTCGCCATCAACAGCCCGGCTGGCGTGGTCGGCGCCACGCCGCAAGCGGCCGTGAGTACCATTGCAGGCTGGGGATTTCCCCTCACCGCCGGCAGCATGCAAGCCTTGGCGCATGCTGTCGGCGAGCAGTCGCTTTTCAACCGCACGGGAGGGGCGCCGGCCTTCGCCGTGGGTATGGCGCACATCTTCTCGCACAGTCTCGGCGGGCAAATGGTGATGGCAATCTGGTATCACTTTGCCATCATGTTTGAAGCGCTGTTCATTCTTACTGTGCTCGACGCCGGAACGCGCGTAGGCCGCTTTATGATTCAGGACGCGCTCGGCCATGTATGGAGGCCGCTCGGGCGCACCAGTTGGTATCCTTCGATTCTCGCTACCAGCGCGCTGATCGCTGGCGCCTGGGGATATTTTCTGTGGCAAGGCGTGAAAGACCCGCTGGGCGGAATCAATTCGCTGTGGCCGCTGTTCGGGATTGCCAACCAACTACTGGCGACCGTGGCGCTGTGTGTCGCGACGACCATTTTGATCAACATGGGGAAAGCGCGATATGCCCTGGTGACGCTTCTCCCTCTGGCTTGGCTGGTTACGGTGACCTTTACCGCCTCCTGGCAAAAGATGTTCGACCATGATCCCCGCATCGGATTTCTTGCTCACGCCCGGCAACTGGCCGGCAGCGGAGGCAATGCCCGGCTGATTTTCAATGACCGGCTCGACGCCGCCGTTACCGGGATGCTGATCATCATGGTGGGCTTGATTCTGCTGGAATCGGCCGTGCTGTGGATTCGCGTGCTTTCGGGCCGCAGGGAGCCAGGCGTGAAGGAGGCTCCATTCGTGGCCACACGCTATGCTGTGGAGGAGCAGGCATGAGTTCGTCTAAACGCGTTAGACTGCGGGTCAGGCTCCGTACCTTCGCCGCCGTGGTGCGCGAGTCGCTGCGCGAAGTTTTCGATGAAGGGGCCTACTCGCGCTTCTTGAGCCGGCATCAGATGGCCTCATCCCGCGAATCCTACGCCGCCTTTCGCCGGGAATACGAGGCAGCGAAAGCCCGCCGCCCGCGCTGCTGCTGAAACCCTGAGGCCCGGTCGGGCACCGTAAACGGCTCCTTCGCTTGACAGAACCTCGCCCCGGCGGCAATCCTATTAGTTTTTGGAGTGTTGGCATACCTGCGGCCGCGGCGGCGGCGCTTGGGGAAGGGAAACGTTGCGAGTCCGGGTCTTTTATCACGATAAGTGTTTCGATGGGGCGTCCTCGGCCGCGCTTTTCTCCCGCTTTTACCGCGAGCGCATCCGCGGTGATGTGGAATTTACCTTTTCCGGCTTGCTGCACCGCGCCGGGGCTCTCTTCGATGAAAATCAGTTCGATGGCGATGAGAACGCCATCGTGGACTTCAAGTATTCCAGTTCGCCAAAAATAACCTGGTGGTTCGACCATCACCAGAGTGCATTTTTGACCCCGGCGGACGCCGCCCACTTCGAGCAGGACCAGAGCAATCGAAAGTTCTACGATCCGGATTTCAAGTCCTGCACCAGCTTTATCGCCATGATTGCGCGTCAGCGCTTCGGCTTCGATCCTGCGCCAGTCGCTGAACTTGTCCACTGGACCGACATCATTGATGGCGCTCTCTACGATGACGCCCGCAGCGCGGTGGAGATGAAACAGCCGGCTATGAAGCTGACCATGGTCATCGAGTCCTCGCAGGATCACCGTTTCGTGCCCCGCCTCATTCCTCTTCTGGCGACCATGCCGCTGGGCGAAATTCTGCAGCAGCCCTTCGTGGCCCCGTTGCTGCCTCCTCTGCTGGAACGCCACGAGCGTTCCATCAAACTTCTAGGGCAGTGCACTGAGTTCAAAGACGGCACCATCTTCTTCGACGTCAGTGACCATGAAATGGAAGGCTACAACAAGTTCGTGCCTTACTACCTTCACCCGGAGTCCATTTACAGCGTCGGGCTGAGCAAGAGCAGTTTTCGGGTAAAAGTCTCGGTCGGATCCAATCCCTGGGCGCCCTCGGAGCCCACCGTCAACCTGGCCAAAGTCTGCGAGCGCTACGGAGGCGGCGGGCACGCCCGCGTCGGCGCCATCTCCTTCGATGTCACTCAGCAGGAAGCCGCCCGCAAGGCCGCGCAGGAGATCGTTCACGAGCTTCGCGCTACCGTCCGCGACGCCGACAGCTCGCGGACCTCGCGATGATGACCAGTCGAACACCCCATTCCACGTCAGGGCAGGGGCGCGGACATGTGCGCGCCCTGCGGGCCGTCGCGTCTCTCGAACTGAGTAAGGGCCTGGTGGTGCTGATGGCGGCCGGGGCGCTTCTGTTTCTGGTGCACCGCAACACTTCGGACATCGCCTATGGCCTGCTTCACCTGTTGCATATCAGCCCCGATCATCATTTCGCCCAAATCTTCTTACATTGGGCCAATGGAGTGACCGCCAGAAAGCTCTGGGTGATTGCGGGCGCGGGGGCTGCCTACTCGATTATGCGCTTTGTCGAGGCCTACGGGCTGTGGAAGGCTGCCGCTTGGGCGGAATGGGTGGCCCTCATTTCGGGCGCGGCTTATCTTCCCCTGGAGATACACGAGTTAATGCGTCGCCCAGGCCTCTTCCACCTCGCGGTTTTGATCGTGAATCTGGCGGTAGTGGTGTATATGGCCTACTTACGCTTCCTGATGCCTTCTCCGCATCTTGGCGCGTAGCGGTGACTGGCGCTGGAAGCAGATGGAGCCATGCGGGTTGGCCTCACTGCGGAGGATTTGCCTTCATGCAGGTGGCGGTCACCACCACCTTATCGCAAACAATCTTTCCGTCGGGCCGTTCCCGGCAGGGCCCGGTGAAGCTGTCGGCGGTGAACTGCAGACATCTCAAGGGCACGGCAAACTCCCTCAGATGATGAGGCTGTACGCAGCTCGCTGCCGGCACGAGCAGGAGCAGCAAAGCGCAATATGCACGGTGGCTGCTGAACCTATGGCAAGGGCGTGCGCCACAGATGCCGCAGCACGAAGAGAGAATTGTCGTGGCAGGCTTCATGTCCGGATCCTTCGGAGAATGTGACGATAAAAGCGATGAGCAAGCAGCCGGGGAATCAACGCGCCCCAACCACACATCGGCCCCAGCGAATGGGGCTTTAGTTGGTCCGGAACAAAAAAATCAAGCTGGCCCTCAGGCGCTGAGCGAAGCCGTCTGCTTGAGCCGCCCAGCCCCATGTGATGAGCTTTCTGAAGACTTTATGGCACGCGCTCCTGCTCCACTCAAAAGCAAGGGACTGTTTAAGCGGAAATTCATTTTCCTCTTGCAGAAAACTCAAGGTCATGTCATGTTGGATTATCTTGATAGAAAGGACGCCCGATTTGGCATATCGCTGTTACAACTCGCTAAGTGGGCAGCTATGGCGAATCGTTCGCCGAGGTTGCCGTAGGGCGTCACTGCGGCTGCGCTAGCAAGTCCTTTGCGCTCTTAGCACGCAAAACCAAGAAACCACATCCGTCGCCTGCGGACCTTGTAATCCGGGGTGCGGGCGGCAAAGCCAAGCGCCCACCCTAGGATCAATCTGTCGTGGCGAGGGCAGCGAGAGGGATCGTCAATTGACTCGTTGGTCGAGGATCTGCGACCCGACAATCTGGCGTTAGAAGGCAGATGTATGGACAACCAACAATTACTAGTGATCACTAAACCGGCGGACGGCCAATCACTTTGCCGCACCTGCTACTGGGCGGACGCCCAACGGGGCTATCGTGAGAGTGAAGAGATCACGTACTGCTGCTTTGCCGGGCTGCGGCGCGTGCCT
Organism: Terriglobales bacterium; assembly: GCA_035517775.1. GTDB lineage: Bacteria > Acidobacteriota > Terriglobia > Terriglobales > Acidobacteriaceae > DATIYF01. Next base: position 14,480 of record DATIYF010000078.1, read on the forward strand.
TTCAAGGTTCGCGATTGTACCGACTACTTCAACCGCACGCTGCCGACACGCCAGCAGATGGAAAGGATCGCGTTGATCATTCCTGTTGAGCCGCGCCGCAAGCCGGCAGGGTTTGCTGGAAATCCGGCTTCCCCGGAAACAGATACGCGCCAAGAGGATGCCTGCGACGCGGAGACTTAGCTTTGCCGCGTCAGCGGATTAAACGGTTCGGGCGGTATGCCGTATTACGACGTCTATGAGGCGCGGCTCTTGCCCGAGCGCATGGGGACAAGCGACTTCTTCCCTGAGGTGTCGGCCGCGGACTGAGCCGGACCGCGCGGCAATGTAAGGACCCCGGCTCGGTGCTTGGCGGTTGTGGTGGGGACTTCGAACCCGATTTGCCGCCGGTTTGCCGGCGGGGGAGTCATCAGTTGGCGCATGGCATCGACCAACTCCTGGATGTCTGTGTCGTGCCCCTCCAGCCGCCGCTCAAGCTCGACCAGCTTGGCCATGATCTGCTGATTCATGGCCAAGGCTTCCCGCATTCGTACGAACGCGCGCACGACGAAGATGCTCATTTCAACTGCGCGGCGTGAATTCAAGACAGTCGCCGCCATGATGGCGCCGTGCTCGGTGAATGCTCGAGGGGTGTAGCGGCGTCCGCCGTGCCCAAAACTTGAGGTTGCAATTTGCAACCTCAAGTTTTTGTGCTCCGCCGGCGAAAGAGAAAACACGAAGTCCGCTGGAAAGCGGCGGGCGTTGCGTTTGACCTGTTGGTTGAGGCGCTTTACGGAAACGCCGTAGAGGCCTGCGAGATCGGAGTCCAGGATGACTTTCTGGCTTCGAAAAAGAAGAATCTTCGAATCAACAGTCTTAGCGGCGGCTAGAGCGTTCCTGTTCATAAGTTACAACTTGAGGTCACAATTTGTGACCTCAAGCATAGCAATTTGTCGCTGAGGGCGGCACCAAGAAATCAACGCTCCGATGATTTATTCCCAAAATGGTACAGAGTAATTTTGGCGCATCGCCAACAAGCTGCAAAGGCGGCGGCGTACCCGAAGCTGTTCGCGCCTCTCACGTGTGGTTCGCGCAACAATCTCCTACGCCTTCTCAATCACCACCGACTGAATCACCACGTCCTTGGCCGGCCGGTCCCCGCGGTTGCGGGGCAGGTTCGCGATCTTGTCGGCAACATCCTGGCCTTCCACCACCTCGCCAAAAATGGTGTGTTTGCCGGTGAGCCACGTAGTAGGCGCAACGGTGATAAAGAACTGTGAGCCGTTGGTATTCGGCCCGGCGTTGGCCATGGCGAGCTTGCCCGGCTTATCGAATTTGTGTGGCGAGCCCTTTGTCTCGTCCTCGAACTGATATCCCGGCCCGCCCATCCCCGTGCCTGCAGGATCGCCACCCTGAATCATGAAGTCGGGAATCACGCGATGAAAAATCGTTCCGTCGTAGAGTTTGTCGGAACTCTTCTTGCGGCTCACAGGATGGGTCCACTGACGTTTGCCCTCGGCCAGCTCCACAAAATTGGCGACCGTCTTGGGCGCATCCTTTTCGAAAAGGCGGCACACGATGGTGCCCTCGGAGGTGTTGACCACGGCATACGTACCAGGCTGACGGCTCATGGGATCCTTTCTGAGGCTTGATGGTTTCTCTTTGCCTGCTCGCGCTCGGCTTACTGGCTTTTCTTCGGTGCGGCGGCAGGCTTATGGGTTGCCGGATGCGTCGTCCCGCCCTTCACAATCGTAATGTGAACGATCTTCACCGGGTGGAACGGCCGGTCATTGGCATCGCGCGGCATGCGCGCGATCTGCTTCACCAGCGCCACGGTAGCGGCATCACATTGGCCAAAAATCGTGTAGCCGCCATTCAGGCTGGGGTAGGGAACTTCGGTGATGAAAAATTGCGAGCCATTTGTGCCCGGCCCGGCATTCGCGTACGCCAGCCGCCCCGGGCGGTCAAAAGTGAGCCCTGGAGAAGTTTCGTTCTTGAAAGCATATCCCGGATCACCGCTGCCATTGCCTGCCGGGTCGCCACCCTGAATCATGAAGTCGGGAATCACGCGATGAAAAATCGTTCCGTCGTAGAGCGGCACGCCGTGCTTTTTCAGGTGTGTGACCGGACTGGTCCAGTCTTTGCTGCCCTCAGCCAGACCGATGAAATTGGCCACACCAATGGGCGCCTCCTTGGGAAACAGCGTGCAATGCATTTTGCCGGCAGTGGTATCGATAATCGCGGTGGGGCCGGCCGGGGCGGTGACCACGCGGTGCGCCGGCGTGTGCGTGGTCGCAGGCTTTGAGGGCGTAGTCTGCGCCCAGGCGAAAGACGTGAGCGCCAGCAGAAACAGCAGTGACAGTGATTTCGTCATGGAAGCACCGCCAGGGAGTAATGTCATTCGACCTCTCATCAAGCATCTCTACTGACTTAAGCTGAAGGCGCTATTCTTCGCCAGCACTCAATTCTACGTCATTCGCAGGGCGCCTCACTTGCCGGATGAGCTGTGCCCACCCTCCGCCTGCATCTCGCGGCTCACGCGCTCCACTTGAGCAAACACGCGCAGCACATTGCCACCCAGAATTTTGCGAATATCGTCTGGGCCGTAGCCACGATCGAGCAACGCCTGCGTGATTTTCGGCAAATCCGCCGCAGAATCCATGCCTGCCGGGGTGGCGCCGCTCACGCCATCGAAGTCCGAACCCAGCCCTACGTGGTCCACCCCCGCTACTTTCGCGATGTGATCAATGTTGTCAATCAGCGCGCTGAAGGGCGGCCGCGGAATCCTGGCCATCCATTCGCGCTGAATCCGGTCCACGTCAACCGCTGAAACCGTCTTCCCCTGGGCTTTTTCGCCATCCACAAAGGCCTTGATGGCCGCATCTTCTGCCGGCTGCTGCGCCACCATGGCCTTGCGGAAGTTCTCGTCGTCGAAGGCAGAAAAGAAGTTCACATCCACCACGCCTCCATTCTTAGCTAAAGCCCGCAGCATGTCGTCGGTCATGTTTCGGGCATGGCCGGAAATCGCCCGCGCCGAAGAGTGCGAGGCAATCACCGGCGCCTTGGTCGTGGCCATCGTGTCCCAGAAGGTCTTGTCCGAAACGTGCGAAATATCCACCATCATGCCCAGGCGGTTCATTTCCAGCACCACCTGCTTGCCGAAGTCGGTCAGCCCGTTGTGGTGCTCCACCTTGGCGTCGTTGATGTCGCCCGAAGAATCCGCCCACTGGTTGGTGTTCGACCAGCTCAGCGTCATGTAGCGGACGCCCAGGCGATAGAAATCGCGCAGCACGCGAATATCGTTCTCAATGGCGTGCCCGCCCTCGACCCCCATGAGCGCCGCCAGCTTGTGCTGCTTGTGGGCGCGCTCGATGTCGGCCACGCTGAAGGCCATCATCATGCGGCCGGGATGCCGCGCCGCCTGCTCGTACACGGAGTCAATCAGGTCGAGCGCCCGGTGCGCGTAGCGGCCCTTGCTGGTATCGGGATCAACCCAGATGGAGAAAAACTCCGCGCCCAGATTTCCTGCCCGCGCTTTGTCCAGGCTGATGTGGCCGTTATCCTTCGGATCGGTCGAGCCGATATCGAAGTTGTCGTCCACAAAGCGCTGCGGCGTATCGGCATGGGTATCTATCACGATGGCGGAGTCGTGGATGGCGCGGGCCCGCGCGGAGACCGCCGGGCCGCCGTTCTGGGCCGCAGCGGCAAGAGAAAAAAGTACCAGGCAGATGGCAAAGAGAGTTTTTCGAAGGCTCATGTCGTGTACTGGTTCCAGGAAGCAGCAAGGATTTTACGCGTTTGCCGCCGGTTTCGTCGCATAATTCACGCAAATTGATTTCGAGCCAGGAGCTACATCAGGATTATTTTTGCGGGATTGACCGCCCAGGTCCTCGCCGAGGCGGCGCCGGGATCCTGGTCAGCGTTTCATGGCATCAGCCAGCAGAAGGCGATACTCTTCTGATTCCCACTGTTGCGGTCTCGGCGCTGGGCCTGGCGGCTCAGGGTTGCTAACTTCCCTGTTCTTCCATTTCCGGCATCCGTGAACTGAGCGGGCAATCTCAAGCGGAATCCAGCGCTTTCATGGCCTGATGGACGCACTCGGCCAGCGGCCGGCTCGTATCAATTACCGTCTTCGGCCGGGCGATCTGCTCAAAGCGCGCCTTCACGCGCCGATACAGCTCGTAATCGCGATTGCTCGCCGGATGCTCGCCCGCGGCTGCCTGCGTTTCAATCCGCCGCCGCGCCTCCTCTTCCGTGCAGACGCATTCCAGTATCCGCCATGGCTGCCGGAGCGCTTCCGCTGCGCGTATTGCCTCTTCAATCTGATAGCCCCGCGAAAAAGGTCTCCCATCGAGGAATACGAACCGCCGCGGGTCTTTCTTGAGCAGGAAGGCCGCTGCTTCCAGCATCAGCCGCTGGCAGAAGTCATCTTGGCCGGTGGAGTACTCGATCTCTGGCGGCGCGAACAGCGCGGCCCGCACCTGGTCTTTATCGAGCACTGCGCCCGAGAGCCGCTCAGCCAGTGCCCGCGCGAGCGTTGTTTTGCCGCAGCCGGGCAGCCCGGCCATAAGGACGATCATGTTGATTATTGAACCTCAGGCCCAGCCATTGGTCGAGCGATTCTTGACAGGCCGCTGGCGCGAGGTGTGAGCCTCAGAAAGCAGATTCCCCGCCGGCTGAAGGCTGCGGGGAATGACTGCCGAGTCTTAGGATTCGCTTACGGTGGAGGGTTCCCTTACTGTCCGCCGCCCGCCGAGCCCATCACTACCTGGCCGGAATCCTGGTCATCGTCGGGCTGCGCCGGCGTCAGGTTATTTTCCCGCCAGCTCTCGTAGCGGTTGGAGACCATCACGTGAAACACCCATTGATGGCGCTCTTCTTCCGGCTCGATGAGGTCGAGGTTCCTCAGCGGCAGCATGTACTGCTCAATGAACAGAATCTGGTCGCGGCTCAGGCCCCGGCGCTGAATGTCCACGGTGATACCCGCCAGGTGCGAAGAAGCCAGCTCGCCGGTTTCGGGTGCGGCGTTGCGGTTGTGCCGGCGCAGCTTGGTCTGCATCTGCACCGTGCGCACCGCGGAGTTGATCTGGATGGAGGTATGGAATTCCTTATAAAAGGCCACGCTCAGGTCCTGCACAAAGTCGCGGGTCCAGGGGCGGCAGTAGCGGCGGTCGGGATCGAGCCGCGGGTCGAAGCGCACCGTGTCGCTGGCCTCAATGGGCACCAGCGCGCCAATGGACTTGAGTTCTTCCAGTTCGGCGTCATCCTGTATGCGCGGCAATTCCAGCCGGTCAATCTCTTCGTTTTGCCGCACCATGGATTCCCGGGTCGGCCGGAACAGCGGATGATACAGGACGTTGCGGAAGCGGCGGCTGTGCCGGACCTCGGCGCGCGAATGCTGATAGGCGGCGGTGTGCAGAGCGAAGAGCTGGCTGGGCAGGGCAATGGCCAGCAACAGCAGCAGTCTTCCCCCTCTTTGCAGTGTTCCCCTCACGAAGTGGCCTCTTTGAATGGCTCTCACTCCCGGCGCTGGGGGCGGAGCCGGTATTGTAATCAAGGTTCAAAAAAGGACAAGCCCAAAGTGACCTTGGTTACGAAAGTGTTGTTTGCACCTTGCCGGTTCTGGTCCGGCCTCGATTACCGGCGTCACCAGAACCATGTACCGGGAGGGTGAATTGCAGTCGAGGGGCCATTTGTGAAAGATGAATAATTCTTCGTAAACAACTGATTCTAAATATATTGATTGATGGACGAAGGTAACCTCAGCAGGCCGGGCGGCGGATTTTGGCGGCCCAACTTACGGAAATTGTCACTTGTGGGTAAAGCGGCGGCGGCCCGTTTGAGCTGGCTCGGCCCGATTCTCAGGAACTGATTCAGCGTAGCAGGGGGGCGTGCAGCGATCGAAGCAGAACCATCCGCAAAAAGGGGCTGAGAGGCTTGAAGGCTCACGAAGGCCTCGCCTTCAAGGGTTTTCCTTTGTGTGGCTTCGTGCCCTTTGTGGTGGCGCCTGATCAACCTTGCGCGCCGGTTCCTTGACTTCCATTCTCTTTCCCCAACATAATAAAAGGTTCACTTGCCAGTTCTGAGGCGATAAGGGGCGTACTTTGGCGGCAAGCGCCAGTCCTGCAGCTCCCATGGTGAAGAGTGGCGTGGCTCCCTTGCGGGCGGGGCAGGGTTATTCCTTCTGGCTGCGCCGCTTGCATTCCCTGACCGGCATAATTCCCGTTGGGGCGTTTCTGTTCGAGCACATCCTGATTTCAAATGCCACCGCAATCGGCGGACCGGCCGCCTACGCCCGCCAGGTGCGCTTTCTGGCCAGCCTGCCGCTGGTTACGGCGCTGGAGCTGTTTGGCATTTGGCTGCCGATTCTGTTTCACGGCTTGTACGGGTTTTACATCTGGTACCGCGGGGAGTCGAACCTTGCCGAGTATCCCTGGAGCGGCAACTGGATGTACGCCGCCCAGCGCTGGACCGGCGGCATCGTGTTCGTTTACATCGTCTGGCACACCTACACCATGCGCTTCACCGGCATTGACCTGCACGACTATCCGGGGGCCGCATTCGGCAAAGTGCAGGCGGAAGTTTTTCATACCGGGCTATTTTTGTTCTACGTCGTAGGCTTGCTCTGCGCCTCATGGCATTTCGCCTACGGAATATGGCTGTTTTGCGCCAAGTGGGGCATTATTTCCGGAGAGAAGGCGCGGCGTCGTTTTCTGGCGGTGTGCCTGGCATTCTTCTTTGTGCTGAGCGGAGTAGGGCTGGGCAGTCTGGCCAAGTTCCGGAAACTTCGGCAGCAGCCGACCGACCCGGCAGGCGCGCATATGATCGAGATGCACGCCGCGGACTGAAAAAGCATGAAACCACAAAGGGCGCGAAGGTCCACGAAGAAAAGCCTGACGTTAAGGTTTTCTTCGTGGCCCTTTGTGTCCTTCGTGGTGATTTGCCCTTAAGAACCTGGCATGGCAACCAATCCCAAAATCATCGTGATCGGCGGCGGGCTGGCAGGGCTTTCCGCCGTCATCAAGATCGCCGAGATGGGTGGCAACGTTGACCTGTTCTCCATAGTGCCGGTCAAGCGTTCGCACTCGGTTTGTGCCCAGGGCGGCATCAACGCCGCCAAGAATCTGAAGGGTGAAGGCGACTCCACCTGGCAGCACTTTGACGACACGATTTATGGCGGCGACTTCCTGGCCAACCAGCCGCCGGTGAAGGCCATGTGCGAGGCCGCGCCGGGCATTATTGACCTGCTCGACCGCATGGGCGTGCCCTTCAACCGTACGCCCGAAGGCCTGCTCGATTTTCGCCGTTTCGGCGGCACTCTCTACAACCGTACCGCTTTTGCCGGCGCCACCACCGGCCAGCAGCTGCTTTACGCCCTCGATGAGCAGGTACGGCGGCACGAGGCGGAGGGCAAAGTCAAAAAGTACGAGCACTGGGAGTTTCTTTCCGCCGTGCTCGATGGCAACCGGGTTTGCCGCGGCATCTGCGCCATGGATTTGCGTTCCATGGAAGTGCGCTGTTTCCCGGCCGACGCCATCATCGTGGCGACCGGGGGCGTGGGCGCCATTTTCGGCAAGTCCACCAATTCTGTGGTCTGCACCGGCTCGGCGCAGTCGGCGCTCTATCAGCAGGGCGCGTATTACGCCAATGGCGAGTTCATTCAGGTGCACCCCACGTCCATCCCTGGGGAAGACAAGCTGCGCCTGATGTCGGAATCGGCGCGCGGCGAAGGCGGCCGCGTCTGGGTGCCGAGGACGCAGGGCGACAAAAGAGATCCGAAGGCGATTCCAGAAAAAGACCGCTGGTATTTTCTCGAAGAGTGGTACCCGAAGTACGGCAATCTGGTGCCGCGCGACGTAGCCACGCGGGCCATCTTCAAAGTCGTATACGAGAACAAGCTCGGCATTGATGGCAAGCCGATGGTCTATCTGGACCTGACGCACATTGATCGCGCCATCCTCGACCGCAAGCTGGAAGGCATTCTGGAGATTTACGAGAAGTTTGTGGGCGATGACCCGCGTGATACGCCCATGAAAATTTTTCCCGGCATGCATTACACCATGGGCGGCTTGTGGGTGGATTTCAACCAGGCCACCAACATTCCCGGAGTCTTTGCCGCCGGCGAGTGCGAATATCAATACCACGGCGCCAACCGGCTGGGGGCCAACTCGCTGGTCTCGTGCATCTTTGGCGGCTTTGTGGCCGGGCCCAACGCGGTGCGCTACGCCAAAAATTTACCGGCAGCGCCGGCCAATGGGCATTTCGACGCCGAAAAGAAAAAGCAGGAAGAAAACAATGCTCTGCTGATGAAAAATGTCGGCGACGAGAACCCGTTTAAGCTGTGGCGCGAACTGGGCGAGCTGATGACCGAGAACTGCACCGTCATCCGCTACAACAAGAACCTGAAGCAGACCGATGCCAAGCTGTGCGAGATGCTGGAGCGCTTCCGCCGGGTCAATTTGAGCGACCGCACCCAGTGGGCGAACACCTCGGTAGTCTTTACCCGCCAGCTTTACAACATGCTGCAGCTTTCGCGGGTGATTGCGCAGGGCGCCGGGTTACGGGATGAATCGCGCGGCGCGCACTACAAGCCCGATTTCCCCGAGCGCGACGACAAGAATTGGCTGAAGACAACCAAAGCCAGCTTTGCGCCCGACGCCGATGAGCCGAAATTCGAGTTCGAGCCGGTGGATATTTCGCTGATTCCGCCGCGGGCGAGAAAGTACTGATGCACAGATTTGGCGCCATGGCGCTCTTCATGGTTTTTTCAGTTGCAGTTGTTGCCCAGAGTACACCGTGTACCGAGCAACAATCACGGCAGGCGGATGAGGCAACTGATACTCTGAACTCTTGGGATCGCGTTCACGACTGGTACGAAAAGTACCGTCAATGTGATGACGGTGGCCCGGCTGAAAGGGTAAGCGAGGCAGTCGCACGCAATCTGGTGGATCGCTGGGAAACGTTGCCTCGTCTAGGGGAACTCGCGAAAGAATGTGGCTTCCGGCGGTTTATCTTGAAGCATCTTGATGAGACTTTGAACGCAGACGATCTCAAGAAGATCAGCGGGAACGCCTCGAAACGGTGCCCTGCGAATCTACGTTCTTTGTGTCGCGAACTTGAGATGCGGGCTGAGGCCCGGTGACGCGAGTGCGTCATCCGTTCGCGTTGGGAAAGATCCGAGAGATGCAAACCGGGAAGGGCACGAGTTTCACTCGTGCCGATTCAGGCGCTCTTTGAAATTTCGGCTTTAGCCGCTGGGGGCCACATGTCCAACTTGAATCCGGGATATGCGGAGCCGTAGCGATATTCGGCTGGATCAGTCACGAGTCTGCGCTCGACCGGATTCCGATGAATGTACTTTTGATGATGCAGGAAATCCTTTTTGTCGCGTATCCGATGGTCGGTGAATCCTCGCTGCCAGATTTCGCGCTTTCGGCCAATGATCGCCCCAAAGGCGTACGAATATCCGCCTTTGATCAGCTGGATGGCGTGCTCCAGCGTAACGTCATGGGCAGGGGTCAGCAACAGATGAACGTGCTCCGGCATGACGACAAATGCATGCAATTGATAGCGGCCTTCGCGGCGATAGCGATAGACCGTTTGCAGAAAGAGGCGAACGTAGTTCTCGACGAGGAAAAACCTTCGACGCTGCCAAGTCGAAAACGTGACGAAATACGTCCCCGGCGGGGAGATTAATCGTCCAGGCTTCAAAGCAAACCTCAGCGGCTGAAGCCGCGATCATTGCCTGGCCTGGGTCGGCACGAGTGAAACTCGTGCCCTTCCCGGTTTCTTTGCGGCCGGGCAGGTAAGGATGATAAGTGTGGCGAAGGCTAGCGCCTGTGACGGGTGAACATTCTGGGTGGTTAATTTGAACCCGTCATAGTGGGGGATCCGAGGAAAGACAGGAGCTAGGTACTAATGGCCGATACCAAAACCGTGCTCTTCAAAATCCGTCGGCAGGACAATCCCAATGCCACATCGCGCTGGGAGGAATTCTCCCTGGCCTGGCACCCCGGAATGAATGTGATCTCCTCGCTGATGGAGATTGCCCGCAACCCTGTCACGCGCGAGGGCAAGCAGACTACGCCCATTACTTACGACTCCAATTGCCTGGAGGAGGTCTGCGGCTCCTGCGCCATGCTGATCAACGGCAAAGCACGCATGGCCTGCTCGGCGCTGATTGACAACCTGGAACAGCCGGTGCGGCTGGAGCCGCTTACGAAATTCCCTGTGGTCCGCGATCTGGCAGTGGATCGCAGCGTACTGTTCGAGAATCTCAAGCGCGTGAAGGCCTGGGTTCCGATTGACGGCACCTACGATCTGGGCTCGGGGCCGCGCCTGACCATGGAAGAGCAGGAGGCGGCCTATCCGCTTTCGCGCTGCATTTCCTGCTGCTGCTG
>DATIYF010000079.1:0-33625 GCA_035517775.1 Terriglobales bacterium
CTTTCTAATCTCTATTCTCGAGGGTGCCCCGTCCTTGTGTCTGCGATCTGTGCAGACACAGGGCGGGGACTTTGACTTCTTGTGGAGTGAACTGAAGGAAGCATTTTCTCCCCAAGATCAAAAACCCCACCCCTTCGACCGCGCTCAGGACAGGCCCTGTCGCGCAAACCGCGCAAAGGGGCACCTCAAAAATGCAGGCACCGGCTATTGGGCTTTTTCCACGGGCGTCCACTGGGCGGAGGCGATTTTCCACTTGCCGCCGCTGTGCGCGAACACCACAGTCGTCGCCACCGTCACGGTTTCCCTCGCTGACTTCTCCTGCAGAATGCCGGTCAGGATGGCGGTTTCGCCGAATCGCCGCACAGCGACCTGGCTGAGCGAGGCCTCGGTCTGCGGATCGAAGGCGCCTTGCTTGCCCAGGCGAGGTCCGTCCTTCACCCAGATCGCTCCCATGGGCAGGACCAGCACCAGGTTATCGGCTTCGACTTCGTCCATGGCGGGGTTGTCGCCGACATAAAACGCTTTCATCCACTTGGCATGCACAGCCAGCAGTTCGGATTGCAAGGCCGCGTCACTGCTCTGCGCCACGACCAGCGCCGGGCACAAGAGGGCAGCCAAAAGAAGAATCGTAGCGCGCATCAGGACCTCCTTCAGGACGCACATTTTTAGGGGCCCAATTCCGAAGAAGTGTACGCCGGGAAAAGGCCATCGCCAATTATTTTCAGTTGTGGCTCAAACCCGCTGAGGCGCTGGGCCAGGCTTTCCTCAGATCAACTTCCCACACTGGGTCAACCCCGCGACGAATCAGAACACTTCTCGCAGCGTGTTCTGGGTAGCGCAGCGCCAAGGCGCTGCACAACACTTCGATCGCCGCGCACGCTTTGAAAAAGTGGAGAGTCTTGATTCCCCGCGGGTGGAAACAAATAGAGTGGCGGGCGGAGCACCCGTCACTCGATTACAAATCAGTGTGGCTTATGCGCTCTTCTTCTGTGCCTGTTGGGACATCTGGGCGGCGAACTGCTTCATGCGCTTTTCCATCTCCGCCGGAGAGACGTCTTCTTTGTGTGTGGCCACGCTCCAGGCCTGGCCGAAGGGATCGGTGAGCTGCCCGAAGCGATCGCCCCAGAACATGTCGGTCAGCGGCATGAAGACCTTGCCTCCGGCATTAATGGCGCGGTGGAAGGTGGCGTCGGCATCCTCCACGTACAGCATGATGCCGGCGGTGGTGCCACCCAAAGTCTGGGGAGCTTTGGAGGTGCCGCGATCGTTTTCATCGGCGAGCATGACCATGGAGTCGCCGATTTTCAGTTCAGCGTGGCCGATCTTCCCGTCAGGAGTGGGCATGCGCATCACTTCCTGCGCGCCAAATGCTTTCTTGTAGTATTCAATCGCCTCAGCCGCGTTGCGCACGACCAGATAAGGAGTTGCGGTGTGATAACCCTCGGGAATGGCTTTGACTGGCATGGGATTCTCCTTCTATGAAATTGGACCAGCGGCGACCGGCGCGCCAGCTAACCATTCTAGACGCGCAGCGCTTGTGGATTATGAAATTGTTGTAAAAGCGGCAACGGTATCGGTTGCGAAGGGCAGACCTGCTGGCGCAACCCGGAGCGGACTTAGGTTCTCGGGCGGAAGGCGATGAGGGGGAATTGGCTGGTCAGACGGCGCCGGTCGTCGGCCGTTCCGCGATAGGTCCAGCCGGAGAGCCAACTGAATCCGCGGCGGACAATGGGGGCGATCCAGCGATTGCGGTGCTCGTAGCCGGCGATCACTTGCACGGCCTCTTCGGGGGAGAGAGTTCGATGAGTGGCGGGAAAGTGCTGGCTGCCGATGGTGACCGCCTCGTCATGGTTGGCGTTAATGTTGCGCAGCCAGTTGGAGTCGCTGAAGCCGTTCATGACTACGGCCTCGGGGCCCTGCTTGCGGTATTGGACGACTTCCAGAACGGTCTGGCGGCGCAGGCCGGTGCGGCGGCCGACGTGGGTGAGAAGCAGAAAGCGGTGATCGAGCAAGCGGCCCAGGTGCCAGCGGTAGAGATACACGGGGCCGCGGAGAAAATACCAGAGAGCGCTGCGCTTGCGAACTTTGATCATTACCTGTTGGATGTCTGAGGAAGAGACTTGGGCGCAAGATTGGGTCCGGGGGCCAGGGCGGCAGGTCCTGCCTCAGTTCCCGGTTCTCCGTTGGTTAGTTCTGAGAATTCATTTTTGCCAGGTGATTTCGGCGTAGGCGGCGCGTTTGATGGCCACATTGGGTCCGGGGTCGCTGGCGTATTCGTAGTGATAGGGCTGGAAGAGATTCTGTCCAACCACGGCGAGGCGAAGATAGGGGCGCGCCCGCCAGGCGAGGCGCGCGTCTGCGGTGGAATAAGAACGGATGTTCTGCGCAGAGAGTGCGCTGACATATCGGTAGGTGAGATCGAGACTGAGGGCTTTGGGAAGATCGAAGCCGGATTGCGCCGTGGCCTCATGCCGCGGGCTGGAGCCTTCGATAATGGGCGCGGTGCCGACATCGAGCGAGTGCGGGCTGCGCTGCAATTCCATTTGCAGGAATGAGTAGGAGGCGGTCAGCCGCCAGAAAGGCTTCGGCCGCCACTCGGGAGCGACTTCGACGCCTCGGGTGGTGCCCAGCAGTCCATTGCCAAATTCCGCGGGCAGCAGGATATGGGTGGGTGCAGGACTGTCTTCGACGGAAAAGCCGCCGACAATGTCTTCGCTGAAAAGATCGCTGTAGTGATTGTAAAAAGCGGAAAGATCAACATAGAGATTTTTTCCGAACAGGCGGCGGAAGCCAACCTCGTAGCCGTTGAGTTCTTCCGAGCGGAAATTCGGGTTGGCATTGAAGCGGGCGAAGACCGGCAACCCGCTGGAACCATCAATTCCAATGAAACCGGTAAGGTAAAACGCGCGCTCGGCCGCGGAGGGAGTGCGCACGGCGTGGGTAAAGGCGGCCCATAAGGTTTGCTTTTCACTGATCGTCCACAGCAAGCGCGCGCTGGGCTGCCATTGCAGGCCGGTATAGTTGGTTTTGAGCAACTTGGTGCCGAGAGAAAGCGACAAACGGTCGGGAAGAAGCGAGATTTCATCCTGAAAAAAGCCGCTGAACAGCTCGTCGGTGCGGCGCTGAGGAATGAAGTAGAGGCCGGAGACGATGGTTGGGTTGTCTCCGAAACTGGCGCGCGCACCCAGCCCCCAGGAAATCTGCTGCTGCCCCGGAAGACGGAAGCGGTCGAGAAAATCAACGTCGAAGGTATTGCGTAGATCGGCGAAGTTGGGCTCGCGGCGGCTGGTGCGGTCATAGTAGGCCTGCACCTGGATATCCTTGCCATCGCCCTGAAGGCGGTGCCAGCGGGCGAGAAGGTTGCCTCCGGAAAGGCGCCCAGCGCCCTGGAGGATCTGCGAGTAGGGAGGTGTATAGGTAACCGCGGTCACGGTTTCGCCCGTGCCTTCGTCGTACAAATCGCCCTGCAAGGTGTAAGTGTCGCGGTCATTCCTTGCATAATCCATGCGAAACCCGCCTTGCAGGTCGCGCCAGCCGTCGTAGTCATCGCCGTTGGGATGAAATTCGGGCAGGCGATCGAAGCCCATGCCATAAGCGCGGTAGTCCAGTCCTTTGCCGTTGCCGCCGCCGTAGCGAGTGTTGAGGAAGCCGCCCTCGACGTTGCCGCCGCCGGCGCTCACCAGGCTGCCATGCGTCTCTTTGCTGCTCTTGGTGATGATGTTGATCACGCCGTTGACGGCATTCGGGCCCCAGATGATTCCGCCGGGCCCGCGGATGACTTCAATGCGGTCCACATCTTCGAGCAGAACATTCTGCACCTCCCAGTACGTACCGGCCAGAAGCGTGGTGTACACCGTGCGCCCGTCAATCAGAACCAGCACGTCGCGGGAGAGGCGGCTGCCGAAGCCGCGAATGCCGATGGACCAGCGATTGCTGTCAATGCGGGCGACCTCAACCCCGGGCGCCAGGCGCAAGGCCTCGGGGATGCTGGTTGCTCCCGAGCGCTGAATATCTTCCTGGGTGATGACGAAGATGGCGGCCGAAGTCTTCCAGACCTGCTCAGGTTCCTTGGAGGCGGTGGTTACTTTTACATTGCCCAGCTCCTCCAGAGTGAGTTGTTTGAGTGGCGAGGCATTCTGCTGATCAACCTCAGAAGTCTTCGCCAGTGCGGGCCGGCAGGAAGAAACAGTGGTGATGGCCAGGATGGCGAAGACTGCAATTCGCTGGAAACAGGGCGGGTTAGGCTGATGGTTACGGGGTTCAATCACCCAACGTCGGAAGCTCGGCGTTTTCATCCTGGTGTTTCCATAAATCTGCATGAATCCCAGAGATCGAGCCGAGGCTTGACCTCTTCATCCATATCCTCAACTGGCTTTGCGTCCGAAAAGAGAGGATCGCAGACAAGGATGCGCACATGGTCTTGGCGCCATGGGGAATGGGGCAAAGACTCCGTATGATGTCAGGTGGGCAAACCCAATCCTATACAGGTTTTACCGGATATCGGGTTGGTAAACAGAAAGAAGAGTGGCGTTAGCTCAAGGTCCGCGGGACCGCCATTCTCAGTTGCCGGCGTACCAGTCGGCGCGGGTGAGCGGCAGATCATTCTGGCCGTTTTCATTCTTGACCAGCAGAGTCTGGTAAAGCTCCAGCAGCTGCGACTGGAAGTAATGGGCGGAACCCGCCATGTGCAGGCGCCAGATTCGGTACGTCACTTCGTCTACCAGGCGGCGGGCCTGCTCGGCATGCTGCTGCATGCCGCGGACCCAGTGGCGCAAGGTGAGGGCGTAATGCTGGCGGAGATTTTCTACGTCGCACACCTCAAAGCCGGCGAGCTCAGCGGCGCGCGTGGTGGTACCGAGCGGCACCAGTTCGCCATCGGGGAATACATAAAGATCTGCGAAGCTAGGTTCCCTGGAATGGGCGCGCTGTTCGGGCACGCCGATGCCGTGGTTAAGAAATACGCCGCCAGGGCGCAGCAGGCGCCAGGCGCGGCGAAAATACTCCGGCAGGTTGGCCTCGCCGACATGCTCCACCATGCCGATGCTGGCAATCTTGTCGTAACCGGCGGGATCTTCCAGCTCGCGGTAATCAAGCTGGCGGACCTCGCAACGATCTGACAGGCCTTCGCGCCGGATGCGCTGTCTGGCAAAGACCAGTTGCTGCTCGCTCAGCGTGATGCCGAGAGCGCGGGCGCCATACTCGCGGGCTGCATGCACCACCAGGCCGCCCCAGCCGCAGCCGATATCGAGCAGGCGCTCGCCCGGACGCAGGCGGAGCTTGCGGCAAATGTGATCGAATTTCTGGCGCTGGGCGGAGTCAAGTTCGTCATCCGGATGCAGGAAGTACGCGCAGGAGTACGCCATCTCTTTTCCCAGCCAGAGAGAATAGAAATCGTTGGAGACGTCGTAGTGGTAACTGATGGCTTCGCGATCGCGCTCTTTCGAATGCATGCGCCCGCGCAAGCGAGCTCCCGGCCGCGCCGGTTGCAAGCATGGGCCTGAGGGCAAAGCCATGAGCATAGCGCCCAGGCGGAGTTTCTGCTTCTTGCTCCAGGGATTGCTCAACAGATAATCGGCCAGCGGGAAGACGCCTTCGATATCGCCATCAATATCGAAGTCATCGTAAATGTAAGCCTCGGCCAGGGCGAGCTGGCTGGCGCTGCCAAAGGCCGCGCGCACGCTGCCCGGCCGATTGATCTTCCAGCAGAAACGGCGGAATTGGCCTGGCTCCGGGTCCCACACAGTCCCATCCCAGAGCTGGATGGAAAAATCGCGCGGATGATATCCGCGCAGAAGCTCCTGCAGAAAGGCCAGAGCTTTGTGCTCCCCCTGCTCTGGCTTCCGTGCTCTGAATGCCATGCCTACGCCCCTGTACGAAACTTCAGAACTGCGTTGGATAAAGGAAATCTGCCCCCGGCAAGAGCCGCCATTCCCGCCGCAGCAGGTTTTCGACGCAGTTTCTAAAGCTCTCGTTGCCCCAAGCGGCCGGAAACTCTTGTGCCGGCAGCGGCTAGGTGGCCTCCACGGCCACGCAAAAGTTTACTCCTTCCCATTGCTGCCTTTGCAACCAGAAGAGGGTAAATACGACCTTTTGAGCGGGGGGTAAACCGTTGGTGGGAAGATCAGCGATGTGCAGGTCGAGGCCAGTATCTTGAGTTGTGGTGTCGTTGGCAGTTTTCCAGTCGTCGAGGCTCCAATGCACCTGCGCCGGCTCCAGAAATGCGAGGCGAAGGGTTTTGCCCTGGGGCATGGAGCGGCTCTTGTTATTAAGGCTCCAGAGAAAATGCTGGCCCTGGCGCTTTTCGATCTGATAGCGCTGGATCGCCTGCGGGGGCTGATCGAAGACCCTTCCGTCGCGCAGCGACCGGCGCAGCTTGATGTATTCGGCATGGGCCCAGACCAGGGGGCAGGCGGAGCCAGAAGGTTTGCCGCGAAAGAGCTCGCGCGCGGGCAGGTCGGGCGCATCCCAGACCTGCTCGGGCAGCAGCCGGCTGCCCTCGGTGGAATCTTCCATTACGCGCAGCAACTGCTCGGCGATTTGCGGCCGTCCGGCGGCCAGCTCGTAGTGGGCGCGCTCGCCGGCCAGAAGCGGCCAGGCGCGGCCAATGCCAGTACCGTCGAAGGGTGAGCCATCTTCGTGCTCGCCGTAGCCATCGCCGTTGTAACGATACCAGCACGGTCCCTGGGGCAGGCTGACCCGCAGCAAGGCGTCAATCGCCTTTACGGTATTCACAATGCGCGGATCGTCGGGCGGGCGCAAGCCGAAGCGTACCAGGGCGAGCGCGTCGGGGCTTATGAGGTGCACCGCAGTCTCTTCACTTTGCCCCGGCGGACGGTTCTTGATGGGAACGAAGCCCTGGAGCGGCGAGGCAGCGCCATCGCTATCGGGCGGAGCGATGCGCACGTAGTAACCATCCACCTCGAGCTGAAGGGCAAGATCGTTGCCCTGGGCATAGACCCAGCGTTCGATATTGTCATTCCAGCAGTCGGCAGTCTCGCGGAGATAGACGGCAGTCCCGAGCTCGCCTAGGGCCTCGGCGATGTCGGCCGCCGCCAGCAGGGAGGAAACCTCGACCGCCAGCGTGAAGGGTGAGTAACCGGCATCTTCCTCCCAGCGGTCCTGCATGGTGACCGGGCCGTTGCGGACCAGAAAACTGGCGGCTTTGCGCACCATGGGCCACCAACGCTGCAGGCGGCAGAGCGTGGGGGCGTAACGGCGGATTAAATCCAACAGAAGAATGGGAAAGGCGGCCTCATCCATCTGCAAGCCACCCCAGTATGGGCGGCCGTCGAGCCACAGGTTCTGGGCCCAGTGGCCGTCGGCCTCCTGGGTGGACTCCAGATACTGCAGCACGCGCAGAGCATCATGAGGAGCCCCGGCGGCGAGAAAGCCTCCGGCAGTTTCCACCAGGTCGCGGGGCCAGACGAGGTGATAGCCGCCCAGGTCTTCATCGCCCTTGCTGAAGCCCCAGGGAATGGAGAGGCTGGCGATGGTGCCGCCGAGAAAATCTTTGGATTCATGCGCGCGCAGCACCGAGACGCTGGCGCGGTAGAGGTCCCGCTCGCGGGGAGGATCATCCAGGTGCAGCAAACCCTGGTGCCAGTTCTTCCAATGCCAGATGTAGTGTTCGCAGAGTTCCTCGTAAGATTCGAACAGGCTGGAGCGAACCTGCTGGCCGGCTTCGGACCAGATGCCGCCGAAACCCAGGGCCAGAACAAAAGAGCCGCCACAGGCCTGCAAGTCAATTTCGCCGGTCAGCGCGATGTTGCCGTTTTCCGCGCGGGTGTAGTCCCAGGTCAGGGTGAAATGCTGCGAAAGGTCCCGCCAGCCATCGGAAAAGCCGACGAAACCCACTGACATTTTTTTCCACGGAGTGGAGCAGGCGAAGGCCAGGGCGCAGTCATTATGCTGAGCGAAGAGCATAGGCACGCCTTTGTAATCGCCCGACCAGCCGGTATTTTCAAATCCCATGTTGGCGAGGTGCGGAGCCAGCAGGGCGTACAGATGATAGTCGGCCAACCTTCCGATAAGCGGCACGAAGCCAATCTTCTGCAGCACGACGTTGCGAAAAGGATCGGTGATGATTTCCTTTTCGATGCGATAGCGGCCATCTTCGGCCGAGTTGACCAGGCGGAAGGCCGGCACGCCCGGATCTGTGGTGGTGTTCTGGCACTGGCAGTGCCGTTTCTCTTCTGAGAAGTAGTTGAGGCCATCGGTCACGATCAACCCCAGGTCACGGGTGCAGGCCTGGTCCACCCGCGGATAGTAAACCTCATTCAGAATTCCATGGCTGTGGGTGAACCAGACGCGGCTGTGCAAGTTGAGAGCTGTGCCTACGCCCTGCTTTGCGGCCGAGGTCCAACGTGGTGGAATGCCGGGGCAGCCGGGCGCCAAACGTTCGGAGTTATCCACGAGGAAATCCTTGCGAAGTCAGTCTGCCAGACCCATTAGAGTACCGCGAGGGCGACAGGTTACAAAGTCAGGGAGCGCCGGCTGCGAGTCAACGCTTGGAGGGCGCCGGGAGTGAGTTACCCTGGGACAGGGGAAATTTGCCGAGGTAGAGCGCCATGCCCACCACGGCGTCCACCGACATGGAGTCTAAGGTCTGAACCTCCTGCTCGGAGGAGATGCCACCGGCCACGATTAACTGCTTCGAAGTGGCCTGGCGCAAGGCGCGGACAGTTTGCAGCGGAATGCCGAGCATCATGCCCTCGGTATCAATGTGCGTGTACAGAAAGGCAGCGCACCCGGAATCGAGCGCGCGGATCATTTGTAGCGGGGTGATTTCGGTAAGCTCGCGCCAGCCACGGATAGCAACTTTGCCTTCTTTCGAATCCAGGGCGAAGACCAGCCGCTCGGGGCCGATTTTCTCAGCAGCTTCTTTGGCAAAGCCGGTGTTGATCTGACCGGCGCGAATCAGCGACGAGCCGAAGATCACCCGCTTAGCGCCCAGTTCCAGAATTTCTTGCGCGGCTGGTATCGAGCGGATGCCGCCGCCCACCTGGCAAGGGAGTCGTTCTACGAAGTACTGGACGAGCTGGTGGTTGCTGCCGCTGCCGAGGGCGGCGTCGAGATCTATGAGCTGAATCAAAGGAAAAATTGAAAAGCGCTCGACCCACTGTTCGAAGTTATCGAACTCAAGCGCCTTCGTTTTCCCCTGCACAAGCTGAACGATCTTGCCGCCCATCAGATCAATAGAAGGGATCAGCACGGCCACCTCACGGGAATGCCGGCGGAGCCCAACTGCAGCTTGAGATCGCCGAAGGAGCTTAGACCGAAGTGAAAGATGGAGGCGGCCAGAGCGGCATCGGCGTGGCCCTGGTGAAAGACTTCGACAAAATGCTGCGCGCCGCCGGCGCCGCCCGAAGCGATGACGGGAATGCGAACGGCGCCGGCAATGGCGCTGGTCAATTCGCAGTCGAAGCCCCGGCCGGTGCCGTCGCGGTCCATCGAAGTCAGAAGAAGTTCACCCGCGCCGCGCTGCTCGGCTTCTTTGGCCCATTCGATGGCGTCTCGCCCGGTGGGCCTGCGGCCGCCGTGGGTGCGCACGTCGAACTTGCCTGACCCGTCGACTCGCCGGGCGTCAATGGCGACGATAGCGGCCTGCGAGCCAAAGCGATTGGCAATCTGGGTGATGAGCCTGGGATCTGCGATCGCCGCCGAGTTAATGCTGACCTTGTCGGCGCCGGCGTCGAAGATGGCGGCCGCGTCCGCGAGGGTGCGAATGCCGCCGCCGACGGTGAAGGGAATGAACAGCTCGCGGGCGGTGCGGCGGACGGTCTCAAGCAGGGTGGCCCGGTTCTGATGCGTGGCGGAGATGTCGAGCAGCACGATTTCATCGGCGCCGGCCGCGCTGTGCGCGGCGGCCAGCTCGGCGGGGTCGCCGGCATCGCGCAAGTCGAGAAACTGCACGCCTTTGACCACGCGGCCACCATCTACGTCGAGACAAGCGATGATGCGTTTGGTCAGCATAATCGGCACGTCATGAGAACCCTTACAACCACTAACGACACTAAGGGGCGTGAAGAAAAGCTCTCAGCGTTCGGGGCCTCGTGCACGTTCATGGTTCATCAAGCGGAACTCCACGCCAGCCGTCACAGGCGGCAGAAATTGTCCAGCAAACGCAGGCCGACCGGCCCTGATTTTTCCGGGTGAAATTGCACGCCAAACAAATTTCCCCTTTCCACCGCGGCCGAAAAACGCCCGCCATAGGAACACTCTGCCACCGTGGCTTCGAGCAGGGGCACGCGATAGGAATGGGTGAAGTACACAAACGATCCGGGCGCAATGCCGCGCAGCAATCGCGACACTCCATCTTTCATCTCGAGCTGATTCCAGCCCACGTGCGGCGCTTTGACCGAAGCAGGGAAGTGCTCGCACTGTTCCGGCCACAAGCTGAGGCCGCGCACGTTTGGGGCTTCGGCGCTTGAGGCCAGCATCCATTGCATGCCGACGCAAATGCCGAGAAAAGGAGCGCCGCGCGCGATGGCCCGCTGGATCGAGCTTTGCAAGCCGCTTTCGCCGAGCACGGAAGTTGAGGCGAAATGGCCAACGCCGGGCAGGACGATTTTCTCTGCTTGGCTCACGACCTGGGGATCAGAGGTCACGACCGGGTCGGCGCCGACGTGCTCCAACGCATTCCTGACCGAAGTCAGGTTGCCGGCGCGGTAATCCACGATGGCGATCACTAGAGCAAGCCTTTCGTGCTGGGAAGCAATCTGGCCATGCGGCGGTCGCGCCAGCAGGCGGCGCGCACCGCCCGCGCGAACGCCTTGAACAGAGATTCGATCTTGTGGTGATTGGAGCGGCCGTAAAGAATCCTGGCATGAACATTGGCATGGGCGCCGCGAGCGAAGCCTTCGAAAAAGTCAAAGACCAGCTCCGATTGCAGATCGCCGACCAGGCGGGTCTTGACTTTTGTATCTATTGCCGCCGCGGTACGGCCGGAAAAATCTACTGCCGCGAGGCCCAGGGTTTCATCCATGGGCATGACGAAATATCCGGCGCGCAGAATGCCGCGTTTATCGCCCAGCGCCTGGGCAAAGGCCTGGCCCAGCACGATGCCCACGTCTTCCACGGTGTGGTGCTGATCCACATCGAGATCACCCTGAGCCTTGAGGGTGAGATCGAAAGCCCCGTGGTGAGCGAAAAGCTCGAGCATGTGATCGAAAAAGCGGATGCCGGTGGAAATTGTGTAGCGGCCGCGGCCATCAATGTTGAGCGCGGCGCGAATCTGCGTCTCTTCGGTATTGCGCTCGATGACCGCCCTTCTCATTGCGCCACCTTTTCGCCCAAGCCCATCTGCTCGAAGACTTCGTTGAGTGCGGCGAACAGGCGGTCGTTATCGGGGGCAGAACCCAGGGTAATGCGAACGCAGCCTTCACAGCCCGGGTCGCTCGAGCGGTCACGCACCAGAATGCCGCGCAGCCGCATGCCTGCAATGAAAGCCGCGTTCAGCCCGCCGAGCCGCAGCAGCACGAAGTTGGCGTGGCTGGGCCAGAACTTTATGCCGCGCAGGCGCAGTTCGCGCTCCAGGCGGTCGCGGCCCTGCAACACCGCGGCGACATAGCTGCTCACGTATTGCCGGTCGGCCAGCGCCTCCGGCAGGCAGGCGAGGGCAACGCTATTGAGGTTGTAGGGCGAGCTGGCGCGCCGCAGGATTCCCATCTGCTCGGTGTTGCCCGCGAGCACGCCAATTCTGAGGCCGGCGAGCCCGTGGGCTTTGGAAAAAGTGCGGGAGACGAAAAGATTCGGCACGTCGCGCCAGCGCGTCATCAGCGTTGCACCACAGAATTCGAAATAGGCTTCATCCACCAGCAATGCCGCGTGCGGAGCCGCCTGGGCAATGCGCAGCAGGTGATGTTGCGGAGCCAGCGTGCCGGTGGGGTTATTCGGACTGGCCACGGCGATGAAGCGCGTCCGCTCGCTGATGGCCGCCAGGATGCTCCCGCTGGGGAACTGGAAGTCTTCCCCCGCCGGCACGGCGATCACCTTCGCGCCGGTCGCGGCCGCATAGATTTCATACATGGCGAAGGTCGGCACCGCGATCAGGGCCTCATCGCCGGGCTCGAGGTAGCTCTCGCAGACGAGGTGGATGGCTTCGTCGGTGCCGTTCGTAAGCAGAACCTCTCCGGGCTGGAGTTCGAGATGTTTGGCCATCAGCGCCTCCACCGGCTCGCGCTCGGGGTAGCGCGCCAGTTCTTCGCCGGTGAGCTTGCGCAGACGCTCGAGCACACGCGGCGAGCAGCCCACCGTGTTCTCGTTGAAGTCGAGGCGCAGGCCCTGGCGGCCTCCGAGCGGAGGATGATAGGACTTGAGCGACTGCACCGCGGTTCTCGCCTTAAGCATGGTTGGTCCTCACGCGAATGGAATCGGCATGTGCGTGCAGGCCTTCGATTTCGGCCAGCCGCACCACCGCCGGCGCCAGGCGGCGCAGGCCTGACTTGGAAAGCTCCTGCACCGTGATCAGCTTCACAAAGTCCATCACACTCAGGCCGCCACGAAAGCGCGCCGCGCCCGCCGTGGGCAAAACGTGATTGGGTCCGGAAGCATAGTCGCCGGCAGCTTGTGGGGAATAATCGCCAACGAAAACCGAGCCCGCGCTCCGAATGGAAGCCAAATCCTTTCTGCCCACCGTGATGTGCTCAGGAGCAATCTGATTGGCCCACTCCAGCGCCTGCCGGTGAGACTCTGCAATCAGGATCGCTCCGCGGCGGCGCAGTGACTCGCGCGCGGTGCGGTTTTTCTGCGTCATGGCATGGGCGGCTTCGGCGACAGTGGAGGCCAGAGCACGGCGAGCGGTAATGAAAATCGCTATGGCTTCGGGATCATGCTCAGCCTGAGCGGAGAGATCGGCCGCAAGGAACTCCGCATCGCCCTCTTCGCTGAGGATGACCACTTCCGTCGGGCCGGCCAGAAAATCAATGGCGCAGTCAAAGGAGACGAGCTTTTTCGCCACCGTGACATACAGATTTCCCGGTCCGACAATTTTATCTACCCGCGGAATGCTTTTTGTGCCGTAGGCTAGCGCGGCAATAGCGTGGGCCCCGCCCGCGCAGTAGAACTCTTCGACTTCAAGCATGCCAGCCGCCGCGAAAACTTCAGGTTGAGGCCGCGGAGAAACCACGCGGATTTCCTGCACTCCCGCCACCTGCGCCGGAATGACCGTCATGAGCAGAGTGGAAACCAGCGGATGCCTGCCGCCGGGCACATAACATCCCACCGATTCGAGGGGCCGCACCAGCTGGCCGAGAGTTACGCCGTCGCGGCTTCGCTTCCATTCTTCGGGCTTCTGCCATTCACAGAATTGCCGGATATTATCGGCTGCTCCCCGCAGGGCGGTGCGCAAATGCGGGTCGGCGGATTTCCACGCCGCGCGCAGCTCGGCCTGGGGAACGCGCAGCGGCTGGCCCGCCTGCAAGCCATCCCATTTTGCGGAATATTGACGTAAAGCTGCATCCCCCCGCCGGCGCACGTCAGCAACGATGCGGCGAACCCGCGGTTCGAAGTGGTCGAACTGGCTGCTGCGGGCGGCAATACGCCGCACCTGAACTTCAGCCGCGCGCCCGGAGAAAATGCGCATCACACCACCACCTTGTTCAGCGGATATTCCACAATGCCCTGCGCCTTGGCCTCTTTCAGGCGCGGAATCACCTGCCAGGCGGCCGCTTCTTCAATCACGGTATTGACCGCCAGCCAGTTGGGGTCGCTCAGAGTCGAAATGGTTGGGTTCTTCAGCGCCGGCAGCACGGAAAGCACCGCGCTCAAGTCTTCTTTGCGGACGTTCAGCATCAGCCCAACCCGCTCTTTCGCCTCCATGGCGCCGCGCAGCATAAGCGCCAGATTTTCGATCTTGCGCCGCTTGCCGGCATCCGACCACGCGTTCTTGTTAGCGATAATCTGGGTGTTCGATTCGAGCATGGTGTCAATAATGCGCAGATGATTGGCGCGCAGCGAGCTGCCGGTTTCGGTCACTTCGACGATGGCGTCGGCCAGCATGGGCGGCTTCGCTTCGGTTGCGCCCCAGGAAAATTCCACCTTCACCTCGACGCTTTTGCGGCGAAAATATTCCTTTGTCACATTCACCAGTTCGGTGGCGATAATGCAGCCGCCAAGCTCCTCTGCCCGCTGATACGACGACGCTTCGGGCACGGCCAGCACCCAGCGCACTTTGCCCCGGCTCTGCTTGGCATAGATCAGGTCAGCGACCGTTTCCACTTCCAGGCCGCTCTCAATCACCCAATCCAGGCCGGTCAAGCCGGCATCGAGCGCGCCATGCTCCACGTAGCGCGCCATCTCCTGGGCGCGAATCAGCATGCATTCGATGTCGGGATCGCCCGTCGCGGCGAAATACGAGCGCGAGTTCACGTGGATTGGAAGCCCGGCCTGTGCGAAGAGTTGCAGGGTCGCTTCCTGCAGGCTGCCCTTGGGAATGCCGAGGCGCATCTTCATGGGCGGGCCTCCTGCCTGGCCTCGCCCTTGGGCGCGAGGGAAATCTGCCGCGTAAAGCAGGAACGCGTGCCCTCGTGGCACACCACGCCCGCGCCTTCCACGTTTACGCGAAACAGCAGGGTATCGCGGTCGCAATCAGTGGTTGCGGCCAGCACTTTAAGGCGATTGCCTGAGGTTTCGCCCTTGGTCCACAGCTCATTGCGGGTACGGCTGTAAAAGGTTACGTAGCCTCGGTCCAGGGTCAGGCGCAACGCCTCGGGATTCATAAAGCCCAGCATCAGGACTTCGCCGTTAGCGGCGTCCTGCACGATGGCCGGCGCCAGGCCGCGCATCTTTTCGAAGTCAATTTCTGGTCTCATCGCTTGCGTCATGCGTTCCTTTCAGCATAAACAAAAAGCCCGCTGAGTTTGCGCCTCAGCGGGCCGGAATCTTGTGAGTGCTGGACTAGCCTAGCCGCACACCCTCACCGGCGCGCTGTGCGCGTGGTGGTGATGGTGGTGATGGCGGCTCGTCCGCATATCGTGGAAGTAGAGTAGGGCAAAGGCGGCGGGTGTGTCAAATGGCATGCCAATGCCGGTGGGTCCGGTTTCGCGGTAGCCGCGAAACCAGGAGGAACCGAGTCTTTGCCAGCACGTTACGGGTGAAAGGTTTTCCTACGTGTGCTTCGTGGTTATGAATTCTTAAACTGGCGCAGCAGCGCCAAAGGGCTGCCTTAAAGCGGCAAGGGGCGCAGCGGTGCGCGAAGGAAGAGGGTTGCAGCCCGCCGGTGGCGCCCCCGAGCGGGCCACCAGCGGACGTTCAGGCGGAAGCGCAATCAGCTATTTGAATGCGCCGTTGGTAAGAAGCAGTTCATCGCGGTGGGCGCTGAAGTCCACCATCGAGCTAAATGCCGGCCCGCCCAGCGGGTTTGCCTTAAGGCTGGCCTCAATGGCAGCGTCAACCTTGTCTATGCCCTCCGGCGCGGAGGCAACGTACACGATAAAGAACACCCCGGGAGCCTGAGTGTGGAGTTCCTGGGTATCAATCTCATACTCGTGCAGCGTGCCATCGGCGAGCAGCTTCTCCAGCAAGGGCACGATCAGGTTCTTGCTCAGCAGACTGACGGCGTGATCGGGCGCATCTTCCTTGAGTTTGTACATGGCAACATAGGTGTATCCGTCCTTGAAAGCACCAGAGTGCCAGTTGTAATAGCGGCTGACGTACACGTTGTCCCAGTGCTTAGTGGCGCTCGCGTACACCGGAGAAGTGGAAGTGCCGGACTTGTAGAACTGGTCCAGCACCTTCAGCAGGCCAGCCATTGAATTTGCCGACCAGAAGCTGTCGTGGGTCTCCCCGTCAGCTTCGTGGACTAAAGCCTCGTCATTGCCATATCCCACAATAGTGCCGTCGGCCATGGCCTGATCGAGAATTTTCTGGTCGGGCGCATAAGCTTTTTCCAATTCTCCCCACTGCGAGCGGGGAATCTGCCAATTGGCGACGTAGGTGTACATGGGTGGTTTCTCTTTCACCTCCGACATCTGAGCATTGGCCGGCAGCAGGCTGAGCGCGCCGACTGCCATGGCTCCCAGTGCTGTGAAAAATCCCCAAAATTTTCTGTGCATCACTTCCCTCCTTTGAAATTACCCAGGGATTTTTGAGCGGATTACCTGGGCGAAGGCAGTGTACGCCAATGCCACTGCATGCATGGGCGCAATTGCGGGCGGGAACTTCAGGATCCGGTCAGGGAAGGAAGGATGTTGGCTGAGCCGAGAAGAAAAATCACTCCCACCACCACACTGTAGGCCGAAGTCAGGGCGGTTACGCTGCGGGAGACGAAAGGCTTGGAGGCGCCGCCAATAAAGATTCCTGCTGCCGAGGCGCACATCAGGGTATTCATGACCACCAGCCCGGCGATGAACATGAAGAGGCCGAGAAATCCCTTGGCCGCGCCGCCCAGGTTGGCGGCCAGCAGGAATAGCAACAACTGCGTAGGTGTTTCGGCGCCGACGCCGTGGATCACTCCGATGATAAAAGTCGAGCTTGCCCCGTAACCGTCACGAAAAACCTCGGGCCGCTCCGGGCGCGAGCTGCCCAGCAGGCGCGAAAGCTTCCAGTACACCCACAGCAGTCCGTTGATCAGCAGGGTGATCCTGGTCTTGGAATGAAAGTGTTCATGGCTGGTGCGGCGCACCAGCGTGCTCAGCACGTAGATGCCGAGGATCAGCAGCGTCAGCCCGACGGCCCGTTCCGCCCAGCGGTCGCTGCCCTGGGGCAACGAAACGCGAAAGCCGATGGCCGCGGCGCCCAGGGCTGCGACCGTCGCCGCGTGGCCGGCAACATACAGCAGGCCGAAACGCATTGCGTCGCGTGCCTTCAGTTGGACGCTGGTGATATCGGAAATGGCGGCGATGTGATCGTAGTCCAGCCCATGGCGGAAGCCCAGGATGGCGGCAGAAAGCAAGGCCAGTTTGAGATCAATGGGGCCAGACATGGACCGTTTCCGGAGCCTCCAGTGTACACTTCCGTGGATTGGCGTTTGCGGCTGCTCGAATAGTGATGCGGTTTGCGCGTTCCATGAACGCGTAGAGCGGGCAGATTTTTCGCCTGGCGGACACGCCGACTCCCCGATGCGGCCATCAGGCCACAGACATCGTGTAAAATCGAGTTGGCGAGTTGAAATTCCTGGTTTCCGCGTTCGCAGGCACGATTGCGGCGTCCGGCTTTGGCTCCATCCCTGCATAAGGCAGGTACTGTCGAGCCAGCCTTAGGATTGCTCCCACATTTCGTACTTTACCGCCGGCTCCGCGCCGCGTGAGACTTCCGTCAGGAGAGGATTACGGTCATGGCCAAGATTGCAAAGACTGCAGACCGCAAGAAGGTGATGGACACCTCGAAAAGCACCGACTGTCCAAAGTGCGGCAAGCCCACGCGCATCGTGAAGCGGGTGAAAGACCGTGAGCGCGGCGTTCCCGGCGGGATTTTCATTTCCTGCTCGGCCTGTGAGTTTTTCGAGAAACTGTAAGCGTTAACTGGCGGCGCGGACGCCGGGAAGGGAAGTTCCCGGCGCGCCTGCCATCTGGTTCAGAATCGCGCGGGCCTGCTCGGCCGGGTTTTCGGCATGGGTTATGGGCCGCCCGATCACCACATGGGTTGCGCCTGCGGCGAGGGCTTCAGCCGGGGTCATGACCCTGGCCTGATCGGCGTGCGCACTGCCGGCGGGACGCACACCGGGCGTCACAATGGCAAAGTCGCCGCCTAGCTCGCGGCGCAGTGGCGAAGCTTCCAGCGGCGAGGCCACCACGCCCCGGCAGCCGCTTTGCAGGGCCAGAGCCGCCAGGCGCACCACCTGGTCTTGCACTCGCGCATGAACCCCCACCTGTTGCAAATCTTCGTCCTTTAAGCTGGTAAGCACGGTGACGGCGAGCACCAGCAGGTCCGCTCTTGCGGACGCGGCTTGCGCTGCTGCGCGCAGCATCTTTTCCCCACCCGAGCCGTGCACGGTGAGCATGCTAACGCCAAGCGCGGCAGCCTCGCTTACGGCGGCGGCGACGGTCGTCGGAATATCGTGATATTTCAGATCAAGAAATACGCGGCGGCCTGAGGCCACCAGATCGCGTACCACCCCAGGCCCTTCGGCGGTGTACAGCTGCATGCCGACCTTGAAGGTTCGGGCAGAGTCGCCCACGGCGGCCACGATCTTCTGTGCCGCCGCGGCGCTCGCAACATCGAGGGCAACGATCATTCGCTCGCGCGGGTCGAGCATCCTTGGAAGTATAAGGTTTGGAAGATTAGTACGCCACCGGCTCAAGGGAGGCGACGGTGTCATTCTGCCGGCGGTGGACCACATCCAGGCGGACGCGCTGGGTTCCGCGCGCCTTGAAATTCAGCACCCGGGCGGCGCTGTAGGAGACGTCAATAATACGGCCCGGTACTACCGGCCCGCGGTCGTTGATACGCACCACCACCGAGCGGTGATTGCGCAGGTTGGTAACCCGTACCAGGGTACCCAGGGGTAGTTCCGGATGGGCCGCGGTCAGGTCGTACATGTTGTAGGGCTCGCCACTGGCGGTAGGCTTGCCCTGAAAAGATGGTCCGTACCACGAAGCTGTCCCAACCTGATACGGCCTGGCGGGCAGCTTGTGGGCTGCTGGTTTAACCGACTTGGTGGCGTCTTGGGTACTTGCCGACCCTGAGCTGTGTGGCCCCTGCGCCGCTCCCAGGCCGACGACCAACAGAACCGTCGCCAAGCCATGAGCTAAACGAATTCGCATTCAGTCACCTCGCATCTCGAAAAGTCGTCCCCCTAACACATCGCCTCGGATTCGAAGATGCTAAAGGCGCTCGGGGGACGTGTCAATGCCAAATAACCATGAAAAAGTAATTGCTTAGTACCTGATGTCAAACGTAACTTATTGTGTATCTTGAGTGAAGGCATATATGTACATGTAAAATACTGGCTTACATGTTTACTATTAGATAAATAATCAAAGGGGATGAGCCGGTGTAATTTTTGCAAGTCAATTGGAATCAGCAGATTACGAAGATTTTGTGCTTATTTCCATGAATACAGCGATTTAGGGAGCGAGGCGGCGCCCGCTACGCCACACGGTAGTCAAGAATTGCGGACTCTTGCTGGCGCAGCGCTCGGGGGTTGCAACTGCCGCCATTTCCGGTAGATTGCCCCTATGGCCGAAGCTCCTCCCGTAGTCCTGACCATTGCCGGCTTCGACCCGTCCTCCGGTGCGGGGGTCACCGCGGATATCAAGACGATTGCGGCGCACGGCTGCTACGGGGTCTCCTGCATTACGGCGCTTACCGTGCAATCCACGGCGGGGGTGCGGCGGGTAGAGCCGGTTGATCCCGGGCTGCTGAAGTCCAGCTTGCGCGAGCTGGCCGATGATGTCGAAATTGCCGCCGTGCACCTCGGGATGCTTGGCAGCGAATCTATAGCGAAAACGGTGGCCGATTTTCTGGCGCGGGCGCGGCTGCCCAACGTTGTTCTTGACCCAATCATCAGCTCTTCCTCAGGGGCTGCTCTGGTGGATGCAGGGAGCCTGAAGGTGATGGCGGAACGGCTGATCCCCCTGGCGACAGTGATCACGCCAAATGTGGACGAAGCGGCGGCCTTTTGCGGGCAGGAGGTCTCTGATGTTGAGGAAATGCGCGCGGCAGCGGCAAAACTTCATGCCATGGGCGCGAGAGCCGTGGTGGTAACCGGCGGGCATTTGGAGCGGCCCACCGATCTGCTGAGCTTCACCAGTTCGAAGGGGATCGAGCAGCAAACGTATAAGTCGCGCAAGCAGGTCTCAAGCTCGACCCATGGAACCGGATGCGCCTTTTCTACCGCCATTGCCTGCCATCTGGCTCATGGCAGAGCCCTTCCTGAGGCCGTGCTGCTGGCCAAGTCCTATGTGTCGGCGGCTATCGCGCATGCCTACCCGATTGGGCACGGAGCCGGCCCTTTGCATCATCTCTACCGCTTTCATCAGAAGCGGCCGGTGGCGCGCAGGCATGAGGCGGAATCCGGGCGTTGAGCTGCGAACTGAGAACTCGAAACCGCGAACTGAGATCTAGCGCGCGCCGCCAGGATCCACTGGTGCTGGATTACCACCGAGAACCTGGAGAGGCAGAGGTCTAGGCCTTAAGCGCGGCTTCTTCTCTTGCCGCGTAGTGCGAATCCACGTAGTCGTCGAGAATCTTGATGAACTCAGCGACGATGTGGTCGCCCTTCAGAGTGGTGAACAGGCGTCCATCCACGTAAACGGGGGCTTTGGGCTCTTCGAAGGTGCCGGGCAGGGAAATGCCCAGGCTGGCGTGCTTGGATTCTCCCGGCCCATTGACCACGCAGCCCATTACGGCAACCTTCATCTCTTCCACGCCGGTATAACGCCCTTTCCACACCGGCATCTGCTCGCGCAGGTAAGACTGAATCTGCTCCGCCATCTCCTGGAAGAAAGTGCTGGTGGTGCGGCCACAGCCGGGGCAAGCCGTAACCTGCGGCGTGAAACTGC
Source organism: Terriglobales bacterium (assembly GCA_035517775.1). GTDB lineage: Bacteria > Acidobacteriota > Terriglobia > Terriglobales > Acidobacteriaceae > DATIYF01. The sequence continues at coordinate 20,442 of DATIYF010000079.1, forward strand.
GGATGCCCATGGACTGCAAGATCTGCTGTGAGACGCGGACTTCTTCGCTGCGGTCGCCGCCCGGAGCCGGCGTCAGGGAAACTCGAATGGTATCGCCAATGCCCTCCTGCAGCAGCATGCCGATGCCGGCCGTCGAAGCCACAATGCCCTTCGCGCCCATGCCGGCTTCTGTCAGCCCCAGATGCAAGGGATAAGTGCAGCGCGCGGCGAGCGAGCGATAAACGTCAATCAGGTCCTGTACGCCGCTGACCTTGGCGCTCAGAATGATCTGGTCGGGCCGCAGACCATATTTCTCGGCCAGCGCCGCCGAGTTCAGCGCGCTCACCACCATCGCTTCCATGGTCACTTCGCGGGCGTCTTTGGGTTCATCCAGACGGGAGTTCTCGTCCATCATGCGGGTGAGCAGCGCCTGGTCGAGCGAGCCCCAATTCACGCCAATGCGCACCGGCTTCTGGTTTTCGACCGCTACCTCGATCATGGTGCGGAAGTTGGAATCATCCTTGCGGCCGATGCCCACGTTGCCCGGATTGATGCGGTACTTGGCCAGCGCCTTCGCGCACGCCGGATACTTCTTCAGCAGGATGTGGCCGTTGTAGTGGAAGTCGCCGATGATGGGAACGCGAACGCCTTGCCTATCGAGCTGCTCAACGATATGAGGGACGGCGGCGGCGGCATCTTCGTTGTTGACCGTAACGCGCACAAGTTCGGATCCGGCGCGGGCCAGTGCTGCCGATTGCTGCACCGTGGCGGCAATATCGGCGGTATCGGTATTGGTCATGGATTGCACCACAACCGGTGCAACCGACCCGACCTTCACCCCGCCGATTGAGCAGGTTACGGTTTTGCGGCGCTGAATCTCAGCCATAACGAAGTTCTAGTTTAGCATGGGGATATTCAGCTCTCCCCAACTCTGTCATCCCGACCGGAGCAGATCATCGCAAAGCGGATGATCTGTGGAGTGGAGGGACCTGCGGTTGTGACGTCAACAGGCTGTGAAGGACTGTGCAGATCGAGTCGGAATGGACGACACGAAACACGAAAGAGCGGCAGGAAGACTCTGTCATCTGTAGAACAACCCCACTCAAGCCAAAACCGGCTTGAGTGGGCCACCCGTCCTTCGGCTACACGGCTACGGCAATCTCTGCATCATCCCCGGCAGGGTCTTGGCCAGGTCGTTGTAAATGACCATGGCGGCGAAGAGAACGAGAAATACGAAGGCAGCCTGATAGATGCGCTCTTTGATCGCCAGGCTGATATCGCGGCGCATCAGGCCCTCGACGAAGAGCAGCATGATCACGCCGCCATCGAGGATGGGAATCGGCAACAGGTTGAAGATGCCCAGGTTCAGGCTGATGGCAGCGGTCAGGCCCATGAGCGGGGTCCAACCCTTTTCGCTGGCGGCTTCCCCGGCGGCGCGGCCAATGCCGATGGGTCCCTCAAAGGCCCGCAGCGAGACTTTGCGCTGCACCAGCTTCTCGACTAATTGCAGTATGAGCAATGAGAGCTTCTTGTTGTCCTCAAGCGAGTGCTGGAAAGCGCCGGCAACCGAGAGGTGGCCAACCTTGGTCTCCGGAGCGCCCTGAAAGCCGATCCGATAACGCTTCTCGCCGGCGTCTTCGGTGTTGGCCAGCACGGGCGCCAGGTGAAAGGTCAAAATCTGCTGATCACGTTTTACCTTCAGCTCGACCGGCTTATCTTTGCTGTGCTGCAAAGCTTCAATCATGGCCTCGATCGAAGGCATGGGCTGGCCGTCCATGGATTGAATGATGTCGCCCTCCTGAATGCCGGCCTTGGCCGCAGGCATGTCGGGCTCGAGGTTGTCCACGACAATTCCTTCCCAGGGCGCCCATCCCGCTGAGCCCATTTGCGAGGGCGGCATGGCTTTGGGAACTATGGTTCTTTGGAAGGTCTGACTGCCGCGCTGAATGGTGACCCCGACCGGCTGGTCCGGGTTCAGCACGATTTTGGGAAACACCTGCTCCCAGGTGGGGTTCTGCAGGTCGTCAATGCGGACAATTTTGTCGCCGGGCTGAAGGCCGGCCCTGGCTGCGGCCGAATCCGGCCGGATCCAGGCAATCACCGCCGCCTGGTCGGAATAAATCGGATACTCGTAGCGCACCATGTACACCACGGTGAGCAGGCCCACCGCCAGGGCAATATTCATGAAGGGGCCGGCAATGGCAATCAGGAAGCGGTGCCAGCGCGAATGAGACAGAAACTCCCGTGGATCGCCAGTGCGCTCATCCATGGGATTTTCACCGGACATTTTGACGTAGCCGCCCAGCGGCAGCGCGTTGATGCGGTAGTCGGTCTCGCCCCGCCGGAAGCCCACCAGGCGCTTGCCGAATCCGATGGCAAACTGCTCGACACGCACGCCCAGAAGTTTGGCCACCGCGTAGTGGCCGAACTCGTGAATCAGGATCATGAATCCCAGAATCACCGCAACTGCTAGAACCGCAATGAGAAAGCCCGACATAAGTGTGATTATTCCTTGGTGAAGCCGTTTTAGGTGCGGCTGGTAGCGGAGTTCCTGCTCAGCTCCTCGACCTTTTGTTGCGCAACGTTGCGGGCCCGAGCGTCCGCCTCCAAGACCTTCCTAATAGATTCCAGTTTTCTGGATTTCGTTTCTAACAATACGCTTTCAATCACCTGGGGGATCTCAGCAAAACCGATGTGGCCTTCCAGAAAGCCGGCCACTGCCACCTCATCGGCGGCGTTAAGGGCAACCGTTTTTGCCCCGCCTGCCTCGGCCGCCTCGTAGGCCAGACGCAGACAAGGAAATTTTTCCATGTCAGGCGGGAGAAATTCGAGGTGCCTTAAGTCCATGACCGGGAAGCGCATATCGGATTCAATGCGCTCTGGGTAGGTCAAGGCATAAAGGATGGGCAGGCGCATATCCGTCACCGAAAACTGAGCAAGTATGCTGCCATCTACGAATTCCACCATGGAGTGAATCGTGGACTGGGGATGCACCATGACGGAAATCTGCTCCGGCGGCAAGTTGAACAAACGGCAAGCCTCAATTACTTCGAAGCCCTTATTCATCAGGGTAGCTGAGTCGATGGTGATGCGCCGACCCATTTTCCACGTGGGATGGTTCAGGGCCTGTTCCACCGTGATGCGCGAAAATTGTTCTCTGGGTGTGTCCAGAAATGGCCCGCCCGAGGCCGTGAGCCAGATGCGCTGCACCTCCTGCATGCGCCCGCCGCGCAGGCACTGGTGAACGGCATTGTGCTCGCTGTCAATCGGCAGGAGCGCCTTGCCCTGGCGCCGCGCCTCGGCAGTGATCAACTCTCCTGCCGCCACCAGACATTCTTTGTTCGCCAGCCCCACGGTCTTGCCGGCGCGCACGGCTTCATAGGTGGCTTCGAGACCGGCGACGCCAACGATGGCGCTGACCACGAAATCAGCCTCGGGATACGTGGCCACACGGACTGCGCCCGCCGGGCCATGCGCCACTTCGATTTCGCCCAGGCCGGTTTTTTTCAGCTGGGTATTAAGCGCTTCCGCGTCGGGCTCTGAGGCGACAGAAACCAACTGCGGCCGCCAGCGCCGGCACTGCTCGAAGGCAGCTTCCACATTTTTACCCGCGGCCAGCGAAACTATTTCGAATCTCTCGGGATAGGCTTCCACCACGCGGAGGGTGCTGCGCCCGATGGAGCCGGTCGAGCCCAGAATGGCGATACGCTTCATGAAAGATGTGATGTTGTGATCAACTCTACTTGATCCCTGCCAAAACCGCCGCGTAGTGATTAATCCAGTTGCGTTGTTCGGCTGTCTCCGGCACGGTGGTACCACGGGCGGCGCTCGCCTGCCTTACCGCTGCTTCCGGGGACAAGCCTCTCGTGACAAGAAGGCATGCAGCCACCAATCCGCTGCGGCCGATTCCCTGACGGCAATGAACCACCACATTCTTTCCGGCGGAAAGATCAGCATCAAGCCTTTCCAGGACTGCTGCCACCTCGGTTTCTGATTGCGGTACTTGACGGTCCGGAATAGGCAACGATACGTACCTCATGCCGCGCGCCTTGACTTGGCTGGCTTCATTGCCGACATCAAGGTCTGTTTCCTCCTCCGGGGTGAGCAACGAAAGCACCGTGTCAATCCCGGCTCGCTGCCAGTTGGCAATCTCGTCCTCCAGCCAGTCACCTCCGCGAGGACGGGCTGCCAGTGCCAATTTTCCCGGCCATGGGCCATCCACCCAATGAAGTTCCGTTCCCACGTTATACGTTCTCCTTCATGACGATTTCACGCGGAAGACGGTCAACGTCCACTCCTCGCTGGCGAAGGATGTGGATTCGATGATGTCCGTCCAGTATAGTTCCGTCCGGTCTGGTTTTCAGGCAGTCCTTCTGACCGGGCAAGAGCGATTGTGTTAGAGCTTCGATCGAAAGCCGGCTCATTACCGCAAGCTTGCCAGGTATCAGTTGGCTGTCTGGATGGAGCCCTGTCAGTGGGGGATACCGCGGGTCTGGCATACAAACGACTACTGCATCACGCGCCAAGCGGCATAGTACCACAGCACCGGAGCGGCGAAGAGCAGCGCGTCAATGCGGTCGAGCATGCCGCCGTGGCCGGGAAGGATGGTTCCTGAATCCTTCACGCCCGCGCCGCGCTTGATCAACGACTCCACCAGATCGCCGAGCTGGGCGGCCACATTGATGGCCGCGGAGAGCAGCAAAGTGGGCCACAGGGGCGGCTTCTGCAGGGCAAAGTATCCGTCACTGCGGGCAATCAGGTGAGCGTTCAGCAAGGCTGAGCTGATGGGGAAAGCGTATTTGCACATCAGCATACCCACGATCAGGCTGGCGATCAGCGAGGCCAGGGCGCCTTCCCAGGTCTTTTTCGGGCTGATTTGCGGCGACATGTGATGCCGCCCCAGCGAGCGGCCCACGAAGTAGGCGAAGATATCTCCCGCCCATACCACCAGCAGCAGGTATAAGAGCAGAAGCGATCCCGCCCATTGCTGGCGCAACTGCACCAGAAAACCCAGGGGCAGAGCGATGTAGGTGAAAGCCCCAACGGAAACCAATGCAGCCGGAAACGCGCTGCGAAGATCGGCGCGCGCCATGCCGGCGACAAGGAAGACGAAAGGCGCCAGCGCGGCGGCGAATCCCGCGGTGTAAAGAAAAATGGCGGTGGAAAGCAGCGGCTTGCCATTGCCCGGATTGATCGCCAGGAACACAAACAGCAGCGCCACGAAAATGTATGTGGCCCAGGTAAACGGGCGGATGCCGTAGCCTTCGGCCAGCTTGAGCAACTCCTGTACCGCCAGCAGTGCCACCAGCGCCGCCACCATAGCCAGCACCTGCACCGGCGCGCTCAGCGCCAGCAGCAGCACAATTGGAATCAGCACGACCGCGGTGAGAATTCGTTTGAGCAGGTTCAAGAGCTAAGGGCGAGGCGCTCAGGATGAAGCTCGATTCTACGCTATGCTATCGGGGGTGGAAATCCCGGCCGGGTAAAGAGCAGATTCCTCGCGGCGCTCGCTATGACAAAGTAAGAGCTCAGCCATCGGTTGCGGCGTGCAGGTGAGAGGGCGATTCCCCGGGACTGAAGTCTCTCGGAACGAGAGATGCCCAAGGAGGGCTCTCACCGTCCATTTCCGTTCGTGTGGCTGCCGTCGGCAAGCCCGCCGTAGCGGCGCTCGCGCTTCTGGTATTCGGCGACAGCCTCGAGCAGGTGCAAGCCGCGGAACTCGGGCCATAGAGTGGGAGTGACGTAGATTTCCGCATAGGCCAGTTGCCACAGCAGGAAATTGCTCAGCCGCATTTCACCGCTGGTGCGGATTACGAGGTCGGGATCGGGCAGATGGCGGGTATAGAGGTGGCGGCCGATAGCCTCTTCGCTGATCTGCAGATGCTCCACGCCGCCGTTGCGGGCTGCTGCATCCACCAGGGCGCGGAAAGCATCCACCAGTTCGGTGCGGGCGCTGTAGTTCAGGGCCAGGGTCAGCACCATGCCGCGGTTGTGCCGGGTGGCGTCGCGCGCCCAGCCCATCTTTTCCTGGACGGCTACGGGCAACTCATGCTCACGCCCGATATATTCCAGCCGGATGTCATTCTTGTTGAGCGTCGGAACTTCCTGCTTCAGGTAGCGCGAGAGCAGGCCCATGAGGAAATCTACTTCGCTCTTCGGCCGCTTCTTCCAGTTCTCTTCGGAAAAGGCGTAAAGCGTGAGTGCGGGAATGCCGATGCGCGCCGCAGTCTCGACCGTGGAGCGCACCGAAGCCACCCCGGCGCGGTGACCGGCCACGCGGGGCAGGTGGCGGCGGCGGGCCCAGCGGCCGTTGCCGTCCATAATGATGGCAATATGTTTTGGAAGCCGCTGTGGATCGAGCCGCTCGAAAGCTTCCGCTTCCTTGCGGTCCAGACCAGCGGGACTTGTGAGTCGCAACGGGAACCTCTATCGGGTAAAGCCCTTCGTTTCCCGAAGCTACCACAGGCCCGCAGGCGATGCAATGACAGGGAAGTGCCCCCTCCGGCTACTGTTCCCGCACCTCTTGCGGGGTAACCTTCAGCTCCAGCTTCTCGGTCCGCCGCAGCACGGTCAAGGTACTGTTCACGCCCACTTGGGCATCCGTCAGCAGGCGGTGCAGGTCATCCACTCCGGCGACCGGCTTGCCGTCGAAGGCCACGATGACATCGCCTTCGCGCAGACCGGCCCTCTGCCCCGGCCCGCCGTCGGTTGCTGCGGCCACGACTACGCCGCTTTCCTGGGGCAAATGGTAGAAGCGCACCAGCCGCCTGTGCAGCGGCGTGGTCTGGGCCTCAACTCCGATATAGCTGCGGCGAACGCGGCCTTCCTGCAGCAGCCGGCTGGCCACGAACTTCGCGGTGTTGATGCCGATGGCGAAACACAATCCTTGTGCGCCCATAATGGTCGCAGTGTTTACGCCCACCACGTTTCCCTCTGAGGTCACCAGCGGCCCGCCCGAGTTCCCGGGATTGAGCGAAGCGTCGGTCTGGATAACGTCATCAATCAGCCGCCCCGAGTATGACCGGAGCGACCGCCCGAGCGCGCTCACCACGCCTGCCGTCACCGTGTACTGGAAGCCGTAAGGATTGCCGATGGCAATCGCCAACTGGCCCACACGCAGCTTCTGCGAATCGCCAAGCGGCGCGGCCACCACGCCCTGCAGGTCGTGACTGGGAACGTCAATGCGCACAATGGCCAGGTCGGTCGCTGGGTCTTCGCCCATCAGGTGGGCAGGGAAGTGCCGCCCGTCGGAAAACGAGGCGTGAATCCGCGTGGCGCCGCGCACCACGTGGCTGTTGGTGAGAATGAGCCCGTCGGGCGTGAAAACAAAGCCCGAACCGCCGCCCTGGCGCTCGCGGGATTCGCCATTGCGCCCAGGCGCGGCTTGCGCCACATCAATCTTGACCACAGAGGGGCTGATCTTTTCCGCGGCTCCGACTACCGCCTGGGAATAGGCGTCGAGCAGGCCAGAGTCGGACAGCGAAGGCAGCACGGGCGAAATCACAGCGCCGTCAAAGTCTTCCGTTTGAAGCGCAACCGCTTCTCTCATCCTGGAGATAGATGAAGGCAGGTGGCGGGCGGATTCACGGCGGCGGAAACTCAGGTCCTGGGCCGGTTCGGGTCGTAGGGCAACCCGCACGCTTTCGAGACGCCCGCGAGCTCCCGCTCCAGCCCGGCGCCCATGGCAGCGAGCTCTTCGCCGGTCATCAGGTCCTGCAAGCGCTCGAATAGCTGGCGCTCTTCCTTGCGGATGTGCATGGCCAGCTTCTCAACGAACTCCTGCAAGCCCGAGGCGTCGAGCGCCCGTGTTTGCGCCTTCGAAAACAGCTCGCGGAGCGCCGCGTGCTCGGCTTGCAATTCTTCCACCAGCGGCCGCAATTCCAGGAAGCGCCGAGCGGCAGGAAAGACCTCTTTCTCTTCGGCGCAAAGATGGAAGCACACCTCCTGTTCGAAGGCCTGCTGAATCTCTGCCTGCCAGGGTGCGGGGTCTATTTCTCCCGCTTCCATGGCCCGGTCCAGGCGCACGCACAGGGCGAGCGCATGCTGGTGCTGATGCGAAAGGGGAACCAGATTCTTATCGCGAAGCATGAAGACTATTGCGGGCGGGCCGCACCCTGTGCCGCCTTGCTTTCGACGGCTGCATTTATGGTCGCATCACTGGCCGCCGGGCGCAAGGTCAGCCAGTCGGTGCGCACGCGGTCCCACTCCTGAATCAGCAGGCCCTGGGACTCGAAAAATTCCCGAATACGCAGCCGGTCCCAGCCCACTATGTCTTCCAGAATGGGCGCGAAGACCGCCAGCGCGTTGGTGCTCAGCACGGTGCGGCGTGCCACTTGCGAAACCAGCCGCGCCTCGGAAACCGCAATGGTAAACCCGTCGCGCACGTTAACGTGCAGCATCACGTGAACGTCCGAGCTGCCATCGCCGCAGTAGATGATGTGATCGGGGCCGATTTGAAGCTCGCTCTGGAGTTCGTCGAGTTTCGCTACTTTGCCATACCCGGCGGTGGCGCGCGCAATAGCTTCAATCTCCCCCGCATCGTTATAGCGAAACTCGGTGCCGAAGATGTGGTCGCGCGGCACAATGCCTTCGAGCGCGGATTGAATCACCTCAACCGGAGCGGCCGAGAGCACGTAGAAGTCGAACTTGTAACCGTCAATTCCATTCTCCAGAATGCGATAGAGCAGCTCGATGTTTTCTTTCAGGCGGATTTTCTTTCCCGCCTCGTGCAGATGCTGCTTGCGGACCCGGCGGTGAAACTCCGGGTCGTGCAGCAGCAAATACGCCAGTTCGGCCCCCTGCTGCACCAGGTTGAGTTTGGCCATGCCCTTGGCCTTGCGCTCGAATTCGGCCGTTGGAATTCCCACCAGCTCGGCGAGCACGTAGCCCGAATCGTTGAAGGTCAGCGTCTGGTCGAAGTCGCTGGCAAAGAGATACCGTTTCAAGAGGTTGCCGCCCATATGCTCATTAGATTCATCGCCGCCGCAGAAGACCAATAAAAAAGCTCGATGGCAGCCATAACGGCTCTGCTGGTGCTTCTTGCATCTTATTCCATGCCATAGAGTTGGGCGAGTGGGCGGCAGGGGTACACGAGAGAGTTAATCCTTTTGTAAGGCGGCGGGACGGTGAAGCGGCTGGCCGCCGAGCCGGTGCTACGAATTTCCCAGAAGTGCTGCACTCCGATGCATACGGCAGAAGATATCAATAAGTTTCGGGCCAGAGTTATACTGCGCACGCACCGGGATACCGCACGGAGGCAGCCTGGAGATTGAGGATCTGATCGTGAAGCGGTTGCCGGTCGCCGACGTTACCGTGAGCAGATCCCTCAAGTTCCCGGAGAACGATGTGGCAGGCGATCTGCCCCGATAACGGGAGCGCGGCAGGCAGCGGTCGTTCATCCACTCTGGAGGGGCAAACCATGTCACGAGAATCGCGGATGCTGGCAGGAGTTCTCCTTGTCGTGCTGCCCACGGTAATGTATGGCGGGCTTACTCTGCTCATGATGCTGACCGCGAATGTGCCCGGCTATAACGACAACCCTCTGAGGCACAATCTCTGGCGCGCCGGGCACGCTCATGCCGGCGTCTATCTGGTGCTTTCGCTGGTCATGTTGCGCTATGTGGATGAGGCGGTGCTGTCACCGTTCTGGAAGTGGATCGCCCGCACCGGCGCACCCATCGCGGCCATTCTGATTCCGGCCGCATTCTTTCTGTCGGTCGTTTCTCCATCGGCGACCCAGCCCAATGGATTGATGAATCTCGCTTATGTCGGGGTCATCTTTCTGGCCGCGGCAGTACTCAGCCTGGGCGTAGGGTTGATTCGAGCTGCCCGGCGCGGGGAGTGAGATGAACTCCCCAGCAGCAACCGCGCTCCGGGCCGATCTGCGCGACTCGCTCGCCGCCGAACGTACCTTTCTTGCCTGGATCCGCACCGGCCTGGCCCTGATGGGATTTGGCTTTGTGGTCGCACGCTTCGGCCTCTTCCTGCAGCAAATTCAGTTTCTCCAGCACGCTCCTGCGGCCCAGTCGTACGGATGGTCTCTCTGGTTCGGTACGGCGCTCATCGCGCTGGGAGTGCTGGTGAACGTCTTTTCCGCCTGGCACCACTTCCGGCTGGTTCGCGAACTGGAGCAGGGAGGGCCAGCGCCGGCCCGTCCCTCGATGCCGGCGATTCTGGTAGCTTTGTTTCTGGCGCTGGTCGGAACGGCGATGGCAATTTACCTGGTTTCGGTGCGCGGTCCCGCACACCTATAGGTTCATGTCCGAAATGTAACGACAGAGAAATTCATCCCCGGGAAGATGATCCGTGGGAAGGAGACGACATGAGTGCTGCACACTGGTTTGGTCCCGTCCTGGATCGGCGAAATCTGTTGAAACTGGCGGCTGCCGCTGCGGCCGGCCTGCCTCAAACGGTGCTGCGCGCGCAATCGGAGGCGCCGGGCTGCGCTCCCGCTATTCCGCAGAACCATGCGCCGTCGAATGGTGGCAATTGCCCATATCCCATTCCCTGGCTGGACAAGAACGGCAATCACAACCAGAGTCCAATGCCGAACGTCGAACTTTCGAACATCTATCACTTCAAGGGACGGCTGGCGCGCTGTAACGGCTTCCACGGCATGGGAACGGATAGCCACGGCAACCGCCTGGCCTGGGGTACGCCCACCACCGACTACAGTTACATGGCGGGCGAGTACTGGGCGGCCCGCCAGCCCCATCAAGCGATTTTTGCCCATACCTGACTTACGGTCTTCCAGGGGCCGGCGGTCCCTGCAAACCAGATTCACGACTTCCACTCACCCATCTCTCCAGAAGGCCTTTACTGGGTGGCGCCGATACCCACAAGCGGGCTAATGTTCAGTGCAGACGGCAAAATGGCCACTCTGCAAGCAAGCGACATCCCTATCATTGACCAGCCGCGCTGGCCGGCCATGGACGCCGAAACTACCCCGGCATTCCTGAGTTTCAAGCTGGTCTTTAAGTCCACAGACGAGCCGGTCAAGTACGAGAACCCGATGCAGCAGTACCGCTTTGAGGGCTTCAAGGCGACGGCGCAACTGGAAGCCACCATCCGCGTGCCTGCGATCGGCTTCACCTTCAAGACCGACCCCCTGGAGCAGTCGAGCTGTGACTTCGCCGTGATGGGCATAGAGGTCAACGGTAGGTACTACGAGGCAGGGAAGGGCTGAAGTTGTTGCGCTTGGAAAGCGCCCAGCAACGGCAATTTATTTGGTTTCAGTGCGCGGCCCCGTGCATCTAGTGTCTTACGACTACGAGGAGGTTTCTATGACCCCGGGCGCCGCCACGAAAGGAATCATTGACAAACCCAGCAATCACTCGGTGGAGGAAACGGTCGAGAAGCTGAAGAGCATTCTGCAATCGAAAGGCGTGACCCTGTTCGCCGAGGTGGACCATAGCGGAGAAGCCGCTAAGGTGGGAATGCAAATGCCGGAGACCAAGCTGCTGATCTTCGGCAACCCAAGGGCTGGAACGCCCCTGATGCTGGCGGCGCCGAGCATTGCGATTGACCTGCCGCTCAAGATTCTGGTCTGGGAAGACTCAGCGGGCAAGGTCTGGGTCTCCTATAACAGCGCGGAATACTTGAAGGAGCGCCACAAGCTTCCCGCCGAGTTGCTAGCCAATATCGCAGTCGTGCAGACCCTGGCGGCGAACGCCGCGGAGTGAGGCGTCCGCCGATTCGCGAATGCTGATCCCAGCTTAGAAGGGAATATCTTCGTCGCTGATGGGAGATGAAGCCGCAGCCGGCTCCGGCTCAGGCACGCGCTGGTCGAAATTGTTGCCGCCGGCAGCCGCGCCGCGCGAGTATCCGCCGCCCTCGGCGCCTTCGCCTCGACCGCCCAGCAGGATCAGATCGCTGGCCACGACCTCGGTCATGTATTTCTTCTGGCCGGTCTGCTTGTCATCCCAGGAGCGGGTTTGCAGGCGGCCTTCGATATAAACCTTGCCGCCCTTCTTGAGATATTCGCCGGCGATTTCGGCCAGGCGCTGCCACAGAACCACGTTGTGCCACTCGGTGCGGTCCTGCCATTGGCCGTCTTTGTCTTTGTAGCGCTCGTTGGTGGCCAGCGTGAGCTTGGCCACGGGCGTGCCTTGGGGCGTGTACTTCACTTCCGGATCTTTGCCAAGATTGCCGATGAGCTGCACCTTGTTGAGACTCTTGCCTGCCATAATGGCTGCTCCTTCTTGCCCCCGTGGGCTATGAATTGGAAGTGCCTGGGTTCGACCTGAGAGTGCGGACCAAAGGGGCTGGAAGGCCAGTGTAACAGAAAGCGAGGGCGCACTCGTGGCCCCCGGGCATTCCGCATTGCAGGCGGCAGTGTGTCGTAATAGGATGACCGGCTATGGCCGCGACCAGCAATGAATTTCGCCGTCTGGCACTGGCTTTGCCGGAGACCAGCGAGAGGGAGCACATGGACCATCCCGACTTCAGAGTCGGCGGGAAAATTTTCGCCACGCTCGGCTATCCCGATAAGAAGTGGGGCATGGTCAAGCTGTCGCCGGAATATCAGCATGAGTTTTTGAAGATGTACCCCAAGGCCTTCGTACCGGTGAAAGGCGCCTGGGGACGCCGCGGCTGCACCAGCGTGCGGCTGAGCGCCGTGAGCAAGAGGGCACTCGGCGAAGCGTTGCAGGTGGCGTGGAGGAACAGGGCGCCGAAGAGCTTGCTGAAGAGTGGCTCGTAAGAGCATTCAGGTTGAGTTCCGAACCCCATGTCATTCCGACCCCGGGGAGGAATCCGCGGTTGCGAAGAGACCCTCGGTGAGAAGATTCCTCGTCGCTGCGCTCCTCGGAATGACAAAACTCAAGGGAGGACTCGAGTGCTGACGGTTGAGTCTGACTGCTGAGTGCTGAATGCTGAGTGCAGACCCCAGCGCCCCGGATGGTGCCTCCTGAGCTGTGGCGACTGAGGGCTGAATGCGAAAAGCCAAGTGCCAAGGGTTAAATGCTGGGGTATAATCCCGGCCATGTCCGAGGCCAACCCCGGGATGGTTCCCGACGAGCTGAAGTTCGAGCCGAGATCCAAAGGCATTGCCACCCCGCGCAAGAAAAAGCCCAAAGAACTGGCAGTCATTACCGAATGCTGCACAGGCTGCGCCGGCTCGCCGGCCTGCGTGGAGTATTGTCCGGTGGAAGACTGCATGTTCTGGGTGCCGGATGAAGACCATCCGCCGTTCGGGCGGATTCAGG
>DATIYF010000080.1:0-2101 GCA_035517775.1 Terriglobales bacterium
CGGGCACGACCGGTTCCGCTTCCTTTTCCTCTTTCTTCCCGCAGCCGGCCAGAGCCATCAGGCAGGTTACACAGAGCAAGGCTTTCGCGTGGTTCATGGGCTAGAAACTCCCGGTCAGAGTCTGAAGGTCCGCCAGTGCCAAGCGATATCGGACCCATCCATCGGCGTGCGCGTTGCGCGCTTGCGCCAGGGTCGTCTGCGCGTCCACCACTTCCAGAACCGTCACCTCGCCCGCCGTGTAGCGGAGCAGTGTGAGTTTCAAGCTTTCCGCAGCCAGTTCGACCGTATGCGCCAGGGACGGAAGCTGTGAGCCGGCCACTTCAGCTTCCCGGTAAAACGCATCCAGGTTTGCCAGAAGCTGGCGCTGCGTCAGGCTCAAGTCCAGGTGGGCCTGCTGCAGGTGCAATTCCGCTTGCTTCAGCCTGCTTCGCGTCGCGCCCCAGTTCCACACCGGAATGGTGAGCTGCGCTTGCGCCACCGACCCCAAATTGTCCAGGTGGCGGTGATTGTAAACGGCGAACTGGTTGGCGTCGATGCCGTAGAAATAGTCGAAGGAAAGAGAGGGCAGAAAGCCGCTGCGCGCCACCGAGACTTCGTACTTCTCTTGCTGCACGGCTGCTTGTGCCGCGCGTATGTCGGGATTGTTCTTCCCCGCCAGGTCCTGCACCTCGCTGAACGGCGGCAGGCCGGTCTTGCTGTCCAGATCATCCACCACCGAAAAGTCCTTCCGGTAATCCGGAAAAATCAGAACGGCCAGGCCGACTTGGCTTTTCTCCGCCGTCAGTTGTGCCTCCTGTGCGTCGCGCTGGCGCTGTTCCAATTGGATCTGCGCCTTGACCACGTCGGAGTGCGCCGCCTCACCGCCCTGCTCCTGCTTCTGGGTGATATCGAAGAACTGCTGCGCTTCCCGCAGGCTCTGCCGGGCGTTGGAATCTTTGTGTTGCGCCGCCAGCAGCCCGTAGAAACTCTGCACCACGGTCACCACCAGCCCGCGCGCGGCGATGTCGGCCCTCGCCCGGGCCACCGCCTCCGCCGCGATCAGCCTCCGCCGGTCGGCCCACTTTCCCGGAGCATAGATGTCGCCGTGCACCAACGCCTGGCTGTTGTACACATGCACGCCATCGTTGGCCACAAATATTCCCGGCGGCGTCCCGTTGCCCTGCGTGTAGATGTACTGGTTGAAGTAATTCAAAGTGGGCAAAAGACCCGCTGTCCCCTGGACACGGTCTTCGTGCGCCAGTTGTGCGCTGATGTTTGCGGTTTGAAACTGCTGGCTGTTAGCCTTCGCGCGCGCCAGAGCATCCTGCAGATTGATGAGCAGCGGTGTGGCGCCCGGCTGCTGCGTCGCATTCTGAGGCGGCAGAGCCTCTCCGGTTGCGCTCCAGGAAAGCATCGCACTCAGACCCAGAATCAGCAGACGAGGAAGCATGAAAGACCCCGAGTTTATCGATTTCGACATGAATCTACGATGAACTATCGGTGCAGCAACACCGTGAAAGTGGTGCCCAGTCCAGGCTGACTGCTCAATTCAACCGAGCCTTTGTGCGACTCCGCAATCCACTTGACGATCGAAAGGCCCAAACCGAATCCGCCGTTTTGCCGGGAGCGGGCCTGGTCACCCCGGTAAAACCGCTCGAAAACATGCGGCGCCGCTTCCGGTAAAATGCCGATGCCCGTGTCCGCTACCCGTATGCGTAGCTCGCCGGCCGAATCCTCCAGGCTGACCAGGACTCGTCCGCCCTCCGGTGTGTAGCGGATCGCGTTCTCAAGGAGATTCAACACCAGCCGCCGGATCAGCTCTTGATCGCCGCGGTAAGCCACGTCTTCCGGATACTGGCATTCCAATTCTATTTTTTTTGCCATGGCCCTGGCCTGCATGGAGCGGCAGCATTCCACCAGGATGTCGTTCAAGTAAAACTCTTCCACGTGCAGGTTCACGTGGCCTGCGTCGGCCCGGGCGAGATTCAGCAGATCGTCGATCAGGCGCGTGAGCCGCCGGGCCTCGTCTTGAATGATATCCAGCGATTCTTTGTATTCCGCCGGGCTGCGGTCGTGGTCCAGCGAGACATCCGCTTCGCCCCGGATCACGGCGATGGGCGTG
>DATIYF010000081.1:0-15706 GCA_035517775.1 Terriglobales bacterium
GCCGCTCTTGTGGGAGCAGGCTTCGACGGCTACAAAAAGGGTTGCGATGATCAATCCCGAGATCAGGACCGGCAGGTGCCGGGTGCTGATTCGCGGCAGGCGCGGCTGATCGCCCGCGTCGTACGAGTTTCTTTCTTCACCATTGGATCTATTGTACGGGGCCATGTTCTCCTCCTGAACTGCCTGGCAGGAATGGCATGGCACCGTGAGTTCCGAACTTCAAGTTATTGATTTGCCTGCGGTTCAGGGAAGCGGGCAAGGCGCGGAGTGTGGCAGACCACCGACGCTGTGGAACTGAGAACACAGGCTCCGCAGTTTAACGGCTTGGCTCACTCCCAACCACGGCGCGTGCGATGCGGCCATGGCTCGGCGCGCGCAGCCCGTCGCTGCGGCCTGCGAAGTAGTTCCCGGTTTGTTCCTGAGAGAGAATTTCGACCTCGGAGAATCCCATGCAGTAGAGCTTCTCGACCAACACCGCAGGCTCGAAGTGCGTGCGCCAAGGCTCGCCGAGTTTCTCCATAACGGCGGCAAGCGAAGCCCGGCCCTGGGCCTCTCTTGCTTCAAGAGACGACTCCGGCGGCGAAAAAGTAAATACCAACTCGCTCGGGGCGGGCAGCGAAGCCACCAGGGCAAACAGCGCATCTGCCGCCTCTTCCGTCAGATAGACGAGCACCCCCAGGCAGGAAAAGAACGCCGGTTGGGTCAGATCGAGCGAACTGGCGAGCAGGCCTTCCCGCAGCGCAATCGATTCGAAATCTATGGCGGCAAACTCAAGATTGGATGGAATCTCAACCCCCGCCGCCTGCAAGCTGGCGCGCTTGGCCTGCTGGCTGGCGGGATGGTCCACCTCGAAGATGCGGAGCTTCTGCGCCCAGGCGGGCTGCCGGTAGGCAAAGGTATCAAGCCCCGCTCCCAGAAGGACATACTGTCTCATGCCGTGGCTGACCGCGCGGGCCAGGCAGTCTTCGGCATAGCGGCTGCGCAGCACTACATGGGAGCGCAGCCGCCGGGCCCAGGGCGCCTCCAGCGTGCCCGTGCCCGAGCGAATCCGTTGTAACAGCTCGGGTTCGAGCAGTTTCACGATGACCGGATCATCCAGAACTTTGGGCTCGCCATCGGTGAGCTGATGGGCCGCCCTCATGGCGGCCACTCCCAGGGCGGTTCGGCTCCGGGCGCGTTCGCTCATGGCCGGCAAAGTGGATTTCGAGGGAACATTCGACCTCCAGAAGTATATAGGCTTGCTGGATGGCTGGCCTGAGCTGGAGGGTGCGGCAAGGTGGGAAGCCCGAACGAAGCGAAGTGGCAATCAATTCCAAAATGGGACTTCCTTCTCAGGAAAGGTCTCCAGCCACCATCCGGCGCCGCCTAACGCAACTATGATTGAACCAAGAGGCGCTGGCTTAGCGGCCTTGTCTTTCCTTTTCCGGCTTCCCTGCCTGACGACATTAATCGGGCGGCAGCGTGATCTATGACATCCAGCGGCAATGGCGTGGTACCCGGGGAGCGCTGGGGCGAAGTCTTGCGCGATGCCACCACCGAGGTCTTCTCCATGATGGTGGGAGCGGAAATCACCCTGTCAGAGGCCGCCGGTCCACCCTCACTTCCGAGCGTCACCGGCACCGTGGGAATTGCTGGCGCGATCACCGCGATCTTTACCCTCCGTTGCAGCACGCAGTCGGCTACCCGCATCGCCTCGCAGATGCTCGGGGTCTCGGCCGACGACGCCGCCAGTCACAACTGCGATGCGGTGGGCGAGGTGTGCAACATCGTGGCCGGCCACTTCAAGGCGAAGGTCGGCCTGGGGGATAAATGCATGCTTTCCGTTCCCACGGTGATTACCGGAGGCGACTATCGAATTCTTCCACCGGCGGGAGGAGAGCGGCTGAAATTGCCATTGCTTTACGCAGGAGAGCCGGTGTGGATCAGCCTAGATATTCGCAAGTGAGCCGCTGGCTGGGGGGCCGCTCTCAACCTCTTGCCCCTATCAGTAAGCCCTCGCCAAAGAATGACTTAAGGCAAGGCCGAGGAAACCACCCTCCACCCTGCGGCAGGGCCCTCAAATTGGAAACCATCTGTGAGAGGCCGACATCTCAGTGCGTGCGGGAACCGGTTGGGAGGGTTTGGTTGCCGTTGGGAGTGCCCTCCTTGAGCCGGTGACCGGAGCTCGACTAGCCGTCTTCCCGCCGTGCCGCTTCTACACTCCGGGATTTGCCCGGCTTGCTTCAGCGTGCCAACTGATTGTAGTCACATGGCCTTGTAATCGCGATCACAGATCAATTTCAGAAGTTGCGCCAACAATCTCGCCAAGAGTTTGTCCGGGAGGTTTCTATGGACCCTCCACTGCCGGATGAGCCGAAAGGGTGGCGCGAGCTGCAGGCGCAGGCGCAAAAAGAGCGCGACCCGCAGAAGCTGGCGAAGCTAATCAACCGAATGAACCAGATCCTCGCCCAGACGGAGAAGTCGAAGGTCACCCGAAAAGCCAGGAAGCCGAAGCCGCCAGAATCCTGAGCCGGCTAGCCTTCACACTTGCCTAATCCTGCGCTTGCCAACGATACTGGAGATTCATCCGGCATATGAACACGCTCCTGTCTGTCCTCGCTCCCTCGGAAGTGGAAACGGAATGTCTGGCCGTCGTTGTGCTCGACCGCTCGGAAAAGAGCGACGGCAAAAACGGCCAGGCCAAGCCCCAGCTCTCGGTTGAGAGCAGCGACGCGGCGGTGAAAGAGGCCGCTGTGGAGGTGATCGCCAGCGGCGAGGTTTCCGGCAAGCCGTTCGAGGCCACGCTGCTGCACAATCCCCCTAAGCTCAAGGCCAAACGCCTGCTGCTCTTGGGCGGAGGCAAGGCCAAGGGATTCTCGGCCTTCGAACTGCGCCGCCTGGCGGGCGCGGCCGTGCGCACTCTGAAGTCGCGCGGCGTGCGCAGCTTGGCTTTTGTGGCTCCGGAGAATGGCATTGCCGCGGAGCAAGCGGTGAAAGCGATGGTGGAAGGCGCTTTCGTCGGAATCTTCGATCCCAACACCTACCAGAGCGAGCGCAAAGAGCAGACGATTGACGCGCTCACTATCGTCGCCAGCGGCGATGCGGCGAAATTGCGGCCGGCGCTGGACGCGGCCCGGATCGTTGGCGAATCGCAGAATTTCACTCGCGACCTGGTGAACGAGCCTTCGAATCGCATGACGCCGACTATTTTGGCCGAGCGGGCGAAGAAGATGGCCCAGGAAGTCGGCCTGAAATGCGAAATCTTCGGCGCAGACAAAATCAAAGAGTTGAAGATGGGCGCCTTCTGGGGCGTGGCCCAAGGTTCGGACGAGCCTCCGGCGCTGATCATTCTGCGTTATGAGCCGGCCGGGGCCCCGGAGAAGCCAGTGTTGGGACTGGTGGGCAAGGGCATCACCTTCGATACCGGCGGCATTTCTATCAAGCCCAGCGACGGCATGGAGAAGATGAAGTACGACATGGCCGGGGGCGCTGCCATGCTCGGCGCCATGCGGGCGATTGCCCTGCTCAAGCCAAAAGTCAAGGTCATCGCACTGGTCTGTGCTACCGAGAATATGCCTTCCGGCAAGGCGCAGAAGCCGGGCGATATTCAGACCGCAATGTCAGGCAAGACCATCGAGATCATCAACACCGATGCCGAAGGCCGCCTGGTGCTGGCCGATGGCCTCTGCTACGCCCGCCAGCTGGGCTGCACCCACCTGGTGGATGCCGCTACGTTAACCGGAGCGGTGGTGGTGGCGCTGGGATACGCCAATGCCGGCGTCTTTGCCAACGACGACGCCTACTACGAGCGCTTTCAACTCGCGCTGGCCAAGGCCGGCGAAAAGTTCTGGCGGCTGCCTCTGGGAGATGAATACCTGGAAGCGATGCGTTCCAACATTGCCGATCTGGTCAATTCCGGCGGGCGTTGGGGCGGCGCCAGCACCGCCGCCGCGTTTCTGAAGGAATTTGCCGAAGACACTCCCTGGCTGCACCTGGATATCGCCGGCACCGCCTGGATGGAAGACAACAAGCCCTGGATCGCCAAAGGGCCATCGGGCATTGCGGTGCGCAGTCTGGTGGAACTGGTCAAGGATTTCGCCGGCTAGATTGTCCCGTTCAGCCGACGGAAAGCCTACCCGCCTCTGCCGGCGAACCGGTATTCAGCCCTGTATCGGCCACGCGACGTGCACGCTCCGGGTCCATCTTGCGCGTGATCTTCTCTCTTAAGCGCAGCATGGGCTGTTCGATCAGGTAATAGGAGAGGGCCGCGCAGGCCAGGGCCGGCAGCACCAGCGCATATCCCAGATGCAGCGAAGCGTTACCGCAGAATAATTCCTGCCACAAGTACAGGCTGTAACTGATCCTGCCCAGCCACATGACCGGCGCCCAGTTCAGAAACCGGTAGGGAACCTGGATAACGTGCAGGATGACGCCGGCTATGGACACATCGAACAGTGGCCGAAGAACAAACAGCAAGAAGAGTGTGCGCGGGCGGGAGATCGCCGGAAACCAGGGAATCCCCATCACTGCCAGGGCCATCAGAAGCGCCACCCCGCCGCTGATTTTGGGAAGACGCGGAAAAAGAACCGCCAGCAGACATCCGATCGCCAGCTGACTGGAGAAGGCCGGAAGGCTTCCCCTGATTCCGTTCTGCACCTTGAAGGCGTAGAGCGCGGTGCGAAAAACCGGGGTCGCCCAGAAAGCGCAGAGCAGAATGGCTACCTTGTGGCGGTGCCATTTCTTGAGGACGAACGGCCACAGCAGGTAGAACTGCTCCTCCAGGCCCAGCGACCAGAGGTGGCCAAAGACCCAGGGCCGTGAAAAGTCCATATTGGCCACGTAGAGAAACGCGGCCGCGATGTGGTACCAGCGCATCTGGTGCCAATACAGAATCACCACCACGGCAAAGAACACATAGGCGGCCGGGAAGATGCGGAAGGTGCGGCGCAGGTAAAACTCTCGCAGGCTGATAGTGGCAGTGCGTTCCTGCTCTCTCAGCAGCAGGCTTGTAATCAGGAATCCGGAGAGGACGAAAAAAATGCTGACCCCGACCATCGCGTAGGTCTGAACATGCGCGAGCGAAATATGCTTCCACTTGATGAGGTGAGCAAGAATAACCAGGGTAATGGAGATGGCCCTTAAGCCATCCAGCGAAGGAATACGTCGCATGCTCCGGGAAGCGTACCACAGTTGACCGGAACCCGAATCCGCCGGTTACTACGCCTTACCCTGAGATGCTCCGAGCCTGACAACCCAGCAGCCCTTTCCCTTTCCCCGGCATCTCAATTGCCTGCGCCGTTCGTGCTCGGGTATGCGAAGGGGCGCTCAACCGCAAACCGGAGGTCTTCGCATGAAGGCACTGTTTGGCATTGGGCTGGTGGTGCTGATTCTGGGAATTGCTTCTTTCTTCGTTCCCATCCCGCGCCAGGAAAATCACGGCATCAAGGTAGGTGACGCCAAGATCGGCGTGCAGACGCAGCACGACGAGCACCTCTCACCCGTCATCAGCGTGGTTCTGGTGGTGGCGGGCGCAGGCATGATGATCGGCGCCCGGGGAAGAAGCTAGTCTATTTTGCCGCCCGTTCGAACGCCTGCCGCAACTCAGTCAGCAGCGGAGTCTCGCCCGCCTGCAAGCCGCCGGGCCCCATGGCGCGCCACAGAAAATTCTGGCGCGGCCAGCCGTGCCCGTCATAGACGGCGAGAATATCTTCCGAAGGGTAGCTGTCGACCACCAGAATCATGTCCGCTTCCTGCGGCTTGTACACCAGAATGAACTTTCCCCATTTCTGGAGGGCGTTCTGCACCGCCACAATGGCCTGCCGCTCCTCGGGCCGAAGATTGGGATCGAACTGGCCGCCCTCATAGCTGGTGACGTAAACGTAGCGGGCGTTGATGAGGGTGCCGGGAAAGGGCTGCACTTTCTGGTGAGCAGCCGGGGCAGCCACCGCCAGCCCAGCCAGCAGAAGGCCGGTCAGCATTGCGCTTAGAGTTGTTTTCATCGGAGCCTCCCGTCCGCGCAAGGACTCTGGGTAATTAGATGCGCGGCCGCGACGACAGATGCGCCCGGTCGCGGGGACTCTTTTTCAATTGTGCACCGGCAATCGAGCTCCGGCCGCACCGATGGTTTGGGGAAAGGAATTGCTTCAGGAAAGGGTTTCGGGAGATTTGGCGGCCAGGGCGGCGGGCGCGGCTGAGCCGTTCGTAGGAGAAGTGGGCGCCGGAGGCGCTTCGGCTCCGCCCACGCGATTGTTCAGGCAGTAGAGGGCCAATTCCAGCCGGTCGGCTACGCCCAGCTTGTCATAGACCTTGCGCAGATAATTCTTCACCACCTGCTCAGTTGTCCCCACGCGCAGGGCGATTTCCTTGTTCTTCATGCCCTGGGTGACACAGCTCACAATCATGGATTCTTTAGGCGTCAGTTGTGCCTTGGTTCGCCCGGGCAGGGGGCGCGTGCCCTGGGTGCGATAGGCCTCCAGCACCCAGTAAATGGCGCGGCTATCGAGCCAGGGATCGCCCTTCGAAACCCGGCGCACGCAATCCACCAGCATTTCGGGTTCAATGTCGCGCGCCACAATGGCATGAGCGCCGCGGCGGAAGAGCTCCAGCGTCAGTTCTTCATCGGCCGTGGGCGTCACCACCACCACCCGCACTTCGGGCGATTGCCGCATGAGATCGGCAATGGCCTCAGCGGGATTGGCGGCCAAAGAGGACTCGAGAATCAGCAGATCGGAGGAGAAGCGCTTGCAGGCGGCCAGCGCCTGGGCCATGGTTTCCGCCTGGCCCACTACCCGGATGTCATCTTCGAGCGCGAATATCTTGCGCAGCCCGGCGCGGAAGATAGCCTGCGAATCCGCAACAATGACGCGAAGAAACTGTTCTTCCGCGCCTCCCTCGGGAGGGCGGTTCGCCTGCTCCGCTCTGACCGGAATCGTCGCCATCCCAGCTTCCTGTAACCCTGGCTCCCTGCGAGCGCTACTGGCGCTCGAAATGGTACTCGTCAATCACCACGCCCACGCCGCAGCGGCCGGCATCGTCAAAGCTGCGCACCACGCGCCCGCGGCAGTCCACGCGCACGTCCATCTCGGAGCCGACGACTTCGGCCGGCAGCGCAATCGTGAAATCCACCGCCGAGCCCACGGGCATCTCCGCATCCAGCCGGAACAGCACGCCATTGGCCGAAATGTTTTCCGTCTCCGTGCGGCTTTCGCCGGTCTGCGATTTCACGAACAGGGGCAGTTTGATGGGGAAGCGGGCTGCACTTTGCAAGTCGGAGTAGTGCCCCATGGGGCCGCCTTCCTGCGCCGCCACTCCGCACTCCGGCGGAATAGCACAGGCAGGCTCGGGCCCTCCGGAGGCAACTGGGCGTACGGGTTCTGCGGAGGCTTCGTTCTGCGACATCAGGCGCAGATTACACCCCGGAATCAGGAGTGCAAAGTTACCGAAGTCACGGAACAGATGGGGCGTAACGCCTTTGGGGTCAAGGGATTGCAGGGGAAATCAGCGGCCGGCGCCAGCGCTCAGCGGTCAGCATTGAGCGATCGGCATTCAGCCAGGCAAGGTTAAGGCTTGACCTTCAGCACTTGGCAATTGGCATTTGGCCGTGGCGGATCAACCTCGGGCAAGAAACCCGTGGCACATAACGCTGAACCTGAGAGCTGACGGCTGAGAGCCGACAGCCAACTGCTGAATGCTGAGTGCTGAATGCTGAATGCTAGAACTTCGTCACTTCGGTAAAGTTAAACTCACGCACCTTCATCGCGGGCACCACCATGTCGAAAGATTCCTCGCCACTGGCGCGAACTGGCGTGCCCATCTCCTCGACATTCGAGAACATATGGATGAGGCTCTCGTTGAAGCGGAAGTTGCGCAGGCCAGAGCGGATTTTCCCGCCTTCGACCAGAAACGTGCCGTCGCGGGTCATTCCGGTGAGAATTTTTTCGTAGGGATCTACCTCGCGGATGTACCACAGGCGAGTGACTAACACGCCGCGCTCGGTGGAAGCGATCATCTGGTCCACCGTCTTGGGATTCGCCGGTCCGCCGAAAACCAGATTCATGGGCGCTTCGCCCATTTCGTTGGGCAGAGGGAAGCCATGGCCGGTAGGCTCGACCGGGCCGACCGTGTCTTTGAACTCCGATTTTTTCATGCGCTCGGCCGAGCCGCGCGCATACACCAGGCGCTTTACCACGCCGTTTTCGACTAGTTGCAGACGCTGGCGGCGGACGCCTTCGCCGTCGTAGGGCGAGCCGGACTGCAAGGGATGAGTCACATCGTCCCAGATGTTGATGTTATCGCCGAAGACCTTGGTGCCCACGCGGTTGTTGAGAAACGAACGCTGGTCGAGAATCGCGAGGCCGCCAAAATCCCAGAACATGAAGCCGGCCATATCCAGCACGGCGGCAGGCTCGAGGATCACGGTGTATTTGCCCGCGGGAACTTCTTTTGGATGGGCCGAATCGAGCGTTTTGCGGGCGGCAATCTCCGCCAGCGCGGTCGCCTCGAGATTGCGCACGTCAGGCGAGTTGGCCTTCTGCCAGCCGGAGGAGTCTCCCGCCAGCATGGTCACGGAGATTTCAGATGAAGTCTGCGTGTGCCAGTCGGCCAGGCCGCGCGAGTTGAAGATGCCCTCGACGGTGTCAGAACTTGAAAAGATGCCGGCGGTGGTGAGTTTGTGCTTCTCAGCCACGCCGACAATCTTCTTCACCGCTTCCGCCCGCTGCTCAGGCGTGACCGCGGCAGTCTCCGCAAAATGGCGGCTCGGCACGGCTGGCGCGGCGCGGGCACCCTCATCTGCGCCTGCCATTGGCAGCAGATCGGCATCGGGCTGCTGGACTTTCGCCAGTTTCTCCGAAGCCTGCACCACCCGTTTCAGGCTTTCATCGTCCAGCTTGTTGGTGGTGGCGCGCGCCGTGCGTCCGCCGAAGACGGTGCGCACGGAGACGATGTAATTCTCTTCCGCGACATTCTGATGAATGATGTTGTTGGCAAAGCGGGTGAGCGCCGAGTGCCCGCCGTAGATGAGCGCTTCCACTTCGTCGGCAGTGGAATGCTTCCTCAGGCGCTCGAAAAGGCTTGCGGCTTGGTCTTTGTCTAGCATTCAGCACTCAGCATTCAGCACTCAGCCTGCCAGGCGATCGTGCTGGACCTTTTGGATCAGCGAGGTGAGCATTCGCTTGATTTCCACAATCCTGTGATCCAGGGTTCTATGAAGCGTTTTATCAAGGAACCCAAGGTCGTGAGCCAGCAGAAAGTGGTACTCCAGTTCACTTGCGGAGCCAGCCGCGATGCCCAGGAAGCGTTGAAACTCGCCATTTCCGTGGCGCCCGCATCCTTCAGCAATATTGGCGGCGACCGAAGCAGCACACCTTCGAATCTGGCTCGTCATGCCGTACATCTCCTGCTTCGGAAATGCGCCCGTTGCCTTGTAACTCTCGATCGTCAGCTCGTGAGCCTTTCGCCATACGTGCAGATCTCTGAAGTTTTTCATGTCAGCAACTCCCTTCACTGGCTGAATGCCGAGTGCTGAGTGCTGAATGCTATTTGGTCAAATCCAACCTGTCTGTGACCGCCGAACCCTACGTTCCTTTGTACGCCGACCCCACTTTGATGTTCCTAAATCTTGCTGGCGAGGCGCCGTGGCCAGTCCCCATCACTTGCTGCGGCTGGCCTTTGCCGCAGTTGGGCGTGCCCCAGAGCGTCCACTCATCGCGCGAGCAGATTGCATCCATCGAGTTCCAGAATTCCGTCGTGATCCCCGAATAGGAGGGATTCTTGATCATCCGCGCGCGCTTGCCGTTCTTGATCTCCCAGCCCATTTCGCAGCCGAACTGAAAGTTGTAGCGCTTGTCATCAATGGACCACGACCGGTTGGTCTGCATGAGAATCGCGTGATCGGTCGAAGCGACGAGCTGTTCCAGCGTCAGCGGCTTTTCCCCCGGCAGAATGCTGATGTTGGTCATGCGGATAATTGGCAGCCGGTTCCAGCCTTCGGCGCGCAGCGTTCCTCCAGAGCGGTCGAGCCCGATCATGTGCGCCGTCTCCCGCGAGCTGAGGTAGCCGGTGAACAGGCCGTTCGTGATAATCGGCGTGCACTGCGCGGGAACGCCTTCGTCGTCGTAGGCGAAGGTTCCCAGGCCGGGACCGTGCTCGGGGCGAGCATCAGCCACCACGTTCACCAGATCGCTGCCGTAACGCAGGATGCGTAGCTTGTCCAAAGTTAGAAAGGAGGTTCCGGCGAAATTGGCCTCCATGCCCAGCACCCGATCCAGTTCAATGGGATGGCCGACGGATTCATGAATCTGCAGGCCGAGCTGCGCGCTTTCCAGGATGATGTCCATGCGGCCTTCCGGGCACTTATCCGCTTTCAGCAACGCGACCGCCTCTTCGCCGATGCGGCGGGCATTCTCCAATAGTTTGAGTTCTTCAATCAGCTCATAACCCTTGTTCTGCCATTGCCCGCCAAACGAACTTGGGTAAGACCGCTTCTGGATCTCGCTGCCGGCGAAAGCATAAGCGTCGTAGCCGGCCCCGGTGGTGATCTTGGTCTGGTGAATATTGGCGCCTTCGGAGGAAACGAACCACTGCTCCTCGCGGCGGAAGTTCATGCTGGTTTCGGCCAGGGTGACGCCCGTCACCGAGCGCAATTCAGAATCAATTTTCAACAGCAGCTCCAGGTTTTGTTCTACCGAGGTGGTGAAGGGATCAATCTGGTGCGGGGTAACCCAGTCGGCGGTTACGGGCTTCTCGGGCGCCAGCCGAATATTGCTTTGCTTTACCCGGGCCGAAGCCCGGGCAATTTCCACTGCGCGCGCCGCCGTGGCTTCGACTGCCTTGCGGTTCAGCTCGTCAGTAGCCGCGAAACCCCAGGCGCCATCGGCAATTACACGGATTCCAATGCCTTGCGACTCACTGTCGGAGGCGCTGCCCACCTTGCCATTCTTGGTGCCCAGGGCGCGGCTGCGGTCGTCCACCACGCGGGCATCAGCGTAGGAGGCACCTCGCGCCGAGGCGGTGTCAAGAACCCAGGAAGTAACGTCTTTCATGGCTGAATTATGAATCTAACACAGGCGAGGTATCCGATCAGGTTCCCACGCGCATCTGATGTATCAATTAGAAACTTTCGTTTCTGAGCCGTGTTAAAACGGGCATATCCAACGGTCCAATTGTCAGATACTTGCTTGGTGCACAAGTCGAATTCTTGAAGGAGCGCAGCTCAGAAAGCTGCGGATCAAGCCATGAGGAAACTGTTGCTTATCCCCGCTCTAGGCATGCTTGCATTTCTGGCCGCTTGCGGTGGTTCGGGAAACGCGGGCTTCGGCAGTTCGACGGTTGGCAATTTTTCAGCCGCCAGCATAAGCGGCAATTACACCTATCAGATCTATGGCTGGGACCTGGGTGTCCAGGGCACCACGGCAACCCCTTTTCGTGAAGCCGGCGTCTTTACCGCTGATGGTAAAGGCAACATTACGGCTGGAGAAGATGACTACGCCGAGGGAACGACGGTCGTTACTCACACCATCACAAGCGGCACCTACACCGTCGCAAATGATGGCACCGGCGATGCGACCTTAAATTTCAACAATGGCGGCGGCATCCACGTTGATTTAACGGTCGCGAGTTCATCGCTGGTTTACGTGATTACGGACGCAATCGGGCCTTTCAGTTCGACCGCGCTATTCGCGAACGGATATGGCACTGTGGAACTGCAGACTGCCAGCGCTTTCTCTGCAGCTCCCAGCGGCACTTTTGTGTTCCGCAAGCACACCGTGACTGCCGGCCAGACCAATTCGACCTCCACGGTCGGTGTGTTCACCGTCTCGAGCGGCACCGTTAGCGCCGGAACGGAGGATGTGAATCAAAACGGCGCCATCACACAGCTCAACCTTACCGCCGGCAACTTCACTACTCCGGATAGCCAGGGTCGCGGCACCGGAACTCTGACTGACAGCAACGCTACTACGACAACGTTTGACTACTACGTGGTAAATGCAAGTAGCATCCGTCTGTTTTCCACTGATACCGGCAATACTGGTCTTGGCCGGGCGGAAGCGCAATCCACCTCGAGCTTCTCCAATGCCTCCCTCTCTGGCGGCTACGCTTTTGGCGCGGACGGTGACGACAGCACCACGGGTCTGGACGGCCTGAAAACCGTAGGTCGCTTCAACGGGGATGGCGGAGGCAACTTAACCGCTGGTGCGCTGGATACCAATGCAGACGGGACTCCCGCCTCCAACGTCAGCTTTACGGGCATGTACAACATCGCCTCGAATGGTCGAGGCACGGCCAGCGAAACCAGCAGCACGGTGCCGCTGATTTTCTATCTGGTCAGCCCCTCACGCGGCTTCTTCCTGGTCAACGATGCCACAGTGGTCGAGGACGGCACCTTCGATGCCCAGACCGGGACGTTCTCCAACTCCAGTATGAACGGGCAGTACGCCTTCAACATGGATGGTTTCGACACATCCGGTAATCTCTGGGACTGGATCGGCTGGCTCCGCGGGGATGGCTCGGGAAACCTGTCATCCAGTGAAGTATTGAATCCGGATGGCTCACCCTCCACTACCGGGATCGTGTCGGGAAGCTATTCGGTAATGAGCAACGGGCGGGCCACGGGCTCGATCAACAATGGCATATTTTCCAACGCCTCAACCGGCCTGGTCTTCTACCTGGTTTCCAGTTCGAGTGGCTACGTACTAGAGCCAGACACAGGATTCCAGGTCAGCGGCTTCATGACCAAGCAGCAGACGCCATAGCACCGACGGCGCGGCTTCAGTCGTGCCGCTTTACATGACGGGCGGCACGCTGATGCCCATGACCGCCAGCGCGCGAATCAACTCCCGCCGCACCACCGCGGCGGTCGCCAGCAGAAATTTCTTCTTTTCCTCGTCCGCCTCCGTCAGGATAGGATGGCGGTGATAGAAATAATTGAAAAGCTGCGCCAGCTGGAAGGCATGCTTCGCCAGATATGCGGGCTCGGTGGTGGCAATGCACTGGTCAATCACATAAGAAGTCTTTGAGGCCGCCAGCCAGAGCTCCCAGAGTTCATCGGCGCCTTCTCCAGTCAGAAATTTCCCCGTAGAGACGTTGCTTGCAACCTCTCCGCTTGCAACGTCTCCGCTTGCAACCTCTCCGCTTGCAGGCGTTCGCGATGACGAGACGTAGCGAGCTACGTCTCTACAGAAGGTTTCCGGATCCAGGCCGCCTTTGCGGAAAATATTCGTTGCTCTTACCACCGCATACTGCGCATAGGGCCCGGTCTCGCCCTCGAAGCTGAGCGCGTCCTTGAAGTCGAAGGCGATCACGGAATTCTTGGTGTACTTCAGCATGAAGTAGCGCAAGGCGCCGATGGCAATCTGGGTGGCGATGGCGGCGCGCTCGCCTTCGGGAAGTTCGGCATGGCGCGAGTCCACTTCCTTTTTGGCGGAAGCGATCAGCGTGTCCATGAGGTCGTCTGCCTTCACCCCGAAGCCTTTGCGGCCGGAGACTTCGATATAGGCGCGGGCCTTGTCGTCCTCGCTCAAGTCATAGCCCAATTCAGCGGCGCAGCGCGGCGTGAGCGCAACCATCTCATAGGAAAAGTGCGTGTAATGATCGGCGGCTTCGTCGTGCCCCAGACCGCGCAGGGCCTCGATCACCGTGTTCTGCGCCTCGGCCTGGCGGGCGTCAATGACGTTGTAGATTTCGGCCACGTCGCCAAAGTGGGGATGGTCTTTTTCTCCGTTGGAGGTCGAAACCCAGCAGTCGTGGCCATTGGGATAGCGATAGAACCGGCGATAGCCGAAGTCGCGCCCCAGCAGGCCGAATTTCCACATGTGGTAAGCGATATCTTTGCCGACATAGCCGACAGTGCCGTTGGAGCGGACGATGACTTTCTGGTCTTCTTCGGCCAGTTCCTGGTCGGCTTTGCCTTCTGGCCGCACATCAACGCCCTCGCGTATCGGAATCACCCTCAGCAGATCGTCTTGTTCGGCGCCCTCAACAGATCTCGCGGGCGAGGGCGCCCGCGCTACACTCGTTCCCGCCCGCCGCATCACCCAGCAGCCTTTGTTCTTGCCCTCGCTCTCGTACGAAAGCACCCCGCTTTCCTTCAGTTTGGCAAATGCTGCTTCCCAAAAATGCAGATGAAGAATCTCACTCTCGCGCGGCAGGAAGTCGTATTCAATGTCGAGCCGATCCATGGTTTCAAGATGGCGGCGAAGGACGGCAGTGGAAATGAGATCGGCAAGGGCGGCAGTTTCGTTGCCGCCTTCCTCGATGGCATGCAGCGCCTGAGCACGGGCCTGCAGGTTCTGCTTGTCGTCTTCATACCAGCGCGAGACGCGGGCGTAGAGGTCCCAGCAGTAGTAATCGAAGCGCGGCTGGCGGGTCAGTTGCTCGATTTCCGGGCGGGATTTCTTCTCGAGATGAAGGAATCCGACCACTACATCGGCGACCTGCGCGCCGGTGTTGTCAATGTAGTTCTGCACGTCCACTTCGCGGCCGGCGAAGCGCAGCAGGCGGACGAAGGTGTCGCCAAGAATCGCATTGCGCAGATGGCCGACGTGCGCCGCCTTGTTGGGATTGATGCTCGAATGCTCGACCAGAATCTTGCCGGGCGGCGCGCCTTCGACTTGCGGCCTCTCGCCGGAAAGCAGAGCCTCGGCTGCCTCCGCCCGCTTCACTCGCGCGTTGATGTAGCCGGCGCCGGCCACTTCAAGCTTCTCGAAACCTTCGATCGGGCCGAGGCCGCCGACGATCTCTTCGGCAATCTTGCGCGGGGCCTTGCGCAGCTTCTTTGCCAGCTCGAAGGCGAGCGGCAGAGCAAATTCGCCCAGCTCGACCTTCGGGGGCTGCTCGATCACAATTCGAGGCAGATCAAGATCGTAGGCGCGGCGCAGAAAATCGCGGATATGCTGCGCCAGGCGGCGCTCCAGATAGCGGTACAAAGCTCCCTCTAAGTGGTTGAAGAAACAGTGATTGTAACAAACCGCTGCAGATTGACGGCGGAATGCGGCCTTCCCTATGATGAAAATCAGCTATTCGCAATTAGCCTTTAGCTCTTAGCTTCGCTCCCCGTGCGGCGGAAGAAGCTGCCACGTGTTACATGTCCCGACTTGTGAACAGGAACGAGCTGAGAGCTGAAGGCTGAGAGCTGATAGCGAATTGCCGGCCTCCCATGCGCATCGCCTACCTCGACTGTTTTTCCGGCATCAGCGGCGATATGTTTCTCGGCGCTCTGGTAGATGCCGGCGTGTCTGCGCGGCTGTTCGAGGAAACTGCCGTGGCTCTGGACCTGGGCGCGCGGCTGGAGATTTCCCGCGTCAATCGCAGCGGCATCACCGCCACCAAGGTGGATGTGTTCGTTCATGGCGAGAAGGAACTGCCACGCGAAGAGCACTGGGAGCAGGGGCACGCTCATCACCACCCCCACGAGAGCCAATCGCGGGCGGGGGCGCCCGCGCCGCACGGGCATGGCCGCAGCCTCAGCCAGATTAAGCAGATCATCGGCGAAGCCGCGATCGGCGAAACGGCCAGGAGCACGGCCATCGGTATCTTTGAGGCGCTGGGCGCGGCCGAGGCCAAGATTCACGAGGTGCCTATCGAGACGATCCACTTCCACGAGGTCGGCGCCGTAGATGCGCTGGTGGATATCGTTTGCGCAGCGGTCGGCGTCGAGGCGCTGGGCGTGGATGAGATCATCTGCTCTCCGCTGAACGTCGGCGGCGGAACGGTGAAGTGCGCCCACGGC
>DATIYF010000082.1:0-115943 GCA_035517775.1 Terriglobales bacterium
GTTGTGGGCGATGCAGGGCGTCGCCTACGCTGGAGAGAACAATGCAAAAGCGGCTCTGGCCTCTTTTCACAAAGCTTTGCAGATTGCGCCCGATTATCTTCCTGCACTGCAGGGGGCGGCGCAGATCGAATATGCCGCGGCTAACCCGGCGGCTATTCCGCTGATCGAGCATGTGCTGCGTTTGCGTCCGGGTGACCCGACCGGTCATGCCATGCTGGCAGTGCTCGAGTATCAGCAGGGCAATTGCGCGGCCGCGGTAGGTCATTTCGAGAAGGCTGAGGCCTTGCTCGCCTCCCGGGTGAGCGCTCAGCATGCCTATGGCGTTTGCCTGGTACGGCTCAAGCGGCTCGACCAGGCGGTGCAGGTTTTTCACCGGGCGGTGGAACTCGATCCGGAGGATGCAGCCGAGCGCCGCCTGTTGGCCGCGGTGCAGTTGATGGCCCACAAGCCGCAAGACGCGCTCGCGACATTGCAGCCGCTACTCGAGGGCAGTTCTCCCGATGCGCGCACGCTGGAACTCGCCTCCACCGCCTATGAGAATGCGGGCGATACGGGCCGGGCGGTGAGTGCCATTCGCCAGGCCATTCTGCTGGAGCCGCAAAATGTGAATCTTTATCTGGACTTCGCTCACATTTCCTACGATCACAATTCCTCTCAGGTCGGAATCAACGTGCTCAGCGATGGCATAAGCCTGCAGCCGAAGGCCGCACCGCTGTACCTTGCCCGGGGGGTTCTCTATGTTCAGTTGGGTAAGTATGAGCAGGCTGAAGACGACTTTGAAAGCGCACATCAGGTGGATCCCCGCCAGTCCCTGAGCGCCGCCGCGCAGGGCGTGCTGGCGGTGCAACAGGATGACTTCGGTCGCGCCTTGGCCACGGTTCAGAATAAGCTGGCGCACAACCCCAATGATCCGGTCTTGCTCTATTTGCAGGCCGACATTTTGTCGCAGCAAGGCGCCGAGCCGGGCTCGCCGGAATTTGAGAAGGCCACGCGTTCGGCCAAAAGAGCGGTAGCCTTGCGCCCTTCGCTGGAGGCCGCCCGCGGCGTGCTGGCCAAGCTGTATCTGCAATCGGGCGAGTACAAACAGGCAGCGGATGAATGCCGGAAGGCTTTGGCGATTGATGCAAGAGACCAGACCGCCGTCTATCACCTGATTCAGGCGCTGCGGAGAACCGGGGACCAGAACGAGATTCCAGCCTTGCTCAAGCGGCTCGCTTCTTTACGTCAGCAGGCTGCCGAGGATGAAAATCAGCGCTACCAGTACAAAATCGTCGAGGGCGATGAGCCGACGCAAACCCCAGCTCATCCCTGACGCTCTCACGGAGCCGGCAGCCGATTAAGTTTTCAGCCGCACATACGTGCTGTAGTTCTCGTGATTCAACTTCATGAACGGCCGCAGGGTGACGTTGCTGCCGTCGGTGGAAGCTGCCATCCAGTCTTTTGCAGCATTGTTCGCGGGTTTGGCCTGGAGCAATGCGCTCTCGCTGAACTCCGGCCGGTGGTCGGCCACGGCCATGAGCACCAGCGGCCCCTGAACCAGGGCCACGAGCTCGGGATGGTTAGCGTCCACGGCTTCCAGCCGCAAAGGCATAGGCAGCTCCAGTTCCACGCGATCACCATCCTTCCAGGTTCGCCGGATCGCGGCAAATGTTCCAGGCTGCACAGCCGCGACTCGATTCCCGTTCACCGAGAGCACAGGCTCCGGTTTCGCCCAGGCGGGGATGCGCACGTAAAGCGCGTATTCCGTCGGCTTGGAAGCGGTCACCAGTATTTTCACAGTGTTGGCAAATGGATACTCGGTTTCCTGCTTCAAGCCCAGGCTGGCGCCTGCAGCATTCCATTTCAGAGTGGAAGGCGTGAATAGGTTCACGTAAACACCGTCTTCTGACTTGAGATAGGTGCTGATGTGGTAATCGGCCGCGACCTGCGGCAGGGTCCCCGAGCAGCACGGCCACTTGTCCTTGTACCAGACTTTCTTCCCATCGGCGTCGCAGGCATGGTTGGGCGAGGAGTAATCCGAGTAGTAAAAGGACGTGCCATCCGGCTGCACCGGCCACGCGCCCAGCACTGTGTTGTAAAGCACGCGCTCCATGCTATCGCCGTACTGCGGGTCCTTGGTCACGCGCAGCAGGTAGCGGGTGATCTTGAAATGCCCGTAAGATCCGCACGGCGTCTCGAAGCTGGCGTGGGTGTAGGAAAGGCTGTCGCCTAGCTGCCCCGTGCCCGGCTCGCCGAAGCTCTCATTCGGTCCCCAGCCGCCGGTGGCATAACTCTGAGTGGTCAGCAGCATATGAAAGCCATTGGTGGCAGCCCGCAAATGCATCTCGCTGCCCAGGGTGAGATAGGCCTGCATCGCCGAGCTGAAGGCATTCACATGGCTATAAGCATGTTCGTAGGGTAAAACGTTGCAGTTTCGCGCCAGCGGGCCGAAATACATATCGTCCTCGAGGTATCGCTTAGCCATGTCGCGGTAAAAGGTCTTGCCGCTACGCTGGTAGGCAAGAAAGAGATTCTCCGGCAGGGTGTAGGTCTCATCCCAGGTGTAGGAGGTGTCCTTGTGGGGGCGAGACCGCTGCTCCCAGCGTGAAAGCGCCTTCTCCGGCAGATAGGTAACGATGGCGCGGGTCAGCTTTTCATGGACATCCATGGCCATGGGGTCGGCGGCAAATTCATGAGCGTCAATCAGGCCGCAGGACAGTTTGTCGTAGGTATAGGCGGGGAGGCGATAGTCCACGAAAAATGTGGCCTTGGGATCGAGGGTTTCCCCGTAGCCTTTTACCAGGCGGTTGACTTTAGCCTGCATCTCGGCGGAGCCGGTCACCGCGTGCGCGCGGGCGAGAGCCGAAACGTATTGGCCGAAGCTGTGCCCGGCAATAAATCCGTGGAAATCGTTGCCGACCAGACTGAAGCCGGTAAGGTCGTACCAGCCGCCCATATCCTCCCCCGGGGCCGGCAGGCCGGCCTGCTGGCGGAAGACCTTTAGCAAGCGGTCGTCGTCAAGGTTCATGAAGGTGGCGATGTTGAGCTCAAACTGGGTCTTCATGGGGCCGTCGAGAAGTTCGACGTCGGAGTAGGAAAAGGTGTTCAAGGGAGTATGAATGGCCAATGTGCCAAGCTCGGGACTGGCGGCCATAGCGGAGATGGGGCGCGCTGTGTAGGCGGCGGCAGCGGCCGTAGCGGCCGTGGCGGCCGTGGCGGTCTGAAGGAAGGTCCTTCGGCTGACATCCTTTCGCATGGTTCTCCTCCAGGAGATAGCAAACGCTTACCAAGGCAAGCTTTACTCCTTGCCGCCGTTCTTTGTCAAACCATGGAACGTCGGCGGCCTAAGCAGGGCAGAATCCGCGCTGTCGGAGCACCGGGCAGAGCGGTTAGAAGTTCCGGGGAGGACTCTCAATTGAATAAGAAATATTGGATAAAAAATGCTTGACAAGTGTTCTGGGACGGGAGTAAACAAATGCGCAGCGCAGCCAGGAAAACGTTTGCCGAGCGGTGGGGCCCGGCAACGGGAAAGCCGCTGCGATCGCGTGGGGGTGGTTTATGTCCAGGTTCCGTCTATGCACGGGCGTCTGCTTTTGTGCTCTGCTGTGCTCGCTTTCCGCATCCGCTCAATTCAGCGGCAACATTCAGGGGGTCATCGCGGACCCCTCGGGCGCGGCCATTGCCAACGCCACCGTCCGCTTGCGCAATCTTGAAACCGGCATCAGCGTGGTCACTACGAGCAGCAGCTCGGGCAACTACCGCTTCAGTAGCCTTCAGCCCGGCCGTTACGCGGTCACCGCAGAGGCCAGTGGCTTCAAGACCACCGAGGTGCAGCTGACGCTCAGCACCTCTGAGACCCAGGGCATCAACATCACGCTGCCCGTCGGAGTCACCACTTCGGCGGTGACGGTCACCACCCAGGCGCCGCCCATAGATATTGACGAGACGCGGCTGCAGACCACTCTCAGCAGCAGCACAGTCAGAGACCTGCCACAGGCGAATCGAAATCTTTGGGATGTGTTGTCAGTCGCTCCCGGAGTCGTGGGGACCGGCACTCGCGGTCCGGGGGAGTCTCCCGGCGGTCTTCCCGATAACTTTGGAACCCAGACGCCGCAGATCAGCGCCAACGGCCGCAGCTACACCGGCAATCTGGTGATGGTGGATGGCATGAACGTCACCAGTCCGGTCCAGAACGGCAATATTATTCTTGCTCCAATTCCAGACGCCGTGCAGGAAGCTTCCCTGCAGACCAATTCCTGGAACGCGGAAGACAATCTGGGAAGCTCAATTCTGATTCAGGTCACCACCAAGTCCGGCACCAATCAATTCCACGGTACCGGCAGCCTGTTCTTCACCAACCAGGACCTGCAGGCAACTCCGGAGTTCGTCAACGGGAACGCCTTTACCCCGCACGCGCGCAAAGACCTGGTGGGGACCTTCGGCGGCCCTATCCGAAAGAACAAGACGTTCTTCTTTGCTGATTTCGAAAAATTGTGGGCAACCGTTGCGGCGGCAGCAACAGGCTTCCAGCAGTATGAGGCCCCCGAGTTCGTCCAGTGGGCCCAGACCAATTTCCCCAACACGGTCGGCACCTCGGTGCTGTCTGGTTGGCCGGCGAGTAATTTGACGGGCACGGTTTATCAAACCGCGCAAACCTATGGGCCCTTCCTCAACGGCCAAGGGGTATCAAGCTGCGGAACTCCAGTGGGCAACCCCCCGGTGGTCATCCCCTGCGACTTGCCCATTCTCGACCAGGGTAACTTCGCCGCCAGCCCTTACTACAACGCCCTGCAATATAACTTCCGGCTCGATCAGTACTTCACCCAGAACGACCGGGTCTACCTCAGCTACTACAACGACTCTTTCGATCAGCAGCAGACTTCTCCCCGTGCAGGTTTGCAGGCCCTCGACATCATGAGAAACCGCTACGGGCAGGCGGATTACACTCACACCTTCAGTCCTTCGCTGCTTTGGGAATCGAGCTTTGCCTTCGCCAGCGTTGGCGGCGCCAACGGACAGGACGCCAATTTGAGAGTGCCGGCCATCAACGTGACCGGGCAGAGCGAGGGCTTTCAGGTCGGTGGCGGATGGGGTCCTGGTGAGTATCGCGGACCCATGTATAACTGGCGTTCCGTGCTCAGCTGGGTTCATGGGAAGCATACCTGGAAGTTCGGCTTCGACGGCGGCCACGGCATTGAGCATGGGAACTTCACCCCCGTGAGCGTGCGGCCTACTTTCCAGTTCAACAGCTTGCTCGACCTGGTGCAGGACAATCCAATTTCGGAATCGGGTTTCTCCTACGATCCCACTACCGGAGGCGCCGGTCTGGTGATTTTCGGCGGGCAGGAAACGCCCTTCGGTTTCTTCGCGCAAGACGACTGGAAGGTGAAGCCCAACCTCTCCCTCACGCTTTCCTTGCGCTGGGATGACTTCACCAATCACACCGCCTGGGGACCTGACTTCCACTTCAGCAACCTGATTCTGGGTTCGGGCAGCAGCTTCCAGGACCAGGTGGCAAGCGCCAATGTTCAGCCTGTCAGCGGAGTGTTCGCGAACCCCATCCGCAACCTCTGGAGTCCCCGGGTTGGATTCGCCTGGGACCCGACCAAGACCGGCAACTGGTCCATTCGCGGAGGCATTGGGGTTTATCACGATTGGATCGCGCTGGGGCAAACCGTGGACGAGATGCGCCTGAACCCTCCCAGCCTCATCACTCCATTTTTCGATACCGCGACCAATCCCAACCTGCCGCCGCCGCTATTTGCGCTGGCTCCCTCGGGAAGCTATCCCTTCAATTTCCCCGTGCCCACATTAACACCGGCCCAATTGGCCAGCCAGGGCGGAGCGGCTGGAGTGACGGCGCTCGACCGGAATATGAAGGCGCCGCTGGCGGTGAACTACGTGATTGGCTTCGAGCGCCAGCTCCCCTTCAAGCTGGTGGCGGGAGCGAACTACTCCGGTTCGCGCAGCTACGACGCTCTCAATGGGACCAATGTCAACCGCTTTAACGGAGCCCTGCTGCCCTCCAACACCAGCGGTTCGACCGTATTGAACCCCGGGTATGGCTCCATCAACTATGTCAACAATGCCAACGCGGCGACCTACAACGCCATGATCCTGAGCTTGCGCGGACGCGCAGGCTCGCGCGGCAGCTTCCAGGCTTCCTACACGCTGGCAAAGGCCATGGATTACCCGGAGGCCGGAACCCGTTTTGACCAGGATATCGGCTTCAACATTCCCGATCCCACCGCCTATTTCAGCTATTGGGGCGATGCCAACTATGACGTGCGGCACCGCTTCTCGTTCTCCGGCTCCTATACGCTGCCTGGATTGGGTGAGGGGGCAGCCAAGGTCCTCACCTCCGGCTGGGAAATCTCCACCATTGCTGCCATTCAGAGCGGCACGCCGTTCTGGGTGATTGACAACCGCAACTTTGGCGCCGGCGGTGACTATAACGCGGATGGTGTGGACTACGACATCCCGAATGCCTCCAGCACCAGCGTCAGTTACAGCCAAGCCTCCTACGAAAGGGGGCTGTTCACGGTGGCGGACTTCCCCGCACCGGCAGCCGGCACGGAAGGAACAGAAAAACGCAATATCTACCGCAACCCAGGCATGATCCAGGTAGATGCCAGTGTCTTGAAGAACAACCACCTGCCCTGGCTGGGTGAGGCCGGCAACCTGCAGTTCCGTTTCGACTTCATCAACGTCCTCAACCACGTGAACCTGGGCAGCGTTGATGCGTTAATGGGCGACGGTTCCTTCGGCAAGGTAACCTCAGCGCTCAATGCCCGGCAGTTGCAAGTCGGGGTCCGGATTTCGTTCTAGTACGGGACTGCAGTGCTGGGTCTAGCGACCTGCTCTCCCGCTAGGGCGAATGCCCGTGAGCAAGTAATCACGCCGCCACGGGCTTGGCCTGTTCAGAGAGACTCTACGGCAGAGAGAGCGGGCCACCGGCGGCCACAAGGTTTTTGCTTCCTGAACAATTTTGGGCTCGACCCGGTCGCGCCGGTCAGGGAAAAAGGGAAGGGAGGCTCGGAGACCTGAAGCCAGGGTCTTCTGCCCGGCAAGATTTGAGTGACTTAATTCCGCACGCTGCAACCACTGCTTGAACTCTTAGCTTCGCGAGATTTATAGTAATCGTTTGCACAGTTTGCCGTTAGCCTTCCTTTGAGTTTGCAACGCCATAGAGGCGGTAATAAGAACATGTTTTCTCGCGAGCGACGAGAGTTCCTGCGTCAAATGGCCACCGCCGGCGCGGCTTGGTCAGCCGGCACTTTGTTTGGCCCTTTTCTGGCAGCCCAAACCTCACCCGGAGCGCCACAAACTCCGGGCCGAGTTTTTGTGGACTCGCGGCGGAAAATCTCCGCCCTGGATCCAAACCTGTTTGGCTCCTTTCTCGAGCATCTCGGGCGCGCTATCTACGAGGGCATCTACGATCCCGGTTCTAAGCTGTCCGACGCAAACGGCTTCCGCAAAGACGTGATGGAGGAGATTCGCAAGCTGGGCGTGCCCATCATTCGCTATCCCGGCGGAAACTTTGTCTCAGGCTACAACTGGCTGGATGGAGTGGGCCCCAAACAGGACCGGCCGGTCGTCCTCGATAAGGCCTGGAATACCCTGGAGACAAACCAGTTCGGAACCAACGAATACATGACCTGGTGCAAAGCTGCCGGCACCAAGCCGCTCATGGGCCTGAATCTCGGAACGGGCACAGCGGAGCAGGCGGCCGCTTTGGTGGAGTACTGCAACATTGACAAAGGCACGGAATGGAGCGATCTGCGCCGCAAACATGGCTATCCCGAGCCTTACAACGTGGAACACTGGTGCCTGGGCAATGAAATGGACGGTCCCTGGCAGATCGGCCACATGTCGGCCACCGAGTATGGCTTCAAGGCGGCGGATGCAGCCCGGCAGATGCGTTATGTGGATCCCTCGCTCAAGCTGATTGCCTGCGGCTCGAGCGGCCCCTTCATGCCTACTTACCTGGAGTGGGACAGGGAAGTCCTCGAGCAGTGCTATCAGTGGGTTGACGGGCTCTCTTTGCACCGCTACTTCGGCAACACGGCTGAGGAAACCGGAGGAGAGAGTTCAAAGTATGTGGCGTTGAATCTCACTATGGACCGGCAGATCGAAGAGACCCTGGCGGTGTGCGACATGGTGCAGGGACGCCATCATGCGCCCAAGCAGCTGTGGCTTTCCTTCGACGAGTGGAACGTCTGGTACCGGGAACGCACTGGAGACGCGGTCAACGGCCATCGCAAGCCCGCCCCTCATCTTCTGGAAGAAATATACAACCTGGAAGACGCTCTGCTGGTCGGGGGCCTCGTGAATTCGCTGCTTCGCCACGCCGATCGCGTCAAGATCGCCTGCCTGGCCCAGCTGGTGAATGTCATCGCCCCGATTATGACTAACGAGAACGGCCTCTACCTGCAGACGATCTATTATCCCTACAGCTGGGGACTGCACTATGCGCGGGGATCAGTGCTGAATGTTCAGGTTCAATCGCCTACTTATGATGTGTCGGAGATGGGTCAGGTACCCTACCTCGATGTGGCAGGAACGGCAGCGGAGGATGGCAGCGTCTCCCTGTTCATCCTGAACCGTGATCTCGAAAAGGCCCGCAGCCTCGAGGTAGTGTGGGAGGACAAAACGCCCGGGCCGGTTCTTACAGCTCTGGTACTGACGGGAGATGACTTGAAGGCCAGCAACAGTTTTGCCTCGCCCCGCAAGGTTGTGCCCCAGGAACTTCCCAAACCTTCCACGGCGGCGGGCCGCACGACGGTTGAGGTGCCGGCGCGCTCCTACACGGTAATTCAATGGCAGGCATAGCTCGAAGCCCCGACGGGGAACCAGGACCTGCAATGCAAAAGGAGCAAACATGAATCGGGCAGACCTTGGGTGCAGGGTCGCGGTCGTTCTGACATTGCTGACGCTGTCGCTCAGCACGTCAGCAGAAACGCGGGTCACAAAGCAGCCCTTCGGAAAAATGCCGGATGGAACTTCGGTGGATATTTATACCCTCAAAAGCAAGACCATCGAAGCCAGGATCATCACCTATGGCGGACGCATTCAGTCTCTGAAAGTTCCGGACCACGCTGGCAAAGTGGATGACGTTGTCCTTGGCTTTGACAGCCTGGAGGGATACCTGGCGAATCCCGGGCCTTTTTTCGGGGCCATCATCGGGCGTTACGCCAATCGTATCGCCCATGGTGAGTTCAAGCTCGACGGCAAGACCTATACCTTGCCTAAGAATGATGGCGAAAACACTCTTCACGGCGGCCCCGAGGGTTTCGACAAAAAGGTCTGGAAGGGGGAAGAAATTCCCAACGGAATCAAGCTTTCACTGGTGAGCAAAGACGGAGATGAAGGCTTTCCCGGTACGCTCACAGCAGTCGTGAAGTACACATTGGTTGGCAGCGTGCTCCACATTGACTACGCCGCAACCACAACTAAAGACACAGTGGTCAACCTGACCAACCACTCCTACTTCAACCTTTCCGGGCAAGGCAATGGAACCATCCTGCACGACGAAGTGAAGATTGATGCCTCTCATTTCACACCGGTGAACACCAATCTGATTCCCACCGGAGTTCTGGAGCCGGTGGCGGGCACACCCTTCGATTTCCGCAAGCCTGCGGCGGTCGGCGCCCGGATTGACGATGACAATGAGCAGCTTAAGAACGGCAAGGGCTACGACCATAATTGGGTTCTGGATAAATCTGCGGGCAAATTCGGGGAAGCTGCGGAAGTTTACGATCCGCAGACGGGCCGCGTTCTTAGCGTGCTGACTACTCAGCCCGGTGTCCAATTTTATACGGGAAATTTTCTGGATGGGACGATCCACGGCAAGGATGGAAAGGCGTATCTCCACCGGGGAGCTCTGTGCCTGGAGACGCAGCATTTTCCAGATTCGCCCAATCAACCCAAGTTTCCCAGCACCGAGCTGAAGCCGGGGCAACAATATCACCAGGTAACGGAGTTCCGCTTTTCGAGCCGGTGAGGCCGGGTTGCGCCAGACAGGGGAGTGGATCGCGGCCGGCAGCCGCTGGGGGAAATAGAGCTTCCGAGATCAGCACCTGCTAACGCCATGGACATCAAGGAAATCGCGAAGCGCGCCAGGGTCTCAGCGGCCACGGTGTCTCGCA
Organism: Terriglobales bacterium; assembly: GCA_035517775.1. Lineage (GTDB taxonomy): Bacteria > Acidobacteriota > Terriglobia > Terriglobales > Acidobacteriaceae > DATIYF01. The sequence goes on from DATIYF010000082.1 coordinate 10,128, forward strand.
CCATCAATCACGTGCCCACGGTAGATCCCCAGTTGGCCAAGCGCGTCTGGAAGATTGTGGACGAGCTCGGGTACTACCCGAACCGCCAGGCGCGGGCGCTGGTTTCGGGCAAGACGAGAATCTTCGGCCTGATCGTGTCTGAGATCACGAACCCCTTCTTTCCCGAGATCGTCCAGTCCTTTGAGGACACGGCAGTACAGCACAATTACGAAATTCTGCTGACTTCTACGGTCCATGACCGCAAGCGCATGGAGATTTCGGTGCGGCGGATGATCGAGCGCCGCGTAGATGGAGTTGCCGTCCTGACCTTCGGCATGGAAGAGGCGCTGCTCGAGGATGTTCGCTTTCGTAAAGTTCCTCTGGTCTTTGTGGACGTGGGCCCCGATATTGCCGGGGTCCGCACCATCTCGGTGAACTATCAGCATGGCATCCGGCAGGCAGTGCAACATATCGCCGCGCTGAGACACAAGCGCGTGGCTTTCATTGCCGGCCCGCTGTACCTGAAGTCGGCGGTGGCCCGCAAGGCGGCGTTCGAAACCTCGATGCACGAGATTGGCGCGGAAATCCACCCCGGGCTGGTGGTAGAGGGAGATCACACCATGGAAGGCGGCATGCGCGCGCTCACCCGGCTCATGGCATCGCCCGAGCCGCCCACCGCCATCCTTTGCTCCAACGACATGACCGCCATCGGCGTGATGCGGCGGGCCTATGATTCCGGAATCATCATTCCTCGCGATCTCTCCGTGGTCGGCTTTGACGATATCCACCTGGCGCAGTTCATGACTCCATCCCTTACCAGCGTGCAGATGTCGCAGACCGAGCTTGCCCGGCTGGCGTTTCAGGCGCTGCTTGACGCCGTGGAGGGCAAGGTCCCCGGCGCTGATCGCCGAAAGTACGAACTGCAAACCAACCTTATTTTGAGAAAGTCCACTGCGCTCGCCCCGGGGCTACCATAACGGGGGCGGAATTTGCTGAAATCTCTGGTTCCGGCATCTCAGCCCGCCAGGGGACCTGACGCTTTCTGGGTTCTGACGCCTACGTCGCGCAACCGCGCGCTGACGCTCAGCCAACCTTCTGCGCGGTGCGCCATCCGGCTGCGTATGAGGTCCGCGCCACCTCGGCATAAGGCACTGGGCTGACGATGGCTCGAATCTCCGCCTGCACGTGGCGCTCTACCGTCGGCTTGGACGATCCGCCGTTCTCTTCACCCCAGACCAAGGTCACCTCAGTGCCGTGCGTGGTGTGCTCTTCATCGAGAATCGCCAAGGTCAGCATCTTGCCCTCGTTGGCGCTGTAGCCGCACCAGGTGGAAATGCCGATCAGGCGGCCATCGCGCAACACCTTGTCATAGGGCAGGGTGGCATACACCGCGGAGGGAAAATCAAAATACTTCACGCGGTCTCGTTTCTGAAACATGGTGCTGATGGCGCGAGTGACATCTTCGCTGTCCAGGGCCAGCGTCACTTTCTTCCGGTGCGGCTGATTCGCAATCTTCTCGAGGGCCTCTCTCCCAATGAACTCGTGATCGAACTTCACGATGGGCCCGTAGCCGAGATCGTAGGGAGTAAGGTAATAATCCTTGATGTTGTCGGAGTAGAAACTGCCGCCGAGCGAAGCGATCGCTTCGTATCCATTCGCCGGCAGCCACTGCCGGTAAGCCTTCATCTTTTCGCCAGAATAGACGGCCGGCATAGGGGAGGGAATCCATCCCGATTCGAGCGTGTTCGAGGAGTACGCCCGGGCGCCGACCAGGCGAAGGCCGAACTCCTCGCCGGCCTCTACCAGCGCGGCTTTGACGGCCTCGCCATCCTGCCAGGGGCCAAATAATTCCAGCCCCGGCTGCCCTGCCATGCCATGTCGCAAGGCACGCACGCTGCGCCCTGCGATGCTGACTGCGGTCATGTGGAAGAACTTGAGCTCCGGCGCCGCCTTGCCAGTGGCCTTTTCGATCACCCTCATTGCAGTGGGGCCCTGCACCTGGTAGCGGTAGGCTTTGCGGACAATAGGACCCGGCCTGGCGACTGACCGCTCATCGCGCTCAATTTTTACTTTGTAGCCGCCGGCTTCGCTGTGGTACTGCACCCAGTTGTGGACCGAGGGGCGGCCGACCAGGTTGAACGAGTTCTCATCGAGATAAAACAGAATCACATCGCCAATCACATAGCCGTCATAGTTGCAGGCTACGAACTGCTTGGCGCGGTTGGGCTCGAACCCCTGGAAGCTGTTCACGCCGAGATCGGAGAACAACTTCAGCGCGTCCGGCCCTTCCACATACATGTCGGTCATGTGGTAGGACTGGTTATAAAGCACGCAGGTCTGCTGCCAGGCCCGCTGTTCGTCTCGCCAGTTGGAGTACTCAGGGGGAACTACCGGATAGACATAGGGGCCGGTCTTCGAATTACGCAGAAGCCTTACAGGATTGCCGGCTGCCTGTAGCACTTCTTCCAAGCTGTTGTATTCCACGGCTGCTCCTCTGATCATCCGCGTGGAACAGGAGGCTGCGCTTCAAGCCGTCAAGTTCGTCGCAGATTGTATGCGGCGAGCGGAACGGGGTCAAAGCGTTTTGCATTCTCTTTCAAGAATTTCGTATGCACTGAAGCCTTGTCAAGAGGGACCGGAAATGTCTGTTGCCAAATTTTAGATATTAATTAACCTTTTGTTTATCTGTTGGTTACGTTTTATGTTTCGAGTGTCAGATGTAATTATTTCACGAGCGATGAAATCTTGTGTTTTGGATGCATTTTCCCGCATCCATTGCCGCGCAATCTGATGGCTTGAGCCGGCTGCGGCCCGTTTCTGCCGAAAGCAGCCGAGCCCCGAGGAATTGCCTGAGACATATGGAGTTGATAACATCCCGCTGGGCTTCGGAAAACCCCGATTTGCCCTGCGTTTGATCCCCATGGCCGGTAAAAATTCGCGCGTCATTGTCAGAATTCGGGAAATGGTCTTGCATGGCGAACTCGCTCCCGGCCAGCGTGTGCGCGAGGTCGAATTAGCCAACAAGCTCGGCGTCTCTCGCACGCCGGTTCGGGAGTCGCTGCCTATCCTGGCGCAAGAGGGAGTGCTGACCCAGCTCGATACCCGCGGTTTTGTGGTCCGGGCGTTTACGCCGCAGGAGATCATGGACGCCATTGACGTGCGCGGCGTGCTGGAAGGCCTGGCCGCCCGCATGCTCACCGAGCAAGGCGCGCCCCGCCGGCTTCAGCAGTCGTTACATGAGTGCCTTCGTGAGGGGGACGCGATTCTGGTCAAAGGCTACGTGGTTGCCTCCGACGAAGCTCGCTACGGCGACATGAACAAGCAACTTCATTCCCTGATCGTGCAGGGCTCGGGCAGCAAAGTGATCGCGGACGCGATCGAGCGCAATGACCGGATACCCTTTGCCGCGGCCCACGCCATCGCCTTCGACCGGGTGGACCTCCCGCGCATGTACAGTTCGCTCAGTTTCGCCCACCAGCAACATCACAACATTGTTCAGGCGATTGAAAATGGCGAGAGTGCGCGGGTGGCGGCGCTCATGTTCGAGCATGCCTGCGGGGCCAAGATCAGCATCAATCTGGCGCGCACGGCATGGCGCGCAGGCGGGGAGAACAGCAAAGGCATGTCGTTCGAGCAGAACAATGGCAAAGGCGTTCAGGAGTAGAGCCTTTCGCGGAAAGCTGCGTCAGCGGCGCTTGCGTCTTGTGCCGGCACGTGCGCCGCGGCCCAGGGCGTCGGCAAGGCGTTTCCAGGAGAATGGCCGTGCATCCTGGAATGCAAGGTCCTTTGCAGCCATCTGATTGACGAACTGTTGGTGGCGATGGGCGGTAGCCAGCGCCATCCGCGGCTCGACTCCGACTTCGCGCAGCGCCTCAGCCACTTGCCGCATTTCGGCGGCGCGCCGGCGCCCATGCTCGGCGACGCGGCTGACGAGATAGTCCGGCAAATCGTCGTCCCAGCCCATGCCCGGGTAAGACGCTGCAAGCGATTCCAGGACGGCCTCTTCCGCCCTATACTTCCGCGCGCCGAACAGGCACTCGATGGCCAGTGCTTCCAGGCCCTTCATCACCACGCTGCGGCACATTTTTACCGCCGACGCAACTCCGATTTCATCACTCAAAGCCCTCGCATTCATGCCCAGCGCCTGAAGGCAAGCGCCGGCCTCTGCGGCGTGGGGCCCGCCCAGCAGCATCGGAACCTTCAGCCGCTGCGGCGGCACCGGCGCCATGACGGCGGATTCCACGAAATGCGCTTTGCTCTTTGCGATATATCGAGCGGCCAGTCGCTTGGTCTGGGGCGAAACGGCGTTGATGTCCAGGAAAATCTGGCCGGTGCGAAGGCTCTTTGCCGCTTCCTTCGCCACCGCGAGCGACGAAGACGCGGTCACCGCCGAAATCACAATCTGGGCCTCGCAGATGCAGTGCTCTAGATCATCGGCCGCTTCTACTCCGCAAGCCTTCGCCCTCGAGAGCATCCCCCGGCGGTGTTGCTTGGACTTCAGCAGAATATCGAACACGCGCACCGACGCGCCTTGCCGGGCAATGTCTTCTGCAAAGATTCCGCCGGCTTCGCCAAAGCCAATAATGGCAATTTGCTCAACCGATGAAGTGGCCATGGTTCCCTTTGAATGGAGGGATGTTCCCCTCCAACATTCACTACACGCAGCAGTTCAAATTTGCAATAAGTTAAGCTCGCCGCTGCTCTCTAGGGCGAGCGCCCATGGTCTGCTTCCGCACTGCAACATTGACAACCGTCTGAGCCTCTCATACTCTCCATTGAAATCGAGGCGAACGAGCAACGCATCGTCCCATGGCCAACTTCTATGCTGATCAATCGCCGCACCATGCGCATCGAATGGGGTGATTGCGACCCCGGAGGAATCGTGTACTTCCCACGCTACTTCGAGTACTTCGATATTTGCACCCGAGCGTTGTTTGAGCGCGCAGGTTTTTCCAAACGCGACCTCATGAACCTGTATGGTATCGGCGGTATTCCCATGGTAAACGTGGAAGCTCGCTTCATGGCCCCATCGCGCTTCGGGGAAGATGTGGTGGTCGAGTCCTCAGTGGCAAAATGGGGGAACAGCAGCTTCGTTGTGCAGCATCGCCTCATGAGGGGGGACGTGCTGGCGGCGGAGTGCTTCGAGACCAGGGTCTGGGTGGCGTACCGCGCGGGAGACGCTGAGAACTTTGAGGCGCGCCCGATTCCCCCGGAAGTGAAGCACAGATTCACCGCCGCCGCAGTTGAGTGAGCGGAACGGGTGGCATGTCTGCACCCGCGAAATCGACTAGCCATGAACTCAGCCACCACCAGGGCTTTGGCTTGAGCACGATTAAAGACCAGAAGAATTTGCTTGATGCCCCGCTGCGCCCGGTGCGCTTCTTTGCGCCCGAGGTCGAGTTGGCGCCGCTCCCCGATGGCACGCTGCTGATGCGGGCCGCCGAGCCGCTGGCCGACTACGACCACCGCATCGGCCACTGGCTGGATCACTGGGCAAAAGAAGCTCCGAACCGGGCGTTCATCGTCGAACAAACTCTCGCCGCCGAGCGGACCATCACCTACCGCGAGGTCCGGGAACAGGCGCTCGCGCTTGCCGAGGGGATGCTGGCTCACGACCTTGGCCCCGAACGTCCTCTGGCCATACTCGCCGCTAACGGCATAGATCATGCCTTGATCATGCTGGCGGCGTTGTATATCGGCATTCCCATCGCTCCCATCGCGCCCGCCTACGCCCTGCAAAGCACCGACTACCTGAAGCTGGCGCACAGCTTCCGGCTGCTGACGCCGGGCATGATCATTGTCGAGGATGGCGCCCTCTATCGAAATGCCATCGAGCATTCTCTGGAAGCTGACATTCCGGTCCTGGCTTTGCGCAATTCCCCGGCAGGCGGGCGGATGAAAGACGTGGCATGGCTGCGGGGTGATGGCAATCGCCGTGACGATGTCGCAAAAGCTGCGCATCGGGTCGGCCGGAGCACCTTCGCCAAATATCTGTTTACCTCCGGTTCCACCGGCATGCCTAAGGCTGTGATCAATACTCACGGCATGCTGTGTGCCAACTCGCAAATGAAGAGGCAGATTGCTCCGGTCATTGCCGATGAACCGCCGGTGATGGTGGATTGGGCCCCCTGGAATCACACCGCCGGCGGCAACAGCAATTTTCACATCGTTCTTCATAACGGCGGGACGCTGTACATTGACCCCGGTAAGCCGACTGCTGCACTGTTCGGCCCGAGCCTGGACTTATTGCGGCGGGTTTCGCCGACTATCTATTTCAACGTGCCGCGTGGCTATGAGCTTCTGGTCCCGTATCTCGAAGAAGATCGCGCTTTTCGTGAGCACTTCTTCCGGCGGCTGAAATTTCTCTGGTATGCGGCCGCTTCCATGCAGCCTGCGACCTGGTTCGCGCTGGAGCGCCTGGCGGTGGAAGCGACCGGCTGTAGAATTCTGATCGTTACGGGCTTGGGCATGACGGAGACCAGCCCCATCGCGCTCTTCGGCAACCGCGAGGCCAGCGCTCCCGGGGTGGTGGGCATTCCCGTGCCGGGAGTCGAACTCAAGCTGGTTCCGCACGATAACAGCTTCGAGGCGCGCTATCGCGGCCCTAATGTCACCCCGGGTTACTGGCGCGATCCGGCCGCCACCCGCGCGGCCTTTGATGAAGATGGTTTCTTTCGCTCTGGAGATTTGCTGAGCTTCAACGATCCCCAGCGCCCGCGGGCCGGACTTCGTTTTGATGGCCGGGCGAATGAAGATTTCAAGCTTTCCTCCGGCACTCGCGTGGGCGCGGGAAAGCTGCGGCTCGATGCGCTCGATGCCCTGCGCCCGCTGGCCAGCGAAGTTGTGATTGTTGGCGCCGACCGCAACGATGTTCGCATGCTGATCTTTCCCGACTGGGAGCAGTGCGCCCGCCTTGCTGCCGTAGATCCCGGCACACCTGCGGCGATAATCGCCTCCAATCCCACGCTGAGGGCGAATCTTCGGGCGCGGTTAGACAACTTGGCCGCCGTCGCGACCGGCAGCTCGAATCGCGTTGTTGCTGCTCTATTAGTTGAGGTGCCGCCATCCCCAGCGGCCGGTGAACTGACGGAGAAGGGAACCGTCAACAGCCGGGCTTTGCAGCGGAACCGCCCTGAGCTGCTAAAGCTCTTGTTTGAGGAGCAGGATGGCCGCGTTCTGCGTCTGACAAGGTCGCTGCCCTAGAGCCAGCTGTTCGAAGCGCTGTCCCGAACCTCTCCGTCTCCAGTTTGCCGGTCACCTGCACCATCCCGCCTTTCATTTCTTCGATCGGTTTCAACCCGCAGACTGCTTTGCATGACGATGCATACATCCGGGCGGACATGCATTTGTCTCAGCGGCCAAAACCGCTTGTTCGGGGCAAGAATGTCCGCTGCTGGTCAACAAGCGTATACACTTTTGCGGTTGACTAACGATCAGGGGAGATGATAATTACGTGCGGTCACAGGGGCGATCTTTTTAGCGGTAACGTGTTGAAACTGAATCCCCTAAGGCACTTCGAAGTAACCATCAGGAGGCGCCCATGAAGCGAGTTGCATGCCTGCATTTTCTGCTCGCCGTCGCCACATTGTTTTACAGCGTGCCACTGGCGCTGGGCCAGGGCGGCATCGGCAACGCGCAGTTGAACGGCACCGTTACCGACCAGAGTGGCCGCACCGTGGTGGGAGCGGCCGTCCGCCTGCGCAACACCGCCAACGACACCACCTATACGGCGACCTCCAACGAAAATGGGTTCTACATCATTGCGAACGTGCCGCCAGGCACTTACGAGTTGAAGACCTCCTACACCGGATTTGCCAACTACACCCAAACCGGAATCGTGTTGACGGTCGGGCAGGTGGCCACCGTCAACGTAGGTCTGCGAGTCGCCTCCTTGGGCGAGGTGGTGGTAGTGACCACCGAGGCCCCAACCATTGAACCCACGCGGTCAGAAATCAGCCAGGTAGTCAGCACCGATCAGATACATTCGCTGCCCATCAGCAACCGCGTGTTCACCGATTTCGCCCTTCTGACCCCCGGCGTCTCCAGCAGCCGCACCAGCCTGGGAACAACCTTCACCGAGTTTGAGGTGACGCAGATTTCCTTCGGCGGCATGCGCTCCTTCAGCAACGAAATCACCGTAGATGGCGCCGACTTCGTGAATGCGGCCAGCGGCATTCAGCGCTCCACACCCCCGCAGGAGTCGGTGCAGGAATTCCGCGTGGTGAACAACAGCTTTGGGGCGGAATACGGCAGGGCCATGGGCGGCATCGTGAATATCGTCACCAAGTCCGGCACCAATGACCTGCACGGCGAGGTTTACGAGTACTTTCAGAACAGTGCAGCCGACGCACGCTCCATTCTCCAGCCCGCGCCGCTGCCCCATCTGCTGCGACAGAATCAGTTTGGTGCTACCCTCGGCGGCCCGATCGTCAAAGATCGAACCTTCTTTTTCATGAACTACGAAGCAAAACGCAGCGCCCAGTCGCCGGTCTATCCTCCGGATCTGGTCAACAATATTTTGCTGATTGACCAGGCCAAGGCGATGATGGGGCTCGGTCCCGAGGGTTGCAGCGCCGGTCTCGCGGCCTGCCTGCCCAACTTTGCCGGCAATCCTGCCAATATTACCCAGGGCCAGGCGTTCGGTTTCCTCAATACCTTCTTAAAAACGGGAGATGACGATTTCGGTTTCGCCCGCATTGATCATCAGATCAGCACCAACAATCGCCTGGCGGTTCGCTATAACGCCGAAGACATCCGCTCGCGCGGCGAACTGGTAGGCAGCACGCTGGATGGTGGCGGCATCGGGGTCCCCAGCGGCGGCCGGAATCTTTTCGTCCGCGATCAGTCCGTCGTGGCCACAGTGAATTCGCTGCTTTCGCCCAATATTGCCAATACTGTGCTGGCGCAATTCGCTCGCCGCCACTACAACTTCGCCGGCGCCACCGGCGAGCCGGACTTCAGTCTTCTCAACGACCTCGAGCTGGGCCATAACTTCGGGACCAATGACCGGCTTTACGAGACCCGCGCCCAACTTTCCGAAACCATGTCGTGGGTGAAAGGGAACCACCTCATCCGCTTCGGGGCCGACGGGAACTGGCTCACAAGCTTGGAGAATTTTCCCGGCTTCACCCCGGTGCGCATGCTTATGCCGCCCGGACCGAACGGTGTGAACTGCCTGGCGAATTTTGCCGAGTATTTCAATACCAATTATGGCGCCAACTATCCCACCGCAAACACCAACCTGGATGCCATTGCAGGGGGCTGCCCCGTGGCCGCGGATCATGGCGTGGTGTTCATGTACGCCGGCGTGCCCATGCCCACTGATCCGGGCGCCTGCGGACTTACGCCTTGCTCCTCCACAGTTACCTCCGCCAATCCTTTGAACGGTGGGGGCTTCCCCAACTCCAACTGGGCCAACGCCTATCCGCCTGAGTTCTTTGACCGCTATAGCCGGACCATTGATCACGGCTATTGGGGCGGGTTTCTGCAAGACCAGTGGCGCATTACTCCCAAGTTCACCCTGAATTACGGCCTCAGATGGGACGTTGAATCTGGCTTGGCGAAGTTTGTCAACAACGACTACAACCAATGGCAGCCACGGCTTGGATTTGCCTATTCCCCGGATAGCAAGACCGTTATCCGCGGCGGATTCGGGATGTTTTTTGACCGCCAGAACCTGACCTTCTTCTTCGTACCGAATACCCAGAAGATTGTCGCCGGCTACCAGTGCGGCAATGATCCACCGGCGGCGGTCGCAGCGATTTGCAGCGGTGCAGGAATCCAGCCGCAGGTGTTCCCCAACATCATGTCCAACCTGGGGCAGGCAGGGCAGGGTTACCAGCTGTTGGCATTCCCAGCCAGTCAGGGAGCTGCGGATAAAGCCGCCAGCGTTATCCAGACCGGGGCTTACGATACCGCCTTCCCTGCCATTAGCATGGCCGGCACTTGCTTTACCACCGGGGCCTGCGGGGTGGGCGAAGGGGGAATGGACCACAACACCAGAAATCCCTATGCCGAGCAAGCCAGCTTCGAGATTGACCACCAATTCGCCCGAGGTCTGTCCGTTAATGCCAGCTACCTTTTTGTAGGGGCACATAAGCTGGTCCGCGGAAACAACCTCAACATTCCTTGCCCGCTGGGTACCACGAAAGCTGGAACGCCGACCGATCCGACGGGTGAATGGATGCCTGGATGGCTCAACGCGGATGGCTCGCTTTCGCCCTGCACCGGCACGCCCACCCTTGGAACTGGCGCGCTGGCAGGCTTGGGGCCCTTCTTTGGCGGCGTTTTCGGGTCGGGCCTGCGCACACTGAGTTCGGGACTGGAGGACTACAACAACGGTGTGGCCAACGCCAATTATCACGGCGGAACTCTGACCGTGCTCGAGCGCATCAAGAACTTCAACCTGACCGCGAACTACACTTATTCCCACACCATTGACAATGGCAACTTCACCACTTTCATCAATCTGCCGGTAAACCAGTTCGACTACTCCGCGGAGCGGGCCAACTCCAACCAGGATGCGCGCCACCGCTTCGTCGCCAACTTCACGGCCACCGGGCCTGAGAGCACCCCACTCCGGCACTTCACCCTGAGCAGCATCATTACGCTCCAGTCCGGCCGACCCTTCACTATTTTCTACGGCGCCGATACGCTGAACGACGTGGCCGGCGGCGCGACCGATCGCGTGGGCGGCCTCGCGGCCAATCCCCACTGCCCCAGCGTCAACGACTGCCAGACTATGATTGGACGCAACACCTATTACGGCGACGCTCTCTACACCTGGGATTTTCACCTGGGACGTTACTTCCAGCTTTCCGAACACTTTAAGCTGGATCTCAGCATGGACGCCTTCAATCTGCTCAACCGGGGGAACGCGGACGAAGTGACATCGGTGTATAACTCGCCGGTTTTCTGCGGCTCAGGCGTAATTCCGCGCCGCTACAATGACGCCGCCACCCTGGCCATTCAGCAACAGTCGGCGTCCATGAATTGCCCGGTGGGGGATGGGTTGGCCATTCCCGGCGTGGGGAGTTTTGCTTCTACCCCGATCACCGCTTCCTTGGGTGAATCGTGTTCGCCCCCAACCATATCGGCTTCCTGCTTGTTCATCCCGGCTAAGCCGAATCCGAGCTTCGGTCTGCCCCGGACGGCATTCAATCCGCGGCAGTTCCAGTTCACGGCCAAGTTTTCCTTTTGACGATTCGCAGGAAGCAGGCAGCAAATGTCGCGCGCAAAAAAGCCTGTGATGCTCGTTGGCGGCGTTCCGGGCAACGGGGCGGAAGACGTATTTCGCACGGTGGCTCCGATTCTGGGCGATCTAGCCATCGGGCTGACCGACGGCGAAACCACCTTGCGGCGCTATTGGGTGTTCTTCGTGGCCCTCAATACCTGGGACAAGCATCCGGATATTCGGTTGGTTCGTCCAAATCCGCAGCCGATGCCCGGCCTACCGGAGTGGCTGCCGCCTGATTATCATGCCTGCCCCTGGTGGGGAGTGAAGCCGGGCGTAGAAGAAGTGAGGCCCATTGAAACCCTGGGCTATCCCGGCGAAGCCTTAGATTCGTACAAGATTTTTTGCCGCCTGCGCGATCAAGGTGTGATTCCCAAGGGCACACGCTTTCAGGTCTCGCTGCCGTTCCCCGATGACGCAGTGCGGGTTCTTACCGAGAGCGCCCACAGTATGGACCTGATGGTAGATGCATACATAGACGTGATGAAACGCGACGTGGCCAGGCTGTGCGCGCAAATACCCCACGATGATCTGGTTCTGCAATGGGACATCAATTGGGAAACGGTGGCGCTCGAGCACGGCGACTACATGCCGGATGTACCGCCCATGCAGTTCAAGCCCAATGGCGATCCCATGGATCGCTTTGTGCGCTACCTTCGCGAGTTGAATGCGGCCGCGCCAAACAGCGTGCCCATCGGCATGCATCTCTGCTATGGCGATCTACATCACAAGCACTTCAAGAATCCCGAAGACCTGGCTACCAGCGTGAAGATGGCAAACAAAGCCGTGGAGGTCTCGCCCCACCCCATCCATCATGTGCAGATGTCAGTGCCCCGGCATCGCAGCGACGACAAGTACTTTGAGCCGCTGGAGGACCTCAAGGTCGGCGATACCACCATTTATGCGGGCCTGGTTCATTACACCGACGGAGTGGAAGGCAGCAGGAAGCGGCTGGAAGCTTTCAAGCGCCACTTCAAAGGTTCGACCGGCGTAGCGACCGAGTGCGGCCTGGGCCGCCGGCCAAAAGATCAGCAGCTTACCAGGCTGCTGGAAATCCATCGCGACGTCGCTGCCGCCATCTAGCTCTTGGCGTCTCGGGGGCAGCCGACTCCCAGCTTACGCAGGAAAGCCATCATCGGGCACCAGTCAGTCAGGCCCGATTGAAACAGGTTCAGTCCCACGAAGGCGGTGAACAGGTACCAGTACGGGCTGACCCAATAACCCAAAGCCAGGCTGATTACCACAAAACTGCCGGCGATCAAACGCAGCGCGCGTTCTACGGTCATAAGAGTCCTCCTTTACAAACTATTGGCCAGTCGGCGCAATCTCGCATTGCGGCGTTTCGCACTCGGCAATGTTTTCGGGCGAATGCGGATGTCCTGGGCCGAGGGCGGCCCCACGCCGAGACAGATAATAAAGCACCGGAACCGCCATTCGCGAAAGAATTGTGGACGCAACCTCTCCCGCCATGAGCGAGAGCGCCAAGCCCTGAAAAATCGGGTCGAAGAGAATCACGCTCGCGCCCACTACCACTGCGGCGGCAGTGAGCAGCATGGGGCGGAAGCGCACCGCGCCCGCATCCACGACAGCGTCTTCCAGCGACATTCCCTGCGACCGGCGCAGTTCGATGAAATCAACCAGAATGATGGAGTTGCGAACGATGATCCCGGCGCCGGCAATGAAGCCAATCATGGAAGTAGCGGTAAAGAATGCGCCCATGAGCGCGTGCGCCGGCAGAATGCCCACTAGCGTCAGCGGAATGGGCGCCATAATCACCAGCGGGGTCAGGAACGAACGAAACCAGCCCACCACCAGCACATAGATCAAGACCAGCACGGCGGCGAAGGCGAGCCCTAAATCGCGGAAGACTTCCACCGTGATGTGCCATTCGCCATCCCACTTCATGGAGTAATGCTCGATGTTCCCGGGCATAGTGGTGCCCTTGTATTGCTTAATCGCGTAGCCATCAGGCGTCTTGATTTTGCTGATGGCATCGCTCATGTTCAGGATGGCGTACACCGGGCTTTCTTCGCCGCCAGCTACATCGCCGGTGACATAAACCACGGGCAACAGATTCTTGCGATAGACGCTGGTGTCAATCGTGGTTTTTTTCAGGTCAGTCACTTCCTGCAAAGCGATTTGTCCGCCGGAGGGAGTAGGCAGCTTGAGATTGCCCAGGTCCTGCATGCTTGAGCGATCAGCGCGCGCCAGGCGCACCTCGATCGGGATGTCTTCGCGTGATGCTGGATCATGTAGCAGTCCGGCGCTGGCCCCGCCCAGTGCGATCTGCAGGGTGCGCGTAACCTCAGCGGCAGAGATTCCGTGCAGCGCCGCCTTCTCCAGGTCCACCTTCATGTCGTACTCGGTTTGCGGATCTTCCACGTACCAATCTACGTCTACCACACCGGGTGTTTGCTGGAAGACCTGTTTGATTTTGGCAGCCAGTTCAATCTGGCCCCTGTAATTGGGCCCGTACACTTCGGCAACCAGTGTTTGCAGAACGGGCGGGCCGGGGGGAACTTCGGCGATTTTGAGGCGCGCGCCAAAAGGCTGGGCGATCCTATCCAGAGCAGGGCGCAGGCGCCGCGCGATCTCATGGCTTTGGGCCGAGCGCTCGTGCCGCGAGAGCAGGTTCACCTGAATATCGGCCTGGTTCGGCTGATCGCGTAAGAAATAATGGCGCACCAGGCCATTGAAGTTATAAGGGCCGGAGGTTCCGGCATAAATCTGGTAGTTGATGACCTCAGGCTGGCGGCCCAGGTAGTCTCCAAGAGCTTGCGCCACCTGCGTTGTCTGCTCCAGTGGCGTGCCATCAGGCATGTCAATAATCACCTGAAACTCGCTCTTGTTATCGAAAGGCAGCATCTTCACGCGCACCCATTTCAGCGGAACGAATGCGATGGCCGCGAGCAGCAAGAGAACGATGCCCCCAAGGAACATCCAGCGGCGGCTGGCCTGAAGAATCAACGGGGTCATGACGCGGCGGTACAAGCGGGTGGTCCAACCCTCCGCTTCATGGCTGGCATTTCGGCCATCGGCGGCGGCGTACTTGCGGAGAAGCCGTAACGAAGCCCAGGGAGAAACTACGAAGGCGACAATCAGGGAAAACAACATGGCGGCCGAAGCGCCCACCGGAATCGGGCGCATATACGGGCCCATCAGGCCGCGCACGAACGCCATGGGAAGAATCGCGCCGATCACGGCAAAAGTGGCCAGGATGGTGGGATTGCCGACTTCATCCACCGCCTCAACGGCGACCTCGGCGAGCGGGCGCGCGTGATTTGCCGGCAGGCGGAAATGACGGACGATGTTTTCCACCACCACAATGGCGTCATCCACCAGGATTCCGATCGAGAAAATCAGAGCGAAGAGGGTGACGCGGTTCAGCGTGTAGCCGTAGAGATAGAATATCGCCAGGGTGAGGGCGAGGGTGACCGGTACTGCCAGGAGTACTACTCCCGATTCCCGCCAGCCCAGCGCGAGGGCGATCAGCAGCGTAACGGACAAGGTCGCGATGAGCAGGTGTTTGAGCAGTTCATCAGACTTATCCTTCGCGGTTTCGCCGTAGTTGCGCGTGACCGTGACATTCAAATCATTCGGCAGCAGATAGCCGCGAAGGTTCCTGACTCTCTCCAATACTCGCTCGGAAATAATGGTCGCGTTGGTGCCCTTGCGCTTGGCAATGGTAATTGTGACCGCGGGAGAGTCCTGGTTTTCCGGCTTCCCGCTGCCCGCGGCATTGGCGTAAAGAACGTAGTCAGTCGGCTCGGCAGGCGCGTCTTCGAGCTTCTCAGTGACATCGCGCAGGTAAACGGGGCGCCCTGCGTGCACACCGACCACCACTCGCCGTAAATCGGCGAGGGTGGTGAAGAACGTGCCTGCTTCCACCTGAATTTCACGGTTGTTCTGCGCGAAACTGCCCACCTGGCCGCGGCGGTTGGCGTTCTCAAGCTGGCTGACCACGGCGGCCGGCGCCAGCCCATAGGCCGAGAGGCGTTCGCTATCGAGCACTACCCGCACCTGACGAGGATCGCCGCCAATGATCCTGGTCTGGGAAACATCGTCGAGTTGCTTGAGCGAGTCCTCCAGTTCGCCCGCGATTCGCCGCAGGCTGTAGGCGTCGTAATTTCTTCCCCAAAGCGTCAGCGCCATGATCGGCACATCGTCAATGGAGCGGACTTTGATGATCGGCTGCGACACCCCGGGCGGGATGCGGTCAAGGTTGGCGTACAGCTTGTTATAAGTATCTACGATGGCCTGCTCTTCGTTGGTGCCGACGTAGAACCGCACCACCACCATGCTCATGCCAGAATGGCTGATTGAATAGAGATATTCCACGCCGGGCACTTCGCGCAGCAGTTTTTCCATGGGCATGCTGACCCGCTGCGCCACCTCTTCGGGGGAAGCACCTGGCATCTGGACGAACACGTCGAGCATGGGCACAACGATCTGCGGTTCCTCTTCGCGCGGAGTCTCGAGAATGCTGAAGGCGCCGAGAAGCAGGGCGGCGAGAACCACCAGAGGTGTTAGCTTGGAATCAATAAAGGCATGGGCGATTCTGCCCGCAAGGCCGAAGCTTCGCGAGGATGTAGCTGCCGCTTTGGAGTCTTTCTCCGCCATCACTGGCCCACGACGCGTTTTCCATTCAAATCGAGGCCGCCCGGGTTGGCCACCACTGGCTCACCTGCCTGCAAGCCAGCGAGAACCTCGACTTCCGATCCGGAGGGCTTGCCCAGGGTGATGTAGTGAAGGCTGGCCACTCGCGTGGAGTCCAGCACGAAGACGCCCTGCAATTGGCCGCGCCTGACTACCGCGGAGCCCGGGATCAGCAGCGCCTGGCGCTGGCCGCGCGAGAACTCAGCGCGGCCGAAGAGGCCCGAGCGCAGCCGCGCATCAGCCGGCAGCTCGACCTTGAGCAGAAAGCTGCGGCTGGCTGAGTCGGCCGCGGGCACAATCTCGGCGATCTTTCCCCGAAACGGCTGATCTTGCAGGGAATCAATCACCACCAGGGCCGCCTCGCCCAGGCGTACATACCTTACATCGCTTTCGTTGAGAGAAGCCTCCAGCCGATAGCGGCTGACATCCTCGACGGTGAAGAGCGGCATGCCGGGGCTGGCAAGCGTGCCAGCGTCTGCTTTTCTTGCAGTGACGATGCCCTCGAAGGGCGCTCGAATGCGTGTATAGCCGAAGGCGGTATTTGCCTGGTCAAGCGCCGCTTTCGCCTGGGCCTCGCCGGCCTGCGCCATATCACGCTGTGCCAGAGCGGCCTGCCGGCGCGTCTTGATCTCATCGAACTCCTGCGGGCTTACTGACCTCTTCTCATAAAGGTTCTGGTAGCGTTTCAGGGTTGACTCGGCCAGAGCCAGCTCAGAGTTCGCGGCGGCAACTTGCTCGCGGGCCACGAGTAACGCCGCGCTGGCCTGGTTCACGGAGGCTTGCGCATGGGAGGGATCAATCAGCGCGAGCACCTCGCCTTTCCGCACCCGGTCCCCTTCATGAATGCGAATTTCGAGGATGTTGCCCATCATCTGGCTGGCCAGGTCGCTGCTCTGCGCGGCGCGCACGGTGCCGACCGCCTCGAGCAGATCGGGCACTTCCGCTTGGCGCGCGCTAACTACGGAAAGATTCCGCACGGTCTCGGGCGGGGCGGCGGCCGTTCGCGATTCGCCCGAACAAGCGGCAAGCATAAAGATGGCGGCGAGCACCGGGGCGAGGAGCAACAGTCTTAGCTGAGAGCTTTTGAAGATCATGGCAGCACCACGGGAGATTGCGCGGAGAGTGTGCCGCTGGCCAGATCCAGGTTTGCGTAGCTGGTCTGGTAGCGGTAGATGGCATCCCAATAGTCGGTCTGGCTGCGCCGCACCGCGTCTTCGCCGCTTAACAGATCGGTAATCGTGACCAGCCCGTTGTCATAGCGGTCGCGGCTGATGCGAAAACTCTCCTGGGCTTGTGCGGTTGCGGCCCTCGCCACTTCAATCTGCTGGCGGCTCGCCTCTTCGTCGTAATATGCGCGGCGGACCTCGAGCTGAACTTCATCGCGGGCAGCTTGCTTGAGGGCGGCAGCCTTTTCTTCGAGCGCGCCCTGCCGGGCAAGCTCCGCGCGCTTGGCGCCTCCCTGAAAAAGATCGAATTGCACTTCGATCCCTCCCAGCCAGTTATTGCCTCCGCCCCCAGCCACGAAAGTGGGATTATCGAGCTCCCAGCCGGCAAAGGCGTTCACTCGCGGCCCAAAAGAGGACTTTGCGGCGGCCACGCTTTGGCGCTGGGCCGCTTCTTCCGCGGCCACGCCATTCAGGTCAGGCCGGTTTGCGAGCGCCTGTTTTTCGAGATCGCCAAGAACCGGAACCGGCAACGTGCGCTCGGCCAAGGACTCAGAGGGCTGGAATGATGAGTCAACCGCAACGCCCATGGCCATATTCAGCTGGGCACGGGCCATTTCCACATCACTGCGGGCGCGGATTTCTGCCTCCCGGCGCTCGGCGGCGCGCACTTTGGCCGTGAGCAAATCGGACTCAACCACCAACCCGCTATCGAACCGCGCCTGGCTCTGGTTGGTAATGGCCTCAGCCGTTTTTGAGGATTGCTCGGCGACCTGCAGCCGTTTCGCGGCCAGCAGCAGGGCGTAATAGGCGTTGATTACCTGGTAAATGATCTGCTGGTCGGCGCGGCCGAGGCGTTCGGCGGCCGCCAGATTCATCAGTTTTGCACGAGCAATCTGGTGCCAGGTGGCGAAAGAATCGAAGAGGTTCCAGGTTCCTGCAAATCGTGTTGTAAAGTTGCTGATGGGCAGCGGCGTGTTCAGATTGTTCAGGGCGAAATCGGCCACAGTGAAGCGCTGTTGCCGCAAGCGGCTGCCAAAGACGTACACGGGGTCGTCGCCGCGAGTGGCGGCTTCGGAAAACTCTAAGCGAGGCATGAGAGAAGAGCGAGCTTCGCGCAAATCCGCGACCGCTGCTTTAGTGTCTGCCAGGACAGCTTTGCGCTGAGGATTTTTTTCCAGCGCGATCTTTACCGCTTGCGCAAGTGTAAGCGACGAGGAAGGTGCGCCTTGCTGGGCCGTAGCTGGCGCCAGGCAGAGCAGAATCGCTGCGGTGCTTAGCCAGGCTTTCGCACCCATCCTCAAACCTGCACCTCTGTTGCCGCCAAAGCCGGCCTCAGCCATTCCGTTTTGTCTTCCACGATTTCGTAGGTCGTGTGAAACGCGGCGCTCTTTTGCACCATGGCCCCCACCGAGCAGTACTTTTCTTCCGACAGGCGGATGGCCTCTTGCAGCGCCGGAGCGTTAATATCTATGCCGGTCACGACGTGGTGGATGCGCACAGTCGTGAAGACCTGCGGCGGGCGCTCCGCCTGCTCGGCTTCCACCTGCACCTTGTAGCCAGTAAGCTTCTGGTGGTATTTCTGGCGCAAAATGGTAGCCACATCGAAGGCGGTGCACCCGGCCAGAGCGACGGCCAGCAGTTCGAGCGGCTTGGGTCCAGTGCCCCCGGCCGCGTCATCCAGCAGCAGGCTATGGCCGCTGCCGCTCTGAGCCACGAACTGACGCTGCAGCCCAAGCGGTTGGGTTAGTTCGACTTTTGCGCTGATCATGTCCATCCCCTGTGCTCACATATCGGCAAGCACACGAATAAATGCAATTCGCGTGCATTTGTTACAGAGAAAGTTTCAGAGGTGAAACGAAAATAACCGGTCAAGCTCCGGAGCGGACGGCGGCCAAAGCACGTTGGTAGTCTTCCAGGAGTTTACTGCGAAGCCTCTCGGCCATCTTGCTCCCCGGGGCCTGGCTGGGCAATCGTCTGCACTGCTCAAGCGTTGCCCGCAGGCTGGAGAGAAATGCCTCGCAAGGCTCGCAGCCCTTCAAATGCCTCTCCAGCTCCTCGCAGAGAGATTCATCCAACTGCGCATCCAGATAGTTGGAAAGCTCAGCAAACAGCGCCTTGCAGCGCTGCGCCCGGGGTTGACTCACGGAAGGGGGCCTTTCAGTAACAGTAGCTCCTTTTGCGAGGCGGAGCCTCGAGGCTCGCTGCAGCTCTTTCCTCACAAACAGCCGCGCCCGGTGAAGCCGCACTCGGACAGTCGCCGGGCGCAGGCCGGTGATCTCTGCGACTTCATCGTCGCTCAGCCCTTCCATGTCCCGTAAGACCAAAACGATACGATATTGCGGCGGCAAGCTCTGGACGGCCGCGCGCAGGCGGGCTGCGCCTTCACTGCGAATGGCAAGCGCTTCAGGGGTGATGCTGGCAAGTTCCTCGATTTCTTTTCGATCGGGCATCAGTTCTTCGAGAGAAAGATTCTGGGCCGGCGCAAACTTGCTCCGGCGCCGGCTCATGAGGCAGCGGTTTTTTGCGACTTTGTAAAGCCAGACGACCAAAGCCTTCGGACTCGCAAACTTTGGCAGGTAGGGGATCGCCTTGATCAGTACCTCCTGCATGGTGTCTTCCGCGTCTTCGCGCTGACCGCAAACGCGCATGCTGAAGGAAAAAACCGTCTCTTGCAAAAGCGCCAAGGCCTGCTCCAGCGAAGCCCGGTCGCCGCGCTGCAGAAGTTCCACCGCGCGCTGGATCTCGTCCCTCATCGGGCTAACTTTACCATGCCAGCAGCGGGAGCTTTGGACCGGCAAGCGCCTTCCCTTGAAGTCCTGAGTTCATTCCGGGGCAGAACTGACTTTCGGCGCTTACTAAGCTATTCTTTTGCGATAGGGCATGCGCAACTCTCAACCAGACAGCACTCTCAACGCTGGGATTTCTTACGAGCGGCAAAATGGCTGGCTTTTCAGCGTTTTTATCGGCCTTTTTCTGCTGGCTGCCTCGGGATCGCCACAACAGCCTGTCTTCCAAGGTCAGCAAAGCGGCACGAGCACAGGCGTGGCCCATGCGCCGGTGAAGGACGCTCTTTCGCGGCCCATTACTGCGGGCGGTTTTGTGGCCGGGGCGCCGATCGTCTTCACGGACGTCACGCATGCCGCCGGTCTCGACAAGTTTCACCACAAGGATGGCACTCCCGAAAAGAGCACCATTCTGGAGACGCCGGGCTCGGGAGTCGCGCTGCTCGACTACGATAATGATGGCTGGCTCGACGTCTATCTGTTGAATGGCTCGACTTTCGCGGCTCTGAAGGGCAAAGAAGCGCCACCGCGCGCCATGCTCTTCCACAACAATCACGACGGCACCTTCACAGACGTAACCGATAAGGCTGGGGTGGCGAACGCGCGCTGGGGGTTTGGGGTTGCCGTCGGGGATTATGACAACGACGGCTGGCCGGATATTTATGTTTCTAACTTCGGCGAGAATCGGCTCTATCACAACAATCATGACGGCACGTTTACCGACGTGGCGGAAAAAGCCGGGGTCGCGCTCGGCGGCTGGTCCGCCGGCGCCACCTGGGGCGACTACGATCACGATGGCCGGCTCGACCTGTTTGTGCCTGGCTACGTGAAATTCGATCCTGATCACCCGCCGATCGCGGGCAAAGGAAATATCCCTTCCGGATTTTGCCAATTTCGTGGGGTCAATGTGATGTGCGGCCCGCGCGGGCTGCCGGGCGAAGGTGACCATCTGTTTCACAACAACGGCGATGGCACTTTCACGGACGTGAGTGTGAAGGCGGGCGTTTCTGATCCGCGAGGCTATTACGGGCTGGCTTCGGTTTTTGTTGACGTGGATGATGACGGCTGGCTGGATCTGGTGGTGGCCAATGATTCTGTGCCCAATTATCTCTATCACAACAAGCATGATGGCAGCTTCGAAGACGTCAGCTATATCTCCGGCGTTGCCTTGAATGACGAAGGCCGCGAACAGGCAAGCATGGGTATTGCGGTGGGAGACTACAACCGCGATGGAAGAGTGGATTTCGAGGTGACCAATTTCTCAGACGACTATGACACCCTCTATCGAAATGACGGAGAAGGGAGCTTCAGCGATGTGAGCTTCGCGGCTGGTATTGCGAACCCGACCATTCCGTTTCTCGGGTGGGGAACCGGCTTTCTAGATTATGACAACAATGGCCTGCTCGACATTTTTATCGCGAACGGCCACGTCTATCCCGGCGTTGACAAGCAGGATTGGGGCACGACCTGGGCGCAGCGACCGTTGCTGTTTCGCAATCTGGATGGCAGCAAATTTGAAGAAGTTCCGGCGGCGACCGGCAGCGGTCTGGCCGTAGTGGTTTCCGCGCGGGGAGCCGCGTTCGGCGATTTATTCAATGACGGCCACACGGATGTGGTGCTGAACGTCATGGACTCGGCACCCGTGCTCCTGCGCAACGTGGTAAAGAATTCGAATCATTGGCTGACGCTGAGGCTAATCGGCGGCCCAAAGAGCCCACGGGATGCCATCGGAGCCAAGGCGTTCGTAACAACCGGATCCTTCCGGCAGCGTGGGGATGTGTTCAGCGGCGGCAGCTACGCTTCCAGCTCCGACCAACGGCTCCACTTCGGGCTGGGTTCCGCCACTAAGGTGGATAAGGTTGAGATCATTTGGCCTGATGGTACCAAGGAAGAGGTCAGGAACCCGGAAATTGACCGGATTCTAACCGTCGCGGAAGGCAAAGGAATCAACCAGCCGTGAAAGGATCAGGCAGAGCTTCTCTGGTAATGCTGCCTTGTTTGATGTTGGCAATGGTTGTCCTCAGAGGCGCGGCACAGCAACCCGCCGAGGGGGTAGCGACGGCTTCGACCTCGGACGCGTTCGTCGATAGGACGCGGCAGCTGGGCATTAATTTCGAATACAAGGCTTCGCACACTTCGAGGAAATATCTGCTGGAGACTATGGGCGCCGGCGTGGCGCTGTTCGACTACGACAACGACGGCCGGCTTGATATCTACCTGGTGAACGGTGCCCCGCTACGCGACCCAACACCGAAAGGAACAATCCCGCAAAAGACCAGCTCAGAATATTGGAACCGCCTCTATCATCAGAAACCCGATGGAACCTTTGAGGATGTGACCGAGAAGGCTGGCCTGCAGGGAGCCGGCTACGGAATGGGTGTTGCCGTGGGCGACTACGACAACGACGGCTATGAGGATCTGTATGTCACCGCTTACGGCGGAAACAAGCTCTACCACAATAATGGAGACGGCACGTTTACGGATGTAACTCGAAGCACAGGAGTGGGCGGAGGAGGCTGGTCCACCAGTGCCGCCTGGGTTGATCTCGATGGAGATGGATATCTCGATCTGGTGGTTCTGCGCTACCTGGAGTGGGATTTCGACGACATCTGGTGCGGCGAACATAAGCCAGGATATCGGGCTTACTGCCATCCCGACTTCTTCAAACCCATCTCTCCGCTTGTGTTTCATAACAATAAGGATGGCACTTTCACCGAAGTTGCGCAGAAAATCGGATTGGGCAAGCCGGGAAAAGGCCTCGGGCTGGCCATTGCCGACTACGACCGGGATGGCCGCATTGATCTGTTTATCGCCAACGACTCCATGGTCGAGTTTCTCTATCACAATAAGGGCGATGGCACCTTTGAAGAGGTCGGCCTTTCCTCGGGGGTCGCGGTAGATATTGACGGCCGCACCTTTGCCGGCATGGGCGTTGATTTCGCCGACTACAATAATGACGGCTGGCCCGATATTGTGGTGACCGATCTGGCCAACCAGCGGTACGCTCTCTACCAGAACAACGGCGATGGCTCTTTCAGCTATGCCAGCCCCGCCGAAGGCATCAGCCAGATAACGCTCTCGCATTCCGGCTGGGGTGTGCGATTCCTCGACTATGACAATGACGGGTGGAAGGACCTGCTGATCGCCCAGGGCCACGATCTCGATACCATCGAGCTGAACTATCCCAACCTGCACTACCGCGAGCCCATGCTGCTGGCCCGCAACGCTGGGCAGAAGTTTGTGGATGTCTCGGCGGACTCTGGCAGCGTCTTCCGCAAGCCTTGGGTAGCGCGCGGCATGGCGATCGGAGACCTCGATAACGACGGCCGGCTCGATGCCGTGGTGACCACGAATGACGGGCCAGTTCACGTTTTACACAACCAGGAGGCGGCGAAGAATCACTGGCTGCTTCTGAAACTGGTGGGCCACAAGAGCAACCGCGATGCCATTGGCGCCGAAGTGTCAGTGGCGACAAACGCCGGCTCACAATACGCAACCGTCTCCACCGCCAGCAGTTACCTTTCAGCCAGCGACAAGCGTGTGCATTTCGGGCTGGGCACGGAAGAAGTCGCGCAGAAAATTGAAATTCGCTGGCCGAGTGGAATACGGCAGACGCTGAAAGACATTGCCGCCGACCAGATTCTTCAGATTGACGAGCCTTCTACCTCCGCGGTCACGAAGCCATGAGCCTACGGCGTACAGCCCGCAGTTACCTGCGGTTCCTCGCGGCGGGTTTGTGCCTCTTCGCACTTCGAGGTTTTGCACAACCCGGCAGCGACTTCGAGCGCGGCATGGCCGAATTTCGCGCCGGCCACTATGGCCCGGCTTCCGTGCTCTTCGCCAAAGCAGAGGCCGCGTCACCAGGCACGACCGACGCTCTTCTTTACCAGGCAAAAGCGCTGGTGCATCTGCAGAACTTTGCCGATGCCGAACGGGCGCTGTGCAGCTATGTGGCCTCTCATGCAAATTCATCTGACGCCTACTACATGCTCGGCTATGTTCTGAACCGCGAGAACCAGCCTGCGGATTCTCTGGCGGCCTACACCAAAGCTGCGGCAATCACGCTTCCGGCCTCTGACGATCTCAAGATCGTAGGACTGGATTACGTCCTGTTGAATGACTATCCGGACGCAATCAAGTGGCTACGGGAAGCGGTGAGGCTAGATGGCAATAATAAAGATGCCTGGTATTTTCTCGGCCGCAGCTACTACACGGAAGCTCGACTGAGCGAGGCGCGTGAGGCGTTTCTGGGCATTCTGAAACTGGACCCGCATGACGCCAGAGCCGAGAACAACCTGGGATTGATCTTCGAGTCCTCGGGCGAGCCCGCGGCCGCGATTGATGCCTACCGCCAGGCTATCGCCTGGCAGGAGCAAAGCCCGCACCCCAGCGAACAACCCTATGTGAATCTGGGGAACATCCTGATGGAGCAAGGACGAAGCGCGGAGGCCAGGGAGCCCCTGGAGAAGGCGGTCGCGCTGGCTCCCGATAACGCCTTTTGCCGTCTGGCCCTGGGCGTGTACTACCATAAGATGGGCCAGTTGATGCTGGCGCGCCGCGAACTGGAGCGCGCCACGCAACTCGATCCGCAGAATGCCATCGCTCACTATCAGTTGGGCAGACTATACGCTGACATCCACGCGACGGACCTAGCCAAGGCCGAATTCCAGCGGACCGCAGAGTTAAAGAGCCGGGCGGCCGGCTCCAAGCCTGCGGGGACCAATCCTTAGGGCTCTTTCCGTTCTTATTGTTGAGGCTGGGGAGCCGCGGCCGGCGCGTCGCTATCGTTTTGCAGCACGAGCTTTTTCATGCGCTCTTGCGATTTGGCCGCGTCCTCATCCTTGAGCTTTTGAAAGGTGGCCATGGCCTCGCGGGCTTCCTCCATGCGGTGCTGGCGCCGGTAAATGGTTCCCAGTTGATACCAGGCCTGTTCCACGACTTCCGGGTTGGGATCGGTCTTTACCGTCTTTTCGAAGTGGCCAGCCGCAGAAGCATCGTCGCCGAGCAGCATCTCCGCCCGTCCGAGGTTGTAATCCATGTGCACCAGGCCCGCCTTCATCTTCTGTGCTGCCTCGATTAACTCTTTGCCCTTGGCGCCGTCTCCTTTTTCCACTTCAATCGCGCCCAGCTTGTAGGTGGCAAGCGCGTTGTAAGGATCAATTTCCAGCTCGCGGTGAAATGCCGTCTCGGCCTCCGGTATTTTGTTGGCATTGCGGTATTCCGAGCCCAACTCCTCATGCAGTCCCGGCTGGGTGGGCGCAAGCTTGATGGCGGCTTCGTACTCGGCGATGGCATCCAGGTGGCGGTCGGCCTCGGCGTAGGCCTGCGCCATCACCCGATGTACGCGCCAGGACTTCGGGTCGAGCTTGAACATCTCAGCATAGCTGTCCTTCGAAACCAGCAGATGTGCCCGCCCACGGTGATAGAGAATGTCCTGGTCGCCGGGCTTCAGTTTCGCGGCGCGGTCAAGCGCAGCGGCGGCATCTTCGGCGCGGTCCTGCGCCAGAAGAACCACGCCCAGCCACATCCAGGCGTTGGCATCCTTGGGATAAGCGGCGGTCTCTTTTCGTATGGCCGCTACAGATTCATCTAAATGATTGATGCGAAAGTCTGTGATTCCAAGGAAAAGATTGGCGCCATGAAGCCGCGGCCGCAGGGCAATGGCTTTCTGAAAACTGGCGACAGCTTGCTGGTAGCGGCCCTGCTCCTGGAGGACCAGGCCAAGATTGAAGTGCGCCTCGGCAAAACCGGGATCTGCCTTGACTACAGCGGCGAAGCCCGCGCCCGCTTCCTCGAGATTGCCCGCCCGCATGGCCTCAGCCGCCTGGTTGAACTCGGCGGCAACCTGCGGGGACTGGGCCAAAACCGGGAAGACCGTCAACAACAGGAAGCCAAGCAAGCAGGGAAGCCGCAAGGCACTACAGTTCGGGCTCTGCCGTTCGTTAACAGAGAAATTCATTGGCCCCACGGCATTTTATACCCGGCCGGCGGAAAGGAACCGCGGGAGAAGGGTGCGTCTCGTACTGCGATTTGGGCACACTACTCCCGCGGTCTTGAAAGGAAAGGTCAAAACTCGAAGCGCAAAGTGGCCTGCAGGGTTCGCGGAGCATTGACCACGCCGTGACCGCCACCCCCGGCGACGCCGAAGAACGAGTCGTAGGGATTGCCGTCAATCGCGCCGAAAATATGCCGATTGAATGCGTTGGGAATGTCGAGCTTGAAGATGATCATTTTGTTTTCAGCGATGGCAGTTCGCTTGATGATCGAGAAGTCTTCGTTCAAATAGGCCGGACTTCGCCACCAGCCAACGACCGCAGGAAGGTTTCCGAAGACATATCCGCCGCCAGCGTCCAGGGAGGCGGCGCTGGGATCCATGAAGGCAGCACAGTTCACCGGGGTTGGCCCGCTGGCACTGTTGGGCGCAAAGATGCCCTGTCCGTTCAAGCTGCAGCCGCTATTCCAGCCATTGTCGAGAGCCGGAGTCCAAGCCACCGGGTGTGCAGGGAAGGGCGACTGCCCGGGAACCAAGCTGAAGCGGAAATTTCCCGTGGTCAGCACACCCGGAGGCGTGGTGGCGTACTCGTTGATGACGGCGGGGGCTCCGCTCTGGTAGCGCTGAATTCCACCGATCTGCCATCCCCCCAGCACTTTGCTGGCGACACCATGGCTCAGGTATTTCTTCCCCGGTCCGACCGGCAACTCATACAAATAGCTGACCACGAAGGTATGAGGCACATCTTGATAACTGAGGGCCTTTTCCCCCCGCAGGTTGTATGGATTCTGCGCCCCGAAGACGTTGGAGTTAAATCCGGTCTCGGTGGGAAATGAGGAATCGGCATCCGTGAGAGTTTTCGAGAAAGTATAGGACGCCAGCAAATTGAGGCCGTTGCGGAAGCGGCGCTCCACCTTTGCTTCCAGAGCGTGGTACGTAGATTGACCCAGGTTTTCCAGACAGCAGTTGGTGGTGATGTTGCCGTACTGGGGGAATGGCCGCAGCAGCTGCCCAACGATGTCATTGCCGCTCGGCGCCCAACCAGGTTCAAACCACGAAGGCACGGTCACTCCGAGCTGGGCGAGAACGGCTTGCCCCGCGGGGGTGGTTACGCCGTCGGAAAGGTCGTTGCCCAAGGCCAGGTACCTCGGGTTGAGCGCATTGACCTGCGCCAGATTCGAGTGCAGGCGGGTGGCGTGCTGACCAACATAGCCGATGCTTAAGATCAAGTCCTGCAGAAGTTGATGCTGTACCTCAAGGTCCCAATTCTGCACCATGCCCGGGCGCCCATAACCGGGAGCAACATAGTCGGGTGAGGTCGAGGTCAACGTGTTTAGCGACGGATCCTGGACCGGGGCAGGGTAGGCGGGGAAAGCGCTCAGCGATGAAACTGGGGTAAAGCTGTCCGGGCTCTGAAAATTGGGGTTGACGGAATATCCGCTGGTCAGGTTCCCCCCGAAATCAGAATAGCTCAGCTGAGCGTAGTAGATGCTATAGCCGCCGCGAATCACTGTGTCTTTCAGCCGGTCGGGGGACCACGCGAAGCCGATCCTGGGACCAAAGTCTTTGTAGTAGGTGTTGGCCCCGGTGGCGTTCTTGCCAAAGATCAGGGCGCCGTTCTGGCCGGGAGTCAGCGGGTTCGGAGTGGTTAAGGAAAGAACCGACTGCGCTCCGTCGGCTTCATGCCGCGGCGTGTCCACATCCCAACGCAGGCCGAGGTTCAGAGTCAGATTGCGGGTGGCCTTGAAGTCGTCCTGAACATAGGCGGCGTAATAATTCTGGTTCCAGCGCGGATAGTGGGAAAAATATGTGAGTTGTTCCTGGTTCGGCTCACCAATCAGGAAGCTGGCGAAAGGATCGCCCGTGCTGTTGGCGTTGGGGTCCTGACTGATCGGAGCAAAAGCAGTCTCATAATTGTAGAAGATATATTGCGGCGAATTGCCGGATTGCGACAGCACGGAATACTGATAAGAGCGCCAGTCGAAACCGAAACGTAGGGAGTGACGGCCTTTAGTCCAGGAGACGCTGTCCGCCACGATCAGCGCGTTGGGCACCTGAATGGAGAGATTTCCATCGCCGAGTTGGGGATAGCTTATGCCATACTGGGCGCCATTGAGCTGAAATTGCGGGAAGAGCGCTCCGCTCGCGCCCGAGATGCCCAGCGCCTGCTCCCAATCCGATCCGTTGACGCTTAGTGCCCGGCTAGCGGTATAGACGCGGTTGAAGCCCACAGAAAAGTGATTCAAGACCGTGGGACTGGCCAGGTAATCCCATCCATAGCGCAGGTAATGGGTAAAGTAGTAGTTGTAGTAGTTGTTCGGCGTCAGGGGAGCGGGTAAATCCAGGTTGCTGCCGTTGAGATAATTCTGCTCCCGGCTGTGATAAGAAAAGAACATCTTGTTCTTATTGGTCACATTCTCGTCAATGCGGAAGCTGGTTTCCGTCGTCACCACGTGATCGAGTGCGCCGGGGTTCTGAAAGTTCTGCCGAAGTCCGTTCTGGTCATTGGCTGGTAAACCCGTAAGATTAGTGCCAGGGAGATAAGTCAGTATTTTTTGGGCTACCGGGTTGATGTTGGTGATGATATTGCCAGCGAACGGCATGCGACACACCTGACCGCCAACTGTCTGCGTGGTCGAGGGGTCAAAAATCTGGCCTTGCAGTACCTGCTCTCCCGTGCAGGGGTTAATGATGGGCTGTGGATTGTTCCCCCCGGTAGTCAAGCCAGGTCCCAGCAGGGCCGAGAAATCACCGCCGCGTTCGGCGGCCGTGGGCAAATCCAGAATGCCGTTCGACAAGCCACGCCGGTTGCGGTATTGCTCCCAGGCAAAGAAAAAGAACGTCTTGTCACGGCCGTCATAGACGTGCGGAATCCAAACCGGCCCGCCCAGCGATCCGCCAAAATCGTTCTGCCGGTCACGCGGCTTCTTGTTCAGCGCCGTACAGGGTACGGTGACGTTGTCGCATCCGGCGTTGCTCTCGGTGATTTTCGCGTTGGCAAAATCGTTGCTCCAGGGATTCGCGTCCAGGGCCTCGTTCCGGAACAGCTCGAAGATCGAGCCGTGAAAACTGTTGGTTCCCGACTTGGTGGTAAAGCTCTCGATGCCGCCGGAGGTGTGGCCGTATTCCGCCGTGGGGCTTGAGGTTGTGACTTTGAACTCAGTCAAGGCTTCGACCGTGGGTGCAGTCTGGTCAAACGCTGTACCGGAATCGGAGCGCTGCACGCTGATGCCATCCAGCAGAATCTCCGAACCGAAATTCTGGCCTCCGGAAAGTTTCGACTCATAAACTCCCGCTGAGGCGTGATCGCTGTTGGTGCCCGGGCCCACGGTTCCCGGGGTTAGAAACACGAAGCTTTCCGGCGAGCGCACGAAACTTTGCCCGGTTGCATTCAAGGCCAGGGGCAGGTCCTCAATCTGCTTCTCACCCACGACCGTACCAACGTCGGAGCTTTCCGTCTGCAGGGTGGGAGCTGCGGCGTTGACCGTCACTTCCTCCTTCACGTCGCCGGGCTGAAGGCTAATGTTGAGCGCGGTAACCGTGCTGATCTGGACGAGAACGTCGTTCTGCTGTGCCGTCTTAAAGCCGGGCGACTGCACGCTCACGTTGTAGCGGCCGATGGCGATGTCGCTGACGCGGTACAAGCCGTCGGCCGTGGAGACCGTGCGATAGACACTGCCGGTGGCGGCGCCGGTGATGGTTACGGCCGCGCCCGGGATGGCCGCGCCAGAGCTATCCAGAACCGACCCCGCGATTGTGCCCCGGTCGGATTGCGCAAAGGCCACGCCCAGCATGAGCAGGCACAACATTCCTACCCCTGACCCCATCCGCCGCTTAGACTTCATGTGGATGCCCCTTGGAGTTCTCAATACGCCCCGGTTGGCCTGGCAAGGCGCTCCCGCTGTGACCCCACTCACACAACGCCCAGCGGGAATTGAGATGTTCTAGTAGAAAACAACTAGCTGGAGGGTTGTCAATACTACTTTCGTACAGCTAACTGCTTGAGGGGCTGATTTAGCCCATTTCGGCACCAACCCGATTCGGCAAATCAGTCGAGCGAGATGATTCCTCGCTGCAGCCCGGCAGTAGCCGCCTCGGTGCGGTCCTTGACGTCGAGCTTTTCCAGCACGTGGCTGACGTGCAGTTTGACGGTGACTTCCGCGATGTTCAGCACACCGGCAATTTCCTTGTTGCCCATGCCCTGCGCCACCATGCGTAGGACTTCGAGCTCGCGGCCACTCAGGGAGCGATGCCCGCGGCGTTCGGCCAGGTGTGAGGCCACGATAGGATCGAGATACTGCCGGCCCTGGTGAACCTCGCGCACGGCGCGCAGCAGTTCTTCGCGCACAATGGTCTTTACGATATAGCCGCGCGCCCCGGCCTGCATGGCGCGATAGACTTCCTCTTCGCCGGAATGGGTGGAGAGCATGAGGATGGCCGCCTCGGGGAATTCGCGAAGAATGGCGGCGGTGCACTCGGCGCCGCTCATGCCCGGAAGGCGCAGGTCCATCATCACCAGGTTTGGACGCTGCTTGCGGTAGGCTTCGAGGGCAGCTTCGCCGCTGCCCGCTTCGGCCACCACCTCCATATCGGGCTCGACGTTCAGGGAAGCCGAGAGGCCCATGCGGACCATGAAGTGATCGTCAACCACCAGAATACGAATTGACTTTGGGTGCTTCATCCGTTTTTTCGCTGAAATGCAAAGGTACTTGCACGGTAAGGCGAGTGCCGCGCCCGGGCTGGCTCTCAATGTTCAAGTGGCTGTCCATGGCCAGCGCCCGCTCGCGCATATCCAGCAGACCAAAGTGGCCCGCGGGAGAGGGCTGCTCGGAGGCGAAACCCTGGCCATCATCGCTCACCGTCAACCGAACCGAGGCCGGCGCATAAAGCAATTCAATCGAAATCTGCCGCGCGCGGCCGTGCTTTACCGCATTGGCGACCGCTTCCTGCCCAATGCGCAACAGGTTCATTTCGACCGGCCGGGCAAGCCGCACCGGAGTCCCCTGGATTCTGGCCTCCACCTTCACCTGCTCGCGCGGAGCGAGAGGTTCGACAATCCGGGCCAATGCTGAAGCCAGGTCGCCATCCTCCAGTAGCTGGCAGCGCAGGTCCCACACCGAGCGGCGCGCTTCCACCATGCTGTGGCGGCTCATGTCGCGGGCAGTTTCGAGCGCCTGCTGGGCCACGCGCGGCGCCTGCCCGAAGCAGTCCGCCGCCAGGTCCAGTTGCATGGTGATGCCGGCCAATTCCTGCTCCAGCGTATCGTGAAGCTCGCGGGCAATGCGGTTACGCTCCTCCAAAACAGCCCCGCTTCTGAGCTTCTGGCGGATAAGATCCATCTGCTCGCGCAGCCGGCGCCCCAGTACCACCACCCATGCCACCACCATCAGGAGAACGATGGCAGTGATGCCCAGCAGCCACAGAGTATGTCGCAGGTTCCACCACGAAGGCGTATTGAGTACAACTACGTCCTCGGGCAAGCGCAGCAACATGCGAAAGGACTGGGGAATACGCCACAGTCCGCC
This sequence comes from Terriglobales bacterium, assembly GCA_035517775.1. GTDB lineage: Bacteria > Acidobacteriota > Terriglobia > Terriglobales > Acidobacteriaceae > DATIYF01. The sequence continues at coordinate 41,462 of DATIYF010000082.1, forward strand.
GCTGCGAACCAGGCAAATGCCGGTGACTCGTAACTCGCTGTTGAGTGGAATGGACCACAGTTGGTCGGCTGAGACTCCGGGAGGCAGGGCTGCATCGAAGATCACATCCCCGGTTTGTAGCAACAAGCGCCGCCCATCCGGCTGCGCCTGGCGGTTGAGCAGCTTTGCCTCCGTGGTCACCACCGCGCCATCGAACTGCTCCCAGGGCAAATCAAGCTTGAGGCTTAGGGGAGTGGGAGGTTGCTGGTGACCCAGGCGGTGAAAGATCGCATCCTCCAGCATGGGAGCGGAGTCTCCCATGGCGGGAAATCCGACGACTTCCACCAGATCGCCGATCTCCAGCGGCGTCTCCTGCTGAGTCAGCACGCGCAGGCCCTTGCCCTGGCTTTCAAGAAAAAGCGAGTCGCCCAGCTGCTGAAATCCCACCACGCCACGCACACGGACCCGGTGGTGAATACCTTCCGTGGGAGAAAAGCGCAGCAGGTCCGATACCGAAGCTTCCCGGGCGGGCGCTTCGACCCGGATGAGACTCAAGCGGGGAACATAAAACAAAATGCCCGTCAGCTGGCGGTTGCTGTTGTACAGGCTGCCGCACACGCCCTCGATCAGCACCTCGCGGTCAACCCAGGAGGAAAGGTCCATCTCGCGGCTAATGGGCACGCGCACATTGAACTCGCCTCCAATGGCAGCGATATGCAGGGCGAGAGTAGTCTCACGCCACGACTTGCGGTCAATTCCGACCGAACGCACAATGCCGCGTACGCCTGCCCACTGGCTATCCTCCTGACCGTTGGCAAGCTGGGAGAAGGGAAACAAGCGGTCGCGGGGCAACACACCCTTTCCCAGAACATGCATTTTCTGCTCACGAATGACGGGAGCGAACTTGCCCGGCCCGGTGATGCCTTCTACTTCGACGTACTGACCGAAAGAGTGCGGAAACGCCGGGGAACGGCTGCCCTCGACGTAGATGCCGGCGGTTGCATCCTGAATGAAGAAGTCTGGCGCCGGGGCATCCATCGTGATGACGCCGCGAATCTTCACGGGATAGCCGCGGGCAGCTTCCTCCGGGCTGAGCCGGCGTACCTGGTCGGCATGCGTGAGTGTGGGGAGCGGCTTAGCCGGGAGCTGGGCCGGGAGGCTTTTTCCCGGCGAAAGCACGAATAAGGCGCAAAGTAAGGTCAGCCGGGCCAGGCCAGGAGGGTGCCGGCAAACCCCTTCCAATCGAATGCATTCGTGCTTCAACATGGAAACGGTCCAATTACGCGCCCCGCTGCGAGATGCGGTTACGCGCGGTCGCCCTAGGGTAGCTGAAAAGTGGCGGCCTGGGGAAGCGGCTTTGCCCGGCCTTCATGTTGTTGATCAACCTTGCCGATGAGGTGATGGCGGTGATTGCGAAAACCAGCTTCCCATCGCCCAGGATCGCGCTGTCACGGGTTGAACAAGAGTTTCACGTCGCCCGCGCTCATTTGACAGACATGAGATTCTGAATTCGTTATTCAACCAGGGTAAGCGAAAGGGAACAATGTCGAGCGCGCGCACGAGAAGGGATTTTTTGAAGATTTCTGCCGCCGGGCTGGCGGCGGGGGCTACCGCCGAGGCACTGCCGGCTCTGGGCTCGCCTGGCTCGGAAAACGGCTCTGGTGGCGCAATCTCCGTTTGGGTGACGGATGAGAAACGGCGCTTCGAGCCCGCGCCCTCCCTGGCATGGTCGAAGCAAACCCCACCGGCGGAAGCCATCATGCTCAAACCCGAGCAGAAATTTCAGAAGATTCTCGGCTTCGGGGCAGCCTTCACAGATGCCTCGTGCTATATCTTCAGCCAGCTTAGCGGGGATGCTCGCGAGAAGATATTCCATGAGCTGTTTCACCCGTCTGCTCTGGGCCTGAGTGTCTGCCGCACTTGTATCGGATCAAGCGACTACTCCACCGAAGTGTTTAACTACGACGAAGGCGCGCCCGATCCAGATTTGCGGCGCTTTTCGATTGATCACGACCGCGCCTACGTGCTGCCTTCCATCCGGCAGGCATTGAAGGTGAACCCGGACTTATTTCTCTTCTCCGCTCCCTGGAGTCCTCCGGGCTGGATGAAGGCGAATGGCTCCGTGCTGGGCGGTTCCGTGCGGAAGCCCAGCTTCGCAAGTTACGCGCAATACTTTTTGAAGTTTCTACAGGCTTATGCGGCGGAAGGCGTTTCGATTCAAGCCGTGACTTCACAAAACGAAGTGGATACGGACCAGGATGGGCGCATGCCCGCCTGCCTCTGGGGCCAGGAGTACGAGATCGGATTTGTGAAAGAGCATCTCGGCCCGCTGCTGAAGGCCAACAACATTTCCACCCAGATCTGGATTCTCGATCACAACTACAATCTCTGGGGCCGGGTGGTCTGTGAACTGGATGACCGGGAGATGCGCAAGTATGTTGGCGGCGTGGCCTGGCATGGGTACGCGGGCACGGCCGATATGATGTGCAAAGTGCGCGACGCGCATCCCGATGTGGACATGCACTGGACTGAGGGAGGGCCCGACTATACCAGCCCGCGTTACACCACCGATTGGACTTCCTGGGGGCACACATTCACTGAGGTTCTTCGCAACTGGTGCCAATCCATTACTGGATGGAACCTGGCGCTCGACGAGCATGGCCGGCCAAACATTGGACCCTTTTCCTGTGGTGGGCTGGTCACGGTTCACTCGCAGACTAAGGAAATAACTCGCAGCGGCCAGTACTGGGCCTTCGCCCATTTCTCCCACGCCATTCGCCGGGGCGCGCGCCGCTTCGATTCTCAAGGCGATTTTCCCGGGGTTGACCATGTGGCCTGCGAAAACTCGGATGGAGAAAAGATTCTGGTGGTGACGAATAGCGCTGCCGCTCGGTCTATTGCCGTGCAAACGGGCACGGTGTCGACGCAACTGAATTTGCCGGCCGACTCTGTGATGACCCTGGCGTGGAAGTAGCGCTTTGGTTTACTGGGTCACCCTGAACTCGCCCTGAAGCTGAATTTTGTCGGAAGAGCCGCCGACCAGAATGGTGAATTCGCCCTGGTCTGCGTTCCAGCCATCTTTCTTCACGTCGTAATACGAAAACGCCCGGCGGTCGAGTTTGAGCCTTACGCGTCTGGTTTCCCCGGGCTTCAAATCTACTTTTGCGAATCCCTTGAGCTCTTTGACGGGGCGGGGGAGAGTGGGATGCGGCTCGCCGACATACAACTCGGCCACTTCGGCGCCCTCGCGAAGACCCGTGTTCGTCACGTTGAATGAAACCGTTACCGGCTCGTCCAACGTTCCCGACTGCGGAGTGACAGACAGATTGCTGTACGCGAAAGTCGTATAGGAAAGCCCGTAGCCGAAAGGGAAGAGCGGCCTGGTTTCGGAGCGATCGTAATAGCGATATCCGAGAAAGATACCTTCGGAATACTTGACGGCCTTCTCGCCTTCTTTCGGGTAGTAGCTGTGATACGTGGGATTGTCTTCCCAATGCCGCTCAAACGATACCGGCAGCTTGCCCGAAGGGCTGTAGTCGCCGAAGAGAATTTGCGCCAGTGCACGGCCGCCTTCCTGTCCCGGATACCAGGCGTGCAAGATCGCAGGAACGAGGTCCACCCACTGCGTCATGTCCACGTTGCCGCCGGCGGTGATGACCACGATAATGTTCTTGTTTACCGCGCTGATCTGCCGGATGAGTTCATCCTGCCCGCCGGGAAGCTGGAAAGTTCGGTCGGAGCCTTCCGCCTCGGTCTTCGGATCGAAGCCGACGCAGATGACGACGGCGTCAGCCTTCGCAGTCAGGGCCTTGGTCTCGCGCCCCACAAACTCGTCAGCACGAGTTACCCCGAAGCCGACAATCGCGCTGCCCACCGCCTCGAAATATTCCAGGCGGATTTTGTACGCCTGCCCTGCCTCCAGGCGGCGGGCATAGCTATCTACGGTCTGCGAGTGCCGTTGCCAGTCGTCAATGACTGTCTCTTCGCCGATGTAGAGGCGCACACCATCGTCGGCAGAGGTGAAGAACGTGTAGTCGCCGGATTTCTGCGGCACAAAATAGCCGGTCCAGCGCACGGAGAAGTGGTCCACGGGCTGGCCGGCAGCGAAGCTACCCTCTCCCCAATCGAAGTGCACGTGCCTATCGGTGCGCGCCAGAGCGGGAGCGCCTTGCAGCGTATCGTTGCTGAAATATTCGGCCTTCAGTCCGCTCTCGCCGCCGGGCGTGGTCTCAAATTCTGAGTGCTCGAAGACCTCGTCAAGCGGCGGCGTATCAACCGCGTACAAGACCTTGCCCTTCGTGCCCAGCCGATCGCTGATTCCTTCGAGAAAACTAACGGCGTGAAATGGCTTGGTCTCCGAGCTGCCGCCGCCGCCCGGCACGGCGGGATAAGCCTCGGGGCCGATGACGGCAATGGTTTTTACTTTGTTTTCATCGAGCGGCAGCAGGTTGCCGGAATTTTTCAGCAGCACCATGCCGGCTCGCGCCTCTGCGAGCGCAACCTCGCGGCCAGCTTGGCTGTAGGCCGGGATATCACTCTCGGCTTGCGGACGATCGAAAAAGCCGAACGTGATGGCGGTTCGCAGAATTCGCCGGACCTTATCGTCGAGCGTCGCGAGCGAGACCTTGCCTTCTTTGATCGCGGGCAGCAGGGTTTCGCGATTCATAAAGCTGGGCGAGGGCATTTCCAGATCGAGGCCCGCGTTGGCGGCGGCCACGCCGTCGTGGGTCGCTCCCCAGTCCGACATCAGAATTCCGTCAAATCCCCATTCCTCCTTCAGAATCTCATGGTTCAGATGGTCGTTCTGGGTCATGTGGACGCCATTCACCAGGTTATAGCCATCCATAACGGCGCCGACGTGAGCCTCTCTGACGGCAGCTTCAAAGGCAGGAAGGTAAATCTCGCGCAGAGTTCTTTCATCCACATCGGAGCCGACGTTCATGCGGTCGAACTCCTGGTTGTTGGCGACGAAATGTTTGGCGGTGGCGACTACCCCTTCTCCCTGGATTCCGCGAATGACAGAAACCGCCATGCGGGAAGCCAGGAAGGGATCTTCCCCAAAATACTCAAAGTTGCGGCCTCCCATGGGGGCGCGATAGATATTCATGCCAGGACCGAGAATGAAATGCACGCCGCGGGCGCGTGCGTCCTGGCCCATGGCAGTGCCAAAGCGCTGCGCGAGATCGGTATCCCAGGAAGCCGCCAGCGCAATGCCGGCCGGATATGCCGTGGTCAAGCCATAATCGTGAACGCCCATGGGGCCGTCGGACATTCTGAGAGAGGGAATGCCGAGCCGCGGAATGGGCCGCGTATAAAAGTCGTTAATACCGCCGAGGAGTTCGATCTTTTCCTCGAGCGTCATCCTGCTCAAAATCGAGTCAGCCCGCTTCTCTACCTGGGCTTTTGGGAGAATGGCTTGAGCGATGACGCACTGTACGAGAGACAGAAGAACGATGAATACCTTGAATCGACGGCTGTTCCCGGTCATTCGGTTATCCGCTCCGAATCGGTAATGAATGAAAAATACCGGCTGCGGCGATCTGATGCGATTGGATTGGATCGTCAGCTCTTGATGCTCTTCGAAGCCTCGTCCCACCACACTGCGGTCTTGCGGAAATAGGATTCATTCGCCATGTGGCAGGCCAGCGCCGCATGGTGCCCGAAGACTACATCTTCGACGACGGGCTTGCGGGAACGCACGGCTTCGAAGAATGTCCAAAGATGTGGCTTCACATCGTCGTAATCCGGGCCGCGAAAGGAAAGCGTCTCCGGCATCGGCTCATGCCCGAGTTGCGGATCGTTTTCCGCGTGCCATTCTTTCTCATAGGCGGCCCGCATGGCATGCGGAAATCCGGTGTCGTAGTAGCTGGGGCCAGAATCTTTGCCACTCTGCGGTGTGAAGCTCAGCCCGAACTCGGTGACCTCCAGAATTCCCTTCGACCCCTGAATGCGGTAGGTTTCGGGCATTTCCGTGCCCAGATTGAGCCGCATGTAAACCGGAAGATCGCCGTAGTAGAAAAGGCTGGCATGAACGTCTGGCATGTTGCGGCCATCCTTCCAGCGGCGGATGCCGCCCATCGCCATCACCTGTCGCGGGGCCTCATTCATGCCCAGCATGAACATCATGCCGCTGATCAGGTGCACAAGCAGATCGCCGGCCACGCCGGTGCCATATTCTTTCCAGCAACGCCAGCGGGCAAAAATGTAGGGATCGAAGGCACGCTTCGGCACGTCGCCCTGCCAGGTATCCCAATCCAGGGTCTGCGGCGAGAGATCCATGGGCGGCGGATACTCCCATGCGCCCGTGGGATCGTTGCGTCCCAGCCATCCCTCCACCAGCATCAGGTCGCCTACCATGCCTTGAGAAACCAGTTCTTTAGCCTTCGCGCAAATCAGCGAGCTTACCCGCTGCGAACCGATCTGCACGATGCGTCCAGTCTTGGTGGCGGCCTCTACCATGGCAGCGCCATCCGCGGGGCTGTGCGACATGGGCTTTTCGCAGTAAATGTCTTTTCCCGCATTCACAGCATCCACCACGACCCGCTTGTGCCAATGGTCGGGCACCGCGGCCACAATGCAATCAACATTCTTGTCCGCGAGCAGCTCTTCATAGCGGCGAGTCACGGGAAGGTCGGCCCTGGCCGTGATCTCTCTCGCTAGCGTGTGCCGTCCGTCATAAAGATCGCAGGCTCCGGCGCATTCCACGCCCGGCAGCTCGATGGAGTTGGCCAGCAACTGCGAACCTTGCATACCTATGCCGATCATGCCAAAACGCAGGCGGTCGCTGGCCGCAGGCGGGCGCGGTGAAGCCAGCATGGTCGCCGGGCGGAGCAGCGTCTTTGCCGCGAACGATGCACCCGCGGCGGCTGTGCCCATCTCTAGAAAGCGACGGCGCGAAAATTCGCTCATCGTGGTGGTCTCCCGTATTTTCAGCTCATTGCTGATTATTTCAGTTCTTTCACCGCGACTTCTTTGAAGAAAACAATATCGTTGTCGCTATGGTTCTGCAGTCCGATGTAGCCCTTAAGCGGCCTGGGGCCTCGCTCAGGCTCGAAATCGAACTTTCTTGCCGGCACCGGATCGCCTTCGGTGTAATCGGTTACCTTTACCCCGTTCAATACCACAATCGTGCGCGGACCATCCAAGGTAATCTCCATGGTGTTCCACTCTGGGCCGGGTTTGCCCGGCTTCGCCATGGGCTTGGTGAGGGAGTACAGCGTTCCGGTCACGTGATACTCATCTTCGTGGGAAGTTTCGGGATGGTTATCAATCTGCACCTCGTAGCCGTAGTGCACTGGCATCCACGGTTCGCGCGGCTCGATGGGAATGCGGATAAAGACACCGGAGTTGTCATTGAAGTCGCGCATCTTGTACACCACCCGAATCACGCAGTCGCCGAATTTGTCGCCGGTCCAGTAGAGCAGGCCCATGCCGCCATGGGTACGGATCAAGCCGTCTTCGACGGTATCGCCACCGGGCCCAACGTGTTTCCATCCGGCCAGGTCTTTGCCGTTAAAGAGTTGGTGCCACTCTTGCGCTTGGGCATGAAGGTTCAGAGAAGAACCGGCGAGCAGAAGCAAAACAGGCAGAAGAAATCTCTTCATAAGTTGTTCCCTCGAATTTTGCTAGGAATGAATACGGCGAGTTCAGGCGCGGGTTGCGTGCGAGGCATCATCCGTTTCTAGCTCAGCCGCCAGTAGGTTGAATACGGTTCATCACCGATATCGGTAAAAGGCAACATCTTAATGAATCCCCTCGCGTTCTTCATCTGCCAGCTTCGCGAATCCATTCTCCTGGCGGCCAGCAAGGCAGCCGATGTGACCGCCGGCGGCTGGTCAGTGACAGCAAATAGTACAAGAGGGCCGAACATCAGCGCCACGATCGCCGGGTGTTGCGCATCCACGGACTCAAGCCGCAAACTCATCGGCAATTCCAGTTGCACGCGGTCACCATTGCGCCACTGGCGGCGAAGTGCCGCGAAACCCCCGGGGGACGGTGGGTCCGCGCGGCGGCCGTTAATCGTGATTGCCGCCTGCCCGGTCCAGGCTGGGATGCGAAAGTTCAAAACGAAATCCCTCGGAGCCTTGGTCTTTACCTCAAACTGCACGACGTCGTCAAATGGATACTCCCCCTTTTGCGTCAGCGAGACCTGCGTTCCATGCTGCATCCATCGCAGCGTGGAGGGAATATACAGATTGACCCAAACACCCCCGGGATCGCGGAAGTAGGTGTTAATACGATAATCGGCTGCCACTTGCGGCAGTGTTCCCGAGCAGCAGGCCCAGTGCTGGCTCTCTCGATAAATCTTGCGGCCGTGGAAGTTGTAGTCTGAGTAATAAAAAGTCCGCCCGTCGGGCATGAGCGGCTTCGCGCCCAGCACAGTGTTGTACATCACGCGTTCCATGCCGTCGCCATAGCGGGAATCGCGGGTGACGCGCAGCAGATAACGCGTCAACTTGAAGTGCGCATAGGAGCCGCAGGGAGTCTCGAAGCTGGCATGGGTGTTGGTCAGGCTTTCAGCGATATCGGAGCTGCCAGGTGCACGCAGCGTCTCATCCGGTCCCCAGCCTCCCGTGGCAAAGCTTTGCTGCGAAAGCATTTCAAAGGCGTTCTTGGCCGCACGCAGATATTTTTCGTTGCCCAGAGTCAGGAACGCCTGCATGGCTGAGCTTAGGGAATTTACATAGCTGTATGCATGTCGTCCCGCCAGCACATTGCGCCCCTCGGCCAGGGGATCGTAATAGGCATCGTAAAGATATTGCCGCGCCAGTTCGCGGTAGCGGGCTCCGGCGCCACGCTGATAGGCGAGAAAAAGATTCTCCGAGATCGTATAAGACTCATCCCAGGTCCAGCTGACGTCTTTGTTCGGCCGCCACGGTTGCCCGTGTTCCACCGCCTGCTTGGGGAAATGTGGAAGGGCCGCGTTGGTGGTTCGCTGCAGAATTGAGAATGCCTCAGGATCATGGCAGTACTGGTGCGAATCTATCAATCCGCAAACCAGCTTGTCGTAGCAGTAGGTGGGGAAGCGGTTCTTCTCGTAGTACTCTCCGGAGATCGTCTGTGCGTACAAGCGATTCAGCCGCAAAACCTTCTCGCGGGTTGCCGGGTCGCGAGTAATGGCATAACTGCGGGCGAGCGCCGAAACCCACTGGCCGAACGTGGCGCTGGGAGCAAAACCATCTGCGTCTTGGCCCCACTGGTAATCGGGATCGTAATGATACCAACCGCCCAAGTCTGCGCCGGGCGCGGGCAAGCCACTCATCTGACGAAAGGGTTTCAAGAGGCTGTCATCGCCCAGTCCCATAAGGACGGCGTGCGTTTCCTGCAATTGCCTTTCGTGAGGGCCAGGGGCAAAGGCAACATCGCCGTAACTGAACTGCTCCAGAGGCGGGGAGACCTGGGCGCTGACCGGGCCGAAAGGGCCATGACTCGGTAGAGTCAGCGCCCCGGCCGCGAGTGATGCAGACCGTAAGAATTGACGCCGAGAAACTCCATTCACCGACATGATGGCAATGGCCGCCGAAACTTCCCGTCCAACAACGGTATATCACCAGACCCAGCCGGAGCGTCAAATCGTGAGCCAGAACTCTTCCCTCGTGAGCCGGGGAGAAACGGGCTCAACTTGCGGCAAGCTCTGAGACCAGGGCGAAAGTTTTCTGTGCAGTTTGCGAGACTCCGCGAAATAGCGCGGCCTGCAGTCCGCTGATGGGAGTGGAGTGAAAGGCAGGCGCCGGCAGCGTTCCCTGCGGGACCCTGGCTGCCCGATGCAGCTTGGCGTACAGGTCAAGAAACGAAGACGCTATGTAGTTCCAACTATATTGCTGCGCTGTCTCCAGGGCTTTGCCTGTCTTCTGAATGCGGAGAGATTTGTTCGAGGCGATTTCGCGAATGGCGGCGGCGAAGGTTGAGACCTGGGGAGAAACGACCCAGGCGTTTTCGCCGTTTGCATAAGAGGTGACTCCCCCGCGGTTCGGAGCAACGAGAGGCAAACCGGAAGCCATCGCCTCAAGGGGCGCGATTCCGAAAGGCTCGTGGGGATTGGGGTGCACAAGAATGTCAGCGTTAGCATATAGACCGCCGAGAGCATCGGCGTCCCGCGGCTCACGCGTGCGCTCTTTGACGGAAGTATATTTCCGTTCCGCGGGCGCAGTTTAACCTCCTAGTCAATTTCGTTGGTATGCTGGTACGGCGCTGGGTGCCTGCGAAAGGAATTCCCTACATCCCATGAGCGAAAAAGTGCTGGTTACCGGAGGGGCCGGCTACATCGGCAGCGTTGTTGCCGCCGAACTGCTAAGCAAGGGTTATGAAGTGTTGATTCTCGACAACCTTTCGCATGGCAGCCGCAGTGCGGTTCCTGCTGGCGCACAATTGATCGTCGGCGATATCTCCGACTCCGCGCTGCTCCGGCGCATCTTTCAGGAACACCGAATTGATGCGGTCATGCATTTCGCAGCCTTCATAGAAGCCGGCGAATCTATGCAGGTGCCAGAGCGCTATTTCCGCAACAATTCACTGAACGCGCTGACTCTGCTGGAAGCCGTCCTGGAGCACCGGATCGGCCGCTTTGTGTTTTCCTCAACCGCTGCATTGTTTGGCGATCCCGAATACACGCCCATTGACGAAGATCATCCTCTCCATCCGACCAACGCCTATGGCGAGTCGAAGCTGCTGGTGGAAAGAATGCTGACGTGGTTTCATCAGATCCACGGCCTGCGTTATGCCAGCCTGCGCTATTTCAACGCGGCTGGGGCGACTGCAGAACTGGGCGAAGACCACCAGCCGGAGTCGCATCTCATTCCCCTCACGTTGCAGGTTGCGCTGGGGCAGAGGCAACACATTTCCATCTATGGCACGGATTACACCACGCCCGATGGAACCTGCATTCGCGACTATATCCACGTCGTGGACCTGGCTTCGGCGCACATTCTGGTGCTGGAGGCGCTAAAGGAGCGCGATAAGCTGATCTACAACCTGGGCAATGGCACAGGGTTCAGTGTTCGCGAGGTGATCGAGACTGCGCGGCGCGTTACCGGGCACAGCATTCCCGCCAGAGAAGCGCCTCGGCGGGGTGGCGACTCTGCGGTTCTGGTGGCGGGTTCAGACAAGATCAGGCGCGAGCTGAATTGGCAGCCGCGATTTCCCGAGCTGGAGACGATCATACGCAACGCGTGGGAGTGGCGCTCGCGCCATCCCAACGGGTACGGCGGCTGACAGATGCGCACCCAGGTGGGCATTGTCGGAGCCGGGCCGGCGGGACTGATGCTCTCGCACCTTCTGCATCTGCGAGGCATCGAGTCGGTCATCCTGGAGGCGCGTTCACGGCAGTATTGTGAAGAGCGCGTGCGAGCCGGAGTTCTGGAGCAGGGAACGGCGAACCTGCTTGCCGCCACCGGCGTGGGCGAGCGCATGAAGCGCGAGGCTCTGATTCACCGCGGCCTCGAGTTTCGCTTTCGCGAACAGCGCCTTCGGCTGGAGTTCGAGGAGCTGGCGGGTGGGCGCAGCATCATGATTTATGCGCAATCGGAGGTGATTAAAGATCTGGCCGACGCGCGTCTAGCCGCCGGAGGGCAGATTTTCTTCGAGGCTGAGGACGTCAGCGTGGAGGGTTTTGACGGGCCGCGGCCAACGATCCGCTTTCGGAAGGACGGCAAGGCACAAGAACTGGCCTGCGACTTCATCGCCGGTTGCGATGGCTTTCACGGCGTGTGCCGGCCCTCCGTTCCCGCTGGCGTGCTTACCAGCTACGAGCGTGTTTATCCATTTGGCTGGCTGGGAATTCTTGCCGAGGCCCCGCCTTCCAACGACGAAGTCATCTATGCCCACCACCCGCGCGGCTTTGCGCTGCACAGCATGCGCAGCATGCAGCTAAGCCGGCTCTATTTGCAGTGCCATCCGGAGGAAAACCTGGAGGAATGGCCGGATGAGCGAATCTGGAGCGAGCTTCAGGCGCGGCTTGCGGTGGCGGACGGCTGGAAATTGGTGGAGGGGCCGGTGGTGCAGAAGGGCGTCACCGGGATGCGCAGCTTTGTGATCGAGCCCATGCAATACGGCAGACTCTTTCTGGCCGGCGATGCGGCGCACATCGTTCCGCCCACCGGCGCTAAAGGACTTAACCTGGCGGTGGCGGATGTCCGCCTGCTGGCCCATTCTTTGGCGGAGTTTTACGATCGAGGAACGCGCGAATGGCTGGATGGCTACTCCGAAAGATGCCTGCTGCGAGTGTGGAAGGTGCAACGCTTCTCGTGGTGGCTGACCTCGATTTTGCACCAGTTCCCGGAGGCGAGCCCGTTTGACCGGCGGCGGCAACTGGCCGAGCTCGACTACATCGCCGGCTCGCGCATTGGTGCCCAGGCATTGGCGGAAAACTACGTCGGCTTACCCATGGACGTGCCGGATGGCTACGGCGAGTGACGAGCAGCACCGTATTCCTTCGTTTCACAATCGGTCCGCGAATGATAGCCTGTTAGCCGCTTTCTCAGGCCTTGATACCTATTCTGCGAGGGGTGTTCCATGAACCAGTTTGCCAGGCTGAATAAGCAGTACATCGGGGGTGTGTGGCGCGATGGCAAGAGCCAGAAATCCCTGGCCGACCGCAATCCCTATAACGGAAGCACGATTGCCGAGTTCAAGCTGGCCAGTCTGGCAGATCTTGACGAGGCCTATCGTTCCGCTGCGGCGGCGCAGAAAGTGTGGGCTGAGGTGAACCCCTTCGAGAAAAGAACAATAATCGAAAAAGCGATCACCTGGATTGAGCAGAATGAAGGCGATATCGCCGAGATCATCATTGATGAGCTGGGCGGCACGCGCATGAAGGCGATGATCGAGATCTTTCTCACCAAAACCTTTATCAAAGAGGCTTCGACTTATCCCCTGCGCATGACCGGCGAGATTCTGCCCTCCACTATTGATGGCAAGGAAAACCGGCTTTACCGCGTCCCCGCCGGAGTAGTCGGGGTGATCAGCCCATTCAATTTTCCCTTCAACCTCAGCATGCGCTCGGTGGCGCCGGCGATTGGCGCGGGAAACGGCGTGGTGCTCAAGCCCCACGACGATACTCCCATCGTAGGCGGCACCCTGATCGCGAAAATTTTCGAAGAAGCTGGAGTTCCGAAAGGGCTGCTCAACATCATCGTCGCCGATATCGGCGAAATCGGCGATGCTTTCGTGGAGCACCCCATCCCGCGAATCATTTCTTTTACAGGATCGGAAGCCGTGGGCCGGCATATCGGCATGGTTGCCGGAAAGTCACTGAAGAAATCCATTCTCGAACTGGGCGGCAACAGCGCCATGATTGTGCTGAATGACGCCGATCTTGACACCGCAGTCAATGCTGCCGTGTTCAGCCGCTTTGCGCATCAGGGCCAGGTCTGCATGTGCGCCAACCGCATTCTGGTGCAGCGCGGCCTGTATAACAAGTTTCTGGAAAAGTTCGTGGGCCGGGTGTCGAAGCTCACCGCCGGCGATCCGCGTAACGCGGAAACCGATCTGGGACCGCTGATCAACGAACGTCAGGCGGCCACCTTCGCTAAACAGGTGCAGTGCGGAATTGACGAAGGTGCCAAGGTCGCCTTGCAGGGCAAGGTCGAGGGCAATGTCGCCTCCCCGACCGTCTTTGCCGATGTGAAGCCCGACATGTGGATTGCACAAAACGAAATGTTCGGCCCGGCAGTCTGCGTCATGCCATTTGGCAGTCCGGAAGAGGCCGTGCAAATCGCCAACGACAGCCCCTACGGGCTCAGCGGCTCAATTTTCACCAAGGATGCCGAGTACGGCGCCGAACTGGCGAAGCAGGTTGATTCCGGTATGGTCCACGTGAATGACGGCACTATCAACGACGATCCGCACATCGCCTTTGGCGGAGAAAAAGCCTCGGGAGTGGGCCGCCTGAATGGCAAGTGGGCGCTCGAAGAGTTCACCACACTCAAATGGGTTTCCGTGCAGCACAAGCAGCGGCACTACCCGTTTGAAGTTGTGGCCAAGGCCTCGTAGGGAAACCTTACTGCGGAAATGGCGGCGGCTCGGGCTCAGCCGAGCCGTCGGCTCTTGCATCTGACCCGCCGTAATTGATTCCCGTCTCCGAGTTGTGCATCACGGCGTTGCCCCGGCCCATCATAGTCGAGTATTCCTCTTCCACCTGAAAGATGTGACCCATCGCGGAGAGCCTCTGGAGAATTTCCGGCGGCACCCGCGACTCGATGGTGATATGGCATCCCCCGGCGTGATTCACCGTGAAGCGCGCGTTCTCCAGGGCCTGCTGAATGTTCATGTTGTAATCGGCGACGTTCGAGACAAACTGCGCATGCGCGAGCGGCTGGTTGGCGCCGCCCATAATGCCGAAGCCGATATGCTCGTCACCGCGCTCCATGAAAGCAGGAATGATGGTGTGAAAGGGCCGCTTGCGCGGCGCCAGGACGTTGGGCGACGCAGGATCGAGAGAAAACAGCGCGCCGCGGTCCTGGAGTGCGAAGCCCATTCCATGAACCACAACACCTGACCCGAATAACTCATAATTGCTTTGAATCAACGAAACGATGTTGCCCTCACCATCCACGGCCGTGAGATAAGTGGTGTCGCCCGGAGGGGTGCCGTATTGAACCCTGCAGTTCGCATGATTAGGATCAATCAGGCGGGCGCGCTCTTCGGCATACTCTTTGGAGAGCAGGCCTTTTACTGGAATCTTGGCGAAGCGCGGGTCGCCATTGTAGCGGTATAGATCAGCGTAAGCTAGCTTCATCGCCTCGATTTTCTTATGCAGCTCTGTCACGCTAAGAGGGCCGTCAGGAGAAGCGGGAAAAGTCTGCATGATGTTCAGCATTTCGAGCGCCGCCATGCCCTGGCCATTCGGCGGCAGCTCATAGACAGTCCAGCCGCGGTAGTCAATGGAGATCGGGTCCACCCACTGGGGCGAGAACTCAGCCAGATCATCGGCGGTCATGGTCCCGCCGAGCGCTTTTGACGTGCTTAGGATGGCGTCAGCAATCTCACCTTTGTAGAAAGCATCGACCCCGTGCTGTGCTACAAGTTCCAGAGCCTTCGCCAGGTCGGGATTGCTAAACACCTGGCCAACCGCGGGCGCTTTTCCATTGGGCAGGTAAACCCTGCGGCCTTCCTCATCATTGGCGAAAATATCTGGCGCAGCTTGCCAAAACTCATGCACTAGCTCAGGCACGGGATAACCCTGTTGCGCATAGAAAATGGCGGGCTGAAACATTGCCTTCCAGGGCAGCTTGCCGAAGCGCGCGTGCAAGGCGTTCCATCCTGCGACCGCGCCGGGGACGGTCACCGAATCAATACCCCGAAGCGGCATTCTCGTAAGGTCACGGGCCTTCATGCGCTCGAGAGTGAGGCCTTGCGGCGCCCAGCCGCTTGAGTTGAGTCCATAGAGCTTGCCGGTCTTTGCGTTCCAGTAAATGGCAAACAGGTCTCCGCCCATGCCATTCATCATGGGTTCTTCCACGCCCAGAACGGCGTTGGCAGCGATGGCGGCGTCCACGGCCGAGCCGCCCTGCCGCAGAATCTCGGCTCCTGCCTGCGAGGCCTGCACGTAGCTGGTTGCAACGATGCCGTACTTCGAGATCACCATGGACCGCGCGTTGTGGCGATCCTGGGCGAAGGAGAGCTGGGTCAGCAGCAGGAGGCAGGCGGCTAAGATGCGGGTCTGCATCCTCACATGCTACCCCAAACAAACTTCACGTTGTGTTGCGGCGTTTCTTGTCGGGTTGGTTGCGAATCAGGGTCCAATATTCCTCGCGCGCGTCGGCATCGATTGGCGTGGCCCGTGGCCCGTAGAGACCATCGGCGCCGTTTTTCTTCGGGCCCGAAATCCAGTATTCCTCTCCTGTCTCGACGTCGAAATAGTTGGCCTTGAAGCCGCGGCCCTTCAGACTCTGGAACATCTTGCCTTTGTAATAGAGACTCTTACCGCTTTTTGAGAACAAGACACGCCCAATCACGGCTGGTCCCACCAGTCCTCTTTGGCCAGGACGCTGCGCAGACTTATTCTCGATATACATGACGCGAGCCGATGGCATGCCTAGATTGTAAAGGCGAGTTCCGAAAAGTTGGGGTCATGACTCTGTTCAGGCGGCCACTTCCTGCTTGGCCATGACTGCCTTCACCGCATCAACGATCTTTTCCTCGCTCGGCAGAACGTAGTTCTCCAGCGGCTCGCTGTAAGGAATGGAAGTATCGAGCGCGGTGACCATCTTGATGGGTGCGCGCAGATGCTCGAAGCCGTGCTGGGCGACTTCGGCGGCTATGACCGCCGCCGCCGAAGAGTGGCGCGGCGCCTGATCCACCAGTACCAGCCTTCCAGTCTTGGCAACGGAGTTGACAATCGTCTCTACATCGAGCGGCGCCAGGCTGCGCGGGTCCACCACTTCCGCGCTGATGCCTTCTTTGGCCAGCATTTCCGCCGCGGCCAGAGACTTCTTGACCATCCAGCCGGTGGCCACAATGGTGATGTCGCTGCCTTCGCGCTTCACGTGGGCGACTCCGATGGGAACCACGTACTCGCCTTCCGGCACTTCGCACGAATCAATCATCAACATATACGGATGCAGGTAGACAACCGGGTTGTCGTCCCGGATCGCGGCGGCCATCAGCCCTTTGGCATCAGCCGAGTTTGACGGAATGACGACCTTGAGCCCCGGAATTCCCATCATGGTGTGATAAATGCAGTTGGAGTGCTGTCCCGCCCAGCCGGCAGCAAAACCGTAACCGGCCTTGAGCACGAGAGGCACTTTCACTTGCCCGCCTGACATGTAACGCAGGCGCGGCGCTTCGTTGATCACCTGGTCCATGGCAACGAGCATGAACTCGCTCATCCACAGCTCAACGATGGGCCGCAGGCCGGTGACGGCCGCGCCCACCGCGATGCCGATCTCGGCGGTCTCAGAAATCGGCGCGATGCGCACCCGGTTTCGCCCGAACATTTTCAGCATGGGATCGCGCTCGGTCATGGCCATGTTTTGGCCGTAGAAGATGACGTTCGGGTCCCGCTGCATTTCTTCCATGATGGCCACGGCCATCGCTTCACCGTACATCATTTCACGCGCCATAAGATCTCCTATGCGTACACGTAGTTCGAGGCTTCCTCTGGTTTGGGAAGCGGGCTGGACAAGGCGAACTGCACCGCCTCGTCCATTTCGTCGCCGGCGAATCGTTCGATGGCGCTCGCCTCGGCTTCGGAAAACACTCCCTCGGAGATGAGCTTCACACGGAAACGAACAATGGGATCATTTTCTCGCGCGGCCTGATATTCCGCCTTCTTCCCGTAAACCCCCACCGCTTCATGCTCGGGAAATTGCGTGGGCGCGGGCGGAACCGTAATGGCATTGCCGTGCGCGCTCAGGCGGTAGAACTTCGATTCGATGAGGCTCGGCCCTTTCCCCGTTCGTGCGCGTCGCGCGGCTTTCTTCACCGCTTTATACACCGCCAGCGGGTCGGTGCCATCCACGGTGACGCCCGGAATGCTGAAAGCTGCAGCCTTCCTGGATAGCGGATCGCCCGCCACGCAGTTGGCATCCTCGAGGCTCACGTGGGTGTAGGCTTGGTATTCGTTGTTTTCGAGAACGTAAACAATCGGCAGCTTCCAGACAGCGGCCATATTCACCGACTCGAAAAACCCGCCCTGCTTGGAAGAGCCGTCGCCAAAAAAGCAATAGACCACCTGGCCGGTCTCTTTCACCTGCGCCGTGAGCGCCGCGCCGGTCGCGTGGGCGATGGCGGCGGCGATAATGCCGGAAGTTCCAGGAAAATGGTGCTCGGGGTCGGCCAGATGCATGGAGCCGCCAAAGCCCTGGCAGAGGCCATCTTTGCGGCCATAGAGCTCGGCCATCATCTTGCGCGGCGAAGTGCCCAGCACAATGGGATAGCCGTGGCAGCGGTAGCTGGGCATGGCAAGATCATTTTTCTTCCGCGTCGCAAGCGCGCCCACGATGCTGGCTTCGGCGCCATCGGCCAGGTGAGTATGCCCGCGCATAGCGCCGGGATGCTCGAGAAAAGTACGCTTCACCCGCTCCTCGAACTCCCGCACCCGTACCATCTGGGTGTACATCCAGATTAATTGCTCATTGCTTGGGTCCTGTTTCTTTGCTGCCATGGTGTGCTCCTAGTTTGTTGACGCCGCTTCCGGCGGGCCGATCTGGCAGAGTGGCTGGCCCACCGGCACCTGCGAATTCTCCTGCGCCAATATCTTCAGCAGCGTGCCTTCCGCGGGAGACTCCAGCTCGTAGCTGACCTTTTCCGTCTCCAGTTCGACCACGGGTTCGCCAATGTTGATGTGCTCGCCCACCTGCTTGAGCCAGCGCACGACGCTGGCTTTAGTTGTCGGGATCCCCCCGGTCTTCGGCACCTTCAGCGTCGTAATAATGGCCGCCCCCTCGGGACTCAGCCTTGATAGCGCAATCGCCAAGATAGTGTCAAGCAAGCCCGCGCAGGATTGCTGCGCGAACTAGCACGGCCTCTTTCCTGCAAGGCTGCGAACCGTCTGAACCCTCTTCTTATTAACTGCAGGGGCGCAAAAGCACGGCTGCAGCAAACACAAAGAAAACGGTTTCTAATGTACTTGCCGCTCTGCGCCCTTCCAGTAACGCTGGCGAATCGTCTTGCGGTCGAGCTTACCGGCAGACGTTTTGGGAACCTCGGACCAGAACTCGACTGATTTCGGCGATTTCACTCCCCCAAGCTTCTGCTTGCAATGGGCGATCACATCTTCTTCCCCTAATGCCTCGCCCTGGCGCAGCACCACGATCGCCTTCACGGCCTCGCCCCAGATATCGTCCGGCACTCCCACGACCGCGCACTCGTGCACCTGGGGCAGCGCCATGATGCCGGCCTCGACCTCAGCGCAGAACACATTGAAGCCGCCGGTAATGATCATGTCTTTTTTGCGGTCCACGATATAGACATAACCGGCTTCATCCATGTAGCCCAGGTCGCCGGTGTGGTGCCAGCCGTAGGTGCGGATTTCCGCCGTGGCCTCGGGCAGCTTGTAGTAGCCGCGGGTCACCAGGCTTCCGCGCGCGACGATCTCCCCAGGTTGGTTGGGAGGCAGGATGCCTCCGGCTTCATCCATGACCGCCAGGCGCACCGCCGAGGTCGGCCGCCCGCAGCTGCGCAACCGCTCCGGATGGTCGCCCGCAGCCGAGGCCGCCACCGTTTTGGGATCAAGCCACGTCAACAGCATGGGCGCTTCCGTCTGGCCATAACATTGGCAGAGGCATGGGCCGAAGACTTCCACCGCCTCTTTAAACTTGTCCGGCGAAACCGGCGAACCGGCAAGCAGAAAAATCCGCAGGCTCGAATAATCGAACTTTCGGACTTCGGGATGCGACAGCAAGTTGTACAACCCGGTCGGGGGAAGGAAAAGGTGTGTGGCCCGGAAGCGTTCAATGCTTTCCAGCACCTCAAGGGCGTCGAACTTCTGCAAGACCACGTTGGTTGCGCCCAGTGCTGACATGACGAAGGCAACCACGCCGGCGGCATGGGAGAGCGGCGCGATACTGAGACAGACGGGCGCGATATCGGCGCAGCGCCAATAATGGGTGGCCATCTCGGTCATGGTCCCCCAGGCGAGACTGGTCACACGTACGCCCTTGGCCGGTCCGGTGGTGCCGCCGGTAGGAACCAGACCCACCAGCCGGTCCATGTTTCCGTACGGATCGGCCCAGGCGGGGTCGCCTGCTCCACTGGCGCGGGACATGAAGCGCTCGAGCGAAGGATGATCACCATCATCGCAGTCAATACAAATGACATGCCGCAAGGAAGGCACGCAGAGCTTCAGCTGCTGCACGCTTTCCCGAAACATGCTGTGATAGAAAAGCCACGCCGTCTCCACATAATTCATGTACTCGGCGTTGGCCTCGAGAGCGTTGCGGTAGTTGATGGGGACCCAGACGGCGCCGGCGCGCATAATGCCCAGCATGCAGAACAGCACGCGCGCGTCGTTGTGGGAATAGATGGCAGCGGTTTCTTCTCCCAGCAGGCCGCCCGCCCACATCGCGCGGGCGATGCGTTGCGTAATTTCCTGCATCTCGCGATAGGAATGGCGAACGCGGCCGTCTACGATCGCGATTCGGTCGGGATTCGCTTCGGCGCCCTTGTCGAAATAATCAATCGCCCGCATCAGCTTGCGTTCCCGGCAATCGATGGTCACGTTAAAAGCCAAGCTAAAAGCTAAAAGCTAAAAGCTAAAAGCTAAAAGCTTGGTTTCCACATGCCGGTTCTCGATTCTCAGATGACTTCACGGTTCACGACGAAATTCTGGCCTTGGAGAGGCCGTGGTCCTCTAAGGTCTGCAGTAATTCCCGGTGACCGAAAGCTTCTGCGGCCGAAGCAAAGCCAAGCTTGCGAGGCGCGGCCAGAGACAAATGATGCGCGGCGAAGGCCTGAATCAGGCCTGTCTGCCGGTAGCAGCAGGTGCCGAAGACGGTGCACTGAACAAAATCCGTCGAGCCCCGGCCCAGCACGACGTCAATGGTGCGCTGCTCGCGGGCATTTTCCCGCGGAGGCGTCCCTCCCTGCACCGCATTCGCCATCTCCGCCAGCTTCTTTTCCTGTTCCGCCTTGGGCAGGGGGCGAATCTGCTCTTCGAACATCTTTTCCGTCGCCGCCACGCCGGTCATGATCTGGCGGTCGAGCAGTCCACCCACGGACTTCACATTGGCGATCTGCGGATGGTTCTTAAACCACACGGGGTGCGGAAACCCGCCCCAGGCGAGCGCCAACTGCGGCTGCAGATACCCGGGCACCACCACATCATAGGATGTGGCGCGCGGCCATAGCTTGAATTGATTTTGTGCCAGGTAAAAAGCATCGGTTTGGATCACGGCGAAAATCGTCTGGGTCGAGCCAAAGGTAGGAATGCCGTTGAACATGGTGAGAATCTCAAGACTGTCAATCTTGCCGTGCTCCAGGCAAAGGCGCGCCGCAGCATCGCTGACGGCAGACATGAACGCCGTCGCCGGCGCGGCCAGCAATCCCTTTTGCGCAAACTTGCAGCCCCATTTCTCCCAGACCTCGCGCAGCCACGCTTGCTCCCCGCCAATATCGAGGTAATGGCAGCCCGCCTGGTAAGCCGCCTCAATGACGCGTGGGCCATGGTAGATAAATGGCCCCACGGTGTTGCAGACCACGCGGGCGCCGGAAAATATCTTGACCAGCTCCTCGACTGACCCAGGGGTTTCAGCGATCTCGTAGTCGGCGGTCTCGATCCCCGGCACGCGGTCGAGCACCTCTTCCATCCTGGCGCGGTTTCTTCCCAGGGCGACAAAGGGTACGTTGTACTCGCGAAGAAACTCGGCCACCAGCCGGCCGGAGAAGCCGCTGGCGCCATAAATGACCACGGGCCGGTGCTTGCTCATGTTTTCTCTTTCCGAATTGAAATCGCCCAGGGCGCCTCGGGCAAATGAGATGACGGCTTTGGCGAGACCTGCCCCATGGCGGCACTCAAGCACGCAGCAATTTCGGCTTGAGTTTCAATTCTAGACTAAAGTATCTTAATTGGTAGTAGGAACCATGACGTAACCTGGTATCCGGGAGGCTTTGCCATGCAAGAGTATTATTGCCCGGTCAAATTGACGGCCGACATCATCGGCGGCAAATGGAAGCCGCTGATCCTGTTTTACCTGGAGGGGCGCACCCTGAGGTTCGGCGAACTGCAAAAGCTGATCCCGGGTTTAACCAAGAAGATGCTGACCCAGCATCTGCGGGAGCTGGAAAGGGATGGCATCATCCATCGCCGCGTGTACGCGCAGGTGCCGCCCAAGGTGGAATATTCTCTCACCAAGCACGGCGAAAGCCTGAAGCCGATTCTCAAGCTGATGTCTGCCTGGGGGACCAAGCACCGCGCCCGCTACGGGATGCCGAAGAGCGAGTTGCACGCGCAAAGGGTCCCGGTCGCGGCGAAACAGAGCTCGAATGCGGTCGAAACCCTTCCGCAGGCGTGATATGCATCGTCGCAAAAGCTGCCGCATCCAATTTCCGAAAGGAATTATGCCATGACCCGGCCAAAGGGCCTGCTCTCGGAGTATGACGACGTCTGGCTGCTGGATGGTGTGCGGACGCCGTTTGCCGATTACAACACCGTGTTGGGTCTGGTCTCGCCGATTGACCTGGGAATCAAAGTCGCGCGGGAGGTATTTGCGCGCTCCGGAGTCGAGCCCGAGCGGACCGGCCTCGTGGTCGCCGGCAGCGTGGCGCAGGCCAGCTTTGACGCCTATGTGCTGCCACGGCACATTGGTTTATATTCAGGAGTTCCCGTCGAAACACCGGCGCATCTGGTGCAGCGCGTCTGCGGCACAGGGATGGAAGCCATCCTGCAGGCGGGCGACGCAATCAAGCTGCGCAAGGCAGATCTTGCCCTGGTGGTGGGCGCTGAATCCATGTCTCGCAATCCGATTGCCGCCTATACCCACCGCGGCGGTTTTCGCATGGGCCAGGTTGAATTCAAGGATTTCCTGTGGGAGGCCCTCATGGATACCTGCCCCAACGCTTCCATGGGGCAAACCGCCGAGACCCTCGCCAGGAAATACAAGATCTCACGCGAGGAGGCTGACCAGTTCGCTGCCGATAGCTTTGCCCGCGCCGTTGCAGCCCAGCAGAGTTGCTTCTTGAGCGGCGAGACTACGCCGCTGACCACCGAGAAGTTCGAGCTGGCAGGTTATAAGCCGCGTGGAATTCAGCTTCCACGCAAAGTGGAATCGTTCGCTCAGGACAGTCATATCCGGCCTTCGCCACTCGAGGTATTGGCCAAGCTGCCGCCAGTTTTCGGGGGCGTGCAGACTGCGGGCAACAGCTCTGCCATTGTGGATGGAGCCGCGGCTACTCTGGTGGCCTCGGGAGACTTTGTGCGCCAATGGGGCAGAAAACCGCTGGCCAAAATTGTGGCCGGCGCGGCCGTGGGCGTTCCTCCCGAGATCATGGGCATTGGCCCGGTGCCGGCGATTCGAGCCGTGCTCGAGGCCACAGGCCTAAAGCTGGGCCAGATTGATCGGGTGGAGATCAACGAAGCCTTCGCCGCGCAGACACTGGCTTGCGAGCGGGAATTGGAACTCGACCACGCCAAGCTGAATGTCAACGGCGGAGCGATCGCAGTTGGGCATCCTTTGGCCGCCACCGGCGTCCGTCTGGCCGTCACCGTGGCCCGCGAGCTGAAACGCTCGGCCACGCGTTATGGCATTGCCTCAGCATGTATCGGCGGCGGGCAGGGAATTGCCGTGCTGGTGGAAAACGTCTAGAGAAGCCCCTCAGTCTGGCCAGATGCTCAGGGCTGTCTTGCTGAGAATCTGCTGCCTGGTCGCTTCCGGCAGTGGCAGCGCCCGGAAATCATCCAGATTCTGCTTTATGTCCGGAACTCCCGGACCGGGCCAGTCAGTGCCGAAAAGCGTTTTGTGGGCAATCTCTTCCAGACGAGGAAAATATTTCAGCAGAGTCTTGGGCGGAATGCCGCTGATATCCAGGAAGACGTTGGGATGGCGGCGCAGCAAAAAGAACGCCGTATTCATCCACAGCGGCCTGCCGCCATGCGCGAGCAAAATCTTCATTTTCGGGAAATCCACAGCCACATCATCCACGTAGATGGGATCGCCATAGCGGTTTCGGGCGCCGGGAAAAATTGACGTTCCGGTGTGAAACATAACCGGAATGCCATTGGCTTCGGCGGCGCGATAAATCATCTCCAGTTCCTTTACCCCGTTTAGGTAATCGTTGGGAAACAGCAGTTGATGCGGTGGATGAATCTTGATCATGCGGATCTTGAGCCGCAGAATCTGCTCTACGTCGGCGAGAATGTTGTCCGTGTGCCTGGGATGCAGCCCCCCGCACGAGATCAGCCGCTTGGGATCGTGCTCTGTGTAACTGGCGATGTACTGGTTGACGCCCCCGGTAAAGCCGATCACTTCGGGGGCGACATAGTTAATGAGGACCGCGCGGTCCACGCCGGCAGCGTCAAGGTGCTTCAGGAAAGCGGCAGGAGTGCGGCAATATTCCACAATCTGGTCGAAATTCGGCCGGTTACGCTTGAGCAGTGCGAGCGCGTGGGGATGAAACATGTCCAGCGGCGCGATGTGTACGTGGCAGTCAGTGATCACAGTCCGGAGTTTCCTTGTCCGGGAATTTAACTAAGACGCCGTAAGCTAAGACTCGCTCCGGCGTTGCACAGCCGCCAAACCTACGCTTTGCTTCTTGCCGGGGCATAAATCCCGCCCAGAAAAATGTCGCTGATCTCCTTGGCTAGAAGTGGCGGCGCGCCATCCACGTGCGGGTTGTACCACGTGTGCAGCCAGTTGATTATGCCGAACAGGCTCAAGATGGCGGCGCGAGAATTGAACTCCAGCTTCTTCTCAAGCTTGAGGGCTTCGATGAGGTCGGCGCAACAGCGATAGTACTTGCGCTTCAGAACCGCGATCTCTGCCCCCAGCTCGTCTCGCAGAACGTCATCTTCGTGGGAGAGAACCTTCATCGCTTTCGGTTTCGACAGAAAGAACTCCACGTGGTTGAGAATGAAGGCGCGCACGCGCGCCTCCGGCTCCCAAACCCCCTCCAGGCGCTCATCCAAAAGTTCCATCACGGTCGAAAACAAGTCCTTCTGCACAAGGTAGAGCAACTCTTCCTTCGACTCGAAATAGTAATAAAGACCGGCCAGCGACATTCCGCTTACTCGTGAAAGGTCGCGCATGGAAGCGCCCTCGTATCCTTTTTCGCAGAAAATGCCGGTGGCGTGGTCCAGAATCTCGGCCAGCCGCCGGTCGTAGCGGGAAGTCAGATGTGAGTGCTCAGCGATAAGTGTTTCAGTCGGCATATCAGTCGTACGTTCGCCCCGGATTCTATTCTTCAAATCGCTATGACATCAAGCTTCAGCCGCGTGAAGCCGCCTGGGCAAAAGCTTCACGCATCTCATTCAGCGTTGCCGCAAGCTGCTTCATATCGGTGTTCGGCGGGATGTCGCCGGCGGAGGCAAACATCGTCACCTTGCGGCCAGAAGCTGCCTCAAATACAGGCTCCCGCAGAGCCAGAAAACTGCTGTCGCCCCCAAACAACTCCGTTGGGAGGCTCAGTCCGATGTGATTCCCCCCGGTCTGCGACAGGAGTTTGTGAAGAAATGCGGCCTTAGTCGTTTCCAGGCAAAGGACGCAATCCCACGAGCGTTCAAAAACAACCGCAAGATTTGCTTCCACGCTGACCTCGGTGCCGCCCAACAGCAGAACCGGCATAGCCTGATAAAAGCGGGCGACATTGATAGCGGGGGCCAGAAGCGACGCCCACCAGGCGCAGCGTTCCGCGGAAAGCTTCGCGGGTAGTTCTTCGGCGATCAAAATCACGTCGGCGCCCGCTTCAGCCAGGGTCTTTACCGTAGAGGCGCAAATTTCGGCGGCAAACTCGACCCTCTCATCAGCAACCGCTCCACTGACAAGTTGTCGGGCCAGCTCAAAGGGGCCGCTCACTCGAACCATAAGGGCGGGCTCGTCCTTCAGCATGGCCTTGGCGCGCTGCAGCACGTCGCAGGCGTGGCGCAGTGGACCCTTCTCTGCGAGACCCCCCAACGAGGTTAGCTTGGCGCGCAAATCATCAGCCGAGGTGCCCTCAGGCCAACATGGCACGCTCGAACCGTCGTTTCTCCATTCTCGTACACAACCCAGAGCTTCGGCTTCCATGTAAGGATCGAAGTATGCCGCCACGCCATCCACTTTCAGCACGGCGCGAATCTGGCGCAGGGCGCTGGCGATTTTAGTCGGATTGGAATGAAAGCTTCGCAGCGGAAGGTTCTCCAGCCTGGCTCCAAGGGAAAACAAAGTTGGCAGAAGCAGCGGCCTGGGCAAAGCCTCTCCCCGCAGCCAGGCTTTGAGCATTCGGCGGGGAGTGATTTGCTCTGCCATTGCCTTACGGCCGAAAGATGGGTGCCGTGGCCTTCGCGTCTGGCCACGACCCATACCATTGCAGAATTTCCTGCGGCGGAGACTGCTGGCTCCATTCCGCGACGAATTCCTCATACGGCTTGCCGCGCTTCAGTCGGGCCTGGCGCTCGGCAGCGCGCATTTCTTCTGTGCGGAAACTGTCCACTTTCCTGCCTTCGGAATCAAAGGCAACGCGGTAGATATTTCTCGCCGTCCATTCCGAAACGATGTTTTTCTTGACATCCTCGACCACCCGTTCGGGCTGCCGTTCCAGCGCATCGCCATAACCCGGCCCGCCGCCGCTGAAACCGAAAAGAAGATCGCCTTCGCCAAACAGATCTGGAGCGCGCGCAATCAACTCGAGCTTCCAGTCTCCTTGGATGTCGCGTGTTTCGAGCATCTCGCGGTGGTTCAGCGTGAGTTGCGGGTCGCCGGCCTGCATGCGCTTGAGCAGGTCCGCTTTCTTGATGCTGATGCCGGGAATGGGAGCCGAAGCGTAGCCACCGAACAGCGGCTGGCCGAGCGGAACCTTGCTGCCATTCCCCATGCACATCGAAAGCAGGGCGGGAACCTTGTGGATCATCCACTGCTGCACCGCGCCCGCGCCGCCGCGATTCAGGCCGGGCCCGGAGGAGTCTTTCCAGTGTTGCGAAAGCGTCACGGTAAGAGGCAACTCGCTTTCCACCTGCTCACAATCGGGGGCGCGGCCGAAAGCGCACCAGGCAAAGCCGTAAGCATCCATGCCATCGTGGGCGGCGCGGCCGCCCTGGCCCTGCGTGTTCAGCGAAAACGAAAGAACGTCAGAAACCGCCAGGTTCCATTGCGAATGGCCGGCGCAAATCTGCGCGGTATGCTGGCTGCCCGGCGCAGAAGCCACCTGTGCCCAGCCCTCGCGCGTGGAAAACAGCATTTTGGCAAAGCAGTTGTGGGTGGCGCAGCGCGTCTGCATCCCGATGTACACACAGCAGCTCGTGGCAGCGCGCTTATCGGGAAAAAGCAGCGTCCCTTCGGGAAAAATGAAGTCAATGGGCGCGAAGGTCGAGCTGCAGATCGGTAAATCATGAAAGAAGTACTCGTACATGAAGTTGGCGATGTGGCCCACCACCGCCTGCGGATGCACATTGTAAGATGACGGCGTTTCCGGCGATGTGCCGGTGAAGTCGAACGTCAGGTGATCTCCTTCTTTGATCACCGTCAGAAAGCAGGCCCGGACCAGGGCCGGGGTCCAGCCCAGCGCGTCATTGAAAACTACGCTGCGAAACTTGCCGTCGGGCAGGCGCTTCACCTTTTCGATCGCCCCCGCCCGGGCTACTTCGATCATCCTGCGCATCAAACCAACAATGAACTCCACGCCGCGCTTTTCCACCTGTTCGAGCAGGCGAACCCTTACCCGGTCAGCAGTGGTGCAGCGCGCCCTCAGATCGGAAATGAACATGGCCGGGGCGCGCAGCCCATACACCGAATAGAACTCCACAAAATCGTTCCGCAGCTTGAAGTTTTCTCCGATCTTGATGGGAGGCATGTTCAAGCCCTCTTCGAAGCGCGACTTGGCGGTGACCGGCATTCCCCCGGGTTCTGTGGCGCCGGTTTCCGTGGTGTGCAAGGCCGCAGTGGCCCAGGCGATCAGCCGGCCATTGTGAAACACCGGCATGATTGCAACCTGGTCGGGATTGTGAATGCCGCCGTAAAGTGCGTCATTGGTATAGAAAATATCGCCGTCGTGAATGCCGGGATTTTCTTTGTAATACTTCAATATGAACTTGATGATGATGGGCTGAATAATGGCGTGAAGATAGGTCCCGCAGGAGCCATTGATCAGATCGCCGCCGGCGGTGAAGATGGCGACCATTGAGTCGCCCGAGACGCCGAAATAGCTGCGCGACGAGCGCACGAAAATTTCCATGGCTTCGTCGAGAATGTCGTTGGTGATCTGCACTCCAATTTCATAATCGCCGGGACGGATGGTTTTGGCGCACTCCTGCTCGAACTCCGTGGCGGGCGCGGGTTTCAGCCAGTCGAGCTTTTCTTCCAGCGTTGGTATGGGCATAGAAGCTCCTACTCCAGAATCCCCAGGCCGTGTTCGTCAATGGAAAAGCGCAAGGGGAAGGGAACTACCAGTGTGGTGTATTCGCCTTCGACCACCGCCGGGCCGGGAATGACATTGCCGGGCCGCAGCCGGTCAAAACCGTAAATGTTGGTGCTGCTGAAATCTTTCTTGTCGGGCCAGTACACCGGGCGCGTGCCCTTCAAGGCGGCATCGGCCTTGCTAGGTTCCAGAGGCATCTTTTGCAAGGTCACTTTCTTCGTCGGTACGATCGCCTTGAGCACAAAACTATCCACAAACACGCCGCCATCGGGATTGACCACGAAGGGGCTGAAGGCCTCGCTGAATTCTTTCTCGAACGCGTCGCAGATGGCCCTCACGTCACCCTGGTTGCGAATGTAAAGAAGCGGTGAAAGGGTGCGCTTCACGTGAAACTGCCCGCCGTACAACATGTCTAGCTCGAGGACGAGGCTGGCGTGCGCCGGGTCCAGCCCTTCACCCGCAAGGTCCTTGCGCGCGTCTTCCGCAAGCATGTTTACGGTGTGATTGAAGCTTTCGAAGTCGTTGGTGAGAGCATGCGTGACCGGCTCCATCAGGGTGAGCTTTTTGGAGTGTTCGTAGACGTGCATGATGTCCATGGTGGAGGAGCCGTAGGCGCAGAAGACGGGCGAGAAAGGGAAAATTACGGCCTTCGGGATATCCGCGCGGAAGCCTTCCACGTGCGTGGCGCCGGCGCCGCCGGCGGCGAACAGAATGAATTCCTCGGGGCTGTAGCCGCGCAGGTGAACTTCTTTCATGATGGCGGAAGACATGTTGCCATCCACGATCTTGCGAATGATGGCGGCGGCTTGGGCCACTTCCAGCCCGAGCGGCCTGGCGATCTTGTCGCGAATGGATTGAACGGCTTTTTCCTTATTCAGAATCAACTTTCCGCCAAAATAAAATTCAGGATTGATGTAGCCGAGGACCACGTCGGCGTCGGTGACCGTAGGTTCGGTTCCGCCGCGGTTGAAGCACACCGGGCCCGGCATGGATCCCGCACTGCGCGGCCCGACCTGAAGCTGATTCTGCAGCAGCTTGTTGATCCAGGCGATGGAGCCGCCGCCGGCGCCAATGGACATGGTCTTGATCATGGTGATGCCGACCATCCAGCGGTCAATCACCGGGCGGAAGTCGTAGCTGCGCACGCTGTCTTTCACTACCAATCCGACGTCGAAGCTGGTGCCGCCCATGTCAGCCATCACAACGTTATGTACGCCCATCGCCTTGGCGACGTAGTGCGCGCCCATAAGCCCCGAGACCGGGCCGCTGTTGAAGGTGCGGCTGGCCGCGGTCTTGAACACTTCGGCGATGCCGCCCGAGCTCTGGATCATGGAAAGTGAACGCTTGTAGCCGCGTTCCCGCAGCTTGTCCCAGCAGGTCGAGAGCTCGATTTGCATAGAGCGTTGCAGGTAGGCATCAAGAATCGCGGCCATGGTGCGCTCGTACTCGCCGAGTTTGC
Source organism: Terriglobales bacterium (assembly GCA_035517775.1). Lineage (GTDB taxonomy): Bacteria > Acidobacteriota > Terriglobia > Terriglobales > Acidobacteriaceae > DATIYF01. Next base: position 70,881 of record DATIYF010000082.1, read on the forward strand.
CTACCACCTGCCCGGCCAGCACTACCGGCATGTAGCCGATGTGAAATTCCTTGTATTCGCTGCGGATGATCTCCTTGACCTTCTTTTCGTGGACCGGATTCAGAAATCCCCAGAGCAACGCGACCACAAAGGCGCGCGCTCCCTTGTTCACCAGGTAACGGACCTTCTCTCTCACGTCGTTTTCATCGAGCGGCCGAATCACGCGCCCGCCAGAGTCAATGCGCTCTTTCACCCCCACAATCAGCTCGCGGGGAATGATGGGCTCGGGCTTGTGCTGCACGCTGAGATTACGGCGCTCCTGCACGCGCGTGCCGTCAATCCACTGCGCACCGCGGCCAATCAGAGTTGTATCTTCATGGCCCTCCGTGGCAATCAGCCCCAGCCGCGGGCCCTTGCGCTCGATCAGGCGGTTGAGCGCAATCGTGGTCGAGTAGCGAATCATGTCAATTGAGGGCAGCAGGTTCTCCATGCGCAGGCCCAGCGCCTGGGCGCCTTCTTGAATCACGCTGGAAAAACAGACCGAGAGGTCGTAGGGCGTAGTCGGAACTTTGCGGATCACCGTCTGGTCGTTATAGTTCAGCACCATATCGGTGAAGGTTCCGCCGACGTCAATATCAATCGAGTTCATCCCACAACCTCTAGCCGCCGGTCTTTGATCGCCAACTCGCCATTTGTCAGCCGCGATTTCAGGGCGTCGATGTCGATTTCAATGTCGTGGGTGATGGGATGGCCGGGTGGAAGGTATTCCGTCTCCATCTGCACCCCGCAGCCGGGGCAGTAAAACTCAACAATTCGCACCCAGAGAGGGTCGGGAGCAAAGCTGTAAGCCCCCTGCACGATGGGCACATGAATCTCGCGGGGATCGCGGTCGTAGAGCAGGCAGCCCTTCTTGTAGTTCTCTCTCGCCGGCCCAAGGTCACGGTTGCAGCGATTGCACATCCACCGTTCGCGGTCGAGATCGAGATCGAGATACTCGGTGACGCGGATGCGCCGTCCGGATTGATTATTACCGTTGCCTGGCATGGCTCTCCTGCAATGGGCTGGAGGTTTCGAGGGGACCGGCGGCGCGCAGCTGCGCGTTGCCATATTGGTCCATCTGCAGCGCCCAGCCTCGAGGAACGAAGTAGGTACTGTTGGCGGATTCCAGAATCGCCGCGCCCTGGAGTTTATTGCCAGGCTGGAGCGATTCCCACTTGTAGAGCGAGGCTTCGATCTCCGGGCCGCCGTAACTTAGCTTGCGTTTGCCCAGAAGCGCCGCTGAAGCATCCGCAGTCGCCAGTTCCCTCATGACGAGGGCGGGCTTCGAGATCGCCTTCCGAATCTTCACACGGACAAGGTCGAGCGTGAGTTCCCCTGCGGGAGAGCCAGGCCCGAGCTGGCGGCGCAAGTCATCCAGGCTGGCAAAATGAAGTTGCGGGCATTTCACCAGCAGGCTGGCACCTCCCGGCTGCGAGAGTTCCAGCTCGATGGAGCACTCAGCGCCCTCAGGGCGAATTCCTTCGCCCAGCAGATCGCGTATGCCGGTATTGCGCAGCTCTTCGATCAGACGGTTGAGCGGCTCAGTCTTGGCGCCGCTGCTTAGCATGAGATGAAACAACCGCTCGTAAACGTGGCTGATATCAGAAACCGATGAGCCCAGGGCGCTGAAAACCGGCCCCAGGCCGAACAGAAATACATTTCTCAGGTTGGCACGTTCCGCCACGCCACATGCAAATAAGCCGCCATTGCCGCCATAAGCGAACAGGACGTGGTCCGAGAGGTCAAGCTTGAGTTCGCGTCCCGCCACCGCGATCATATTGGCAACCATGTCAAAGCCGCGGTCAATGATGGCGCCGCAGGACTGCGCGACCGACATTTCAAGCGGCGCGGCAACCTTCTTCTCGAGCGCTTCGCGCGCGGCGCCGAGGTCCAGAGCCTTGGTGCCGCCAAGAAAATACTCGGGGTCAATCAGTCCAGCGGTTACAAAGGCATCCGTGAGCGTCGGTTCTTCTCCGCCGAGCATGTAGCACACCGGACCAGGAAACGAGCCAACGCTCTCCGGCCCCAGGCGAACTTCCTTGCCGCGCAGGCTGACCACGCTGCCCCCGCCGAGCGCAATCGAACGGAGATAAGGCAGGCCGACGCGAACGGGAATGCCGAAAAGATCGCTGGTCTGGGTGTACACCGGTTCACCGTCATGAATGACGGCCATTTTGGCCGTGGTGCCGCCGATATCTACGGCGATCACGCGCTGCAGCCCGTAACTGCGGGCGAGGTAACTTGCACCATAGGCGCCCAGGATAGGCCCCGATTCCATCGTGTCTATGGCGCGGGTCTTGGAGACCCCGGCCACGCCGCCGTTGATGTGGCTGATCAGGAACGGGCGCGTATATCCGTGCGCGTAACGCAGCTCATCTTCGGCCTTGAACAGGGTTGCTGCCAGCGCGCTGTGAGTGTACGCGTTAATCACCGCGTAGTAGGTTCGCGTCATGTCGTCGGTGTTCTGGCAGATGTCGCTGCCCGTCAGCACCGGCACCGAGCCAAGAAAATGATCGGGATACTGCTCGTCAATCGCGCGCTTGATGTGTTGCTCGTTTTCGGAGTTCTGATGCGCTCCCTGCAGGCTGATGCAGATTCGCCGTACCCCTCCTTCAAGGAGAGAGCGCACAGCGCCGAGAATTTCGGGGCTGTGGAAGCCCTCGATGCCGACGACGCTGGTTTCTTCCACCACTTTGTTCAAGATGGCGCTGGTCTCCTGGCGGCCGTACAGATCGCGCTCATGGCCCTTGCTCACGATGAGGCCGATGCGCGGGCCGCGGAGCTCCGCCAGCACGTTCGAGGTAATCGTGGTGGACCAGCGCAGTAATTCGACCTGCTCAAGGAAGGCGGCGAGGTCGGCGAACCCGAGCTGGCTCGCCCCCTGCGTCAGGCAATCGAACAGACAGACCGTAAGGTCGTGCGGCGTGGAATCCACCTTGGCGCAGATGATGCGCTCGCCGTCGCTGAAAAGGCCGTCGGTCAGCGTGCCGCCGACGTCTACATCCACGCTATACATAAGCCCCTCGCGGCGAGTGCTCACTTACTGCCTGCAGAAACTCAGAAGAACTGAGCGTCCAACCCAGATAGTTTTCGACATTCAGCACCGTTGCCTGCTGCAGGATCGGTGGTCCGGCTTGCATGGTGGCATCGGTAAGCAGAATGGGCCAATAGTCCAGAAAAAACGCGTCGCGCAGAGTGGATTCCACGCAGACATTGGTGGCAATGCCGGCAAAAAATAGCGTGCGGATTCCACGCGTGCGCAGTATGGAATCGAGGGGCGTGCCATAGAAGCCGCTGTACCGCGTCTTGTTTACCACCAGATCCTCCGGGTGCGGCCCCAGTTCTTCCACCACTTCCCAATCCCACTGGCCTTGGGTGAGCACCTTGCCTTTCAGCTCCGGGCGGCGCCGCATGAGTAAGAGCGCCAGCTCCTTCTGCCAGTTGGGTGACTCCGGTCCGCCGCTGGTGGTGAGCTTCGCGTCATAGCCCATCTGCAGATAGACCACCTGGATTCGCGCACTACGGGCCGCATCCAGAACCTCGCGCAGTATCGTGATCACTTGCCGCGCTCCGCCGATGTCAATACCTGAGAGATCAAACATCCCACCCTTCGAGGCAAAAGCATTCTGCATGTCAACCACGAGAATGGCGGCGCGCGCAGGATCAACAGCCTGGTGTTCCGGCCTGGTCGGGAATGTGATCATAAATTGCCGCTCTTCAATTGCCCATTACCAATCACCAATCACCAGCGCGGCCATCAGTAGTTTCTCTTCACCAACTGCCCCTTCATCTCGTAACGGGGCAAGCTTCCGGCCGAAACCAACTCGACTGATGCCGGCACCGAGAGCACCGCTTTGATCCTGGCTTCGATGGCGGATTTCAAAGTCAGCGAAGTGTCTGCATCATTTCGCTCGGCCACGATCTTCAACGGCGGAGCTACCTTCGGGCCCGGCGCCTCCAGAACAATCTGAATCTCGCCCGTGGTGCGGGGGTGAAAACTGGAAACCACATCCTTGACCGCCGAGGGAAATATGTTCACGCCCAGCACGATCAGCATGTCGTCTGTGCGGCCGACGCAGCGCAGCTTGAAAGTCTTTCGGCCGCAGCAGCACGAAGTCTCCAACACTTCTACCCGGTCACGGGTGCAAAAGCGCAACAGCGGCACGCACTCGCGTTCGAGGCTTGTGTACACTAACTCACCTGCGACCCCCGATTCAATCGGCAGGCTCTCCCCGGTCTCCGGATCAATGACTTCGGCCAGCACGTAATCCGGGCTGTTGAAGTGCATGCCCGACTGGTCCGGGCACTCGCTGAAAATAATGGGCGCCATATCGGCATTACCCAGGCCCTCGGTGACGCGCGCGCCCCAATCTGCCTGCATCCTGGCCCGGATGGCGGGAATGCCTGCTCCCGGCTCGGCGCCACAGAACAGCTTCTTCAACCCCAGATCCTTTGGATCAAGCCGCGCTTCCCGTCGAATCCAATCGGCAAAGTAAATTGCGTAAGACGGCGTGCAATGTATGGCGGAAGCCTTCAAAGTCTGGATGGCCGCCAGCGCCTTTTCTGAGGCCCCGGTGCCGATGGGCACAAACATCGCGCCCACCGATTCGATGGCATCTTTGGCGTTGAGGCCGCCCACGAACATCGTCAGCCCTGCCGCGTGTATCACGATGTCGGGTTTGCGCAGGCCCTGCGTATAGAACGAGCGTGCAGTAATCCGAGTCCAGATCCTGGCATCGCGGCGCGTAATGCCGACGAAGCTGGGCTTGCCGGTGGTGCCGGTCGAGCTGTGTACGCGAATGACGTCGTCGAGCCTGGCGGCTATGTGCTTCCCCAGCGGCGGGCAAGCCTCCTGGCTCTCCCGCAGTTCTTCCTTGGTGGTGAACGGAAAACGCTGCAGGTCACGCAGGCGGCGATAATCCTTGCGCCGAAGTTTGGCTGCGGTGAACTTTTCCTGGTAGAAAAGCGAGCGGGCAAACAAATAATCGAGTTGCTTGCCCAGCTTGGCTTCCTGGAGCTTTTCGACCTGGCGGGCGCCGGCGATTTCGATTTTGTCCAGGCAAGCGACCGTAGGCATGTTGGCTGGTGATGGCCCTGCGCCGTAGTGTCGAGCCATCCGGCGCGCAGAATTCGGCTCCCCTCGCAGCGCTAGAACTTTAGCGAACGCACGTTATAATTTGCAAGGGGAAAACAGGCGCGCTTGCGCGTGAAGTCCGGGCAGGCGCCCAAGAGAGGAGGCGGGTTGTGAGCGGCGGTTCTATAAGCAGATTCATGCAGCAGCAGGGATTTTCCACCGAAGCGCCGCCAGCGCTGCGCTCCCACTTCCACGCATTGCTGTTTCAGCCATGGATTGTCGGGCCGCTCATGCTGATCGCAATCATTCTGCAGTCCCGGACACTCTTCTTTGCGCTCGCAGCCGTGCTGGTCTGGAATGCCGCATTACCGCGCTGGAATCCCTTCGAGCGCCTCTTCGACCGCCTGATTGGTCGGCAGCGTGGTTTCCTGCCGCTGAGTCCGGCGCCGGCGCCCCGGCGTTTCGCCCAGGGCATGGCAGCGACCTTCATGTTGCTGGCCGGGCTTGCGCTTTCCTGGCATTGGCAGGCGGCCGCGTATGTGTTTGAGGCGATGCTGGTGATGGCATTCGCGGCCTTGCTGGGCGCCAGGTTCTGTCTCGGCGCCTACATCTATCATCTGCTGCACGGCCGCACGCAATTCGCCAACGCCACCTGTCCCTGGGCCGGCGATTGACATTGAGCCAATCCGCACTCACCGAGAATTCGCCAGCAGAAATTGTGTTAGCATCGCGCGCCCGGGGAATGAGGCCAACGTGCACGGCACCATGATGGACTATCCGCTCACTTTGCTCCACATGCTGGAGCGCGCGGGTAAGCTGTTTCCGGAGTCGCAAATTCTTTCCCGCAAGCCCGATCGTTCTCTGCACCGTTATCCCTTCGCTGACTTCTATCGCCGTTCCCGAGCGCTGGCGGAGGCTTTGCAGAAGGCGGGTCTGAGGCGCGGCGACCGCGTGGCCACCCTGATGTGGAACCACTATGCCCACATGGAGGCGTACTTCGGAATTCCAGCAGCCGGCGGAGTGGCCCACCCCCTGAATCTGCGCCTGGCGCCGGCCGAGATTGCTTATATTGCCAATCACGGCGGCGCGCGTTTTCTCATCGTGGACGATATCCTTCTGACTGTCTACGAGAAGATACGCGAGGCGGTGAAATTCGAACGCGTGCTGGTGGTTCCGCTTTGCGGCGGCACGTCTCACGGTTACGAGGACTACGAAGATTTCCTCGAGAGCGCGAAGGGCGATTTTCGCTATCCGCAGCTGGATGAGAACGAGGCTGCATTCCTCTGCTATACCTCGGGTACGACTGGCGTTCCCAAAGGAGTTGCGTACAGCCACCGCTCCATCTCGCTGCATACCATGCTGCTCACTACGGCGGACAACTTTGGCATTTGCCACAATGACGTGCTTCTGCCCGTGGTTTCCATGTTTCATGTTTGCGGCTGGGGAATGCCCTTTGCCGCGGCCATGACCGGCTGCAGGCTGGTTCTGCCCGGGCCCTACCTTGATGCCGAAAGCCTTCTCGATCTTTTGCAGAGAGAAAACGTCACCGTAGCCGCCGGTGTTCCCACCATCTGGCTCACGGTGATGGACGCGGTGGAGAAGAGCGGCGGCCGCTGGAAGTTACATCCCATGCGCGTACTGATCGGCGGGGCCGCGCCCCCGCGGGCGCTGCTGCGCAAGCTGGAGCAGAACCAGATTCGCCTGCAGCAGGGGTGGGGGCTTACCGAGAGCAGCCCCGAAGCCACTACCAATCAGCTGAAAGCTTACATGCGCGAGTGGCCGCAGGAAGAACGTCACGCCATGCTCGATAAGGCGGGAATTCCGGTTCCCTGGGTTGAGGTGAGGGTGGTCGGCGGCGAAGGCGAAGTTGCGCGCGACAGCCAGACCATGGGCGAGGTGCAGCTCCGCGGCCCCTGGGTTGCCGCCAGTTACTACAATCTGCCGGAAGAAAAAGGCAAATGGACCGACGACGGCTGGTTCCGCACGGGGGACGTGGGCACGCTCGATGAGCACGGCTATCTGAAAATTGTGGACCGCACCAAGGACCTGATTAAATCCGGCGGGGAATGGATCAGCTCGCTGGACCTGGAGAACGCGCTGATGGCTCACCCCGGCGTGCGCGAGGCAGCGGTGATTGCGGTGCCGCATCCGAAGTGGCAAGAACGGCCGATTGCCGTGATTGTTCCTCGCGAAGACGCCAAGCCCGAGGCGGAAGAGTTGCGCCGGTTCCTCAGTTCGAAATTTGCCAAGTGGCAGCTGCCGGATGCATTTATCTTGGTGGAGGAATTGCCCCACACTTCCACCGGCAAGCTCCTGAAAACTGAACTGCGCCGCCGTTATGAGAAATGGGAGTGGCCCAGATAGCGGAAGGAAGGGAAAGGAGGCAGGCAATGGCCGTTTTCGTCTTGATTCACGGAGCCTGGCACGGCGGCTGGTGTTGGGAAAAAATCGGCGCTCTACTCCAGCAAAAGGGCCACACCGTCCATGCACCCGACCTGCCCGGCCATGGAAAAGACTGCACGCCCATGCGTGAGGTCACCCTGCCGGCCTATGTGGAGCGTGTGTTGAGCGTTATCGCCAAGGCGGGTGAGCCGGTAGTTCTGGCCGGCCACAGCATGGGCGGCATAGTGATCTCCCAGGTTGCTGAGGAGCGGCCGCAGGCGATTCGCTCCCTGGTTTACATCTGCGCATTCCTGCCGCAGGACGGCCAGACTCTATTGCATTGGGCGGAGCCGGATCGTGAAGGGCTGGTTATGCCCAATCTCGTTTTCTCTGACGACAAGGCTTCCGCAACCATCAAGCCCGAAGTTCTGCGGGAGGCCTTTTACGCAGATTGCGGCCCCGAGGAGGTGGAAAGGGCCAAGTCACTGCTGGTGCCGCAGGCGGCAGCGCCTTTCATGACTGCGGTGAGAGTGACCACGGAGAATTCTGGGAGAGTTCCGCGGTTCTATGTGGAGTGCCTTCAGGACCGCGCCATTACGATCTCTACTCAGCGGCAGATGCATCGCGCCGCAGGATGCCGCCAGGTTTTTACTCTCGACTCCGGCCATTCGCCATTCTTTTCCATGCCCGAAAAATTGACCGAATGCCTCCTGGCGGCCGCGGAATATTCTGCTGCGGTATAGTCGGCCAGTTCGAGGCCAGCCGAGGCAAGACCGGGCGGAGCAGGCAATACTGCATCACAAGTCAGGCCCGTGAATACGCCGGGGCCCGCTTACCCCAGACCTCCTGAGCGGTCTCCGCGACCAGGCGCAGCTTGGCCTCCTGGTCGGCTTCTGTCAGCAGATTGCCCTCCCAGGTGGAGGCGAATCCGCACTGTGGGCTAAGCGCCAGGCGCTCCATGGCTATGAATCTCGAAGCCTCGTCAATGCGGTGCTTGAGTTCGTCTTTGCTCTCGAGTTGGGCTTTTTTGGAACTGACCAGGCCCAGAACCACGCCTCTATCTTCCGGCACCTGCCGCAACGGCTCAAAGCCGCCAGAGCGTTCGTCGTCGTACTCCAGCAGGAAGCATTGAAAACGGGTCTTCTGGAAGACCTTGGTGATGGGGCCATAGTCGCCGGCCGCATAGAAGCGGCTCTGGTTGTTGCCGCGACACAGGTGCAAGCCAAACAGAACACCGGGATGGTCGCCAATCACCGCGTTATCCATTTCGATGGAAAGGTCGAGCAACCGGTCGGGGTCGTTGCCGCGCTGGCGATAGCCCTCGCGCAGCCGCGGATCGAGCAGCGCCGTGTATTGCGGCGAATCAATCTGGATGTAGGTGCAGCCGAGCCGAATCAGCTCCGCAACCTCATCGCGAAGAATATCCACCAGATCGGCCAGGTAAGCGTCAATTTTGGGATAAGCGCCAATGGATTTCTTGCCGTCATAGTAAGCGGCGCCCTGCTGGGCGCTGATAATGGTGACCTTCGCCGGGTGAGGGGTACGGGCGCGCAGATAAGTGAACTCCTCGGCGCACATCGGACGCTTGCGCCGCAGCCTGGAAACCACGACGGGGCGCGGCAACACTAACTCTTCCCCTTTGTCGTTGCGGAAGGGGATGGCCCAGCCTCCGAACTTGTCAAAGCCTTCCACGGCGTCAATCAAGTGGCCGAAGAAGGCGTAGCGGCGCATTTCGCCGTCGCTGAGCACTTCCAGCCCGGTGCGGAGGTGCAGATCAATGGCTTCGTTGACGGCACGGTCTTCCACCTGTTTGAACTCGGCCTGGGAAAGCTGGTTCGCTTCATGCTGGTCCCGGGCGTCCTTGAGATATGCAGGGCGCAAAAGACTTCCAATTACATCGCTACGAAACAACACGCACCTCCTCGAGTATCCTTGTTCATTGTGCTCCGCCTGCCTTTTTCTGCTCCGCGGTCTGATGAGCGCGGTAAATCACGTACGAGCGGATGGCTGCGGCATCGGAGCGAGAAATATCTTTCGAGAAAGAGACCATGCCGTCGGACTTCAGCATGCCCCCCAATACAATATAGAACCACTGATCATTCCACAGAGTGCTCGAGTAGCGCAGGTCGGGCAGCACCCCGCCGCTTATGGCAACATCGCCGTGGCAGCGCGAGCAGAACTGCTGAAACAGCGCCTCACCCTGGTGGATTTCGGCCGCGCCGGCATGCAACGGCGGCGGCTTCAGCTCCGGCGGTTCTATTTCGGGCAGCGGCGGCAGGTTGGCAGTGCCGCCTAATTTGAAGACTAACATGCGGCTCACGTTGCGAACGTGACCGGACTTGAACGAGACTTCACCCGTGACCAATGGGAAAACTCCGCCCCAGCCGGCCAGCACCGCGATATATTGATCGCCGTTGACGGCGTAACTGATGGGCCCGGCGATTACCCCGGTCTGGGCATCAAACGACCAGAGTTTTTGGCCATTGTCAGCCCGGTAGGCCTCGAAATGTCCGTCAGCCGTGCCTTCGAATACGACATTGCCTGCGGTCGCGAGAACGCCGCCATTCCAGGGACCGGGGCGCTCGATGGCCCAGGCCTGCTTCTGCTGAATTGGGTCCCAGGCCAGCAGCTTGCCCTTGATGGAATTCAAGATCGCTTTCTTGACCTGCGGGTTCTGCGGCATTCCTGCGGCCACGGCGTCCGTTCCCGTGTCCATGCCGAAGTGGGTCGGTTTGAAGTTTTCATCAGCCTTGTACTCGAAGCCGGCGTCGTTGACCGGAATGTAGGCCAGGTCTGTGAGCGGGCTGAAGGCCATGGGCTGCCAGCTGTGCGCGCCCAGCGGACCAGGAACGATCGGAGGCCCATTCTTAGTCGCATAGCGGGCATCGGCGGCTTCGGTCGGCCGCCCGGTCTTCATGTCTATGCCTGTGGCCCAGGTGACGTGCGTAAAGGGCTGGGCCGAGATCAAGGCGCCATTGGTGCGGTCAAGTACGTAAAAGAAACCATTCTTAGGGGCCTGCATCAGGACTTTGCGCGTGCTTCCGGCGATGGAAAGGTCGGCCAGAATCATGTCTTCATCGGCATCGTAGTCCCAAACGTCAGGGGTTTCTTCCTGGTAGTGCCAGAGATATTGGCCAGTTTCAGGCTTGAGGGCAACAATCGAGCAGGTGTAGAGACTGTCGTCACTGCCGGCCGGGCCGCGGTCTCTGGCCGTCCAGGGTGAGCGGTTTCCGGTTCCGATGTAGAGCTGATCGAGCTCCGGGTCATACACAATCGAGTTCCACACCGTGCCGCCGCCTCCGAGCTTCCACCATTGGCCTTTCCAGGTCTTGGCGGCTTTTTCCATGGCAGGATTCTCGAAGGGCTGGGAAGGATCGCCCGGCACGGTATAAAAGCGCCAAACCAGTTTCCCGGTCTCGGCGTCATAGGCGGAGACGTAGCCGCGCACATCCATCTCCGCGCCGCCATTGCCAATGAAGACCAGTCCTTTGGCCACGCGCGGCGCGCCCGTGATGGTGTAGCGGTGCGCGGGGTCAATGGTCAGAGTTTCCCACACTGGCTTGCCCGTCGCGGCATCAAGCGCGATCAGCCGGCCATCCAGCGTTCCAACCATCACCTTGCCATTCCACACCGCCACGCCGCGGTTGACGACATCGCAGCAGGCGTTCACCCCCCATTCGCCCGGTACTTTGGGATCGTAGGACCATAAGAGCTTGCCGGCAGCGGCATCGAATGCATAAACCTTGCTCCAGGCGCTGGTGAAGTATATGACGCCATCCACAACCAGTGGCGTAGCCTCCTGGCCGCGATGGGTGTCCAGGTCGTAATACCAGGTGAGGCCTAGCTGCGAGATGTTGCGCGTGTCAATCGCTTTCAATTCGCTGAAGCGCTGCTCGCTGTAGGTGCGTCCGTAAGTCATCCAGTTGCCCGGCTCGGCGTTGGCGTTGAGAAGGCGGGAGGCAGTGACCGCGGCGGGCTTGAGCGGAGCTGCGGACTTTCGTGGACCGCATCCGGCACCCAGGCCGAGAGCGCCAAGACCCAACAGAAGTAGCCATCTGCGCATATCCGAATCTCCGCGCAGCCGGTTCTGTGGCTGCGCCCGGCCGCATCATGGCGGCAAACCCGTGAGTCTATCACCGTGTGCGGGCTTAATGCAGGGGGGAATGCAAGCTCTTCAGTCGTGGGCAGGGAAGTTGAGGCGCACGCCGATGCGCGCCAGAAACGGCGGGCCGAAGTTCGAAATTGGCGTCAGCGCCACGATGTAGCGCTGGTCAAGCAGGTTCTCGAAGGCCCCGAAGACCTCGACCCCATGACTCAGCGATCGTGAGGCCAGCAGGTCAAGCGCGAAATAGCGGGGAAGCAGCAAGGTGTTCTGGTCGTCGTCGAACTGCGCCCCGGAGTAGCGCCCCTGCACGCTTAGTGTGAACAGGCGGGGATTGGCGTAGCGACCCTGCAGGGTGAACTGATGGCGGGGGACCTCGGGAATCCGCAGTCCGATGAGCGAAGTGTTGGCCGGGAATTGCACCACCGTGGCGTCCACGAATTCGTAGCCCCCCGAAATTTCTACGGCATTGCTCAAGCGACCAACAGCATCCAGTTGCACGCCGCGCGACCGAATCCGGCCGAGATTCTGCCGCTGACGGGTGATAAGCGTGGGCGTAGTGATGAGGGTGACGTTGGCGATGGGATTGACGATATCGTCCCAGAAGAAGTTCCCCCGCAGATTGAGTTTGCGGCTGAAGGCGAAAACGTCGGCGCCGGCCTCGGCGCCGGTGAGCCGCTCAGCCCGAAGATTGGAGTTGGCGGTCGTAAGCACATTGCCCATGCGAAACGCGCGGTAGAGTTCGTTGAGCGTTGGGCTGCGGAAGGCGCGATACATAGAAGCCGTGAGAGACAGATTGCTGTTGACCGCGTGCAGAAGCGAGAGGCGGGGGCTGAAGGCGTTTTCCGAGCGCTCGGCGAATGGGGTGACCGTCCTCGCGCCCGCCGTCGAGACAGGCGTTAAGACGGATTCTGCCTCGAAGTTCCGCCAATGGTCGAGGCGGGCGGCGGCGGTAAGGATCCAGGTTGGAGTGACGCGAAAGATATCTTCGCCGTAAACTCCGAGCGTGCGCTGGCGGCCGCCGGCGACCGTATCGCGCAGATTGGTTCCGGAAGAGAAGATGCTCTCATCGCTCCAGCCCATCACTTCGCGGGCGTCAAGGCCTGCGACCAAGGTCTGGCGGCCTACCGGCTGTGACCAGGAGGCGCTTCCCCCCATCTGCTCCGCCGGAACATGTTGCCGGTCGGTCAACGATTCGCTCATGCGATCGGCGGCGATAGAAGAGAAATTCTGGTCGTAGCTTTGGGCGTCGCCGTAAGCGCGCAGCGCAACCTGCCCCGAGCCGCCAACGGGGGCATCGGCGCCAAGCACTCCTTGGGCTATCTGGGTATCATTGGTCTGGATGGGCGTGCCATTGTGGCGGTTTTCCGTAAAGAACGATCCACGGCCGAAGATGCGAGCCTTCTCGCCGAGATGGCGGCCCCAAGTGAGGTCAAGGCTTGCATGTTCGGCGTTGGCGGGAGTATCCACGCTGCCGCGTTGCGAGACGGGAACCAGAATATAGCCGTCGCTTCGAAACAGGCCTGCGGCGAGAGCGGCGTCCCAGGGGCCGTGGCGGGTTCCAGTCCAGAATGAGAGATCGGGCGTCCGCTCGCTGCCATAAGAAGTCTCCAGCGCAAATGCCGGAGCCTCTGGCTGGCGCGAGAGAAACTGAATGGCGCCGCCGAGGGCGCTGCTGCCGTAGAGGCTGGAGATTCCGCCGCGCACGACTTCGACACTCGCGAGCTCTTCTTGCGGAATGCGCCCCCAATACACCCAGCCGCCAAAGGGATCATTCAGCGGAACGCCATCCTGCAGAACCAGAGCGCGGCTGGCGCCGCTGGCGCCCAGTCCGTTAAGCGAGACGCCCTGAGAGGTAGGGTTGGCGGTGCGGCTGCCCGAACGCCGGAATAAGGTGAAGCCCGGCACCTGCCTTAGCTTGTCATCTAAGAGCAGGCCCGGGGTGGCATTCAGGTCGTCGCTTTGCAGCGCGATTGCGCTGCCCGCCACATCGCTGAGGCGCGTCTCGGTGCGGGTCGCCGTGACCAGCACCTGCTGGTTTACCGCCGCCGGCACAAGAACGACTTCCAGAAATGTTGCGGATGGGTTCCAGTCGCGGTGCGCCTCCTGAAAGCCAGTTGCGCGAATGATAACTGTGCCGCCGGCTGCGGGAAGGGCGGCAAATGCAAATTCGCCCCCTGCGCCGGTAACTTTCCTGGCCGAAAAGCTCCCCGCTCGAACTTCTACCTGCGCGCCCGCAATCGCGGCCCCGGTTGCATCGCGCACCACGCCTCGCAGCGCCGTCTGAGCGGAGAGCTGCGCGCTTAACACGATGACAGCGAGGCAGAGTCCCGGCGCGGAGGCCAAACGGCGCTGTTTCATAGAGAGGTACGCTGATCTAGTGATGTCTCAGCTGCCCTTTGGCTTCTGAATCTCTTCGTTGGCTATCTTGAAGGCGGTGTTGGCGGTAGGGAGGCCGGCGTAGATGGCGGTCTGCATGAGCATCTCGCGCAGGTCACAAGGCTCCAGTTCATGCTCCAGGCCGGCACGAACATGCATGGTGAATTCTTCCCAGCGCCCCAGCGAAGCGGCAATCGCCAGCGCCAGCAGGCGGCGCACGCCCAAGGTCAAACCCGGCCGGGTCCAGACCGAACCCCAGGCATAGCGTGTGATGAAAGCCTGAAAATCGCGGGTAAAATCGTTCGCGTTGGCCGTGGCGCGGTCCACGTGGGCATCGCCGAGCATCTGGCGGCGCACGGCAAAGCCGGCCTGTAAAGGATCGGCGGCCGCATCCGTGGGCAGGAGGAACTCCAGCATCGCCATCGTGAACGAATGCGGGCGCTCCAGGTTGGAAAGATGCGCCGCCGGCAAGTGGACGGCCAGCGCTCCGGGAATTCCGCGTGCCAGAAGTTCGCCGTGGCCCTCCCAGGGAGTGGAAACATCGCGGTCACCGGCAATGACCAGCGTTGGAGTGCCAATCTTGTTCAGGACCTCGCGGTGATCCACATCGCGCAGCGCGGAGCAGCAGCCGGCGTATCCCGAGGGATCAGTCGCCAGGAGGATTCTTTTGATTGATTCGGCATAAGCGTCGCCACGCGCCAAAGTCTCGGGCGAAAAGAACCTGCCCATCACCACGTCAGCGATGGCGGCCATGCCGCCTTCCAGGACCATTTTTCGGCGGGTTTCCCAGTTGGCGCGGGGGCCGAATTGCGGCGAGGTATTAGAGAGAATGAGGGAGGTGAGGCGATCAGCGGCGTTGAGCGCCAGCCATTGACCAACCGCGCCGCCCATCGAAAGGCCGCAGAGGGCGAATTTGCCGATGCCCAGCACGTCCGCCAGCCCAGTGACGTCGCGGCCGAGTTGCTCGATGGTGTACTCAGCCTTGGGAGCGTCGGAAGCTCCATGGCCCCGCGTATCGTAGCGCAGCACCTGAAAATGCGGCATCAGGTCCTCCATCTGCGGCGCCCACATGCCGTGATCGGTGCCGATGGAGTGCGAAAGCACCAGCACCGGCGCTCCCGCCTTGCCCTCCAGCCGATAGAACAAGCGAATATCGCCAACGGTTGCGAACGGCAAGTTTATGGCTCCTTTTTGTCCCTGGGATTCTGCGCTGATGCCAAGAGGCTCTTGCGAAAATTCTCTGAGCTTCCCAGGTATTCCTCAGGGATTTCAAGCCGGCGCAGCGTGGCCTTAGGCAGGTGTGAATTCACCTCGCGCATTTCCGCCAGCACCTTGGCCAGGTGTCTTTTCTGCTTCGCGCTTTTGCGGATGGCGGTTTCGAGCAACTTGTTCGCCTTGTCGCGCCCCAGCTTTTCCCGCAACAACATCGAAGCCCTCTCGGCAAAGACTGTACCTTCGGTCGCTTCGATGTTTTCGCGCATGCGCCGGGCATCTACTGAGAGCCCTTCGGCAGCCTCTGCCATGGAGGCTATGGCCAGCCCCGCTGATTGCACCACCTCGGCCAGAATGGGCCATTCCGCCTGCCAGCCGCCGACCGCGCGCTCGTGCTCCTGCACCATGGCGGAAAGAAAGGCAGAAACCAGGCCGGGGAGGCGCTGCGCCGCTGCCAGCGTCAGCGCGCAGGCAATCGGGTTGCGCTTTTGTGGCATGGTGGAAGACCCGCCGCGGCCGTCGCCCCCAGGTTCGGCGGCCTCGCCCACTTCGCTCTGCATCAGCAGGCTGATATCGCGCGCCATCTTGCCCAGAGAACCGGTGAGTACACCACACGCACAAACCAGGGCCGCGAGCCGGTCGCGGTGGGCGTGCCAGGGCGCGTCAGGAAGCGCAAGGCCGAGCTCGACGGCCAGTGCGCGGAAAACTGACGGCCCGTTCTCGCTGAGAGAGGCCAGAGTTCCGCTGGCGCCGCCAAACTGCAAAACCAGGGCCTGGGTGAAAGCGCTTTCTATGCCTTCTCGCCCGCGCCGAATCGAGCCCAGCCAGCCCGCCGCTTTCAGCCCGAAGGTCACGGGCGGAGCGGCCTGCATCAGCGTGCGCCCCAGCATGACGTTTTTTTTCTGCCGCTCAGAAAGTTTGCGCAAAGCGGCTTCCAGGCGTGAAAGGTCGCCAAGCAGAATGGGCCGGGCGCGCTTCAGCACAAGAATGATTGCCGTATCGGCAACATCCTGGCTGGTAGCGCCCCAGTGCACAAAGCGCGCCGCCTCCGGATCAGCCTTCGCCACCTTTGCGGTCAGGGCTTTCGCCAGCGGAATGCCGGGCGTACCGGCGCGCAGGGCGCCGTGAGCCAGCGCGGCCGCGTCGAAGTTTGCGGCCTTGGCTGCGCCGGTGATGGCCTTGGCCGCTGCCTCAGGAATCACCCCAGCACTAGCCTCGGCGCGGGCCAGCGCCGATTCGAAATCCAGCATGGCCTGAAGAACGGAGTGATCTGAAAAGAGGTCGGCGAGCGGGCCTGTGGTGGCGAGACTTTCGATCAGCCGTGCCGGCATGAAGGCAGCTTCCTCAGTCCGGCATTATAGACGGTGGGCAAGCAGGCCTCTGGCAACTCGCTTACACATCGAAAAATACCGTCTCCTGCTCTCCTTGCATGTGAATGTCGAAGTGCCAATGTCCTGGTTGCGCGGGGTCAGGTTGCGCCATCAAGGTTGCTCGACGTTCCTCGGGAACAAGGGCAAGGACCGGATCGCTGGCATTCGCCGGATCACCGGCAAAATACACGCGGGTGTAAAACTGATGCAACATACCGCGTGCGAATAGGGCCAGGTTCAAATGCGGCGCCTGTTCTACGCCGCTCGGCCCGGGCACTCGTCCGGGCTTGATGGTTTCAATCGCACAGGCCCCATCATCGTCTGTGCCGGCACGGCCAAATCCCTTGACGGCGGGATCCAGGCTCTTCTGCTGCGGGTCGTCGGGGTGCCTGTACTTGCCCTCGGCGTTCGCCTGCCATACTTCAATCATGGCGTCGTCAATCGGTGCGCCGTCGCCATCCAGCACGCGAAAGCTTAGCCGCGCCCGCTCACCTTTGGCGTCAGGCCCGGCAATTTTCGGCACCGAGTGCTTGGCAGTCAGGCCGATCAGGAAATAAGGGCCAACCGTCTGCGATGGTGTGGGAATGTGGTCCATGGTTAGGTCTCGAAGGGCGTCGCCGCGGGGCCGCGCAGCACAATGTCAAACTTGTAGCCCAGGGCCCACTGCGGTTGCGTGATCTCCAGGTCGAACCTTGCGATCATCCGTTGCCGGGCTTTTTCATCGGGAACGGAGTTGAAGATGGGGTCGAAGGCAAACAGCGGATCGCCCGGGAAGTACATCTGCGTAACCAGGCGGGTGATGAACGCCCGTCCGAAGACGGAAAAATGAATGTGCCGCGGCCGCCAGGCGTTGTAGTGATTCTGCCAGGGGTAGGCGCCCGGCTTGATGGTTACGAAACGGTAAACGCCATTCTCGTCGGTGAGGGTGCGCCCGGCGCCGGTGAAGTTATGGTCGAGCGGCGCGGGGTGCTGGTCCACGGCATGAGCGTAGCGGCCGGCGGCATTGGCCTGCCAGATTTCGATCAGAGCGTCAGGCACGGCGTGGCCGTTACTATCGAGCACCCGCCCGGTCACGATAATGCGCTCGCCCTGGGGTTCGCCGGCGTGCTGGGTGGTCAAGTCGTTGTCGCCTTCGCGAATGTCTTCGTGCCCGTAAACCGGGCCGGTAACTTCAGAAAGAGTGTGCGGAAGGATAATCAGCGGCCGGGTGGGTGAGCGCTCCCCCGTGGACTTGTAGGGCAGATACGGGGCCGGCGGCTGCGTTCCCGGCTCGTGCCGCCGGTAGGGCCTGACCACGAGCGAACGCTCGTTCGTTACTGGGTTCATCGTGAAGCCTCGGTATTCGGCCGAAGATGGCTTGCAAGGGAATCTTAGCTAAAAAAGCCGCTGAATGATACTGCGAACGCAGCGCCTTCGACTCAGCCCACGAGGTTTCGCTCCCGCCACCTTTGTACCTATTAAGCAACCATCGGCGTATCTGCAACGCCCGGAAGCCATCAACAAAACAGGGCAGGTCCCTCTCTGACCGATTCACGACGGGGTGCCGGCTTCCGGCTAAAATACCAGGAACGGTGTATTCGTGGCCGGCGCCGGTTCTGGTGGCCTGAGAGCGATCCATGGAAGTGCGACGCCAGATCGAAGTTGCCGGCATTGTGCAGGGGGTGGGCTTCCGCCCATACGTCTATCGCCTGGCCACCGGGCGCGCGCTTACAGGGACCATCTGTAACACTTCTGCGGGAGTAACCATTGAAATCCAGGGTCCCGCCGAGGGCGTGGAAGACTTCGTCACTCATTTGCCGGTCGAAGCCCCGCCCTTAGCCCGCATTACCAGCATTGCGGTGCGAGAAATCCCAAGCGTTGTGGAGCGTGAGTTTCGCATCCTCGGCAGCCGCGGAGGGGAGCAGATTCACACCCTCATCTCTCCTGATGTGGCGGTCTGCCGCGACTGCCTGCACGAACTGCTCGATCCGGCTGATCGCCGCTATCACTATCCTTTCATCAATTGTACGAATTGCGGACCGCGATTCACCATCGTGCGCGATATTCCTTACGACCGGCCGCGCACCTCCATGGCGGCCTTTCCCATGTGCGCCGCTTGTCAGGCCGAGTACGACGACCCCTTGGACCGGCGCTTCCACGCTCAGCCCAATGGCTGCTGGGCGTGCGGGCCGCGCGTCGAGCTTTGGGACCAGGCAGGAAAACGTATCGCCACCGAGCAGCCCATGGCCGAGGCGGCCGCGGCCTTGCATGCCGGGCGCATCGTCGCCATAAAAGGCTTGGGCGGCTTTCACTTAGCAGCCGATGCCTCGGATGCCGAGGCGGTGGCTCTTTTGCGCGAGCGCAAGCGGCGGGTAGAAAAGCCCTTTGCGGTCATGGTGCCCGATCTGGCCGCAGCGCAGGCAATCTGCCACGTGGATGCCGCGGCCGGCGCGGCTTTGCAATCGGTGCAACGGCCCATCGTGCTCCTTCCCCGCAAGACAGGAACCCTCATTGCGGAAGTGGTAGCGCCCTTCAACCTCTACCTGGGAGCGTTTCTGCCCTACACCCCCCTCCACTATCTGTTATTTGCGGAGGGTGGCTTCCAGGCTCTGGTGATGACCAGCGGAAATCTCAGCGAAGAGCCGATCGCGATTGACAATCAGGAAGCGGTTGAGCGCCTTGGCCGGCTGGCAGATTATTTCTTAGTGCACAATCGCGACATTCTTCTGCGTTGTGATGATTCTGTGGTGCGGGTGACGAGTGGCAAAGTGCGCCACCTGCGGCGGTCGCGGGGCTTCGTTCCTGTCCCCATTTTCTTGCGCCAGGAAATGCCGGCGGTACTGGCGGTTGGCGGTGAGCTGAAAAATACCGTCTGCCTGACCAGGGGAAAGCATGCATTTCTCAGCCAGCACGTCGGCGACTTGGAAAATGCCGAAGGATACAAATTCTTTGGCGAAGCGGTCGCGCACCTGGGACGCATCCTTGAGATCAAGCCCGAAGCCGTAGCCTACGACCTGCACCCCGGCTACTTTTCCACCAAGTGGGCCCTCGAGCAGAAGCAAGTGCAACTCATCGGCGTGCAGCACCATCATGCTCACATCGCCAGCTGCATGGCGGAGAATCACCTGGAAGGCCGGGTGATCGGGTTCGCCCTGGATGGAACCGGTTACGGCACGGATGGCCGAATCTGGGGTGGGGAAGTGCTGTTGGCCGGCTACGAAGATTTCCAGCGTGCCGCTCATTTGGAGTACATTCCCCTGCCCGGCGGTGAGGCCGCCATTCGCGAGCCGTGGCGGATGGCCGTGAGCTGCCTGGCCCATCATTTCGGGCGCGGCTTTCTGGACCTCGACCTTCCGTTTGTGCGCGGGCTCGATCCGCAGAAGACGGAAACCCTGCTGCGCATGATGGCGCGGCAAATCAACTCTCCACTGACTTCGAGTTGCGGCCGTCTTTTCGATGCCGTGGCCGCGCTTACTGGCATCCGGCAGAAGATTAATTACGAGGCGCAGGCGGCCATTGAGCTCGAGATGGCAATCGCGGAGTCCGATGATGAAGCGGCTTACCCGTTTCAACTGACGCAGAGCGGCGGAATCTGCGTGATCGGCACCAGGCGCTTGTTTGAAGCGATACTCGAAGACCTGCGTACGGGCGCGACTCGCGGCACGATCAGCCGCCGTTTTCACAACGGGCTAGCGGAGGCATTGGTGGAAATTGCCGTGCTCTTGCGGCAGCAGGCCGGCCTGGATCGCGTATGCCTCAGCGGTGGCACCTTTCATAATGTCTATCTCTCCAGGCGATTACAAGCCTCGCTCTGCCTTCGCGGCTTTAGCGTGTACACGCAAAGCGAGGTCCCCGCGGGAGATGGCGGCCTCAGCCTTGGCCAGGCGCTGGTCGCAGCCCACGAGGCAAAAATTGCGCCCGACTCGGCTGGCGTGTGAACAAGGTTCAGGCGTAGTCCCGGCGTGGTCTTGGCGCACTGCCCGGCTATCCGCGTACCGTGATCACTGGGCACTCAGCGTGGCAAACCACTTCGTGCGCGGTCGGCCACGGTACATGCGCGGCGGCGCGGGCCTGGCCCGGGGAAACCGCCTTCACTCCCATCACGATCAGATCGGCGTTTCTATCGAACGCCGTCTTCAGGATGGCCTCAGGCATCTGCGCCAGCTCCACCACAAACTCCGGCTCGTTGACAAAACTGGTTTTAGCCGGAACCAGCTCTCTTAGCCGCTTCTCCGCTTCCAGCACTTCTTCTTCTTGGCGCGCCGGTCCCTCGGTTCCGGGATACCACGACGGGCCCATGCTCAAAGGAGGGAGCGGCGTAATCACATGCAACAGACACAGCCGGGCACGTTTTTCGTTGGCCAATGCGATGGCATACGGCAAGGCATTTCGTGATGCCCTTCCAAAGTCGGTGGCAAAGAGAACCTCCTGAACTGAGCCGCCGTCTCTGGCTTTGAATGCCACATGCGGGGACACCGTCATCACCGGGCAGGGCGCCAAACGAAAAAGCTGCTCCGTGACCGAGCCGAGCACCAGTTTCTTCAGCCCGGTGCGTGCATGAGTGCCGAGCACCAGCAAATCAATCCCCTGTTCTTCGATGAGATCCAGCAGAACCAGCCAACTATCTCCCCGCTCGATTCGTTCTTCATGGCGAACGTGCGACAGAAATTCCTCGCCGGCCAGGGCCTCCATTTGCCGCCTCGCTTGGGAACGTTCGGTCTCCAGGCTGGCGGGCATTTCCAAAGGAATGGGCTCGCGCGCCAGGGGAGGCAGCATGTGGGCGATCAGCAGCCTGCCCTGGTGCTCTTCCGCCAGCCCCGCAGCAAATTGAAGGGCAATTCGCGAAACTTCGGAGAAATCCGTGGCCACCAGGATGTTCTTGAAATATGTGCGCGCTTCCAGTTGTGCTGCAGTACTCATGGCAGTTCCTCCTTCGCCTCAGCCGGAAGAATGTCGCTGACTTCCTGCTTGCGGCTCACTATCGGGCCGGTCAGCCAACCAGAGACAGCTGGCTGACTTCTACTTGCGCTTCGAACTTCAATTTGACCGAGAGCGCCTGGGATACCGGGCACAACGCCAGGGCTTTTCGGAGCAGCTCCAGGGCCGGACCGCGGTCTTCCTGGCAGGGCACCATCACCTTAGGCCGCACCGTCATCTCGTCGAAGCAGCTTTCTTTGCCCGCCTTGGGCTCCGGTTCGCAGACTTCAGTCTCTACTTCCAGGTCGGTGTATTGAAGGCTGCGGGCTGCAGCCAGGAAATGAAAGGTGGTGGTCAAGCTGCTCGCTAGAGCGGCCAACAGCAGCTCTTCAGGCGACCATTGGCCTTGGGTGCCGCGTAATTCCATCGGCGCGGCAAAGTGGATTACGGAAAGTGCCGAGTCCGACTTAGCGAGACCTTTGTCGGCGGAACCCCACCATGCTACCGCGCGGAGTTTGTGTCTCCATGCCATGCGCACCACCTCGCTTGCCCGCCGCGCCTCTAGCCGGGTACCAGTCATCCGCCCGCGGAGCGCGGCCCTTGAGACGATCTGAGCGTATTTTGCCGGGTGCGAGGCTGGCGGGCCATGTCGCGGGTCACGGTTTTGGGTGACCTAAGTCACACGGTCCGAGGTGTACAATTTCTAAGGAAGCACTGGCATGCGAACGCCTTACGGCCTCAATATCCTCGATAACTGTCTCAGCTGTCCGGTTCGAGAAGAACACCTGTTTTGCGATTTGCCCTTGCCTGCAGCGCAACGGTTGAACGAGATCAAGTCCACCGCTGTTTATCCCAAGGGCGCGATGCTTTTCATCGAAGGCCAGCAACCGCGCGGGGTTTTTGTGCTGTGCACGGGAAAGGCCAAGCTTTCCACTTCCTCGCGTGATGGCAAAACGATCATCACGAAGATTTCCGAGCCCGGAGACGTGCTCGGCATGGATGCCGCCATTTCGAACCGCACCTACGAAGTGACCGCTGAGATGGTCGAGCCGGGGCAGGCGAACTTTATCGCCCGCGATGCTCTGTTGCACTTTTTGCGCGATTACGGCGAAGTGGCGGTGCGGGTGGCGCAGCAGCTCAGCCGCAACTACTACACCGCTTTCGAGGAGATCCGCACCCTCGGCCTGACCGCCTCCCCGTCCGAAAAGCTGGCCAAGTTGCTGCTCACCTGGAGCTCCAATGGTGCGAAGGGAGAGCTTGCGCAAATCAAGCTGACACTGACTCACGAAGAAATCGCCGAGATGATCGGCACTTCCCGCGAGACCGTAAGCCGGCTATTTTCCGAATTCAAGAAGAAGCAATGGGTGCAACTGAAAGGCTCAACCCTGGTGATCCGTAACCGCCCGGCACTCGAGCAGGTGCTCCAGTCCTGATTGCCTGGCGCAAGTCATCCTATTGAACCGAGCTGCCTGCGCTGGAGTACGTTCCAGCCGAGTTCGACCCGACCAGGTGCACCGTGCCTACCACCAGCACCAGAATAACGGCCAACATCACGGCATATTCCGCGATGTCGTGTCCCTGGTCCTCCGCCCAGATTCGGCGAACCAGTTCTTTCATAGTTTCCTCCTCGACGCGCCCTTCCCCCGAAGGCCCATATGATGCCTGCGCACCTTGATCCTGTCAAATCCGCGCCCAGCGCGGCTTTTCGCTGGCCCGGCAGTTTCGCGCCAAAGCCATTAGAATATCTCCATGGCGGCCGTGCTCGAGTTTGAGGGCATCACCAAGGAGTACCGCAATCTCCCCAACCTCCGCCGCCTTCGAGCCCTCGACGATTTCACCCTGCAGGTCGAAGCGGGAGAGATTTTTGGCTTTCTGGGGCCGAACGGCGCTGGCAAGAGCACGGCCATCCACCTGGCCATGGGATTTATGCATCCCACTCGCGGGCGGGGCGTCATGCTGGGCGCTCCTTTCGGCCACGCGGCCACGCGCCGCCGGGTGGGCTTCCTGGCGGAAAATGTCGCCCTCTATCACCGGCGCGCCAACCGCCTGGTCCGCTTTTACGGCGCTTTGAACGGCATGGGCGGCCCTCGCTTGCTGCAACGCGCCACCGAGGTGCTGCGCATGGTCGGCCTGCAAGACCACGCCAGCCGCAACGTAGGCCGCTTTTCCCGTGGAATGCTGCAGCGCGTCGGCCTGGCCCAGGCGCTGGTCAACGACCCTGAACTGCTGATTCTGGATGAGCCGACTTCGGCCCTGGATCCGGTGGCGCGGGTAGTGGTCCGCGAAATTCTGCTGGCCGCGCGCAACGCCGGCAAAACTATCTTTCTCAGCTCCCACTTGCTCTCGGAGGTGGAACTGATCTGCGACCGCGTAGCCGTGCTCCACCGCGGCCGGCTGGTACGCCAGGGCAGAACTTCAGACCTGTTGCACGCCGCCGGTCAAACCGAGATCGTCGCCCGGGGAATTGCCGCCAGCCAAATCCCGGGCGCGGTGGCGCAGAATGGCGCTCTGCACTGGCGAACGCCTGCCGCCGACCAGCGCAGAATTATGGAGCAGATTTGGACCTTGGGCGGGGAGGTCGTGAGTGTAAACCCGCTGCGTCGCTCTCTGGAAGAGCTTTTTCTCGAGCTCGCAGCCGAAGCGAGGCCATCCCAAAGAGGCCCTTCATGAAGCCGCCCTTTCTTATCGGTTTCAATTTCGTGCGCGAGCAACGCTGGCCGATTCTGGTCTTGCTGCTGTGGATTCTGCTGCTGGCCTTTCTCGGCCTGATCACCGATATGCCGCGCGGCCGCGAAGACCTGCTCTTCATCTTCAAGCAGGTCGCGCTCTACGTGGTGGTCTTCAGCATTTTCTTCGGCGGGTCGGCCATCTACAACGAGCGCAAGACGCGCCGCATTCTGGCGGTGCTCTCGAAAGCCGTAGGGCGCCAGCAATATCTTTCGGGCCTGGTACTGGGAGTGACCATGTGTTGCGGCATCTACTGCTTTTCGCTGGGCATGACGGGAAGCTGGGCCCTGGGCGAGGCCGGATTTCCCGCCTCCCAGGTGTGGTTTCTCATGCTTTGCGTGATTGTCGCTTGCATGCTCGCCGGAACTCTGGCTCTGATGTTCTCGACCTTTCTAAATCCATTCTTCGCCGCCGGCGCCACCGCCGCGGTGCTTGCTGCCCCCGTACTGCTTACTCACCTCGGTCTGGCCCCGTGGGCCGAGGCCATGCCCGTGTATGCGCTCACAGTCACAGTCATGGAATCCTCCTTCCGGGCTCCGGGGAGCCCGCTCTGGTCGCCCATTCTGCTGGCGCTGGCAGAGACAATTATTTTCTGGGTGTTGGCGGCGCGGATATTTGCTCACGTGGATATCGCGGTGGCCGTCGAGTAAGGCCTAGCGCATCATCAAGCCGGCAGCCGAACGGGAAGCATACTCCAGTACGCGTCCCGGGAGCACTCCGAGGTAGATAGTGGCCGCCAGGCTCACCGTGAGGGCCGTGCCCAGTCCGAGCGGAACCGGCGCGACCGGGGCTTCGTCGCGGGGCTCCCGCATATACATCACCACGATGATGCGCAGGTAGTAATAGGCTCCGACCGCGCTGTTGAGCACGCCGATGATGGTCAGCCAGACCAGATTGGCCTGCAGCGCTGCGCTGAACACATAGAACTTGGCGAAGAACCCGCCGGTGATGGGTATGCCGATCAGCGAGAGCAGGAAAATCGTGAGCGTGCCGGCCAATACCGGAGAGCGCCGCCCCAGCCCGGAATAGTCTTCCAGGTTGACCTGGCGTTCGCCCATTCCGGCGAAGTGGCTGACCACGGCGAATGCTCCCACATTCATTGCCGCGTACGAAGCCGTGTAGAACATGGCGGCCGGAATGCCGTTATCGGGTAGCGCCGCAAAAGCGACCAGCAGATAGCCGGCATGGGCAATGGAAGAGTACGCCAGCAGCCGCTTCACGTTGCTCTGCACCAGGGCGCCCAGATTGCCAAGGGTCATGGAAAGCGCCGCCGCCGCCCAGATCATCCACAGCCGCCCGGGCGCGTCGGCTTGAAACATGATTCGCAGCAATACGGCGAAAACCGCGGCTTTCGGAGCGGTGGACACGAATCCCACCACCGGCGCCGGGGCCCCCTCGTACACATCGGGCGTCCACACGTGGAACGGGGCGGCCGCCACTTTAAAGCCCAGGCCAACGAACATCAGCGCGATTCCCGCATATGCCAGCATGGGCACTACGCCCGAGCGCAGCGTATCGCCAATGACGGTAATACTGGTAGAGCCGGTGGCGCCGAACATCAGGGCCACGCCGTAAAGGAAAAAGGCCGTAGCAAACGAACCCAGCAGGAAGTACTTGACCGAAGCTTCGCTGCTGATGGCTGCCCGCCGCCGGAAGCCGGCGAGAATGTAGGTGGAAATGGAAGAAATCTCGAGCGCGATGAAAATCAGCACCAACTCGACCGCCGAAGACATCAGACACATGCCCAGCGCGCCAAAGAGGATCAGGCCGTAATATTCGCCGGCCCGAATTTGTTGCACCTCCATATATTCATAAGAAGTGAGAATCACTACTGCGGTAATTGTGGTGACCAGAATGTGGAAGAAGATGCTGAAAGCATCCACGTGCACCATGTCCCAAAAAGCGTAGCCGGGGGTGTGTGCCTGGCAAACCGTGACGGCAATGGCCGTGAGCGAGCCGAGCAGCGCAATTGTGCCCAGCGTCCGCTGGCTGGTCCGCTCGTCGAGCAGCGCATCCATCACCATGATGGCCATGCCGAAAAGCGCCAGCACGATCTCCGGCAGGATGCGGAGGTAATCTTCCTTGCCCGGCATGTTCTGCACCAGATGGATGGTGACGTTCACTGGCCCATCACCTTGCTCGCCAGTTGCGAGAACGGCGCCAGTGCGGATTGCACGGCCGGATCAATCGCGTTAAGCCAGATGAGCGGCGCCACACCCATGATCAGGGCCGCGGCCGCCGCCGGCCATAGCGCCGTGCGTTCACGCGCATCCAGGTCTGCCAGTCTCTGATTCACCTCGTGCTTCACCTTGCCGAAGAAAACTCGCTGGTACATCCAAAGCAGATAGCAGGCGCTCCAGATGACGCCGGTCGCACCCAGCACGCCGTAAATGGCGCGGTCCTGAAACGCTCCGCTCAACACCAGAAATTCCCCAACAAAGCCGTTGAGCAGCGGCAGGCCGACCGAAGCCAGCACGATGAAGAGAAAGAATGTGGCGTAACGGGGCATGGGCGTGGCCAGCCCGCCGAAATCAGAAATCTCGTAGGTATGGCGCCGCTCGTAGAGGATGCCTGCCAGCATGAACAGCGCACCGGTCGAGACGCCGTGCGCCAGCATCACGTACATTGCGCCATTCAGCCCGGCCTGGGTGAAGCTGAAGATGCCGAGCACGACAAAGCCCAGATGGCTGATCGAAGAGTAAGCGATCAGCTTCTTCATGTTGGGCTGCACCATGGCCACCAACGCACCGTAAACGATGCCAATCAGCGCCAGCACCATGATCCACGACGCGTTTGCCCGCGACTGCTCGGGAAAGAAGCCCAGATTGAAGCGCAGCATGCCGTAGGTGCCCATCTTCAGCAGCACTCCGGCCAGCAGCACTGAGCCGGCGGTGGGCGCCTCTACGTGAGCATCAGGCAGCCAGGTATGGAAGGGAAAGAGCGGCACCTTGACCGCGAAAGCGACAAAGAAGCCGAGAAACAGCCAGAACGCGGCCGCAGAAAAATTGGGAATCTGGCCGCCGCGAATCGCATTCTGGATGGTCACAAAATCAAAGGTGTGCGGGTTCGTGTTGGCATACAGCCACAGAATCGCCGCCAGCATGAAGACGGAAGCGATCATGGTGTAGAGGAAGAACTTAACCGCGGCGTAAACCTTGCGTCCGTGCCCATACATGCCGATGAGCAGCGCCATCGGAATCAGCGTGGCTTCCCAGAAGAAATAGAAAAGGAACAGGTCGAGCGCCACGAATACGCCGATCAACGCCGTTTCCAGCACCAGGAGAAGAATGAAAAATTCCTTTACCCGGTCATTTATGGATTTCCACGAAATCAGCACGCACAGCGGAGTGAGGAACGTGGTCAGCACCACCAGCCACATCGAGAAGCCGTCCACGCCCATGTGGTAGTGAATGTTGGGCGTCGGGATCCAGGCAAAATCAACCTGATACTGAAAACCGGCCAGGGTCCGCTGAAAGCGGACCGGCAGATGCAGCGAGACGGCAAAATCCATCAGGGAAATTACCAGAGCGAACACCCGAATGTCGCGATGCCGTCTGGGGATGAGCAGCAGCAGGACCGCTCCCGCCAGCGGGATGAAGGTCACCAGCGACAGGATGTTGGCGTCGAGCGCGTTCATTGCGAACCCATCCAGATCATGTACACGATCACCACCGCCGCGCCCGCCGCGATCCAGCCGGCATAGGAGCGCAGATTTCCAGACTGCATCCGACGTACGGAATCAGAAACTTCCCGCGCCCCCTCGGCGCTGTTATCCACGGCGGCGTCAATGATGTTCTGGTCTATGCCGTGCCAGAAGACACGCGTGGAGACCGCGATCAGCGGCTTGACGAATAGAGTCGCGTACAGCTCATCCACGTAATACTTATTGAGCACGGCCCGGTAGAAGCCGCCAAGACCCGCCGCGATCTGCTGCGGCAGCTGCGGCCGCTTCCAGTAGAGAAGATATGCCAGGTACAAGCCGAGCAAAGCCGCTGCAATGGAGATTCCCATGAGTAGAGTCTCCGGGCCGCCCGCTTCCGCATGCCCGGCAGCGCCAGACTCGAACGCCGGCGCGAGAAAGTTCTCAAAGTGATGATGGATCCCGATCCAGCCGCCGATCACCGAAAGAACAGCCAGAATCACCAGCGGTGCCAGCATCACCTTGGGGCTTTCGTGTATTCCACCATGCCCGTGTGGCGCGGGCGCCCCCGCCCGCGAATGATCGTGCCCGTGACTTTCCCTCTCCGCCTCTCCACGGTATTCCCCGAAAAACGTCATGAACCACAACCGGAACATGTAGAACGAAGTCAGGAGCGCAGTAAACACCCCGAGCGCCCAGTACACCCAGCTTCCGTGCGGACTGGAATACGCCTGCCAAAGAATTTCGTCTTTGCTGAAAAAGCCCGCGAACCCCGGTATTCCCGCGATCGCGAAGGTCGCGGCGGTCATGGTCCAGAAGGTCCAGGGAATTTTTTCGCGCAAACCGCCCATCTTGCGCATATCCTGCTCGCCGCCCACGGCGTGAATCACCGACCCGGCCGCGAGGAACAGCAAACCCTTGAAGAAGGCATGGGTCATCAGGTGGAAAATGCCCGCCGAATATGCCGCCACGCCACAGCCAAGAAACATGTATCCCAGCTGGGAAATGGTCGAGTAGGCCAGCACTTTCTTAATGTCGGTCTGGCAGATGCCGATAGTCGCGGCAAACAGCGCAGTCAGCGCGCCCACCATGGCCACCGCCATCATCGCGTCGGGCGCGCGGTTGAAGATCACATGCGACCGCGCCACCATATACACGCCCGCCGTGACCATGGTCGCAGCGTGGATCAGGGCGGAAACCGGCGTGGGGCCTTCCATGGCGTCGGGCAGCCAGACGTACAACGGAATCTGCGCCGATTTGCCGCAGGCCCCCACCAGAAGCAGCAAGCCAATCGAAGTGAACAGCCCGGTTTCCGTGCCATGGTTTGCCACTTGCCCGAACACCTCGGCAAAATTCAGCGAGCCGAAGTGCTTGATCATCAGGAACAATGCGATCAGAAACCCGAAGTCGCCAATCCGGTTGACGATGAAGGCCTTTTTTCCCGCCGCTGCCGCCGAATCTTTCGTAAACCAGAAGCCGATCAGCAGGTACGACGCCAGGCCCACGCCCTCCCAGCCGATGAACATCAGCAGGTAGTTGCTGGCCAGCACCAGGGTCAGCATGAAAAACATGAACAGGTTCAGGTAGCTGAAGAAGCGGTAGAAGCCGCCCTCTTCCCACATGTAACCCACGGAATAAATGTGGATGAGGAAGCCCACGCCGGTGACAACCAGCAGCATGACCAGGGAAAGCTGATCGAGGTAGAAAGCAAAGTCTGCCTCGAAGCCGCCGATGCGGATCCAGGGAGCGAGCGTCTCAATATGAGGAGCAGCCAAGGAACCAAACTTCGCCGCGACGATCAGCGCCATGGCAAATGCCGCCCCGCAAAATGCCAGCGCCACGCCCACCACCGTCTGCCGGGAAAATTTTTTGCCCAGCAATCCGTTGACCGCCGCGCCGATCAGCGGCAGCACGGGAATCAGCCAGAGATGCAGATTCGGCGTCATAGTTTGAGCAGGTTTACCTGGTCCACGTTTAGGGTCTCGCGCGTTCGATACACGGCGATAATGATGGCCAGACCTACAGCCGCCTCTGCCGCCGCCACCACCATCACGAAGAAAACGAACACCTGACCGCTCAGCGCATGCCAATGGGCGGCGAACGCTACAAAGGTCAGGTTCACGCCGTTCAGCATCAGCTCAATGGACATGAAAATGGTGATGATATTGCGTTTGATCAGGAAGCCAGTCACGCCGCAGGCAAACAGGATCGCGCCCAGCAGCAGATAGTAGGCGAGGGGGACCATCAACCCTCCCTCTTCGGCGGCGCCGCCGAAGGCGGCTTGGCCGCCAGCACCACCGCGCCCATGATGGCGATCAGTACGAGAATGGACGTGACTTCAAAGGGCAGCAGAAAATCATGAAACAGCAGCCAGCCGATGATGCGCGGCGGCCCAGGCAGCGCGCCGATGGACACTGCTTCCGTGCCTGACCGGTGCAACAGCACCCAGGCCACCAGCAGGCTGCCGATCAGCATGCCCGGCACGCCGAACAGCAGCGCCACCCGGCTGCCCCCGGTCCGCTCTTCCACCCCGGCATTCAGCAGCATGATGACAAACACGAAAAGCACCATAATCGCGCCGGCATAGACGATCACCTGCACCGCGGCGACGAACTCCGCGCCCAGCAGCAGGTACTCGGCCGAAAGCGCGCCCATCACCACGACCAGCGACAGTGCGCTGTTGATGGGATGGCGCTGCGCCAGCAGGTTTACCGCCCCCGCCACGCAGATCAGGCCGAAGACCGAAAATAAGACCAGATGCAGCATTGTTTTCTGTTTCCGGAGTCATCCTGTCCGGATCGCATCCGTAACCTACGCTCGTATCGCCACTACCAGCGCCGTCACCACCAGGTTGGCAATGGCGAGCGGCAGTAGAAACTTCCATCCGAAGGCCATCAGCTGGTCATAGCGAAAGCGCGGCAGCGTGCCCCGTACCCAGATATAGATGAACAAAAACACAAACACCTTGGCCACAAACCAGAACACCGGTAAAAGCGCCTGCAGGATCGCAGGCCCGAAAATCGGCCCGTGCCATCCGCCAAAAAACAGCAGCGTCGCCAGGCAGGCCACCGTGATCATGTTCGCGTATTCGGCCATGAAGAACATGGCAAACTTCATGGCGCTGTATTCGGTGTGGTAGCCCGCCACCAGTTCGGTTTCCGCTTCCGGCAGATCGAAGGGAATGCGGTTGGTCTCGGCGTAGGCGGCGATCAGGTAAATAAAAAACCCCACAATCTGCCCGGTGAAAATATTCCAGCGCGGAATGAATCCCCAGAAATGGCCGCCTTGCGACTCCACAATGGCGCGCAGGCTGAAGCTGCCTGACATGATGAGCACCCCGATCAGAGAGAGCCCGAGCGCGATCTCGTAACTTACCATCTGCGCGCTGGCCCGCAGCCCGCCGAGCAGCGAGTATTTACTGTTCGACGACCAGCCCGCCAGCGCCACGCCATAGACCCCGAGCGAGGTGATCCCGAGCACGATCAGCAGGCCGATGTTTACATCAGTAATCTGCAGCGGAATCTCCAGGCCGGCAATGGTGACTACGTTGCCAATCGGAATCACCGCGATCGAGGTCAGCGCGAAGATCACCGCGATCATCGGCGCCGCGATGTAGAGCGGCTTGTACACATGCGGCGGCGTGAGGTCTTCCTTAAAGAGAAATTTCACTCCATCGGCCATGGGCTGCAGCAGCCCGAACGGGCCCACCCGCGTCGGCCCCCAGCGGTTCTGGATATGCCCCACCACCTTCCGCTCCAGCCACACGCTATAAGCCACCGCCGTGAGCAGCACAAACAGCGCAATCACAATCTTGATGACGGAAACGAGAATGTAAGTTCCGATGCTCACTGGTGTCGCCTGAGGCCGAGCCTCTTGTCTCCTCGTCTGTGGATAACGATTGTCCGGATCGGCGCGTACTTCTCAGTCGGCGGCCACTTCGTCCGTGGCCGGCCGGCGGTGCTCTTCTTCCACGACAGAATTCAGCGTGCGCGAATACCGTCCCAGAGTGCCGGAAGTAAACAGCGCGTCGTTCGCGGGAACAATGAGTTCCGGATTCTGCAGAGCGCCCGCATCGCCTGCGCCGAGAGTCGTAGGCTGATCATTGCCTGCCAGCAGATCTGCCCGCGAAACGTCGTAACCCGGCACCAGCCGCTGGATCTCATCCAGAATCGCCATGGGGTCGAAAGGACTCATCTTCAGCTCCAGTCCGTGGGCTTCCAGCCACACCGCGTGCCGGTCGGCCTCGCCCGATTGCGCTCCCCGCGACTGCCCCATATCCGTCGCCTCTCCCCGCCCAAAGGGCACCAGCTTGTGGACATCAAAGCCCATGGCGCCGGCGATGCGCACGATCATTTCAAAATCGCTCTTCGTGCCGGTGACCTCGCCCGCTTTTTTCACCATCTGCAGGTCGCCGCAGGTATTAGTCATGGTGCCGGATTTCTCGTAGGCATTGGCGGCGGGCAAAACCACATCCGCCAGCGTCGCCGTTTCGGTCAGGAACATCTCCTGCACTACGACGAAGGCGCCGGAGAAGGCGAACGGATCAATTCCGAAGCGTCCGACGGGGTTCGCGCCTACCACGTAAAGAGCCTTCAGCTTGCCCGCCTTGGCGCTCTCGACCATCTCGGGAAGCGCCAGGCCGGCGCCGGCTGGCAGCGCACCCCACTCTTCGCGAAATTTGCCGCCGTCCGTGATGCGGCGATAGCCGGGCAGCAGGTCGGGATAGAGCCCCATATCAGCCGCTCCCCGCGAATTGGCGTAATCGCCCAGGCAGATGAACTTCGCGCCCGAAAGGCTGGAGCCGAACTTTACTAAAGACGCGACGTCATGGCCGCGAATCTCCGACCCGAAGATGATGATCAGGTTCTGCTCGCCGCGCAGCTTGTCCCGGAGTTCGTGCGGGGACGGACTGTGTGGGGACGGGGCTGTGCCCCGTCCGGTGTCGGCAGGAAGCTGCAGCGCCTCCGCCATTCCGTCATCCCCTGCCAGAAATGCCGCCAACCTGCCTTCCGCACCCGCCGGAATCGGCAAGAAGGCTGTGGCCTGCCGCCGCAGCTTGATGTTCTGCGAATTGGCCACATACAGCCGCGCCCGGTGCAGACGGACATTGTTTCGAATCTGCCAGGCCAGCAGCGGATGCTGCTCGGTGGGATCATTGCCGATTAACAGAATCGACGGCGCGTTATACACGTCGCGCATAGTGGCCGTGGCATCGGGCTTGCCGGCGAGGGCCGCCACCAGGGCAGGGAAGTCCGCGGTGCGGTGATGATCAATGTTGTTGGTTTGCAGCACTACCCGGGCGAATTTTTGTAACAGGTAGCTGTCTTCATTCGTGGCGCGGTTCGAGCCGATTACTCCGATGGCCCGGCCGCCGTCTTTATTAAGAACCTCGCCCAGCCTATTGCCGATCAGCTCAAAGGCCTCTTCCCAGGTGGCGGGCGTCAGCCGCCCGTTTTTGCGGATTAAAGGCAGGGTCAGGCGGTCTTGGTGGTTGGCGAAGTCAAAAGCGTGGCGCCCCTTCACGCAGAGAAAATCGCCGTTGATGCCGCTCTTGTCGCGGTTATCGCCGCGCACCATCTCCATGCCGGTATCCGAGCGGCGCACGCCCAGCGTGGTCTTGCAGCCATCCCCGCAGTGCGTACAGACCGTGCCCACGTGCTTCATCTCCCAGGGCCGGGTCTTGTAGCGGTAGGCGCCCGAGGTCAGCGCTCCCACTGGGCAGATGTCAATGCACATGCCGCACTCTTCACAGTCGAGCGAGTCGCCGTGGTTGGGAACGATGAGCTGCGACGAGCCGCGATTGGCCGCGCCCAGCGCCCACACGTCCATGCCCTCGCCGCAGATGCGCACGCAGCGGTAGCACATGATGCAGCGCGGCCGGTCGAAATAAACCACCGGCGACCACTGCTGCTCGTCGCGGTGGTTTTTGATGTCAATGAATTTCGATTCGGCGGCGCCGTAGGCAAAAGTCATATCCTGCAATTCGCACTCGCCGCCCGCGTCGCAGACCGGGCAATCGAGAGGATGGTTGCCAAGCAGAAGTTCCACCATGCTCTTGCGCGCCTGCCGGACCTCGTCGCTTTCCGTAGTGACGATCATGCCCTCGCCGATCACCGTGGTGCAGGCGGTCTGCAGCTTGGGCATCTTTTCGATCCGCACCAGGCACATGCGGCAGGCGCCCTGCAGCGAAAGGTTCGGGTAGTAGCAGAATGAGGGCACCTCGATGCCCGCACTCTTGCAGGCCTCGATGAGCAGCGTCCCGGCCGCAGCCGTGACCTTCTTGCCATCCACCGTGATGTTTACGTCGGGCATAAAACCGTCGTTAGTCGCTTTTCGTTGGCCGTTGGCAAAGCCAACGACAATTCAGGCCATCACTGCTTCCGCCGCCTTCTCAAACGGGCACGGTTTGCCATCCAGATGGTCCTCAAATTCCTTGCGAAACTTCTTCACAATCGAAATGGTCGGCAGCGCGGCCGCGTCGCCCAGCGGGCAGAACGTCCGCCCCAGCATGTTTTCCGCCAGGTACTGCACATTATCAATGTCTTTCTTCACGCCCGCGCCGGCATGAAAGCGGGTCAAAGTTTTCTTGAGCCAGTCGGTCCCTTCGCGGCAGGGGATGCACCAGCCGCAACTCTCGTGCTGATAGAACTTCATGATGCGCAGCGCGAACTTCACCATGCAGACCGAATCGTCCACTGCCACCAGTCCGCCGGACCCCAGCATCGAGCCGGCTTTCGCCAGCGAGTCGAAATCCATGGGGAGATCAATTTCCTCGGCGGTCAGCAGCGGGCAACTCGAGCCGCCGGGAACCACCGCCTTCAACTTCCGTCCGTTCGGAATGCCGCCGCCCACCTCATAGATCATCTTCTTGAGGTTGTAGCCCATGGGCAGCTCGTACACGCCTGGTTTGTTCAGGTGCCCGCTCAGGCAGAACAGGCGCGTGCCGCCATTCTTGGGAGTGCCCAGGTTCGCATACCATTCCGCGCCGCCAAGAATGATCGGAGGCACGCTGGCCAGGGTCTCGGCATTATTGATGACCGTTGGCCCGCCCCAAAGCCCAACCACGGCAGGGAAGGGAGGCCGAATGCGCGGAATACCCCGCTTGCCTTCGAGCGATTCCATCAGCGCGGATTCCTCCCCTACCTCGTATGCGCCCGCGCCGCCATGCCAGTAAACATCGAAATCGTAGCCGCTCCCGAAGATGTTCTTGCCCAGAAACCCGCGCGCGTAGGCGTCGGCTATGGCCTTCTGCATGATCTGGGAAAGGTAGCGATACTCGCCCCGAATGTAGATGTAGCCGCTGTGCGCGCCCACCGCGATGCCCGCGATCATCACTCCCTCGATCACCGAGTGCGGATCGTGCTCAAAGATCAGCCGGTCCTTGCAGGTGCCAGGCTCGCTTTCATCGCCGTTGCACAGAATGTATTTGGGCTTGGGCGACTGTTTGGGCACGAACGACCACTTCAATCCCGTGTTGAATCCCGCGCCACCGCGCCCGCGCAGTCCGGAGTTTTTGACTTCATTGATGATGTCCTCCGGCTTCATGCCCAGCGCCTTCTGCGCGGCCTTGTAGCCGTCGAGATCGGCGTAGCGGTCAATATTGGTCGCACCCTGGCCGAATCGCCGGGAGACGATCTTCACTTCATCGGGATGGGAAACCAAGCTCGCCATTTGGTAATTGCGAAATTTGGTAATTGGGAAATTCTAAAACCAGCACGATTTTCAATTACCCAATTTCTCAATTACAAAATTACTCAATCCTTTTCCTGCACTCCTCCAATACTACGTCCATCTTTTCCGGCGTCAGATTCTCATGAAAATCGTAGTTCACCTGCACCGCCGGTGCCCAGCTGCATCCGCCGATGCACTCGACTTCTTCGAGCGTAAACATTCCATCCGCCGTCGTGCCCTTATGGCCGATGCCCAGCTTCCTCTCGCAGTGCTCGAAAAGCTCCTCGCCGCCGCGCAGCATGCAGGCTATATTGGTGCATACCTGCACGTTGAATTTCCCCCGCGGCCTGGTGGTCAGCATGGAGTAGTAGCTGATTACGGTGCGCACATCGAGCTCGGTCAGTTCCAGCCGTGCGGCGATCTCGGCGACGATCTCGTCGCTCAAGTATCCAGCTTCGTCCTGCGCATAAAGCAGCGTCGGCACCAGCACCGAGCGCTTGGTCGGATAGTGCGTCAGCATCTCGGTGAACCGA
Source organism: Terriglobales bacterium (assembly GCA_035517775.1). Lineage (GTDB taxonomy): Bacteria > Acidobacteriota > Terriglobia > Terriglobales > Acidobacteriaceae > DATIYF01. The sequence continues at coordinate 106,885 of DATIYF010000082.1, forward strand.
GCTTCGAAATCATCCGAGAATCTCAACGGTCAATCTCTCCCAGCACAATATCAATGCTTCCGATCGCTGCCACCACATCCGCGATCAGGCGCCCCTCGCACATCTTCGGCAGGGTCTGCATATTAGCCAGGCACGCCGACCGCATGTGCACCCGGTAAGGTTTGGCGGTGCCATCGCTCACCACGTAATACCCCATTTCCCCGCGCGGCGACTCCACTGCTTGATAGATCTCACCCTCCGGCACGGCAAAGCCTTCCGTAATAATCTTAAAGTGATAGATGAGCGCTTCCATCTGCGTCTTCATCTTCTCGCGGTCGGGCAGCACTACATGCGGCGCGTCGGCTTTAATCGGCCCCTCGGGCATTCCATCGAGGGCCTGCTGCACAATCGCGATGGATTCCCGCAGTTCCTGCACCCGGCACAGGTAACGGGCATACACATCGCCCTCGTTGCTCACCGGCACTTTGAACTTGAAATTCTCATAGCCGGAATACGGCATATCCCGCCGCAGGTCGAAATCCACGCCGCTGCCGCGCAATGTCGGCCCGCTCGCGCCCAGCGCCAGCGCGTCTTCCCTGGAAATGGTTGCCACGCCTTGCGTGCGCATTTTCCAGATGGGATTGCCGGTCAGCAGATCTTCGTACTCATCCACGCAGGCAGGGAAGCGCCGGGCAAAGTCCCGCACCCGGTCAAAGAAATCGAGCGGCGGCGGCAGTGCGATTCCACCCACCCGGAAATAAGAGGTCATCATGCGCTGCCCGCTGACTGCTTCGAACAGCCGCAGAATGTCTTCCCGCTCGCGGAAGCAGTACAGAAACACCGTCATGGCGCCGATATCCAGCGCATGCGTGCCCAGCCAGACCAGGTGCGAGTTGATGCGCGTGAGCTCATTCAATAAAACCCGCAACCATTGCGCCCGCGGCGGAATTTCCAGCCCCAGCAGCTTCTCCACCGCCAGCACGTAACACAGGTTGTTCGTCATGGGGCAGAGATAATCAATGCGGTCGGTCAGGGGCACCACCTGCTGATAGAACTTGGCCTCGCAGGTCTTTTCGATTCCCGTGTGCAGGTAGCCGATATCGGGCATGATCCGCACCACGGTTTCCCCGTCAATTTCCAGGATCAACCGCAGCACCCCGTGCGTGGAAGGGTGTTGCGGCCCCATGTTCAGGATCATGGTGCGGTCCTGGCCGGGTTCGAGCACCGGGGTGGGCGTCAGGTGGGCCATAGAGATTAGCGGAAGCCCTCCACGGGATAGTCCTTACGCAAGGGATAACCCTCCCAGTTCTCCGGCATCAGCAGCCGCCGCAAATAGGGATGCCCGGCAAAGCGCACACCGAACAGGTCGTACACTTCGCGCTCAAAGTAGTTGGCTGCGGGCCACACCGAAGTGACCGATTCCAGCGCAGGGCTGTCGCCTTCCAGCTTTACCTTCAGACGAACGCGCTCCTTCTTTGCCATGGAGAGCAGGTGATAGACCACCTCGAACCGGGGCTCCGAGGGATAGCGGTCAAGGCAGGTCACATCGGAAAGAAACCGGAAAGGGCAGGCGGGATCATCGCGCAGCACGGTGCAGGCTTCGCGAATGAGAGGCCGAGGCACATACACCGTGGTCTCGCCGCGATCGAACCTGACGCTTTCCACCGCCGCCGGGTTCCATTCCAGCAGCCGCGCCACCGCCGGATGGCCCTTCAACTGTTCAAGGTCGGTCACTGCAGGGGTGAGCGGCATCAGGCCCCACCCCGTTTGGGCGCGGTTTCGCCCCAGTCCAGAACGCCCTTCTTCCAGATGTAGAAAAATCCCACCAGCACGATCCCGATATAAACCAGCATCTCCCAGAAGCCGAACATCTTCAAATCCCGCAGAATGACCGCCCAGGGATAGAGGAACACCGCCTCTACATCGAACAGAATGAACAGCATAGCCACCAGATAAAATTTTACCGAGAAGCGCTCGCGGGCATCGCCCACCGGGGTCATGCCACACTCGTAAGGGGAAAGTTTGGCCCGGGTAGGCCGACGGTAGCCAATCAGCCAGGAAAGAAAGACAATCGCGCTCGCCAACGCCCCAGCAAGGACAAAGTGGATCAACAGCGGCAGGTAACGGGCGAAGTAATTGTCGGGCATAGGCGTGCTATATATAATTCGCGCCAGCTACTGGGGAAACATTTTAGATTAGAGTTTGCAACTTGTTAGTGTCAAGCGGCGGCGGCAGTTTTGTGAAAAGCGGTTAATCGCGAAGGCAGGCCGCCGGCTGGTTCCTATGATCTTCGGCTTCAATACCGACGTAAAGCACGGCGAAACCGTGTACCACGTGCAAAGCGAGGCCCGCGAGGCCGAGCTGGTGCTGCAAACCCAGGTGTTCGTGCGCGGCCGCTGCATTGGGAAGCGCAGCACTTCCTATGCCCGCCAGGCTTCGGGCGGCAGCTTCGGCGATTCCGAGAAGGAGCAGATTCTGCGCGACCAGCATCGCCTGGTGCTCAATGCCATCCGCGAAGATCAGTTGGAAAACGTTCTGGATAAGGCGGAGCCCGTAGGCCTGGCCGCCATCAAACAGCTCGACGTGCAGTGGCTGAACGCCGAGTCGGTCCACGCCGGCAATGCCCTCACCATGCGGCTGCGAGTGACGGAAGACGGCAGCGGAGTTCCGGGCGCGCGCCTGGTGGTGCGCTTTGCCCGTCCCGACGCGGCGCCCTTCTATACCCAGGTGACCACCGATACCGGCGGCCACGCCGAAATGCAGATCGAGGTGGATGAGGCCGCGCTGCCCGATTCCGCCGTCCTCGTTCAGGCCAACTACTCCGGCCGCACCGCCACCCGCAAGTTCCAGCTGCGCAAAGTCGAGGCTTGAGACTCGCAGACCCTTTTCATGACTCTCGAAATCAATGGTGAAGCCCGGCAGTTCGAGGCTCCTTTATCGCTCGCCGCCCTCATCGAGCAGCTGGGCATGAAGACGGATCGTGTCGCCGTCGAGCTCAACCGCAGCATCGTGGCGCGCGAGCATTGGCCCATCACCGCTCTCCAGGAGGGCGATCGTCTTGAGATCGTGCACTTCGTCGGGGGCGGTGCTCTTTCGCGGCGCTCCTAGGCCGGGCGTTATCATCGGCCCAACTTGCCCAGAACTCTTCTAGTCAACCTTTGCCCATATCCACAGTTGACAGTCACCCTCTTCTGCCTAGAATGTTTCAAACATTGAGCCATCTGATTGTTTGAAACATTTCCATGCAGCAAAGTTTCACATCCCGCGAGATCGTAAGTCTCACCGGAATCACTCCGCGTCAGCTGCAGTGGTGGGATGAGCGGGGCATCGTGGTTCCGGCCCGTTACGGCCACCACCGCATCTATTCGTTCGAAGATCTCACCGAAATCGCCGTCATCTGCGAATTGCGCGGGCGCGGCTTTTCTCTGCAGCGGGTGCGCAAGGTGGTGCGCTTCCTGCAGCGCGAATTCGGCAAGCGGCTGGCGGAAGCGGTAAGCGGAACCTCCGGCTATCATCTGCTGACCGACGGCAGCACTCTCTACCTTGAGACTTCCGCGCGCCAGATTCTCGACATCCTAAAAAATTCCCGCCAGCCCATGCTGGCCATCTGCCTGAGCGATACCGTGCGCCAGGTGCGCGCCGTGGTTCGCGGCGGCAAGAAACGCAGCGCATTCGCAGCCTCGGCTCGCGTTCTGCGCAAAGACCGAAGGGCCTGACCGGGGAGCAGGGAGGCGCTATGGTGGGTGAGATCGAAGTGCTCAGCGAATGGATTCCGGAGCAGATGCTTCCCGGAACCATCTTCGTCCTGGAAAACGCCGGCGAAGTCGGCGAGAAGGACGATCCCTACTGGGCGGTCCTCGCCTGCCCCGATTGCGGGACCCTGGGCTTGATTACCCGCAAGCAGATCGCCGGATTACTGCCGGTCATTTGCGGCTCCGGGCAATGCTCGGCGCAGTTCTTCATTCACAACGACGAGATCGTGCCTCGCAAACCGAGCTGAAAGCGGCCGTACCCAGGGCCCGCGACAAGTTCTCTAACGAGAGGGCTTTCGGAAAACGCTATCGTCAATCGGCACATCGACGCCAAGTTTCACCTGGACAATGGTTTTTAGCGCGTAATGGCCAGCAGGAGGCGGCCTAGGACTTCCCGCATTGAATCAAGATTCTCCAGCTTAAGAGTCCCGAAGAACCCGGCCGTATTTCTCTCAGTTCTTTGTCGCCTTTGAACTCTCCAGCGCCACCGGAATCTGCTCCACAATCTCGATGCCGAACCCTTCGAGCGCCGCCACTTTTCGCGGATGGTTGGTTAGCAGCCGGATGCGGCGGAGATTCAAGTCAGAGAGAATCTGCGCCCCAATGCCGATTTCCCGCTGCGTCTTGCGCTCGCTTTCGGGCAGGGCGGGCATGCGCTTATCGCGATGAAAGGTGAGCGCCGTACGCTCGCCGACCTTCTCTACCGAAAATCCCTGCGAAGTCTGGTGCAAATAGATCAGTGCGCCCCGGCCCTCATGGGCAATCGCCTGCAGCGAGCCTTCCATGGTGCTGCGGCACTCGCAGGCGGTTGATCCGAACACGTCCCCCAGCAGGCAATGGGAGTGCATGCGCACCAGGACTGGTTCCTCGCCGTTTTCAATCTCGCCTCGAATCAGCGCCACGTGCGATTCGCCGCCATCCACTTCGCTTTCATAGGCGATGAGCCGGAACTCTCCGTAAGGTGTGCCCACCAGGGCCTCGCCTACGCGGTGCACGTAACGCTCATGCTGCATACGGTAGCGGATCAGTTCAGCCACGGTCAGCATTTTCAGTCCGTGGATGCCGCAGAATTCCGTCAGGTCGGGAATGCGCGCCATGCTGCCATCGTCGCGCATGATTTCGCAGATCACGCCCGCCGGAACCAGGCCGGCCAACCGCGCCAGGTCCACCGAGGCCTCTGTCTGCCCCGCCCGCACCAGCACACCGCCCTTACGGGCACGCAAAGGGAAGACATGCCCCGGCCGGGCCAGGTCCGCGGGCCGCGTTGCCGGATCAATCGCCACCTGGATGGTCTTTGCTCTGTCAAAGGCCGAAATTCCCGTGGTGACCCCTTGCCGCGCATCAATCGCTTCGCAAAAGGCGGTGCCGTAGTTCGAGGTGTTTTCGGCGCTCATCGGGCCCAGGCGCAAATGGTCGAGCCGTTCCTCGGTCATGGCCAGGCAGATCAGCCCCCGGCCAAACTTCGCCATGAAATTGATCGCTTCGGGAGTGATCTTTTCCGCTGCCAGGGTGAGGTCGCCTTCATTTTCGCGGTCCTGGTCATCCACCACGACAATCATGCGCCCGGCGCGGATCTCCTCGATCGCTGCGGGCACGTCGCTGAAGGGCAGATTCATGCTGCGATTGTAGCAAAGGGTATTCAGTTCAGATGGAAGCCCTTCGTTTAAGTCTTTATGGCTCAAAAGCAAAGGGCCGCCGGTTTCGGCGGCCCTTGCCAACTTCACTCCAACCTCAGAGCGTGGATTCGATCTCGAAGCCCCACGCCTCCAGCAAAGGTTCAGGAATGTACTTCGAGTTCTTGTTGCGGCGCGCCCACTCCCGCAGCCGGGTGGAGCGCAAGTACTGGTCAGGAGACAACTTATACTCCTTCACCACCTGCTCGAATTCGGTGACCGTGGGAACAATCGGCCCGATCGGCTCGGGCTTGCCCCAGTTAGGATTTCCGCGTCGCTTCGCCATCGTATTTATGCCTCAACCTGAGATGAACAGATTGCCCGTCTGTAATGCTTAGATTCGTCGGAGCCTTCTATGGATTCACTCTACGACGTTGGCCGCGAGAAACTTTAGCCGGGCCTGCACAAAACACATCCTGACCACAGGAGACCGATCATTCTAAGGTGAATTCTGGAGTCAAGTCAAACCCTATTGCGCACCCCTCATCATGCCCTGGAATCGAGGTAACGTTATGCAAGTAATGACTTTATCGCCATAAGCGCAGTGTTGACAGACGCAGTTCCTTTCCCCTTTAGGCCGCAGCCCGCTCTGGCAGAAAGCCTGGATCGGATAAATGCCTCTGCTGGCGCAGCTTGGCAACCTTTTAACGGCCTTGCAATACGGTATTCCTATTAGAAAGCCAACTATAAGTAAATAAAAGCGTTATTCGAGGTGAAGGCAGCCCTGCCGGCCAGCGCTCAACATGACGAGCGTAACCCTGCCACGGAACTCATGCGTTGACGCATCCGGCTTCGGGTTCGAACATGGGAGATAAGGCTCACTGTCGCCAATCTCTCAGCGGGCCCCTGAGGCCATTTGTCATCATGCGGTTGCAATCGCTAGTGCTCTGTTCAGACGAGAAAATCCTGCGCGTGCTGCGCCGCGTGCTCAGCGATCTGGAGATTCTGATTGACCACAGCAGCGAGGGCGATGACGCCATCCATAAGCTCACCCGCCAGCGTTACGAGGCGGTTATTGTGGACTACAGCAATGAGCGCGTGGCCTCGCAGGTGCTTCGCAGCGCCCGCTCGGCTCCCGTCAACAAGCGCGCGGTGGTGGTGGCCATCCTCGATGCCGATAAGGCCATGCGCGGCGCCTTCGATCTGGGCGCCCACTTCGTTCTCTATAAGCCCATCTCGACCGAGCGCGCCCGCAGCAGTTTCCGCGCCGCCCGCGCTCTGATGAAGCGCGAGCGCCGGCGCAACACCCGCATTCCGGTCGAAATCCCGGTGACCATGCGGTTTGATGGCGGGGCTTCGCAGAAGACCGTGACCTCCGATCTCAGCGAAGGCGGCATCGCGGTACACCATGCCCCCCGCTGCAAGCAGCCGAGCACCATCGGCTTGTCATTCGTTCTGCCCGCCAGCGAATTCAAGGTGGAGTGCAAAGCCGAGGTGGCATGGGTCAACTCCGGCCGCCAGGCTGGACTGCGTTTTCTCGATCCCCCTACCGAGATCTGCCACCAACTGAAGCACTGGGTGGATAGCCATGCCCCAGAGCTCGAGCAGGACGACCCGCCGACCCCTTGCAAGCTTACCGACCTGAGCCCCAACTGTGGATATCTGGAGACGGTCGCTCCCTTTCCCGTGCGGACCAAGGTCACGCTCGCCATGGGCGTCGAAGAACTGAAGGTCGAAGTGGGAGGCGTGGTGCGCGTGGCCCACCCCGAAGTTGGCATGGGAGTTGAGTTTGCCCAGAATGATCCCCAGCAGCGCGGGCAAGTAGAGAAATTTATCCAGGCTTTGATTCAGAGCGGCGGCTCAATACCGGAAATCCTGGTTCAGCCCGAGGGACTGGAAGAGGGCGAATCCGGGGCCGCTTTGCCCAGCCCCCAGATGGAAGATCCCTTGCTTGATCTGTTCCGCAGTCAAGCCGGCCTGCACGTTGAAGCCTTTCGCGTGGAGTTACAGAAGCAGCGCGCCCCCGCCAACGCGTGATGCTGTTCCCCAACTAAGTTCTGGCTGTAGAATGCGGCAGGCGCTGACTCGCCCGGGTGGCGAAACTGGCAGACGCACGGGACTTAAAATCCCGGGTCCCGAGAGGGACGTACCGGTTCAATTCCGGTCCCGGGCACCATCCCCGGGCAGTGCTCACTGTGCCTTGAGCATGACGCTTGCCAGCATCCGCCGTACGGCCTCCGACTGCGCGGTGACCCGCCAAGGTCATCACTTGCAGGCGGCTCGGCGCGCTCAGAGTGTCCATAGTCATCCCGCCCCGACATAGCCAGCGAGCGGCCTTCCCCTTCCTGTACAACAGCGGACTTGACATGGACGGATAATCCACTACCATATGGTTGTGGATAGATTAGGCACAACGTTTGCGGCTTTGTCTGATCCAACCCGGCGGGCAATGATCGAACGGCTCTCGCATGGGCCTGCCTCTGTGCATGGGTTGACGGAACCGTTTGCACTCTCGCAGCAGATGATTTCAAAACATGTTGCCTACCTGGTGCGGGCGCGGATTGTGATCAAGACGAAGCGTGGACGAGAGAGTGTGTGCACGCTTAGGCCAGAGGCGATTAAAACAGTCGGCGACTGGGCGTTTAGCTATCGCCGGTTCTGGGAAGAGAGTTTCGACAAGCTGGAGGTGGTTGTGAACGAAATAAAAAGAACGGAGATCAGAGATGACAAAAAACACGGTTAACGAGATCGAGCGGATGGTTGTCACAAGAGTTTTTGATGCCCCACGCGAGTTGGTGTGGAAGGCGTGGACAGACCCGAAGTACGTGATGCAGTGGTGGGGGCCGAAGGGCTTTACTGCGCCGGTTTGCCAGATGGATTTTCGCGTCGGGGGGAAACTGCTCTGCTGCATGAAATCTCCGGATGGGCAGGAGTTCTGGAATGCGGTTGAATACCACGAGATTGTTCCGCACGAGAAGATCGTTTCCTTGATGTACTTTTCGGATTCGAAGGGAAACAAGATTGATCCTGCGCAGCTAGGAATAGAACATGAGGCTATAGACGGTGCGTACGACGTGACCATCTTTGAGGATCTAGGAAACGGCCAGACGAAACTCACCTTCATTGGAAATGAACCCATGGAGAGTGCGAAAAATAGCGGTCAACTAGAGGGCTGGAACCAGATACTCGATAAAGTCGCCGCAGTGGTTACGAAGCTAGCGCAGGCGAAATAAGAAGTCGAAGTTTTGATGAATGTCATGCCGGGTGCCCCAGGTCTCGCTGCTTTTGCGAGACCTGGGAGTGGCTACGTCCGTCATAGGTATTGCCCTTTTCTTCGTCATTTCGGCTCGCGCGTGGTGGATGTGGTCCTCGCCCAGGTCTCGCAACAGCGGCGAGACCTGGCGCACCCGCGCTGGGTCGCCCGGGTGGCGAAACTGGCAGACGCACGGGACTTAAAATCCCGGGTGGCGAGAGGGACGTACCGGTTCAATTCCGGTCCCGGGCACCAGATCGCTGAGAGGTCTTCGCTCTGCTCAGGATTCGGCAGGAGGCTCCCATTCGTCTCTGCGAGCCCCGCTCACGCCTTCTCAGAGCGCAAACCCCACAACAAGCAAATGGGTAGGCGTTATGTTACGAGAATCAGAGTAATTAACGCCCTTTTTCCCGATCTGGGAAAGGTGCACTCAAGTTACTACTTTATTCGCTATGAGTTAAC
>DATIYF010000083.1:0-107112 GCA_035517775.1 Terriglobales bacterium
AACCGCATTGCCGACGTGCTCGATATCGAAATCGAAAAGCTGAACATGGACCGCACCATCCAGTCGCGGGTGAAGCGGCAGATGGAGCGGGCGCAGAAAGAGTACTACCTCAACGAGAAGATCAAGGCCATCCAGAAAGAACTCGGCCGCGGAGAAAAGAGCGAGTTCGACGAGCTGAAGAAGAAAATCGAAGCCGCGGGCATGCCCAAAGAAGTGCGCGACAAGGCCACGCAGGAGCTGAAAAAGCTCGAGGCCATGCCCCCCATGTCGGCAGAGTCCACCGTCTCCCGCAACTACCTGGACTGGCTGCTGGCCGTTCCCTGGAAAAAGCGCTCCAAAGAGATTCGCAACATCTCGCGCGCCGAGAAAGTGCTCAACGAAGATCATTACGGTCTGGAAAAGATCAAGGAACGCATTCTTGAATTTCTGGCCGTGCGCCAGCTGGTCAAGAACCCCAAAGGCTCCATTCTCTGCTTCGTCGGACCTCCCGGAGTGGGCAAGACTTCGCTCGGCATGTCCATCGCCAAGGCCACGGGGCGCAAATTCGTCCGCATGTCGCTGGGCGGGGTGCGCGACGAGGCCGAGGTCCGCGGCCACCGCCGCACTTACATCGGCGCTCTTCCCGGGCAGATCATCCAGATGATGAAAAAGGCCGGCACCAAGAACCCGGTCTTCATGCTGGATGAAGTGGACAAGATGTCCATGGATTTCCGCGGCGACCCCTCGGCCGCCCTGCTCGAAGTGCTCGATCCCGAGCAGAACTACATGTTCGTGGACCACTACCTGGACGTGGAATACGACCTTTCGCAGGTCTTTTTCATCGCCACCGCCAACGTCATCCACACCATTCCGCCCGCCTTGCAGGACCGCATGGAAGTACTGCGCCTGCATGGCTACACCGAGCTGGAAAAAGTCGAAATCGCCAAGCAGTTCCTGGTAAAGAAACAGATGGCGGAGGCGGGCCTCTCCGAGAAGAATCTCAAGTTCGCCGATGAGGCGATCACGTCGCTCATCCGCTCTTATACCCGTGAAGCCGGCGTGCGCAACCTGGAACGCGAGATCGGCAACATCTGCCGCAAGGTCGCGCGCAGGGTCGTGAAAGAAGGCGAGAGCTATTACGTCTCCATCACAGCCGAGAACGTCAATGACTTCCTGGGGGTGATCAAGTTCCGCGATACCCTGGCCCATGAAAAGAGCGAAATCGGCCTGGTCACCGGGCTGGCCTGGACCGAGGTCGGCGGCTCAATTCTGAGCACGGAAGCCACCGTCGTGGATGGCAAGGGCAAGCTGATTCTTACCGGCAAGCTGGGCGATGTAATGCAGGAGTCGGGCCAGGCCGCCATGTCTTACGTGCGCTCGCGCGCGCATCGCCTGGGCCTCACCCGCGACTTCTACCGCAGCCTCGATATTCACGTCCACGTGCCCGAGGGCGCCATTCCCAAGGACGGGCCGTCGGCCGGCATCACCATCGCTACTGCTATCGCCAGCGCCCTGAGCAAGATTCCGGTCCGCCGCGACCTGGCCATGACCGGGGAAATCACCCTGCGCGGCAAGGTTCTGCCTATTGGCGGCCTGAAAGAAAAGCTGCTGGCGGCTCATCGCGCCGGTTTGTTTGAAGTGATCCTGCCCAAGGACAACGAAAAAGACCTGGCCGAGGTGCCGGAAAACCTGCGCAACGCCATGAAATTGCACTTTGTCGAAACCATGGACCAGGTGCTGGCCATCGCGCTGCAGGAACCGCTGCCGCAAACCACGGAAGAGGCCTCCGAGCCCATCGCGCCCATTCCTACGCCTCCGGCCGAAGGGCCTACGGCACACCAGTAGGCGCCAAAGCACATCTGCCCCGGCCCAAGCTGTGAAACCTCGCCTTCCCCGGTCTAAAATTGAGGGCGGACCCGGAAACTCCTGATCCGGAGGATGGACAACTTGCCCAAAGGCATTGCAGGAGTGCTGATTGCGGCGGGCGTGGTAGTTGCTGTGGCCATCGCCTTCCCTGCCTACCGCTGGTTCATCCTGATCAGTGTGGGAATCGGCGTGGTGATTGCGGCAGGCTTGTTCCTGTGGCACAAATTTCGCCCGCTGAAGGACGAAGACATCGAAACCAAGCGGCCGCTGGGGCTGTAGGGTCCGAAGGAGACTGCGAAAATCGGCCAAGGCCGTAGCAACGCGATCCGTACAGCTAATCGCTTTGTTTTCAATGGCAGCGCTGTGCCGCTCTGGGCGGCCATCTTTCCCAAATTGGGAAGATCGAAATTAGGGGCTGTGCGAAAGTCGCACAACGAATTTGAGATTAGCCGTCCCCGGGCCTACCCCCGAGGCGGAAACGCGAAATTAGGGCCTGTGCGAAAGTCGCACAACGGCTTCCAGCGATGACCTAGCCCGGCCAGGCGGCGCCCCGTTCTGGCGCCCTAGCTGCACGATTTTGACCCCTTGGGTTTGAGATGCTGCCGATATCCTGGCGCGCCTGATCAGTTCTCAGTTTCCAGTTCTCAGCCTCAGCCTCGCTCTTGCAACTTCCCGCCCGAACCTGCAAACTGATTTATGCGTGTCCTCTCCCGATTTCTGCGGGCAGCCACCGACCCGGCCCACTTCCCCCCGCCGATCTTTCCCGAGATCGCCTTTCTCGGCCGCTCGAACGTGGGCAAATCCAGCGTGATCAACTCCCTGCTGGGGAATAAAGTGGCCAGAACCAGTTCCGCGCCCGGACGCACCCGCGCCATTAATTTCTTTGAAGTGCGCCGGCCGGGCCAGCCCCGCCCCGAGCTGGTATTCACCGACCTTCCAGGCTACGGCTACGCCAAAGTGGCGCACGACGTGGTGCAGCAGTGGCCCACGTTCATTGAGCCCTATCTTCGCGAGCGGCCCTGCCTGGCGCTGTGCCTGGCGCTGGTGGATCCCAACATTCCGCCGCAGCCCAGCGACAAAGAGCTGCAGGAATTTCTGGGCGGGCTGGGCCGGCCATTCGTGGTGGTAGCTACGAAATGCGACCGGCTCTCGGGAAATCAGTTGCGCAGTGCGCTGGCCACGCTGGCGGAAGAATTCGAGCACAAGCCGATCCTGGCGTACTCGGCCCGCACCGGGGATGGCCGAGAGGGGCTGTGGAAGAAGATTCGCGAGGCGACCGCGCCCTACGGCCAAACCCAATCCGGAACCAACCCCGAAACGGGCCTGCGCCCCCAACCATAGCGCTCTCCCGCGCCAGTACTCCTCTGACCTTGTTGGACATCTGCCTTAGGATCAGAGGAATGCTGCCAGCGCTGCGGCGCGGCGGGCCGCGGCCCTGATGCGGAGCGAAAATTTCTCATCTTCCGGGAGCACTCTGACCGCTGCGCACCCCCAATCAGCGCGCGGCGAACGCCGCCAGCATCCGCGCTTCAAGTGCGAGGGCACGGCGCATTTTTGCAAGAACGGCGCCGATGCCGGCATCAGCGGACATATCTCCGATATCAGCGAAAGCGGATGCTACGTAGAGATGCAGGCCACCTCGCCACCAGGAACCGTGGTCAGCATGGCGCTGGAGATCGAAGACTTTCATGTGCAGGCGCGGGGCTCGGTGCAGGTTTGCTATCCCCTGCTGGGGATGGGAATCGCTTTTACTGCCATCTCCCCGGCCGATCACGCCGAGTTGCAACGTCTGCTGCGGCATCTGGCGAACCGGCAGGCGCCCGCGCCTACGGCAGGCATAAGCACCCCGAGTTCCGCTCCCACGCTTCTTATGGTCACCGACCCGGGTGCGGCATTGGCGGCCATTGCGCAGTTCTTCGCCGAACACTCCACGCTTACGCGCAGCAGATTTGAAGAACTGATCCGGCAGAGCCAGGAAGCCCTTCATCACCGCTGAGCGCCCTGATCGCCCCGGGTTACTGTGGTGCTTTCAGGGGCGGCCAGGGTAAGCGCAATCCGTTATGATCAACTGCTTATGTCTGTTTATCTCATTACCGGGATCGGCGGGTTTATTGGCTCTGCGCTGGCGCGCGCCGCGCTGGCCGAGGGCGGAGGGGTGCGCGGACTGGACAATTTTTCCACCGGCAAGCGCGAGAACCTTACCGAAGTGCTGCCCGAAATTGATTTGCGCGAGGCTGACTTGCTGGATCTTGAGGCGGTGCGCTCGGCCTGCAAAGGCGCGGACTATGTGCTGCATGAAGCCGCCATTCCCTCAGTGCCGCGCTCGGTGGCCGACCCGCTCGGCAGCAACCGCGCCAACGTGGATGGCACCATGAACCTGCTGCTGGCCGCGCGTGACGCCGGGGTAAAGCGGGTGGTGTTTGCGGCATCTTCCTCGGCCTACGGCGATACCCCGACGCTGCCTAAACGGGAGGCGATGACGCCCAACCCCATCTCTCCTTACGCCGTGGCCAAACTGGCGGCCGAGTATTACATGATTTCCTTCTTCCGCTGTTATGGCCTGGAGACCGTGTGCCTGCGCTACTTCAACATCTTCGGACCGCGCCAGGACCCCAGCTCGCCCTACTCCGGCGTGCTGGCGAAGTTCATCACCCGCATGCTGCGCGGAGAAGCCCCGGTGATCTTTGGCGACGGCACACAGAGCCGCGATTTCACTTACATTGACAACGCAGTCTCAGCCAATCTGCTGGCAGTGAAAGCGCCGGCAGCCGATTGCGCGGGGCGCGTCTTCAACATCGCCACCGCAGCCCGCACCGACCTCAACCAGACCTTCCGCCTGCTCAAGCAACTCACCGGCTTTACGGGAGAGGCGGAGTATGCGCCGGAGCGCGCCGGCGACATCAAACATTCGCTCGCCGATATTTCTCTGGCCCGGCAGCATCTCGGCTATCAGCCCGCGGTCAGCTTCGAAGAGGGCCTGCGGCGCACGGTGGAGTGGTACCGCCGGCGGGACTGACGCCCCTTCGTTACCTCGGTCATTTGGGAAAGGTTACCCTTCCGACGTAGAGTTTCAGCGTGACACTTTCCTCGATGATCATTTCACGCGACTGGCAGGAAGTCAGCGTGTTCGAGTGCATTCTCTCCAGCTTGCAGATTGGCGTGGCCGTAGAAGAAGAGCCGCAGCGCGCCTGGGACAAACTGACCAGCTCCAAAGTAGACGCTTTGATTGTGGACTGCGACCTGGGGGGCAGCGAAAACTTCTTACAGAAGCTGCGCGAGAGCGACTACAATCCGGCGCCGGTGGTGATCGTGAGCGGCTCACGCGGGCAGGAGAAGCCGGAGGCCGCGGGCGCTTCGTTCGTAATGGAGAAGCCGGTCTCAGTCGAGCAAGCGGTGCATACATTGTCGGCGGCGCGCAACCTGATTCTGAAGGGCAGACTGCACTATCATCGCCAGACGATTGACGCCGAGGTCGCGCTGGTCGGCGCAGCGGGCGAAAAGCTGGCCGGGCGCCTGCTGAATATCAGCCAGGGCGGAGTGCTGGTCCGGCTGAATGAGCCGCAGAAACTCCAGGGCAACTTTCAGCTGGGCTTTACTCTGCCGGGCAGCAAGCTTGCGCTGGAGGCAGAGGGCGCAATTATCTGGTCAGATGCGCGCGGCAACGCGGGTTTTCGCTTCCTAGATCTAAGCGAGGCCATGAAGCGCGATCTGCAGCTCTGGCTGGAGCGGCGGTACTTCCAACCCTGAGGTGGTTTTCCACAAAACCTGAGCAGCGGGTCCTGCGCGGCCGGTTCGAGGCCGCCTCAGCGAAATCGCGGGCGGTCATCTTCCGATGGCTGGGAGTTCATCGGGCGCAGCCCAGCGACTCGCGCGCCCGGTGTTCCCTGCTTAGACAGGCTGAAGAGGCCGAAATAAAGGCCGCCGAGAAGCAAGGCGCTTGCGGCGAGAATCTCCGCCTCCACAGGCCCAGCAGGAGCCACTGGCAGCATGGCCAGCAGCACGGCAAAACAGAGGAGTACTCCCAGGGCCAGCGCAAGCCCATCCAGCAAAAGCGCCAGGCCGCGCGGAGAGCGGAGGAAGGCAAAGCGGCGGGAGGGCGCCGCCCTGGCCATGGAGTCGAGCCGTATGGAGGGGCGGGAGTTGGCGGAAAAATGCAGCTCCGGCGCATCCTCTGCCTGGCGGTCGCAGGCAAAAATGGAATCGGGGCTGAAGGTCTGGTTGGCGCGCAAGAGCAGTTGGGTGAACATCCATTGCTGCAGCAGGCGCCGCGGACGCTGCCCGGGCGCGAGGAATTCGATTCCGGCGGCGCCGCGCGATCCGGTCCAGGCGACGCGGCCTGCGGTCTCGATGTGCAGGCGGGGGCTCAGATCCACGCGCAGATGAACTTGCTCTCCCATGCGGACGGGCGCTACCGCTTGCAGAGCCAGCCCGGCCTCACTCAGGTCGCGGACAATTCCTCCATTGGCCT
Organism: Terriglobales bacterium; assembly: GCA_035517775.1. Lineage (GTDB taxonomy): Bacteria > Acidobacteriota > Terriglobia > Terriglobales > Acidobacteriaceae > DATIYF01. The sequence continues at coordinate 6,314 of DATIYF010000083.1, forward strand.
GGTTGAGGTTCACATAAGCGAGCGAGCCCAGCTTGTGCCGGTAATAACGGCGATGCTGCGCCGAGGCCAAGCCGGCGGGATTCATAACGCGATCTTACGTGCGCTGGGGCAGGCGCTGAGTAACCGCATTGGTTCCGGGTTCTACGAGGCGGGACGCTCTTGTGAAGGCAGGGATTCGATTTTCCGCTGGCGAGCACGGTCCCAGGCGATCAGGCGGTTGAGATCGTAATCATACGGACCATAGGCGTGGAACACCTCTTCATCGAAAAGGCGCTTGATGCCACAGCCCAGGCAGACGCGGTAGGAATGAGTTTGCACGCGGATGGGCCAGCTCATGCGGCCGTGCCAGCAGCCTCGAAACAGCACTACGGCGGCACCGGCCAGGCCGGTGGCGATTAATCCCAGCGGCCAGGTCCAACGTGACTTCGGCTTACCGTTTTCCACCCACCACAACCTGTAAGTACTTCCCGAGCACTAGGATACAATCGGCGGCCAAGGGAAGGCAAATGCCGGCCAAGCGCTGGAATGCTCTTACCAAAGAACATCCCCTTGGTGCGCAACCCCAATATTGCGAATCGTCTCAAAGACCTGTAAGGTTTAACACTGGGGTGGTTTCCCTCTGGGCTGTACTGGCCCGGCCCACGCGCAGAAGGTGCCCCGGGGAGAGTCGTGGTCGCGGCGTGGACTGCCATTCCCGGACCAGGCGAGTGGTGAACACACCTGCGGCATCTGATGAGCACGAACCCGAACAAGACGAGACCCGAGTTTGCCTCCGCCGGTGGGGAGGCGGGTGAGCCGGGTTCGCGTCCGCCGTCGCCGCAGCGTGGCCGCGAGGCCTTACAGGCGCTGCTGGCGTTCTCAGCCCTGCACGAGCAGATTCGCTGCCGTGCCCAAGCCATTCAGGCGGGCGCGCGCAACTCCGGCGAAATCTGGAACACCGAAAAATTCGTGCTCGATGAAGTGCTGCAGAGCGTGAGCGAGCGCGCCCTGCGCATCACCGGCGCTGACGGCGTGGCGATTGCGCTGGCTGAAGGCGATGCCATCGTGTGCCGCGCCTCGTCGGGGCACATTGCACCGGAAACGGGGGTGCGGCTGGATGTGAGCTCCGGCTTCTCGGGCGCATGCTTCCGCAGCGGCCTGATCGTGCGCTGCGACGACTCGGAATTCGACCCGCGCGTGGATGCAGCCATGTGCCGCCGTTTGGGCACGCGCTCCATGGTGGCGGTGCCGCTGACCTCTCATGGCAAAGTGATCGGCCTGCTGGAAGCTTTTTCCAGCGACGCTTACGGCTTCAATGACAGCGACGTTCGCAGCCTGAGCCTGCTGGTGGAACTGATTCTTGCGGCGCTCAAACCGGAGGAGCACATTCCCCCAGAGCTGGCTCCGCCGCCGGATGCGCCAGCCAGCGAACCTGCCCCAGAGGGGCAGGCGGCCGCGCACCCGCAGGATCAGGCGGCGGCTGCCCCCGCGCCGGCGCCCGAGCGGCGCACTCAGGCGGGAGCGATTACCGAGGCTCTGGCGCGCCTGGCCCAGGAAAACCGGGCCCAGCAGGAAGACTTTGCGCTCGAGACGGCGGCCAGCAGTAAGGGCCGCGGCGATCTTTTCGATGCAGAGCCGGTACGTTCCGCCTTGCAGGCGGCGCCGGGAGAAGAAGAGAACTGGGAGCCGGACCCCGCTTCTCCGGTGGTGACCGGCCCGGCGGTCTTTCTGCAATATCAGGAACCGCGCAGTTCGCGGCGGGCGTTGCTGATCGTGCTCATCCTGGTACTGGCAGCGGCGGCCACGGCGGGGGCGTGGTGGTGGTCGCAGAAACATCCCTGGCACGCGTCCGGGACGCAGGTTGAGCCGCCGGCACCCAGCACCGTGACGACCGAGCCGGCGCCGCCCTCAGACACGAGTTCCGATACTTCCACTGCGCCGCCGCCCGCCACCGATAAGGCGGGAACTGGAAACCTGCCCGAAGTGACCGGCATCCGGCATTGGTCTTCGCCGGAATCCACCACTGTTGCCATTGATCTGCAGGACCAGGTGCAATATGAAGCGCACCGGCTCACCGATCCGGAGCGAATCTACTTCGACCTGCACGATACGTCGCTCGCGGCCGGGGTGCCGCACGACATTGAAGTCGGCGACGCGTTGCTGGTGCGGATTCGCGTGGCCCAGCCCAGCGCCGACGACACGCGGGTGGTGCTCGAAACCCGGAACAGTCCGAATTTTTCGGTGAGCCTGGAGCCGAACCCGTATCGTCTGGTGGTGGAAGTGCGCAGCATCAACGCCAAGCCGCAGGCCCGCCGCAAAATTGACCTCTTCGCCCCCGCCGATCAATACGCAGCAGCCAGCGCCAACGACCGCGCCCTGGTGCCGAAATTCCGCATCGTGCTGGACGCAGGGCACGGCGGCTGGGACATGGGCACGGTGGGCCGGCAAGGCCTGCTGGAAAAAGATCTGGTGCTCGACATCACCCGCCGGCTGGGCGCTCTGATCAGCGGCCGCCTGAACGCCGAGGTCATCTACACCCGCAAGAACGACACCTATCTTTCGCTGGAAAACCGGACCGAGATCGCCAACATGGCGCAGGCGGATATGTTTCTTTCCATTCACGCCAACTACAGCGATTATCCCTCCGCCCGCGGAGTCGAGACCTACTACAGCAACACGTATTCATCCATCCACGCGCGAGTGCACGATGCCGACACGCCCGACCTGACCAAGGTTGACTGGACGAATGTGGATATCCGCGAAAAGGTGATGCAATCGCACCACTTCGCCCTGGATGTGCAGCGCGCGCTTTATCAATCGCTTTCGACGCGCAACTCTTCGTTGCCCGACCGGGGGGTGAAGGAAGCCTCGTTCGTGGTGCTGACGGGAACGACCATGCCGGCAATTCTGGCGGAAGTTTCGTTTGTCAGCAGCCCTACGGATGCCACCAGCCTGGAAAGCGCAGCCTATCGCCAGCGGATCGCCGAAGCTTTGTACAAAGGCGTGGTCGCCTATGCCGGGAGCCTGCGCCACGTAAACGTGGCCAGCTCAACGCTGAAGTCTGCCGGGCAGTGAGTGGCGGGCCGGTTCAGTGCAAACCCAGGATTCCCTTCGGCTGCGCCTCTTACTCTGACGGAGAGCCGCGGCTAAGCCACCAGCGGCGCAGCGCCACCAGCGACCATACCGCTTCCACCAGTCCGAACGGCCAGGCCCCCTGCAAGAAGCCATAGACAGAGCCGAGCGCGCAGGCCCCGGCAAAGCCCAGGATGAACCACGGACTGCGTTTTTCCAGCGCGTAGCAAACCAGCATCGCGGTGACAGCAAACAGTCCGAACAGGGTGAGCCAGTTCATGTTGTGCCTGAGTTGGCTGGAGGCGAGCTGGCGCGGGGGAAGCGGGCGCCTTCGCACATGCACCATCAGGTCGAGCGCAATGGATTCATCACGGCGCCGAAGAAATGCCCCCGTACTTCGCCAGCCACTTCAACTCTTCCCGCACTTTGATCTTGCCGTGCCAGGGATTTTTATCGAGGGAGTGGCCTTCCCCTGGAAAAATCAGCAGAGCACTGGGGATATTCAGGGCGTGCAGAGCGTGATCGAGCAGATAGTCTTCGAGCACGGCCACGCGAACGTCGTCTGACCCGGCGACGATATGAGTGGGGGTGCGGACTCTATTGATCTGAAAGATCGCGGCTTCATCGTGATAGCGCTGCTGCGCCTCCCAGGGCAACCCCCCGAGAAAATAGGCGTCATCGAAGGTGGTATCGTCGTTGCCCCAGTTGCCGACATGTTCCACCGCTCCGGCGCCGGTGACGGCCGCCTTCCAGATCGTGCTTTGGGTGATCAGCCAGTTGGTCATGTAGCCGCCGTAGCTGTAACCGCCGATGGTGATGTGGCCGGGATCAGCGATTCCGTCTTTCACCAGCGCATCTACGCCTTCGAGAATGTCTTTACCGGGGCGGGAGACGATCTGGGGAACAATCTGCTTGAGAAACTTGTCGCCGTAGCCAGTCGAGCCGCGATAGTTGGGCTCGAAAACCAGCCAGCCCTGGGTCGCCGCCAAGCGGTCCCAGACGTACCAATCGGCCTCGAAGTGGTTGCCGTCGGCGTCATTGGGGCCGCCGTGAATAAGGACGAACATGGGAAGATTTTTTGCTTCGAACTTCCCCGGAGGATACATCAGCATGCCCTCGACTCGGGTCCCGTCGTCGGCGGTCCAGTGATAAGTCTTGCCCTGCGGGAGATCGCGCTCAGTGAAGATCTGGTTGAATGAAGTTACGGGCTTTGCCTGTTGCAGCTTCTGCGGGCTCTCGGCGAAGTAGACTTCCGTGGGCTTCTGCAAAGCGGAATATGCGAATGCGATGCGCGAAGAGTGGGCGGCAGAGGCCGGGATTTCGTAGGTTCCGGACCAGCCGGGCTGCTCGGCAGGGGGTGCATCTGGCTTGAGCTGGGAGTAGAGATGCACCTCGGTACCGAGTCGCCCGGTGAAAAGTACGCCGCCATCTGGTGTGAGGGAATAGCCGGTTATTGCGCCATCGAAGTCAGCCGCCCAACGGGTGGCTTCTCCGCTATCGGCATCTACCCAGTAGAGGCGGGGCTGAGTGTCTTCATACCGGCCTTCGACTGAGCCTTCTTCCACGGTGAAGAAGATGTGCCGGCTGTCGGGCGCCCAGCGAATGCTCTGCTCCTGTGCCTGGTTGTGAGTGACCTGGTGAGGCGGCTGGCTGGGGGAAGCGCCCGCCAATTCCACGGTGTAGATTTCGAACTCACTTATTCTTTCTTCGCGCTGAGAAATTGAGGTGGTCACGAAGGCCAAACCGCGGCCGTCTGGCGAGGCGGCCAACTGGTCGGCACGCCAGGGGGTGACCGCCAGGGCCTGCGACCCGGCGGTGAGATCGGGCTGTTCCTGCGTGTCGGGAGCGGGCCTGGTTCCTTCTTTAGCCCGGCGGGCAGCCGCCTCCGCCACCTCTATGGCGAAGATCGTATCGCCGCGCTCGGCGGCGCGATATTGCTCTACATCCTTCCACTCTTTTTCGTAAGCATCTTTTTGTCCTTTGCTGCGAGGCTGGCGGGTGGCGTAGTAAAGGGTGCGCGAGTCGGGCGACCAGGTAAAAGCATGCACGTCTTCGTCGCTGTGGGTGACAGGAAACGCCTCGCCGCCATCCGGAGAGATCAGATAGAGCTGCCCCGTCTCGGTGCTGGCCGTGGTGGTCCAGGTGTTGGTTTCCATGTTGTCGGGCCGATTGCGGTCGGAAAGGAAGGCGATCCAGTGCCCGTCGGGCGACCACTGAGGGCTGGAGTCCTGACCCGACTGGGTAAGCGGGACCACTCCGGCGCCCTCGCGATAGAGCCATAAGTCCTGGCGAAAGCTGTTCTGCACCCAGTCGGCGCGCTCGGTGGCGATGACGGCGGAACGGCCGTCAGGGGAAAGCCGAATGCCATCAAAACTGACCGAATTGAAGAACTCATCGAGCGTGAGCCTGGGTTTGGCGGCGGCCTGGAGTGCTGAGGGTGGGATCAAGAACAGAGAAGAGAGTAGCGCGCATAGCAACAATTTTTGTGTATTCATTGGCCCAATTTTGTCCGAACGAGTTTTATACAACCAGAGTCGTGCGGAGGTAAACCGCAAATGACGGGCGTAGTGGCCGCGAGTCATAAAGGTGGCAATTGCCTGCCGTCATATCAGGAGGCCGCGGCGGCCGGGCTTAGATGCACTCGCGCGTCTTCCTTCAAGATGCGCCAGAGAAGCCACAGTATCGCCACCAAGGCGGGCACCGAAAGTTGCACATGAGTCCACAGGGCGAGCGGGCCGAATAAGGGCAAGAGGTAGGTGAGGTAGAGGAGGACACGCAGGGCTGGCGAGCCCGGGTGCTGAAGGTTTTGCAATGCCCAGTCGGCGAGCAAGAGCAAAGCTGGAGCGAGCACGAGCAAGTCATACACAAATAAATGCGGATTCACCAGGAGCGCCGCCAAAATCAAAGCTGGGAAGCGAAGCGCCAGCGGACCGGACGACTTCCAGCAAGAGACCGCCAAAACCAGGACGGCGAAGGCACTGAGCCCATAGAGCGCCGACACGGCCGCCGGCCATGGAATCAGTAGCCACCAGAAAGAACGCAAAGAGTGCATCTGGGCGGCCGCGTACCCCGGTTCCACGAGCGCTGTGGAATGAGTGATCCGCCACAGGGCAGCGGCGTATGAACGCATCACGGTGGGACCAAAGTACGCCCAGGCGAAGCCGAGTTGCGCCGCAACCGCAATCGCGACTCCTCCCAGCAACTTCCATCCGCGCGCCGCTACAAAGATCACGGCGACAGCGATCAAAAACTGTGGCTTGAAGACCAGAGAGCCCAAGGCAAAACTGGCGAGCCAGTCATGTTTAGCCTGAAAGGCGTAGAACGCGACGGCAAAACAGGCCAGAACAACGGCAGAGATTTGCCCGCGAAGCACAAAATGGAAGAAGGGCGGGAAGGCAAGGACCAGAAGCGCGATCAAACCAGGATCGGCCTGCAGGGTGGGGCATGAGCGCCAGACCAGCCAGCAGCAAAAGAAATACAGAATTATGGTGAGGATGGTCCAGAGCATGGCGGCCGCTAAGAAAGAGAATCGGCCGAAGAATGAAAAACAGAACGCTACTTGTGGCCCGTAGGCGAATGGCACGCGGACTGGGGTCGGATGGCCAAGCAATGCCTCGACTTCGTGATCCCCGACCTGTGGCTGGTAAAGATCCCCGGGCTGGTTTTGCGCAACTTCCCTGCCTGCGATATAGAAGGGAAGAAAATCCTGGAACTTGATGTTGCCGGCGCGGTCCATGATGCCAGGCACTGCGAGGTCAACGATCACCACGCCCCAAACGCACAGCGCCAGGATGATGGCATGGGCGCGAATGCGCCGCGGGCTTAGCCAATCGGCCGCCTTCTGCAAGAAAGAGGGCATCGCAGCCGGCCTCACTGCGCGGGTTCGGCGTTTTTCAGGGCGTCATCCAATCCCTGATCGCTGTTGGCGGGGGTATTCTCCACCATGCGCCAGCCATCGTCATAGTGGCGGAAGGTCACGGCGGAGGCGTACTGCATTTCCTCGTTGTAGAGCGCGGAGCCGACCGCGTTGATGGGCACCCACTTCCAGCGGAAGTCCACCTGCGCGGTGGCGCCGTCTTTGCTGATGCCGGTGACCTGAATCAGCTCGCGCCGGGCCGCCGGCACGTTGAAATACTGGGAGAGCGAGGTATCGGCGGGAAGGATGCCGCGAAACACATTCACGCCGTTCGGGGTCAACACTACGTCCCAGCAGGGCGGCGGAGAAACCTCAGCCGGGCAGGGAGTGTTGGAGCCGGTGATCCAGCCCCGGCGCTGCATGACCAGATATTCGGGAGAGACGAAGTCTTTGTTCGAGACCACGCCGGTGCGCAGCCAGAATTCCTGGGTGGCGTTGAAGGTAGTGGAACCGGCGATCAAATCGGTGGCCAGGCGCCGGGTAAGGAAGTCGCGCGGCGAGCAGCCGAGGGCGAGCCAAAGCACCAGCATGAGCGGCGCGATGCGAAAGTTTCGCATGAGGAAGATGAATTGGAACCAATTCGCCGGGGGGCTCTGAGTGGCCTGTGCCACCGCTGCCGGGTGTCGCGGGCGAAATGCGCCGCGCCACGCACTCTGAGCTTCCCTAGTTGAGGATTGTAACCAAACGCGACGGCCGCCGTGGCAGGAAAGGCCGATCGGCGATCTGCCGCTCGAAACTTTTCGACCACCGGCCAGGGATCGAGGCGCCGCAGCAACCGCAGTTCCCTTCCGGCGTCAGGCGGTAGTCCTTGATCAAATAGCCGTAGCGGGCAATCAAAGTCTCCCCGCACTGCCAGCAGCGGGTATCTTCCATGCCGCCCACGCCGCCTGGCAGATTGCCGGCGTAAATGTAGCGCAGGCCGGCCTGCTGGCCGAGCTCGGCGGCGCGGAGCAGGTCTTCCGGGCGGGTGTTGCGCGGACCATCCATTTTGTAATCTTTGTGGAAGGCAGTCACATGCCAGGGGATGTCGGGAGAAATGCGGGCGACAAACTCGGTCAGCTGGCGAAGTTCGTCCTGGGAATCATTGAATCCCGGAATCAGCAAGGTAACCAGCTCCAGCCAGAAACCCATGGCATGCAGAGACTTGATAGTCTGAAGAATCGGTCCGATGCGGCCGCCGAGTTCGTGATAGTGGCGGTCATCGAAGCTCTTCAGATCCACTTTGTATAAATCTACCCAGGGGCGAAGATATTCGAGCACCTGCGGCGTGCCATTGCCATTGGAGACGAATCCGGTGACCAGGCCATGGGCTTTGGCTTCTTTGAAAACCGCGACCGCCCACTCGCTGGTAATCAGCGGCTCATTGTAGGTGCTGACCAGGACCTTGGCGCCCTGGCGCAGAGCGTCTTGCACCAGTTCCTCGGGAGAAGCTGCCAGCGGCGGCGAGATGGCATTGGGATCGCGCAGGGCCTGCGAAGTTACCCAGTTCTGACAATAGGCGCAGTGCAGGTCGCACCCCAACATACCGAAGCTGTAAGCGAGGGCACCGGGATAGGCATGGAAAAAGGGCTTCTTCTCGATGGGATCACACTGCACCCCGGCGGCATAGCCCCAGGGGACGTAAAGTGTTCCGCCCTGGTTGAAGCGCACCTTGCAGACGCCGGGCTGGCCCTCAGGAATGGGGCAACAGTGTCCGCACGCATAACAGCGCACCCGGTTGCGATCGAGCTTTTCGTACAGATCGCCTTCGCGCACCTGCTGGTTGACGATTTCGCGAAGCGTAGGCACAACCGACCTCTACCTACATTGTAAACCTGGGCTTCGGGAGCGGAGGTTCGAAGATGACAGGTTGAGGGAAGGCTTCCCCAGCGGATCGCGTCCGCTAGCGGTCGGTGTTGGCCGCGTCTTTCACGGTGAGGCCGTGTTGGGCGAGCCACTCGTTGGCCTGCTGTTGCGCAGAAATAATCTCCTCGCGCGATAAGCGGGAGGCCAGAGCTTCCACCCGGTACTTACTGGCCTCATCACCGCCGGATTGCGCCAGAATGGACCAGAAGTAAGCTTTGCTTAAATCCTGAGTTACGCCGCGTCCGGCCCAGTAGTAGGCGCCCAGAGTGGCCTGGGCCACCACGTGGCCTTGCTCGGCCGCCAGCGAAAACCAATGCGCGGCCTGAGTGTAATCCTGGGGCACGCCTTCCCCGGTGGCGAAGTGCGCGCCCAGGGCAAATTGCGCCGTCGCATCTCCCTGCTGGGCCAGGCGCTGCAGACCCTGCCAATCACTCACGGCGGCAAGAGTGGGCGAAGGCAGAGTGGGAGCGGTCAGGAACTGGATGGGCTCCGAGGGCACGCGCCAGTGGCTCCATACGGCGGGCGCGAGGAACACCACAAAAGACCCAACCACGGCGGCAATTGCCAGAATCGCGAGGCCCCGATTCGGGGAAAAAAATCTTCGCCCGGCGGGGTTGCGTGATTCCTCAAGCGTTTCCGCGGGCGGCGCAGGGTCGTTTGTTCCCCCCGAGCCGTACTGCGCAGAAGAAGGCCCGGCGGCGGAGACTTGCGGCGCATTCGGCTCTGGCGCCGCGCGAGAGGCCTCCGACTCAGCAAAGCGGACCGTCGCCTCAGACAAGCGGGCCCGGGCTTCGAGCGCGTCCACGGCCTGCTGCACCGCTCCGAGAATAATGTAGGCGAGGTGATGCAGCGCGAGCCGCTGCCCGTCCCCGAACCCGCCGGGAAGAGGTGAAAACACCTCCAGCAGGCCGATGACGCTCTCCCCTGAGCGCACCGGGGCGGCCGCGATAGAGCGAATGCCCAGAGCGCGGCAACTGCCGCGGTCCACGCGGGAATCTTCTTCCGTATCGTCACAGGTCAGGAATAAGCCGGTGCGAACGCACTCGCCGGAAAAACCGGAGCCGATCTGCAGCCGGGCGCCCAGGCCAGGGGCGTCATCTCCGGCGCTGCCGCGGCAGACCATATGCTCGCCCTCAGAGATGGCAATCGCGGCGCCGGTTGCGCCCGTCAAACTCAGAGCCCGCCCGGCGATCAACTGCAAAGCCGAATTCAGGTCCGGCCCCAGCTGCTCAACGGCGTGCTGAACAGACTCGAGGGCGCTGAGGTTCACATCGCCCGGCCCTTGCACAACCTGGGGAGGGGGTTGTACCGCGGCCGGGGCAACAGCGGGCGCCGCCGCATTGGAGCCGGCCTGACGCGCCTCGATGTAATGAGCGCAGGCCACCATGGTGTTCACGAACAGCCATTCCTTCAGCCGCTGCAGCGAGGGGCCTGACATGCGGACGAAGGCAACACCAGTGCGCCCGGCCGGTTCCGACCATACCACCCGGCCCACAGCCGGTATATAGACGTTGTTCTCCGAGAGATCGAGATTGAATTCCAGGCTGCGCCCGAACTCCAGTTGCGCCGGGCCCTGGAAGCACAGGCCTTCTTCGCTGATATCCAGCACTTCGTTCAGGTCCAGCACGATGGCAGTAGATTTGCCTCGCATGCTGGCATAGGCAGGAGTATGCACCTTCTGCCGCGCGGTGCGGCGGCGATTTGCGGCGGTGGGCCGAAGTGGCGAACTGAAAGAAGGCGCCTGCGCCCCGAGAGGCTCCATGGGTACTGGCCCAACATACTACTCCAGCTATCATAGCGGGGATTTTGAATTAGCTGTGGAAAAGCTGTGGGTTGCGGACTTGGACAGTCAGCACTGGGCGCGGCCTGCGGGCCCTCAATAAGCTCGAGGATTCGCAATGACCTCGGCAATTCGCACCGCGGCATGGCCATCCCAAAGGGGGATGGGCGATGGCGTTTTCCAGTTACCGGCGAGGGCGCAGTGCACCGCCTCCGGCAAGCGCGAGAAATCGCGGCCAACAATTACATTGGTTCCCTGCGAAACTGTAACTGGCCTTTCGGTGCTTTCGCGCAGAGTCAGACAAGGGACCCCGAGAAACGTGGTCTCCTCCTGAATTCCGCCCGAATCGGTGATGACCAAGGCCGCGCCCTGCTGGAGCGCCAGAAACTCAAGGTAAGGCACTGGCTCCAGGAGATGCACGCGGGCTTGAGCGCTCCGGGGGACCTCCAGGGCAGCCATGCGCTCCCGGGTCCGGGGATGAACGGGGAAGACAATTTCCAGGCCGGAGCTGATCGTATTTAAAACGCCCAGAAGCTGACGCAAGCGCTCTGGCTCATCCACATTCGACGGACGGTGCAAGGTGACGAGTCCATAGCGCTGCGGCAGCCCGGCGGGCTTGCGGCCGGCGGCGTAGGGCAGCAGGCGAACCAGACTGTCAATCATGACGTTGCCGACGCGATGGATCTTTTCCGGCGCCACCCCCTCACGGATCAGGTTCTGGTCGCCATCCTCCGAAGGGGTGAAGAGAAGATCGGCGAGCTGGTCCGTAATCAGGCGGTTGATTTCTTCCGGCATGGTGCGGTCTCTGGAGCGCAGCCCGGCCTCGACGTGGCCTACGGGGACGAGCAGCTTGGCGCAGACGATGGCAGCCGCCATGGTCGAGTTCACATCGCCGTAGACGAGGACCAGATCGGGTCGCCGCTCCATCACCACCGGCTCGAAGCGCGCCATGATTTCGGCGGTTTGCTGCGCTTGACTGGCGGAGCCCACCCCCAGGTTAACGTCGGGGGCAGGCATGGCCAGTTGCTGGAAAAAGACCTTGGACATGCTGGCGTCATAGTGCTGGCCGGTATGGACCAGACTCTGGCGGATGCCGGATGTTCCTGCCAGCGCCGCCAGCACCGGAGCGGCTTTCATGAAATTAGGGCGGGCGCCGACCACGTGAAGTACGTGCATGGCTCAGGCTTGCCTCAGAAAGAGAAGACTAGAGCACTCCGCGGCTTGCGTGCGCAAGAAGTTTTCTAAGCCTAACTCGTGAAAGAGCGCGAAGGAACTCGAAGAGCGGTCAGCCGCGGCTAGCCCGCCTGCGCGGTCATGAAACCTGTGCCCTGCGAAGAAGCTGCAACCGTTTCGGGAACTTGACCCAATACCTGCTCCAAAGCTTCCGCCAGGGCAACGGGGAACTGGCCGGTGAGCAGGTTGATATCGAGTTGCAGGTCGCGCGCGGAATACTGCCGGTACACGGTGAGTGAACCGTAACAGCGATTTGCGCTGGTCATCAGAGTGAGGCTGAGGCTCCATGCATTGCCGCCCTCGCGGTTAAGGTGGGCAGCGGGCTTTTTCCAGCGCAAACGGGGCTCGCTGCCGGTGGAAACCAGCTGCACGCTGCCAATCGCCGGAGGCTCGCTGGGCAGCACCTGACAGCACAATTCGAAACTATCAAAATCATTGCCTCCGAAGGCCGCGGCCAGAACCCGGCATATCTGCTCGTAGCTGCTGGAGGCGCGCAGCTCCTCCGTGGCCCGGCGAATGGCAAGGTTGTTGACAAAGATCTGCCGCTGCTCGATGGTGCGCTGCGCCACGCGGCGCAGCTCGCCGAACTCCAGGTAGCCGAGGTGCTGCACGCCCAGCCAGACCCCGGTCCCCAGCACGAGTAAGACCAGGCCCAGGGTGCTGCCGGTTGGCCACAGCAGGAACAGGCTCAACATGGCAAACACACCGGAGACGGCATACAGAACTATCACGACCTGGCGGTGGGAAAAACCGCGGTCGAGCAACTTGTGATGAATGTGCTCGCGATCGGCCGTGAAGACCGGGCGTCCGGCGATGAAGCGGCGCAGCACCGAGAGGGTAGTTTCCAGAATGGGCAAGCCAAAAGAAACCACCGGAATGGCGACGGCCACGATGGTGGGCGACTTCTGCGTGCCGCGCAGAGCGAGTGCGCTCAGCAGGAAGCCGATGAAGAGGCTGCCGCAATCGCCCAGGAAGATGGTGGCCGGATTGAAGTTGAAGCGCAGAAAACCCAGAATCGCCCCCGCCAGGGCCAGCGTCATGACGGCAACAATGCTGGTGTTTCCGAGCAGGGCGACGACGAACACCACCAAAGTGGAAAACAACGCCGAGCCGGCGGCCAGGCCGTCGAGGCCATCAATCAGATTGAAGGCGTTGGTGATGGCGAGAACCCAGAGAATGGTTAGCGGAAGGCTGATAAACCAGGAAAACTCGTGGTGCCCAAACAGGACCGGCAAGTCGAAGACGCGCAGACCGAAGGCAAACAGGATGGCGCCTGCCACCGCCTGCACGGTGAACTTGACATAAGGCCGCACCGGCCGCAGGTCGTCATAAACGCCAAGAAGAAAAATCAGCAACCCGGGCAGCAGAATGCTCAATACGCCACGGCCGGTGAGCCCAAAACCCAGGCTGGGATGCCACAGGCTGAGCAGCCAGGCAGCACTAATGGTGATGAGAAAAGCCAGAAAGATCGCCACCCCGCCCAGGCGCGGCAAGGGGCGAAGGTGAAGGTGGCGGTCTTTGGCCGGACTGGCGACCCAGCCATGGGCCGTGGCCAGATCGCGTACATACTTGGTAAATACGAAGGAGAGCAACAACGAGGCGGCGAAAATCGCCACGTAAAACAGCGTCACCCAGCCCTCCACTCGGCCAAAGGCAAAGAGCACAGCCTGGAGATCAAAACCGTTTTGAAAACGTGCCATCCACTATACCAGTACGGGAAATGGGCAGGCAATTTCTATCTGCGCGGGCCTCAGTAAGGGAGCGAATGGAGAGTAAACTCACAGGGGTGCGAGCTTGCTCCCTGTGCTAAACTTTGTTCTCACACCATGAGCTGGGCTTCCAGTTTCTCTTCCAAGCGAGCCGCCGCTGGCTTTTTAGCATTGCTGTTGGGGTGTGCGCTTTCCAGCACCCTTTCCGGCCAGGAGACGCCGGCTAACTCGAATGTGCAAACCCAGGCGCGGGCCGCAGGAGATGATGCGCAGACCCAGCCTAGCCCGGCGGGCAACCCGCCTAAATCCACCCCAAGTTCCGCTCTGCACCTTGGACCCGGCGACCTGGTGGATGTGAACGTTTACAACGTGCCCGAACTGAGCACCAAGACCCGGATCAGCAGCAGTGGCGATCTTTATCTGCCCCTGATTGATTACGTGCATGTGGGCGGATTGACGATCGATGAAGCGCAGTCGGTGATCGAAAAGCGTTACGCGGATGGCGGTTTCGTAAAAGATCCGCATGTGACCGTATTTGTTGATGAGTATGCTTCTCAGGGCGCAACCATTCTGGGAGAGGTCGCCAGGCCGGGCGTGTACCCGGTTTTAGGGCAGCAACGCCTTTTCGATCTGCTCTCGTTGGCTGGGGGCCTGAGCGATAAGGCCGGTAATCAAGTGGTGATCACGCATCGCAATCAGCCCGATCATCCTGAGACCTTGGCTCTTTCCCGCAATGTGTCTGAGGTTCCCAAAAGCAATGTGCGCATCATTCCCGGGGATACGGTGGTAGTACGTCAGGCGGACATCGTTTACGTGGTGGGAGACGTGCAACGGCCCACAGGAATCCTGATGGAGCGAGGCAATATCACCGTGATGCAGGCCATTGCGCTGGCGGGGGGAACTACCAAGACTTCCAAGCTGGGCGGCGCCAGAATCATCCACCGCGGTCCCAGTGGTATGACCGAAGAGAGAGTTCAGTTGCAGAAGATCCTGGAGGCCAAGCTGCCGGACGTGCCGATGAGTCCCGATGATATTCTGTTCGTCCCCAGTAGCGCCTTTAAGGGCGCGATCCACGGCGATGTCACGACGGCCTTGCAGGTTGCGTCTTTGAGCCTGGTCATTGCGCGCTAAAAGCGCCGCGGCTAAACCTCAGTCAAGAGCGTGATCTGCGCCAGCGCCCTTGGCCAGAACTTGCTGCAGCACCTGCAAATAGGTTCGAGAGGTTGGTTCGCGAGAGAAGTGTTCCCGGATGTAGCGCCGTCCATTGGCGCCGAGCGATTGACGCTCTTGCGCATCCGCCGCCAGCCGAAGAATCGCCTGGCACAGCCCCGCAGCGTCTTCTGGCTCCACAAAGATTCCGGCCGAGGCCTGCTCCAGAATTTCACGCGCCTGCCCGTCCACCGCCAGAATCACCGGCCGCGCGCAAGCCATGCACTCCAGCATCTTGGTGGGAATGACGGTCTTGAACAGTTCGGTTTTCTTCAGCACCACCAGGCAAGCGTCTGAGGCGCAGAGATAGGAAGGAATGCTCTCCCGGGGTTGCTGATCGAAAAAGCGCAAGTTGGCCAGACCCCGTGCGCGTGCGCCGGCCATGACATTCTGTTTCTCGGCCCCCTCGCCCACCAGAATGAAAAGAACCTCAGGCCTGGAGTCGCGGAGCCTGGATGCAGCCTCCACGATGGTGTCCAATCCGTGGGCCATGCCCATCGTCCCGATGTAAGAGACGATGAAGTTGGGCTTGCCCTCGAGTTCCTGTAAGCCAGAAGGCCAGGGCAGGCCCGGGCGGAAGAGGTCTGTCTCGACCCCGTTGGGGACAATCGAAACTTTCCCGGCGGGCACCTGCCAGCGCTCCGTCAGGTGCTCCTTAAATGCGGGCGTGACCACAACAATTTGTTGACAGTGGCGGTAGAGGAATCCGGCAACCCTGGCCAGGCCGCGGTGCAGCCAAGAGCCCTCGCGGCCCAGGCCCACCGCGCTAAGCGATTCCGGCCACAAGTCGCGCACCTCGAAGACCAGGGGTGCGCCCTTACAGAGAGCAATCCACCATCCCGAGAGCCCGACCAGAAGTTGAGGCGAGGTTGCGATGACGATATCCGGGCGAGGCGTAAAGAGCCCGGCGATGGCCGAGGACAAACAGAACGAGGCGTAGTTCAGCATGCGCCGGAATGCTCCCCGGTTGGGAAACGGCAACAGCCAGGTGCGAAGAACATTGACTCCCTGATAGTTCTCACGCATAACCAGCCGCCGCATTTTCCGCCGGTATTCGGGGGGGACGATGCCGGTAGGATGATTGGGGAATCCGGTTAATACGGTAACCTGGTGGCCCTGGCTCACCCAGTGGCGTGAAAGCTCGGCCACGCGCGCAGCCGGTGCGCCCATTTCCGGCGGAAAGTATTGTGAGACGTAGAGAATTTTCACGGGCTGCAGAAGCCTGCTGCGAATTTACCTTTGTAGCACAGGGGCAGGGGAAGAGTTCCTTCTCAACCCAGATGGCTCAGCCCCGGTCTTGCCGGGTCCAGTTCGATGCCTTGAACCACGGACTCGCCTTGCCGAAGCGTAATTTGCCGCTCGGCCGGTTCCAGGCAAAGGTCTTCGCCTAGAACAACGACAGTCACCAGCCGCACCGGCAGCTGCGCCCGCACGCGGTACACCAGTGAAATCGCCGGGCGGAGTTCGCCGTAGGTGGGCGATTCCCAGCCGAGCAGGCGTGTATCTGGTTCACTCGAATATGAGGTCGAGGCCTTCCCGGCCCTGATGATCGCCATTTCTGCCGGAGCGCTGGCGAAGAAGTGCCAGCGGGCTGCACCCCGCGGCGTGGTCAGAGCAATTTCGACCGGTAATTCACGGGCCAGGGCGTAGGGAAGGTCTGGAATCAGCCAGTGCAGATGCAAGTCGTGCTTGCTCGAACCCACAAGGTCATCTACCACAACCCATCCTGACTCTGCCAGGCGCTGGACAGAACGCCGATGCGTGATTCCGAGTTTTCTGTAGCCGTTATGTTCTCCCTCGAAGCGGTCTGCGCTCGCGCGCCCTGAGGCCTGGGCCCAATCCAGCCAGAGGAAGCGCCCCGCGCGCCGCATCTGGTCGAGGCCATCCACGGTTACCGTATTGTGAACCCCTGTGCGGGCCAGGCCATTGTCCCAGGGCGGTTCCCCGTTGTAGAGGTATGTGCCGGCATCCAGAGCGAGGTTCAGACCTTTCCACCACAGATCAACATGCAGTTGGTCGGCCTGGAAAGGGCGACGGGAATAACGGCCCGCGCGCACCAGCGCCCAGGATTTCTCATCGCCGAGGCGATGAAAGCCGGTGCTTTCCGCCACCGCCGGCGCGGGCCGGAGGTGCGCGCTCTGGCCAGAACCACACATCCACAGGGCGGCTTCATCCCAAGGCCCCGGCGGCAGCGCACCGCGGTGCTCGAGCACCGCGGACCCCATCTGCAGCAGCGGACGGAAGTCGCCGTAATCACCAACACTGAGCGGCAAAATGTGACTGCCATCGTTGGAGCCATAGTTCGGAATCTGGCCGCTGATGGGATCCACTAAGCTGCGCACGAAATCACACGCGGCGAGGGTACGTTCCCGGATCACGGGCGGAAGCTGAATCTGGTGGAGCTCGGCCAGCCGGACCGTCCACAACAACAGGTGCAGAACCATGCGCTGGTAATGGAAGGAGTACTGCAGCTGAACTCCCTGCGGCGTGATCTGGTCGAGCACGGCTTCCTGCAGCAGCCGCGTGCCGAGATCCCGCCAGGCGGGCGCTTGGGTTAGCTCGGGATAAAGCGTGCCCGCGGTCCACAGCCCCACCGCTTCGCTAAACAGATGATTGCTCCGCTGCGAGCGGGCATAGCCGATGGTCTGTTCGGCGCGCCAGGCGTGCGCGGCCACTATGGACGTCAGCAGAGCGGCGCGCTCTGGCGTAGTGGCCGGGGAATGAAGGAATGCATGGAACGCAAACGACCAGGCGAGAATGCGCAGTGACGATTCCTGGCCGCAGATCCACAGTGGCCCCAGCATCGGCGGGCTCTTCTGCGCCCAGTCTTGCAGTGCGGTCCAGAAGGCCTGCGCGTAGCGCTCGTCTCCGCTAAGCGCATAAGCCCGCGCCAGAGGATAGACAAAAAGAAATCGGGAGGGCTCGAGAATGAACTTGAGGTCGCCGTAGTCAGGAGAGGCAAAGCGCATAGTCGTCCACGGCCGTGTGGGCGCCACCCGCTGGCCGGTGGCAGGATTCTCGAACCAGTTCGGCGGAAATCCGCAGGTGAAGGATAGGCGTCCGAAGAAGGGCAGGTTTCCCCGGAGAATGGCCTCAGCTTCGGCAAGAACCGCTTTCTCGCCCTCCTGACCGAGAACCGTTCTTAGCGGCTCAGCCAGTTCTCGCGGGTCAGCGAAGAAAAACTGCTGGCTTTGGCGGCGGGAGCGAAGAAGCTCCTCGGCCGAGGCGCCCGGCGCGATACCTGCCAGGCTCCAGTGGTCCCAGCCTTCTTGCGAGCGCATGCGCCGCGCCAGCGCTCCGCTGCCGCGCTGCAGTTCATAGCTCAGGCGCAGCAAGCCATGGCCGGAGCCGAAGGCGCGGGCGGTCTGCACGAAGGCGCTCAGCTTACCCATGGGTCTGACCCGCGGCCGGGGATGGCTTTCTTTGCCTCAAGCGGCGCTCGGCCAGCGCCTTCAGGCGGTCATGCATCACAAAAAATTGATGGTCTTTCTCGCGGTCCGCCTGAACGGCCGGCGAAAGCCTGCCAGCTTCCAGAGCGGAGATGGCCTCCCCCATCAGCTCGATGCCGCGGGCGATCATGCGATTGCGCAGGTCAGTCAGGGAGCCGCATTCTGTGGCTTCGGCGAACTCGCGCCGCAGCAGTATGGGGCCGGTGTCCACTCCGGCATCCATCCTGTGGATCGTGATTCCCAAAGGAACTCCGCGCAGCAGAGACCACTCCGGGCTGCTCATGCCGCGAATCTCCGGCAGCAAGGCCAGATGCGCGTTGAGAACGCCGAAGCGCGGAATTCCCAGCAGCGGCTCGCGCAAAATGTTACCGCCGGTGAAAACAGCGGCCTCGGGCGACCACGATCTTAGCTGCGCCAGAGAGGCCGGCGAATTCTGATCGGCCGTGGTCAAGACCGGAAAATCATGGGCCGCCGCAACTTCGTGCAGATTACGAAAAAGAGGCCCTCTTGCCTGCAAAGCAGCCTTCAAATACGGATTGCGAACCTGCTGGGCCGTGGTTTCCCTTCCCGGCCAGAGCTTGGCCCAGGCGTAGCGCGCAGACTCCCGCGCTCCCCATTGGCCGAGTTTGCGGAGCAAAGTGATGCGGTCCCAACTCGGCAGTGTAATGGCCCCGGCCAGTGTGTGCCCCCACTGGGCCAGCCGCGCCGCCGTTGCGCAACTGGTTTCGCTGTAGGGGCTGGAACACAGAATTACGAGGCGCATGCCGCCTCCAGCGAATGCAAGGCTCGCAGTTCGAGCATGAGGGCATCCGCCAGAAATTTCGCCCCCCAACTGATGTAACGCAGGGGCTGGTAAGCGCCCCAGGCGGGGTAGGAGCCGGCCACTCCGCCCACCACTCCGCCTGGGCCGCGAACCGTCAGCCGCTGCTTCAGCATTTCGTTCATCTTCAGCGCGGCATTCAGGTAGCGCTGGTCATAGCAGGCCTCGAACAGCCGCAACCACACGCACGACATCTGCGCGTTTCCCGTCAGGCAGGCAAACTTCATGCCGCCGCCAAACCCGGGCTGATACGCTCCTGCCAGGCGCTTGCCGATTTCAAACTTCCGCAAGAGCACCCAGGAGGAGTGCGCCACGCACTCCAGCGCATCCTTGCGCCGAAGCAGCAAGCCGGTTTCCAGAACCCCCTGCAGGATGTAAGCAATGAAATGCAGAAAAAACGGATAGCCTTGCAGATTGATGCCATCAATCCAGCCGCCCGGCTTCACCTGGGACAACACCCAGTCGAGATTTCTCTCCGCCGCGGCGGCATGTTCAGCGCCCCCGCCGGTGGCCGCCAGCTCCGCCAATGACCACGCAACCATGCTGTAGTAAGTGTGCGACACGCCCTGGTAGGCCCCCGCGCCCGACCACGAGCCGTCGGGCTGCTGAATCTGCGCCAGCCAGTCGCCGGCGGCAACCGCGCGCTCGAGTAGGGTGGCGTCCTTCGTCTCGCGAAAGGCGCGGACCAGGCCTAGCAGAATCTGGCCGGTATTGAAGATGGAAGGCCCGCCGGCAAGGCCGTGCAAACCGCCGGGAAATGCGCCTGAGGGCATTTGCAGGGAAAGAAGCCAGCGCGCAGCCTGCTCCGCCGCGCGGCTTGCTGCCTCATCTGCCCTGTGGTGAGCAAAGTCATAGAGCGTTGGAATCAGGTAGCCGGTCACTTCCGGATACGGCTCCGAATATCCACTGAGCAGGCTGTAGAAGGCCGCAATCCCGCCGTCGCGGCGCCGCGCGCGGAGAATCCATCCCATGACCGAGCGCAGTGCGTTTTCCGTTGGCTGCGACGTCGCCGCGTACGTATAAAGCGTTCGCGGCTCGATTTTCGTGCCCAGCGCATCCGAACCCAGCTTGAGGGCAAGCGGAACGATGCGTTGTGGACCGCGCAGCAGGCCGGCAGCCTCCCTGAGAATCTTTGCAGTTCGATCCATGGAAATATCCCGGCTGGAAGAGGGCTCGATTCGGGTCATCGGCTGGAGTGGGAGGCGATGAAAGCGGCCGCGTCCACGCGCACGGGCTGTCCCGACAGCCGGGAATTCTCGGCGGCCAGAGTCGCCAGGGTCGTGGCTACTAATTCGGCGAAGGAAATAGGCGCCTGGCTGCCGTTGCGAATGGCCGAAGCGAAAGCCTGCCACTCAGCGCGGTGACCTTTGTCCTGCCGCAGGCGTGAGCGGAATATTCGCTTGCGCCCATGGCGAATGAGCTCCAGGCTGCGAAAATCTTCCAGCACCGCGACGCTTCCGCCGCCAAAAACTTCAATCCTCTCTTTTGAGAACCTGCGGTCGCCGTTCGCCAGGTAGGTGATCGCGCCCTGAGAGCCGTTGGCAAACTGCAGCGACACGGCCACATTGTCGCCCGAGTATTGGCCGGAATTGGCGAGCGCGCGGGTTTGCACCTCGACCGGCGGGGCGCCGGCCAAAAAGCTCAGAAAATCCACAAAGTGGCAAACCTCGCCCAGCATGCGGCCGCCCCCCTGTTCCGGATCATTCAGCCAATGATCGGGCGCGAGATAGCCGGCATTCACGCGGTAATGCATCGCCAGAGGTTCCTGAATTTCCGCGAGAAACTTCTTCATCGATACCGCCATCGGGGCGAAGCGCCGGTTGAATCCGACCATAAGCAGCGAGTTGGCCGCTGAGTATGCAGTCACCATCCCGGCCAGTTCTTCCTCGCGCAGGCAAAGCGGCTTTTCGCAAAAGACGTGCTTGCCGGCGTGCAGGGCGTTGAGTACCTGTACCGCGTGCAGATTGTGCCGGGTGGCAATGGCAATCGTGCTCACCGCGGCGTCCTCCAGAATCTGGGCTTCGTCTGTGGCGCAATAGCGAAAGCCAAACTTGTCGGCCGCGTGGCGGGCGTGGGAGCCATTGGCAGCGCACACGCCGGCGAACTCAACGCCAGATATTTGCTTAATCGCGGGCAGCAGCGTGCTCATGGCGAAGCCGCCCGCACCCAGAAGGCCAAGCGAAACTTCTTTCCGGCCTGCGGTATTGGGCGCCGAGGCCCGAACTTCGACCCGGGAAGTCTCCGCCGCCTCTTCGGAATATGTGATCAGTACGCCTAAGTGCGGCTCATGCGCCTCCCCGGTAATCAGCTCATAGGCGCCGCGAGCGCTCTCGACCGGAAAGCGATGCGTGATCAGCGATTGCAGGTCGAGCTTCTTCCCGGCAAGAAGCTGGAGAAAGGCCTGCATGTTGCGGGTTTCGGTCCAGCGCACATAGCCGATGGGATAGTCACGGCCCTTTTGCTCGTAGGCCACGTCGTAGCGGCCGGGGCCATAGGAGCGCGCCACGCGGAAATCGAGCTCTTTCTCGTAGAAGGGGCGGCGATCGAGTTCCAGGCCAACCACGCCCACAGAAACCACGATGCCGCGATCACGCGCCACTTCGGCCGCAAGATGCACCGGGGCGCTGCTGGAAGTTTCCGCCGCGATAATGACGGAATCGGCGCCCTGGCCGCCAGAGGCCTGCCGGCATAGATCGCGGAATTCGGAATCGGTGGAGCAGGCCGCTTCGGCGCCAAGCCGCAACGCCAGCGCAGCCCGGCCGGGAGCGATATCCATGCCCAGCACGCGGCAGCCGGCCGCCTTCAGAATCTGTACCGTCAGCTGGCCGAGCAGCCCGAGGCCAATGATGGCAACAACATCTCCGAGCTTGGCCTCGGCCGTGCGCATGCCATGCAGCGCCACCGCGCCCACGGTAGTAAATGCCGCCTCCTCAAAACTGACAGTTGCTTCGCCCCCGGGAATCGGCGCCGTCAGCAACCGAGGTACGCAGGCGAATTCCGCGTGCACCGCAAAACCGGCCCCGGCGCAGGCCACGCGATCGCCGGGCCGTAAATCGTTTACGCCTTCGCCGGCGCCCACCACGGTCCCGGCGCTGCTGTAGCCGAGAGCGCTCGGCTGATCCAGGCGGTTGCGCACGGCGCCAAGCGCAGAGAACAGCCCATCCCGCTGGATTTTGGCCATCACCTCGCGCACCAGGTCGGGGCGAGCTTTGGCCTTCTGCAAAAGGTTCTTGCGGGCAAATTCAGAGGAGGCCCGCTCCGTCCCCGCCGAAACCAGCGAGGCGGCCATGCGCACCAGCACGCAGCCCGGCAACACTTTCGGCGAGGGAACCTCGGCGACTGCGACTTCTCCCGTGCGCACGTCCTGCAGAACCTGCTTCATACCGTAGCCGCCTGGCGGGCGTGAATCGAATCGGCGGCAAACCGCCGCGCGCCGCCATCCAGAAAAATCTGCGCCCAGAGCTCGATGGTCAGGAACTGCCAAATTTGTGAAGACCAGTCCTGCGCGCCGCGGCGATGCTCCTCCACCATGGCGCGCACCGCCTGCGGATGGAACAGCCCCCGCTGCCGTAGCCGCGACTCGGAAAGAAGCTCATCGGCCATTTCGCGCAAATCATTGGCCAGCCAGTAATCCACCGGGGCGGCAAAGCCCGCCTTGGGCTGGGCCAGCACTTCTTCCGGCAGAATCCCGCGCATCGCTTTGCGAAAAATGTATTTCGTCGTGGGCCGGAGAAATCCTTTGAGCTTCATATGCGGGGGCACGTTCCAGGCCACAAACTCCGCCAGTTCGCGGTCGAGAAATGGCACGCGCACTTCGACCGATGAAGCCATGCTCATTTTATCGTTGTAAGTCAGATTCAGGCTGACCATGAAGATCTTGGTATCCAGGTAAAGCATCTGGTGCAGGAAGTCCGCTGCGCCAATCTGCTCAAACGCCGCCCGGTGCCTCGCCCCCGGATCGCATGCCCGCAACTCTTCCGCCAGGTCGGGGGTGTACAGCGACTGCTTGCGCTGATCATCCATGTAGGTGCAGTTCATGATAAAGCGCTCAACCGCTGGCAGCGACGCGCTGCGCGCCATCTTTTTTGCGAAGCGAATCTGCCCCTTGGCGCGAGTACCGCGCAGGCTGGGCAGGCGCAGCGTGCCGGCTTCCATCATTCCCCGCACAAGACCTGGCACACGCCTGTAAGCCTCCGCCCAGAAGTGGGCGATGTGCTTGCGATACCCGGCGAACAGTTCATCGCCACCAACCCCGGAGAGCAGCACGGTCGCCGATTGGCGCGCCTCGCGGCAGACCAGGTATGCCGGAATGAGGGCGTGGTCGGCGGTGGGCTCGTCCATGTGCCAGGTAAGCCGAGGCAACAGTCCGGCAACGTCTGGCTCGACTACGATTTCGTGATGCTCGCAGCCCAGCCGCTTCGCCAGGCGCCTGGCTACGCCGGGATCATCGAGCGTGGCCTCTCCCACGCGATACTTGCGTGGAAACGTGATGGTGTAGGTACGCACCGGCTGCTGCGTGGCCTGCGTCATCATTGCCGCGATGCTTGAGGAATCCAGGCCCGCGCTCAGGAACGCGCCGATGGGAACGTCGCTGACCATCTGACCCTCCACCGAACGGCGAAAGCGCTGCCGGATTTCCTCCGTCAGTTCTGCTTCCGAGCGCAAGTAGGACGCGCCGGCCGGGGGAAAGCGCAGGTCCCAATACTGCCGGATGGAAAGTTCTCCGCCACAAAAAGTCGCGCAGTGCCCGGCGGGGAGCTTATAAACGCCGCGAAACATCGTGTTGGGATCGGGCACCCAGAGAAAGGTCAGAAACTGGTGGAGAGATTTCGGGTCAAGCTCCGCCTCAATGCCAGGCACCTCCAGCAGGGCCTTTACCTCAGATGCGAAGGCCAGCCGGCCGGCACTTTGGCTGTAGTAGAGGGGCTTTACGCCAAAGTGGTCGCGTGCCAGAAAGACCGTGGGCTTGCCCGGGCGCAAATCGCAAATGGCAAAGGCAAACATGCCATTCAGGCGTTTGACGCAGTCCGGCCCCTCGCGCTGGTAGAGCTTCAGAATGACTTCGGTATCGGTGTCAGAGAGAAACCGGTCGCCTTTGCTTTGCAGCTCGGCACGCAGCTCGGCGAAGTTGTAAACCTCGCCGTTGTAAGTGATCCAGAGCGAGCCATCTTCATTGCGCATGGGCATGTGGCCGCTCGAGGAAAGATCAAGAATGGCCAGCCGGCGGCTGCCCAGGCCGATGTAGGAACCGTCGGGAAAATGCTGCTCCCATACGCCGGCGTCATCCGGACCGCGATGCGCCTGCACGGCGACCATGCGCACCAGCGTCTCCCTGTCCCCACAATTGACCAGACCGCTAATTCCGCACATATGAGGCGTCAGCCCTCTTTGGCGCGCAATTCGTAAATTTTAGCCTTAATGTGAAAAAACTGAATGCCCTGAAACACGCAATAGATCAAGCCCGGCATGCCATCGAGAAATCCCAGCCGGAGGAAATACCGGTAAAGGAAAAAAAGAATCGGCGAGCCGGGCAGGGCGAAAAGGTTCTTCCTCAGCCAGCGACGCCGCTGCGCCTGGCTGCCAAAGAGCGATGGCGGAAGCTCGCGCCTGCCCTCTTCCCCGCGCCGCCACACCTGCGCTTCCCAGTTGGAGTATTCATTGTGCTTCGAAATATAGTGCGAAAGCGATTCGAGGTTGCGGTGCAACAGAGGATTCTTCAAGCGCGCGGTGCGGCCCTCGACCACAATGTGCTCGTGCACCTCCATGTCGGCCATGGAAGCATCCTGGTCTTTCAGGCGGCATTCGAAGCGGCCTTGGCCCCGGCGAAACAGCGAGAGCTTGTAGAGGCGCGCGCCGCAATGGCGCAGCTCCCGCCCTAAAAAATATTGTTCCAAAGCAATGGAGTACCCATCGAAGCGGCAGTCATTCACGGCCTTCCTGATCTCTTCCTTCAGCGCGGGCGTGAGCGCTTCGTCAGCATCCATCAGCAGAATCCAGTCCTTGGCCAGCGGAAGAGTGTCCATGGCCCACTGGCGTTTCTTGGGCCATCCGCCTGCGTAATGGAACTGCACCGCCTGAGCGCCGTAGGCCCGGGCGATCTGGACCGTCTGGTCGGTGCTTTGCGAATCAATCACATAGACTTCTGCCACGCCGCGCAGAGACTCGAGACAAGCCGGAAGGTTGCGCGCTTCGTTGCGCACCGCCACGATCACGCTGACCGGAAGGGTTCCGGCGCGGGAGGTATTTGCCGCGGGCGAGCTCTCCTGCAGCTTTTGCATGGCGAGAGTTAAGCATCATATTACCCGAATTCGGCGGCTCTCCCGGCGAGGTGCCAGGGCGTTGTGCTGTGTTAGTATCCGGCTCAAGCCGGCGACCATGGCGAATTCTCCTATCATTCCGGAGTTGAAGGAAGAGGTTCGCGAGTTCTGGAACTCCGATCCTTGCGGCTCGCGCTATCTCGAAGGCCCCCAGGAGCTGGAAGCGCATGCCCGGGCCCGCTACGCCCTGGAACCTTACATTCCGCAATTTGCCGGATTCGCAAAGGCGCGCGGTCTTTCGGTCCTGGAAATCGGCGTGGGCATGGGAGCAGATTATCTGGAATGGCTCAAAGCCGGGGCCAAAGCCACAGGCGTGGACCTGTCATCTTCCTCTGTGCAACGGGCGTGCCGCCGCTGCGAGCTGGCCGGGTATCACCCTGACCTGCAAGTCGCCGACGCGGAACACCTCCCCTTTCCTGACAATTCCTTTGACGTGGTTTATTCCTACGGAGTGATGCACCACAGTCCCGACACAGAACAGTGTGTGCGCGAAGCCTGGCGGGTGCTGAAACCAGGCGGCGAGGCCCGCCTCATGATCTACCATCACCCCTCGCTCACCGGGCTGATGTTGTGGCTGCGCTTCGGGCTGTGGCGTGGACACTCCCTGCGGCGTACGGTTTACCAGCGCCTCGAGAGCCCGGGTACTAAGACCTACACGCTTCAGGAAGCTCGCGGGCTCATGGCGGAGTTTGCAGAGGTGACGACGCGCCAGGTCTTCAGCCCCGGGGACTTGCTGCTCCATAAGCCTTCTGACCGTTATAAGTCTCTCTTCTACCGGCTGCTTTGGGGACTCTATCCCCGGGCCTTAGCTCAGCGTTTCGGGAAAAGCTGGGGCTTGTTCCTGCTGATCACTGCGCGCAAGCCACCCGCGCCACATTCATGAACTAGGCCGCCACGCCTTGCAACTCGCACCAACGCTCCAGCACGTAGAGCGACCAGGGTCGCGACCACGACGTCCGGCCACGTTGAAAGTCTTCCCACACGTCCTCGACCGCCTTTCCATTCAACAGCGAAGCCAACGGCCCCCCAGCTACGGCGCGGAGCGTATTTTCCATCTCTCCGTGCAGCTCTTGGCGCAGCCAGTGCTCAAAGGGCAAAGTAAATCCGCGCTTGCGGCGATGCACAATCTGGCCAGGAAGCGCGCCGTGCAGCGCACCCACCAGCAGGGGTTTGGGCGTGTGGGGATCGAGCTTCCACGCGCCGGGCAGAGACATCAACTTCTCCGCCAGCACGTGATCAATCAGAGGCACGCGAACCTCCAGCCCATGAGCCATGCTCATTACATCGGAATCGCGCAGCAAGGTGTTCAGCATGTAGCAGCGCGCTTCGAGGTAAGAGACGCGATTGATGGGGTCGAAGCCCGCGCTCCGCCTGAGGCTCTCCGCCAGCGGGGCTTCGGCGCAAGCAAGCGGCCGCTCATCTCGCGAGCGCATGAGCGCCTGCCTGCCCTCGGGGGTAAACAACATTCTGGACAAGAAATAGGGATGAAGCAGGCTGCCATTCGAGCGCGCCAGGTCGGCGAGCTTGCGGTTCTGATCACTGGCGGGCGCAAGCCACGCGAAAATATCGGCCAGGGGCCGCCGTGCCACCCCCGGAACATTTCGCCAGAAGCGGGCGAAGCGCTCCAGCTTGGGAATGGTGCGGAACGAAGAGTAGCCGGCAAACAATTCATCTCCGCCCAACCCGGAAAGCGCCACTTTAATGCCGGCCGCGCGCGTATGCTGCGAGACCAGATACGTGTTGAAGCCATCCATGCTGGGCTGGTCCATGGCCTGCACGGCTGCGGGAATGGCGGTCAGCGCGTCCCCTTGCGAAACCATCAGTTCGTGGTGGTCGGTGCCGAACGCCTTGGCCACGGCGCGGGAGTATTCGGCCTCGCTATAATCCGCTTCGCGAAAAACAATGGAGAACGTGCTGACGCGTTCACCGCTGCGGCTCAAAATCCCGGCCAGGCTGCTGGAGTCAATGCCGCCGGAGAGGAATACCCCCACCGGAACATCGCTCACCATCTGCATGCGCACCGCCTGCTCGAGCGTGGCCTGGAGTTCCTCTTCCGCCTGGCCGCGGTTCGCCCCGGCCGGCTCGGCAGCGGCAGGCCCCAGGTCCCAGTACATCTCCTGCCGAATTTTGCCCTCTTCCCAGACCAGATAGTGCCCGGGCCGTAACGCGCTCACGCCCTCGATCAAGGTGATGGGATCGTACAGCGAACCAAAGCTCAGGTAGTTGAGCAGGCCGGCAGGGCTCAGCCGGCGCGCGACTAGGCCTGTGCCCAGCAGGGTGCGCAGCTCAGAGGCAAAAAGAAATTTCTGCTCGGAAGCGTAGTAATAGAGCGGCTTGATGCCCATGGGATCGCGGCCCAGGATCAGACGGCGCTGGCGCGCATCCCACAGGGCAAAAGCGAACATGCCCCGCATTTCCCGGAAAGAGCGCTCGCCCCAGCGGCCGTAGGCCTTGAGCAGCACCTCCGTATCGCAGTGACTGGCAAAGCTCACTCCTTCGCTTTCCAGCCGCGCCCGCACCTCGCGAAAGTTGTAGATCTCGCCGTTGTAGGCGATCCAGTTTCCCCTCTCCGGGTCGCGCATGGGCTGGTGGCCAAGCGGCGAAAGGTCCAGAATCGCCAGCCGGCGGCTGCCCAAACCAATCTCCGTAGGCACGCCAGCGTCCTCATGCAGAATCACCGTGCCGGAATCGTCCGGCCCGCGGTGGGCAAGCGAATTTGTTGCCCGCTCCAGCAGTTCTGGAGCCAGCCTCCCGTTGCGAACGACAATGCCGGCAATGCCGCACATGGTAGCGCGTCAAACACCATACTATCTTGATTTCCCTGGTTGAGTTCCGGGCCGATTTCGGCAGACCGAAGCAAACCTAGTTGAAGGCTTCTACATAAAGGGAGTGCGGCAAATCCTTGGCGTCCCCAGGCTCGAACGCCGGAACGTTCTCTCCGTAAAGCCGGCTCTTTCCTTCCGCCGATTCCTCCACTTGCGGAAAGCCGGCCTTGCGCAACTCCTCCTCGAGGTAGCTGAAGTCAAGGCTGGCCCGGTGCTGGCCATCGCAGAAGACGAAATTCGAAAAACGCCCGCCGAGAGAATCGAACTGGCTGGGATAGGAATAAAACCACTCGCTCCGGTTTTGGTAATAAGCCGTGATGGCATTGCGCAGGCTGGGCACCACTAGGCGCATGCCGCCTCCGGGCTTCAGTACGCGCGCGCACTCGCAGAAAAATCGCTGCAACTCGTCGGGAAAGAAGTGCTCCACCATGTGCGTGGAGTAGATGGAATCCACAGACGCATCGCGATACGGCAATCCGCATCGCACATCCAGCCACAGGTCCAGCTTCCGCGCCGGATTGGCGTCAATATTGATAAAACCGGGCAGGTATTTTGGCCCGCACCCCAAATGCAGGTGCAGCGGGTGCCCGTTGGGGGAGCGCACCGAGTTGAGGCACCTCCGCAGCCAATAGTTGGGCAGCGTCGCCTTCGAAATCAGCAGAAAGGCTACGTCCTTATAGCGCTGATGCAGCAAAAGATTGCCTCGGCAAACTGCGATTATAGATCAGGGGTTCGCACCCCCTGGCTGCCGGCAGCGATCAGCAAGCTCGCGCGCCAGGCCGACCAGCGCCTCCACACTGCGCTTCCAGGAGAACTCCGCCGCCCGCTTTCTGCCTGCGGCTGATTTCCGCTTTCGCACTTCCTCATTTTCCGCCTCTATAATCCGGCGGGCCAGCTCGGCAGAGGAAAAAGCAGCGAAATAGAGGGCTGCGTCACCGCAGATTTCCCGGTGCACAGCCAAGTCAGAGGCTATCACGGGCAATCCGCTGGCCATGGCTTCAACCAGCGGATGAGCAAAGGTCTCGGCGTAAGCCGGGGTCACATAGAGATCGCAGGCTCCATAGACCTGGTGCAGCAGCGGGTATGGAATTCCGCCAAGCTGTACCACCCGGTCGGTTATACCAAGATCGCGAACCAGCGCCGCCGCCGCCTCGGTGCGATAAGCACCGGGGTTCGCGCCCGGTTCAAGTGTGCAGGTTAAGAACAGCTTCACCTCGCGTCCGCTCATTCGCTGCTGCAAGATCGGCAAGGCGCGCAGCAGGGCCTCAAAATTGCGGTAGTAATTGTAATGGCTGACGAAAAGCAGCCGCAGGCTTCCGGCAGCAATATCGAACTTATGGCCGATCTCCGCAGGAAGTGGCGTCTTGTCGCAAAAGAAGGCTTCTGGGTCGAAACCGTGCGGAATCACCCGGATTTCTCTTCCCGTCCAGCGTCCCAGCTCCTCGGCAAAAGCATGGCTGGGCGCCACGGTACAGTCGGCCCACTTGACCGAGCTCTTGGCCAAGAAGCCTTTTAGGTAAGTGTCCATCCACATGCGGTATTCGCCCCGGGCGCGCAGATCGCGATAAAAGTCGGCCGAAGTGTAAAGAGCGTTGCGCGAGAGGAGAATCTGCGGGACCGGAGACCTGCGCAAGGCAAAATTTCCAGCGGAAATCAAAACATCGGCTCCGCTCCGGCGGATCACCCCTGGCAGCATTGCTTGTTCCTGCCACGCCCGCCGGAATGCGCCCGAAGGAAGTTCGACCTCGAGCAAAGTAATGTTAGCGAGTTCCCCAAGCTCGCGCCGCAATTGCGGACCGGCCGCAATTATGGTCTGCACGCCGGCCTGGCGCGAAAGCTCGGGAACGACATTTCTCAGATAGGTGAGTCCCCCGCCGGCGCTGGCCGCCAGCCCGTTGAGGAAAAGACGCATCATCTGCCGGGGTCAGCAGCAGGACGATAACCCGCTGGCCAGGGTCGCGGCTTAAGCGCGACCCGCACCCGTGCCGGCGAGGTCGCCGGGGCGGGGAGAATATCCACCAGGGCAAAGGCGAGTGACCAAAAGAAAACGCACAAGTAGTAACCGACGGCGAAGAGCCAGTCTTCAAAGGCGGCGTGCACCAGTCCGGCGGTAACTATGGCCGCGATCGGAATGGCGGGGGAAAAAGGACTGGCCGTGCGCCAGGCCCACAGCCAGACCCGTATCGCGCTCCCAGCCACCAGAAGCGCAAGCAGCGCGAAGGGCGCCACCCCCAGCAGGCCCATCCACTGCACGATCGCCAGATAGCTGTCGCCATGCTCGCGATGGGTCGCCAGGTTAGAGGAGTACACGCCCGGCTTTTCTTGCACTTCATCCACGTTGGTGGCACTGGTGCCGAAGCCGCTGCCAAACCAGGGATGCTCGCGAATTACTTCCGTGGTCCTTTGCCAGGGCCGTTCACGAGACTCCAGCAGCTCGGTTTCCGGCTTCCCCTTATAGATAAAAGCGGAAATCAGGCTGTCGGAGTCGTCGCCCTGCATCGGCGCCCGAATGACTACCACCGTCGCCATCACGAGCGCGAGAAGGGCGCCCTTGGCCAGCAGCCGGTAGCGGCGAAGCGCCAGGCAGAGGACCAGGCAGGAGACAGCCGCCGCCCCGATTCCGGCCCGTGAGTAACTGCTGAACAACAGGCCGATAGCAACCGCGAGGGCAAATATTCGCCGGCGATACAGGGGCGTGCCCTCGCTAATCAGCACTCCCCACAGCAGCGCCGGGATAACCACCACCCCCATGGTGGCGCCCAGAGAGTTCGGGTTCCCGAAGAACGGATCACGAAAAACGAAGTAGAGCAGCGCCGAACCATAAGCCAGCAGCTCGCACATAAGCAGCAGGCCCGAAAGAAATTGCGCTTCGCGGCCACGGATGGCCAGCCGCGCACCGGTTGCGGCATAAAGAAACAACAGCGCGAGGCTGCCGGTCTTGAGCAGCGCCACCACCCCATAAATCGAAACCAGGGCGGAAACCAGAGCCGAGAGGATGCAGCACACTCCCACCCAGTGGAAGATGCCGAAGGAAGCATGTCTCTGTCTGAGGTACAGCACGAAACCCGCTGCTGCGCCCACCGCCAGGACGGCCCAGCGCGCCATCGTGAAAGGACCCAGGAGCGGAGTTCGCGTGCCGGCAAGAAAGAATGCCAGCAGGAGCAAGGTAAAAAAGCGGGCGCGAAACGACCATAACGCAAACACTAAAACTTCAAGACCCAACAACGCGGGCAATAGCATGGCAGCGCCGAAGCGCGCCATGGTCCAGCGCAGGACAAAAGCGCCGAGCAAGGCCACGGCCAGCCAGGTCCAGGGCCGGGCCCGCTCGCGCAGGTTTTCAAACACCGCGTCCTCCGCTCATCAAAGCCGCCTCCGCCAGGCCCGCAGCACAGGCTTCCGGGGAATATTGCCGGATTCGCTCCCGGCTGTGCTGGCCCATGCCAACCCTCTGGTCCTGATGGCCGGCAAGCTCCGCCATGACGGCGGAAAGGCGCGCTACATCGCCCGGGGAAACCAGGTAGCCATTCCACCCCTCACGGACCAGGTCCTCGGCGCACCCGGCGGCGCTGCTGCACACCACCGGCAGAGTGCACGCCATGGCTTCATTCACCACCAGGCCCCAGGGGTCGCTGTGGGTGGGGAAAATAAGCGCCTCCGCCAGAGCGTAATAAGCTGCCAGCTGCTCGCGCTGCGCGAAGCCGGCAAATTGCACCGCGCCGGGGCTCACCGAAGCCGCCTGCTGTTGCAGTTCCGCCCGCGCCGCGCCGTCTCCCACAAACACCATGCCAATCTCGCGCCGCAGGTCAGCCGGCAGTCCTTTGTAGGCCTCAAGCAGATCAAACACTCCCTTGATCGGCACCAGCCTTCCGGCATAAAGAAAATAGCGCCCAGGCAACGCCAACTCTTGCCTTGCCGAAGCTGCCCGCCCGCGCACCTCTTCTGCTCGAGCAGCAAAAAAATCAACATCCACCGCATTCGGGGCGGTGAAAATACGCCCGTCAGGCACTCCAAAAGTCCTAATATATTCGAACGACGACTTCCCCGGGACCAAAAACCCGTTGCAGCGGCCGATGAACCTGCACTTGAGGAATTCTATCAAGAGATGCCCCCGGCGTTGGTCCCTTTGCGTGCTCTCCACCCAGCCGAGAAAGCGCACTCCGCGCCGGCGCGCCCATTGCTGGCACTGCCAGGAAGCAAGATAGTTATACCCCCCGCAAATAATCGCTTCAGGCGCGGCTTGCTCCAGGGCGGCTTTCAAGCCCCAGTTCAACAGGAGGTTACGGCCCCGAAACCGCCGCCTCCATGAGGGCAGCACCTCATAAGAGAAACGAATCTGCTCTTTCGCGACTTGCCACTGGCGCAGCGTGGGGTCGGTTTCGGCAAGGAAAATCACATGCAGATCAATCCCGGGCCGCTGCGCCAGAGCATTGAAGACTGGAATGCGGTAGGGCGAGATGATTTCAGTCAGAATGACGAGTTTCATGCCAGGCACTCGCGGTAGAGTTGGGCCAGCTGGCCGGCCTGGTGAGTGAGAGTGTAGCCCTCGAGAATCGTGGCCCGCGCCGCCGCACCCACCTCCGCGCGCCGTCTCCCGTCCGCCAGGAGCAGGCAGAGAGCACCTGCCAGCTCGTCCTGATCGCCTGAATCAACCAGATAACCATTCCGGCCGTGTTCGATTATCTCCTCGATTCCCTGCCCGCGGCAGGCGATCACCGGCTTGGCCGCCGACATCGCCTCCAGGTACACGCATCCCAGCGCCTCGTAGCGGCTTGGAAGAGCGAAGAGCGCGCAACGCCGCATGACCTCAGCCACCTGATCGCGATTGAGCCGGCCCAGAAAGTGCACTTTTTCCGCCATTCCCAGAGATGCGGCCAAGGCGGTCAAACGAGGCCGCTCCGGCCCCTCCCCGACAATCTCCCACCGAAGGTTGGGGAAGCGGTGCGAAATCTGCGCCAGAGCTCGCATGAGCATCTCGTGGCCCTTGATGGGAATCAGGTTCCCGATGCTGAGAACCGTGGCCGCGGAGGCTTCCGCCGCCGCTCCGTCGGTGGGAAAAAACCGGCCCGAGTCCGCGCTGTTATAGATCACTGCCGTATTCACCGGCGCGCCCGCGCCTTGCTCGACGGCCTGCCTGACTTTTCCGCTGACACAAATCACCCTCGCCGCCGAGTGATATACACGGC
Source organism: Terriglobales bacterium (assembly GCA_035517775.1). Lineage (GTDB taxonomy): Bacteria > Acidobacteriota > Terriglobia > Terriglobales > Acidobacteriaceae > DATIYF01. Next base: position 39,651 of record DATIYF010000083.1, read on the forward strand.
GCGAAACGCGCATGCACCATCTCCCCGGCAGACCGTGCACCTGCCTGGTGGAGTAGGCATCCAAGCCATGCACACTAACCACGAAGGGAATTCCAAGTTTATGGCTCAACAAAGCCGCTGCATGCCCGCAGGGCAAGGGTGCGTGGGCGTGAATCACGCGGATGGGTTGCTCCGCATGGAGACTGCGCACCAAAGGCAGCAGGCGGCCAAATAGAAATCTTCCCGAGGAAGCAAGGCCCAAGCCGCTGGGAATCGAGGGATAGCGAACCCATTGCGCGGGAAAGCTCTCGGCGGGAAACGAAGCCGCACGGTAGAAGGGTTGCACCGCAATGACGGAAGACCTTACCCCGGCGCAGGAAAGCGCCAGCAAAGGCTCAGCCACAAAACAGCCTGAGACAGCGTCGGCTGCGCTGGGATAGAAGGGCGTGAGGGTGAGGACGTGAATGGGGTCACCGGCCTGCCGCCGCGCATCAGTGCCGGCGCCCTCCGCGCTCGTCATGAAGCACTCGCTGCGATGCTCAAGTAGGCATTCTGCCACTGGCGGGCGACCTGGTCCCAGTCAAAACTCGCAGCGTGTCGCCGGGCAGCTTCTCCCAGGGCGCAGCGCAGGTGGAAGTCGGCGATCAATTGTCCCAGCCGCTCGGTCATCTCCTCGACCGTGGCCACCTGAAATCCCGTGACCCCATCCACCACGGAAGGGGTTTCATAATCGCGGAACACAATGCAGGGCAGGCCGCTGGCGGCCGCCTCGAGAGTGACCTTGGGCAGGCCCTCGAGGCGCGAAGGAAGCAGAAAAATATCGCTTTCACCCATGGCCGCGACAATTCCCTCTTGCGGCTGCGGGCCTTCCAGCACCACATTTGCCAGCTTCATCTCGGCGATTTTACGGCGTAATACCTGATCGTACCCGTCGCGCCCGGGGCCAATCAGCCGAAACCTGGCCTGGGGAAAGCGGGTGGCGGCCTCCAGAACCAGTTGCGGCCCCTTGCGCTCGATCAGCGTGCCGGCAAACAGCACCGTCACCATGGAACCCGGCCGCGGGAGGGCGGGCTGAAAGCGCTTCACATCCACACCGACGGGCAGAATATAACCTGCCTCGTGGCCCAGGTTCTGCTGCACGTCGCGGGCTACATAAGGCGTAATTCCGGTGTAATCGTCGCAGTCGTATAGCACCCCGTGGGATAAAACCCGCGCCAGCCATCCTTGCTTTCCCGTCTGGGCCATGGGGGCTTCGGCATGCAGTACGGTTCTGGTCTTTCCGCGGAACCTGCGCGGCGTCTGCAGGAAGAGGTAAGTTGCCGGGCTGGGAGTCATGTAAGCAATGATCTGATGGCGACCGAACATCTCCCGCAGAACCCGCCATGTGCGGCCATGGCCCGGCAACTTCACCAGGCGAAGGTTGCTTCGGCCCACCAGGCGGCGGTCGGGCGAATCGAGATACAGCAGCGTGCACTCAAACCGTTCCGCATCCAGCCGCAGGGCGATTTCACGGGTATTCAGGCTTTGCGCATTGATATTGCCGGCGTCCACGGGAGCCAGGAACAAGATGCGAATCTTAGCCATTGCGAATCTTAGCCACGTGGATAGACGGGCGGTCCCCCTCAGAGCTTTCGTGAAAAAAAGCTGACCGAGGTTTCTTCTCCAGAACGCACGACTTGCTGGCGCAGGCCGGCCTGCTCCAATAGGCAAACACAACGGCGAGTATCGCAGCGCTTATGGTGCAACTCGAAGACCGCGCTTCTCACCCGGAGGAGCAAGTCCTGGTAATTCTCGAGGAACAGCAACTCGGCCCCCTCAATGTCGCACTTGAGCAGGTCAATCTCGGGCCGGCCCGCCATCAACTCGGTCAGGTCCACAAAGGGCACGGCCACTCCCCCGTGCTCCGGCGCTTCCAGAATGGAATTTTTTACGTGCAGCGCCGACTGATGGATCAGTCCATTGCCTGTGCGCTGCCCCGCCAGCCCGTTAACTGTCCGTACGATGGCAGGGGTGAGATTCTGGCCCTGCAAGCGGCTCTGCAACTCATGAAAGTTCTCAGGACTTCCTTCCACCGCAGTGATGTCGCAGCTCGCGCCCTGCAATAACTCTTGCCGCATGAAATCTATCACCCGCAGCACGAAATATCCTACGTTCGCTCCCAGGTCCATAACCGTGAATCTTTCTCCGGAGGCGCGCAGCGCGAATGCTTGCCGGATGGGAGAGTCGTACTCACGATTGACGAAGATTTCGTTATAGGCCCACCACTCTCCCCGGCTCGCCACCCTGACCGTCAAGCCCGATGGCAGGACGTGCTCGAGTTCTAAAGCCCTGTAAAGCCGGCGATAAAGCAAGTCACTCTTCACCCGCCAGTAGGTCTGGATGATTGAGGTCTCGACGGGTTTGGGCAGCAGGCCGGCGCCCCGCCGCAACATCTGCTTGATCATGGGCTCAGTATGGGAACCTTGGAAGGGATCGTTTTGGCCGCGCTCGCCTGTTCCAGCAGACTCCCCCAGTGCTCGGCAATCATATCCCAGTCGAACAGCCTTCGGCAGCGCTCGTGGCCGGCGCGGCCCAGTTCGCGGCACAGGTTGGGCTGCTCCAGCAGATCGCCAAGGGCATTCGCCAGTTCATCGCTGTTTTCCGGCTCCACGATTCGTCCCGTGTCTCCTAACACTTCGGGGATGCCACCGCGTTGCGCGCCGACCACGGGCGTGGCGCAGGCCATTGCCTCTACGTTTACCAATCCGAACGGCTCCTGGAACACCGAGGGGCAGGCAAAAATGGTGGCTTTCTGAAACCAGAGCGGCAAATCGCGGTCGTGGTCCAGGTAGCCGGTAAATTCTATCCGCCCTCCACGCTGCGCGATGGAGCCAGCCAGTTCCCGTACCTGCCGCACATAGTTGCCTTCCTGGTGTGTGCCGAACCCACTCGATCCGCCGATCACCAGCCTTGCTTTGGGATGCCGGCTCAACAGCTTGCCATAAGCCCGAAGCAGCGGAAGCGCTCCTTTCTCCGGAATAATGCGCCCTACAAAAAAAATGGTCTGTGGCTCTCTGAGCTCTTCGCGGGGGTAGAAGAGCCGCAGATTGGCCCCGTTGAAGACCACTGCCGCCTTGGCGGCGAGCTCCGGGGACTTCCCGGCAAAGGTGTCGCGCAGGTAGCTGCTGCAGGTGGCAACCGCGTCCACCTGTTTAGCTAGCTCATTGAGCATCGGCCCGCTCCAGTGGCCGACATGGTCGTTGTGCAAGTGAAGAACTATCGCGCCCTGGTAGCCCAGGCGGCGCAGGAGTGGAACCCATTGTGGCCGGTTATGCACATGCAGAACCTGAAGCTCGCGGAGATGCCCGCGCAAGGCCCACAGCCACAGGGCGTCTTCATGGCGGCGGAGGAAAGGAACCCGGGCTACAAGCCGGCAGCCTTGCGACCAGGCGCTGGTTTTAAAGGAAAGCGGATAAAGGTCTTTCTGCTGGGTGGGAAAACCGAATACGGTCGCCTCCAGCCGCAAAGTCAGCCGGCTGTACACTTCGAAGGTCCAGCGGGCCAGCGCGCCGCCATAAAGTGGACTGAACTTCTCCCGGCCGGAAAGCAGCACTCCCACCGTCAGCTTCGCCGTCATGGCTGATCTGCCCATACCACGGCCGCCTGCCGCAGCCGCGCAAACGCGCGCACCGCTAAGCCGCCGGGAAAAGATCCATCACACATCAAGCGCTCTCCAATGGTCCCTTCAGGAGCGCGAACCGCTGCTGAACCTCAGATCATCCAACAGCAGGTTCATGCGGGCCTGGGGATCGCGCCGGTGCTCGGCCTCGTCCATATGCTGGCGGCACCGCTCCAGTAATCGCCGGCGCACGATGGTCTCGGTTCCGGCGGGCAGCGGGCGCAATTCCTGCGGATCGTTCTGCAAGTCATAGAGGGATTCGTGCCGGGTGCGGAAATCAAAGACTATCCTGTAACGGCGCTCACGCACTCCCAGAACCCGGGAATGCAGCTCAGCTTCAGCCCGCTGCGGATTTGTCGCCCGAGCGAGGCCCTCGGTAACCGCGGCATCCTGCCCATCTCCGCCATCTAAAATCTTCGCCAGAGAACTGCCGCCCCGGAACTCCGGCGGAGCCGGAACCTCGAGGGCCTGCAGTAAAGTGGCCGGCAGATGAAGCGTGCTGAAAGGCCCCTCGATTTCTCTTTTTGCTCCCGTGGGCAACCGTAGCAGCAGCGGCACCCGTGTCAGCTCGTCATGGAGATTGCCGGCAGAATGAAAACGGTCGCCGTGCTCTAGAAACTCTTCTCCGTGGTCGGCCGTCAAGGCCAACACGCAATTCTGCCAAATGCCGGCCGTACGCAGCGCTCCCACAAATTGCCCGACCTGGGCATCCACCCAGCGGATGCTGCAGTCATACAGGCCAATCATCTCCTCGCGATAACGCCGCAGCCGCTGTCTGGCGATGCCCTTTCGATTCCAGTAGCCATTCAGAAACTGCATCCGCGATAGCGAAACTCCCGGCACGCCCAAATCGTTCTGCGCCGCCTGGCCCGGGTAGAAGGGCAAATGGGTATCCATGAAATGCAGCCAAAGAAAAAATGGCCGGCCGGCAACTTCTTGCAGCCACTTCACGGCGCCTTCGATCAATATGTTGGCAGCAGGATAAGGGCGCAGTTCATCGAGCGTGGCTTCGGTCCGATTCGCCCGCCACATGCCATAACGGAAGTACAGTTCGTCATACAGGCCGCCCAAAGGGCCCAGCCGGCCGGCGAATTTCATCAAGCTGGCGTTCAGTCGGGTCCCCACGCCGCCTTCGGCCCTCTTGCCGTGTGCGGTGCCCCGCTCCGCGGTAAGAAAATCTTCGAATTTCTCGAATCCGGCCGCGTATCCGAAGCGGGCAGAAAGGTAGGGATTGGCCGCGATAAACGCCCCGGTGGCATAGCCGGCTTCGTGTAACACGGAGGCCAGCGTGGGCTCGCCAGGCGCCAGGCCGATCACGTCGCGCCCCAGCGCCAGCGGATAGCGCCCGGCCATAATGGCCGGAAATGAGTAGTAGGTGGGAACGCCGGCGGCGATGGTGTTGCGAAAAATCAGGCTCTCTGCTGCCAGGGAATCCAGAAACGGCGTGGTAGGCCGCGGGTATCCAAGAAAACCGCTGTGGTCGGCCCGCAAACAATCCACCGTAATGAGAACCAGCGAGCGCGGCCGGCTCATGCGCCGGCTTCCTGCCGAAGTGGTTTGGCCTGCCTTGTAGATTCCGCACCCGCCGCCATGCCCAGCCTCAAATGTATCCCAGGTCTTTCAATCTCTCTTCGATGATCTTCTGTTCGGCCTCGTCCATGCGCGCGGCATCGTCGCGCAAGAGTTGGCGCAGCACAAACTCCAGGAATGGCTCCAGGCCGCCGTAGCGGGCCCCATAGCGCTCCTGCGCAGCGCGGCAAAGTTCCTCCGGCAAGCGCAGTTCTCTGCTGTCCTCGGTCATCAAACACCTGCCTCCGCGCGCGGAATCACCGATCGAACCCGCGACCAGACGGCCCGCGCGATCATCCGGTCGTCTTCGTCCAGGCCCAGCGCCAGGGCCAGGGAGATAAAAATTGCGTATGCCAGCAATACGGCAGCGCCGATGGTCAGCCATTGAGGATGCAGGGCGCCCAAGCGGGCCCGCCACAGCCACAAAACAGCAAGTGCTCCGGCCAGCGGAACCAGCAGCCGCAGATAGCTTCGGTTGTACGGACTCAACCCCAGACGCCGACGAACTTCCAGCAGATACCAGAGGTTGGTTGCGCACACTGTAGCAGCCATGCTGATGGCCGCGCCGGTCATTCCCCACCTTGGAGTCAACGCCAGATTGAGGCCCACCATCAGGGCTGCCATGGAAGCATGAATCTTGACCAGCGCATTCTGGTGGCCGGTCATGAACAGCAGCGTACCCGACGACCCGACCCCGCAGTTTACCAGTTGGCCCACTGTGCCGATCACCAGCACCAGCCAGCCGGCCCGGAAGTCGCGTCCAAAAATTCCCATCAGCCCGGAGGCGAAGAAGATCATGCCCGCCGCCAGCGGAATGGTGAGCCCCAGAATCCACTTGGTCAGGGTCTGAAACATTCGCGATACCACCGCTCGCTGTTCCCCGGCACTGAGACCGGAAACCACCGGGGCAAATATCTGATTCACCGAACGCAGCACCACGGTCACGAATATGATCAGCGAGCCGGCCACGGCATAGATCCCCACCTCACGGGCATCGCGATATATACCCAGCACGACCCGGTCGGTTTCGGACATTAGATATTGCAGAAGCCCCAGGCCCAGGGCCGCTCCAGAGAAAGACATGACTCCCTTTTCCAGGGAGGGCAGGGTGGACGAAAATGCGCGCGCCGCCCGCGGGGTAAGCCTCCAGGCGGTGCCAGCCATCAAACCCAGCACCAGCACCGCACTGAAAATCTGCGCCAGCACATAGCCCGATAGTCCCAGCCCCAGGCTCACCAGAATGACGGTGATCACCATGGTCGCGGGAATACCGACAAAGTTGCTGATCACGGTACGCCGCGCGACCGCCTTGTATCCACCCAGCACCTGGGCCAGAAACGTGGTGAAGACCCCCAACAGCATGATGAGAACGAACATCCCCACAAAGGGTTGAAGCTCGGGAGTGTGATAGACACGAAGCGCAATCCACGGTCCTGCCAGCAAGACGGCCACGCCCAGCACCAGATTGGCCGCCAGCAGAACGGCCAGCGCGCGCACCAGAAAACTGCGCAGGGATTCGAATTTCCCCGTCGCCGAGTACGCCGGGATAAAACGCAACGCGGCCTGGGGCAACCCCAGAGCATTGAAAACGCTCAGGAAACCGACCACCGTCATCCCCAGGGCGTAGATGCCCAGCGCTCTCGCGCCCAGCACGCGGGCCAGGTAAACCTTGAACAGGTAAGAAGCTGCCGCGGTAAAGACGGTGCCCGCGAAAAACACCCCGGAGTGGCGCGAGACCTGCCCCATCTGCCGCCGGAAGCTCTGCGTGTCCAGGGTCTCCGGCGATACCTCGGGAACTGGGTTCGATGCCGTCATCGGCTCCGGTCTGGCTTCTCCTTGGGGATGGGCAAACGCTCCAAGCAAGATTACTACGAGAGGTTGGCCCGCCCGGTCGAGGCGATCTTGCCGGAGAGCAGCGCCTCGAATTCTCGCGGATCCAGCCGCGTCCACAACTGGGGTGGCGCCGTGCTCGCGGCCTCCAGGAGGCGTGGTATGGAGGCGATCTCGGCCGGCAAATGGAGAACCCGTGCAATGCCAAAGCGTTCGAACTGCGAAATGTATCCGCCCGGAGATCCGCGCAGCCAGCCCAGCAGGAATACGGGAATTCCCCGGCTGGCACACTCCAGCGCGACGGTGGACTCCACCGTAATGGCGCAACGCGCCTTTTGCCAGATCTCGTCTCGGATGGGGCCACCCATCACCTGAATCCCCTTCAACTGAGACGGCGGCAGGCAGCGGCGCAGCAGCCGCCACTGCCCCGGCACATTCTCAAAGGGATGAAGCTTGAACACCAGTTGCCAGCCGGCGGCTGCTGTGAGGGCTGTCAAGTGTGGGAGCAGATCGCGATAGAGTTCCTCCATTCGCCAACCGTCGGCGGCATAGGGTTCGGTGAAAAACACCAGCCATCGCCGTGCTGAAGCCGCGGCCTCGGAATGCACCGCCGGGACCTCGCACGACTCCGGTCCGCCCAGCACAATCTTCTCCGGCGCCACCCGGCCGATACGCACGGCGTAGTCGCGCTCGATTTCTCCCTTGGCCAGGAAGAAGTCCGCTTGCAAGGGCTTAATCGCCAGCCGCATTTCGAAAATCCCATGATGGCAAGCCAGCGCGGGAATGCCCTCATGACGCGCCAGGATCAGAGGAATCCGCGAATAAGGATTGCCTTCATCGGCGGAAAGGCAGGCCGTGATCGTCTCCGCCTGGAAAAGACGCAGCCAGGCGTCGCGAACCGCCATACACCAGCGCAGATAACCCGGAATTTGCGCCAGAACGCCGCCGGCCTCGGCGGCAGCGAACTCCGGAGCGCTATCCATCAGGCGGCGGCTGAGGCCTTCCCAGGCTTCCAGCATCTGCTGCAACTCCTTCTCGTGGATGGGCCCAAAATAGGGATCCAGAGAAATCATGCGGACATTTGCGGGCAATGGGCTAAGGCGGGCGCTGCGCCGGGCCACGGCCAGCAGGAACTCCTGCTCGGGCAGCAAGCGAGCGTAGGCTGCCTCAGTCCGCGAGACGTTGATATAGGCGGAAGGCAGCAGCACCACCGGCCGCCCCGAGGAGGGCTTGCGGCGGATGAGCCGCCGCCGCAGCCGGTGCTCGCGGTCGAATTTATCCTGCAGGACTTGGGCGATGGTGGCGGCATCGAGAGCCCGAAGCGCTGCGCGGTAATGCGCCAGCCGGCGCGCCGCCCGCCCGCGGGCCTGGGGCAAAAAGGACAAGCGCACTCCCAACAACGCCCTTAGCGCCTCGAACCACGGGTCTGAGCGGCTGGCATATAGATCAATCCCGGCTGCCAGGAAACTGGCGAGGCGCGGCAGCAAAATGCAGGTCCGGAGCGGCTGCTCGATCATCATCGAGACCACGTCCCACCAGTCCAAGCCATGCTCGTCCACCATGGCGCCCAGCCCGAGCTGCAGGAGTTCCTTTTCCCGGTACAGATCTGAAACCTCTTCGACCAGGGCAGAGAGACTGAGCACGCGGCAGCCGGTCTGCCGGCTCCAGGCGCCGTAGATCGCGGCGGGCGAGCGGCCAAAGTCCACCACCAGGTCCCAGCGCTGGTCTGGCGCCGGTGGCGGCAACATATCCTCGGGATGCAGCAGCAGAACCTTCATTTCGTGCGGTGACCGGCTCGCTGGGCGGGCAAGCTCAACGGGATACCAGCTCCCACTGCAAGGGAGTTCCGCGGGCGATATCGCAGGCGGCGCACTGGCCCAGTATCTCAGGTAGATGGCGGGTGTGCAGTCCGTCGCCGGGGCGAATGGAGCGCACATTCTGCGCCGTGAAAGCCTCGCCCCGTCTCACGTCCTGCACTACGAAGAGTGACCGGCGGAAGCGGCGCATGCCCTGCTCACGCGGGCCGGAGCCGAAATGCGCCTCGCCCAGGGCCGGTTCCGCCATGCGCACGGCTTCCACCATGGCTTTGAATTCTTGCGGCTCCAGAGAGAAGGCACTGTCTGGCCCTTTCAGCGAGCGGGAAAGCGTGAAGTGCTTTTCGATGATGCAGGCTCCAAGCGCCACCGCCGCCACCGCAACCGCGCTTCCCATTGTGTGGTCAGAAAGGCCCACAGGGACCCCAAAGCGCCGCGCCAGCTCGGGAATCGTACGCAGGTTCATCTCCTGGGGCGAGGCTGGGTATGCGCTGGTGCACTTGAGCAGGGCGATCTGCCCCGCCCCGGCCTGGCGCGCGGTCTGCACCGCCTCCTCGATTTCCTCAAGCTCCGCCATGCCGGTCGAAAGAATCAGCGGCTTACCCGTGCTCGCCATTTTTTGGATGAGCGGAATATCCACCAGCTCGGGCGAAGCCACCTTGTAAGCCGGCACGCCCATCTTTTCCAGAAAATCGACCGCCGTCGGATCGAAAGGCGAAGAAAAAAGGTCTATGCCGATTTCATCGGCCAACTGCTTCAGTTTCGGCTGCCATTCCCAGGGCGTGTAGGCTTCGCCATAGAGCTCGTAAAGTGTCTGCCCATCCCAGAGGGTTCCTCCGCCAATGCGAAAGCATTCTCTGTCGCTTCGAATCGTGATGGTATCGGGAGTGTAGGTTTGAAGCTTGACCGCATCCGCGCCGGCATCCCGGGCGGCGCGAACCATGCGCACCGCCTGCTCGTAGTCCTGATGATGATTGGCGGAGAGCTCGGCAATGATATAGGCGGGGTGGCCTGGGCCGATCACCCGCGCCCCGATGCCAAAGAGCGCAGCTGCTTTGGTGATTGCCTGGTGCAGAACGCCTCCCGGAGTCATTTGCCTGCGACTTCTTCTGGATGATAAGTGCGAGAGATGAGCTCCGCAACCTTGAGCTTGACCGGCAGAAGCTAAAAGAAGCTATTCCACAATGACGTATGCGCAGGTGGGGGCAAGCGGAGAGCGTTCGATGCGGCAGTGGCGAGTTCCCAGCACTTCTCGCACGGCGGCTGTCTCTCCGGGAAAGGCCGGGTGGCACAGTTCATCGAAAGCGAGAATGGATCCGCGGGTGAGGTAATCGCGAATGGCCCCCAGGCATTTGCGCGTAGGCTCGTAGAGATCCATGTCGAAGTAGGCGAGCGCGATGATGGTCTCGGGGTGGTCTTTCAGGTATCTCGGAACTGTGACCGCGACATCGCCTTTGACCAGCGCATACTTCTTGATGTGACTGAGAGGGCTTTCCTGCTCGTGATAATCGAGGATGCCCTCGAGATACCGTTCATATCCCGGCGAAACTCCGTAGGCTCCCGTCATTACGCTGGGGGAACGTTTGTCGCGGCGGGAAACACCGGTAAAGCCGCTGAAGGTATCGAAGCCGATAATTTTCCGGGTGTGGTTGTAGGGTTCGTAAATGCCGCGGAAAGAAGAAAACAGTGCCAGATTTTGCCCCCAGCGCGTGCCGAACTCGGCGACCACGCCATGGACATTCACCACTTTCTGGTAAAGCTCGTGCATGTACAACAGCCGGGAGAGGCTTTGGCGGCTGAGAAACAGGCCCAGATTGTTGAATAGCTCCTCGGCGGGGATTGGGCAATTCTCGAAATGCGCATAAAACCGCTTTCGGAATTCTGCTTCCCTGCCCGAAGACAGTGTATGGATTTTCTGTATCTTGCGGTTCGCGGAACGGGGCATCTCAAATCCAACGCAAACGTAGCAGATTATATATCCGTTTGCTCGAGGCCATCTCCGCGGGAGTTGCTTTCGGCGACGAAGTGAACGGCCGCCTGACCGCTGTGAAGCTCGGTTGCCTGGCGCCGGAATCCGGCCTGCTCGAAGAGCCGCAGGGATGCCTGGTTCTCCGGTTTCACAAAAGCATCAACCGCCGCGACGGCGGTGGTTCGGCGCAACTCCTCCAAAGTCTGGTCCAGAACCAGGCAGCCGTATCCCCGCCCCCGGAATTCTCGCCCAAGGCTGAGCGAGACTAGAGCACGGTTGCGCCTGAGGTCGTATCTGACCTGGCCGATCGGCCCCCACTGGGCATCGCTGATGACATACAGGATGCAGCCGGGATCGGCGAGCTTCGCCGAAAACCATTCCTGGTGCGCCTCCCAGGGAATCGGCTCCGAGGTAAAGGAGGCGGCGCGCACCTCCGGGTCGTTGGCCCACTCCCAGAGCAGGCGGCAATCTTTCTCTTCCGCGCGCCGCACTTGCAAGCCGCTGCCGAGCATCCCTCGAACCACCCTCTCCGCTCCACGGCCATCCACCAGGCTGCGGGCGCGCGCACTCATTCGACCCCTGGTCTCGGGGGAGCGCGCCGTCTCCTCCAGTTCTTGAGCGAGTTTCTCTACAGAAGTATCGTGCAGGCTGCCAAGATGAATGGCGGCGCCGCGGCGATGCAACTCCTCGGCCAGGGGCCGCTGATTGGGTGCCAGATCAATCAAAAGCGCCGGCAGACCGAGCAGACACAACTCCCAGCAGGTGGCCCCCGCCGCCGAAATGCCCATATCCGCCCAGGCCATCAAGCTGCCCATATCGGCGACATTGCGATGCAATCGCACCGAAGCCGCCTGGGCTCCGGCCCGCTCCAGGTCCTCAGTGTGAGGATTGCTTCCGCCTATCACGACGGCTGCTTCCAGTTCCGTCATGGGGCCAGGCGCCAGAGCCTGCAGTACTCGCGCCGTAAAATTCTCCGGATCGCTGCCGCCCATGGTCACCAGCAGCTTACGCGCAATGGGAGAAATCTCGCGCTTCCACTCGCGCCATTTGGCAAATTCGCGCCGCAGCAGGGCATAGCGCGTGCCCAGCAGAAGCCGGGTATTGGGCCCGCGCTGTTCATACATGCCTTCGCTCGCCTGCAGATTCTGATTAAGTACCAGATCGGCGAAATATGGGCCACCGCCGTGGTCATCTATCAGCAGCAGCTTCAGAGCTGCGTCTTTGATGGCGCGTTGATAAGAGGCAGAAAAGTGATAGCCGTCCACAACCACCCAGGCCGCTCCACGCTCTTCCGCCAACTCCCGCACCTGGGCAGCATCTTCCGGACTGCCGGGCACAGCTTTGATGCAAACCAGGGAAATATCCTCTGCCTGCAGGCGCTCGGTGAAAGGCGAGGGAGGTTGGGCCATGGCGAATACCGCCTCGCCGCCCGCATCCTGCCAGGCCTGGGCCAGGGCCAGGCACCGCATGGCGTGCCCATGCCCGATGGCGGGGCCGGCATCGTCGCGCAGAATGAGAACTCCGGGAGAGTAGCGCAAGGTCGAATGTCCGTTGCGATCGGCACTCAATGCAAGCGATTCTACCAGCCGCGGGCGGCCAGGCGACCCTGGGATTCCTTTCGATCTATACTGCTTGCCAATGCAACTGCAATCGCATGCCGCAGGCCGCGGCGCGCACAATATGGAAGTTGTTTCGCTCGCTCCGCAGCACTATGCGGAATGGGACCGCTTTTGCGAAGCCAGCGACGAGGCCTGGTTCTGGCACAGCACCCGCTGGCTGGAGTACAGCCTGCACTACCGGCCTGATCTTCATCCCAGGTCGCAGTCATTCTTCTGCCGGCAGGATGGCCAATGGCTGGCTATTGTTCCCCTGATTGTCGAGGATCGCTGCGATATCGGCGGACGTGCGGCGGCGGAATTCTCATTCGGAGCAGACTGCGGTCCGGTGCCGGCATTTGCCAATGAAGTTTCTTCCCAGACCAGGAAAGCACTGGAGCAGGCGGTCTTCGGGCATCTCGAATCCCTGGCGGAGCAACTGAAGGTAAAGAGGGCCTCTTTTCGCGCTTCCCCGCTGGCGCCCTCTTTTTGGAGCAGTCCCACGCCGCGGCCCAATCCGCTTCTGAAAATGGGGTTTGCCGATATTTCCTGGGCGACCCAGGTACTTGATCTGGATGCGGATGAGGCCCAACTGCTGCGCGGCATGCGCAAAGGTCACCGCGCGGACATCACTCGGGGCGAGAAGCTGATGCAGGCCAGAATTCTCGACCGGCACAACATCACCAGCGAGGCGTTTGAAAGCTACCGGCTGCTGCATCACAGGGCGGCCGGCCGGGTCACGCGTCCTCTGGTGACGTTTGAGATGATGCACGGCTGGATTCGCGACGGGCTTGCCATCCTTTGCGCCGCCAGCCTGGATGGCCGCGATGTGGGATTTGCCCTGGTCAGCATCTTCAAGGAAGGCGCTTACTACAGCTCCTCGTGCGAAGATCCTGAGCACAACCATCTGCCCATTGGGCACCTGATGCAATGGAAGGTGCTGCAATGGCTGAAGCAGCACGGCATACGGCGGTATGAGATCGGGATTCAGTTTTATGGAGCCCAGCCCCACACTGCCGTCTCTGAAAAAGAAGTGAAGATTGCCTTTTTCAAACGCGGCTTCGGAGGCTCTGCCGTGCCGCTGTGGAGGGGAGAGAAGTTCTACGATAAGCAGTATTGCCTGGCTGCCTGGAAGGAACGCGCCGAAAAATACGCGGCCACAGTGGGCGGTCCAGCGCCGCAGATTCCCGAATAGCTCCGGTCCGCACTCCAGGCCGCCCGCTCTTAGCGCCGCCGCTGGGCATCCAGAGCGATGAATTGGAAGCTCTCCGCCCTCTGGTTGTAGGTGCGGGTTACCAGCTCGACGTTCTCCGGCTCCAGCTCGTGCCTGCGAAGCATTTGCTGAAGAAGCGCGGGCTCAGAAAAGCGGAAGGGATAGAAATTTCCGTGATATGGGGAGTCCTCGCGGTAGATTCCGTTCAAGGTGAATTCGTCGAGTTTCTTAGCAGGCAGATGGTTCTTGAAGGCATCGCTCTCCACCGAAGGTGTGAAGAGGAAGAACCTGCCGCCCGGTTTTAGCACTCGCCTCAACTCGGCCAGATAGCCTTCGAACTCTTCCGCATTCAACACGTTGCTCGAGAACACGTCCACGACAGCGTTAAAACTCTCCGCTTTATAGGGCATGGCGAGAAAGTTTCCTACTGACAGATGCGCGGCGGTTTGCCAGCCGGCCAGAACCTGACGCCCAAGGCGTAATGATTCCGGCGAAATGTCCATGCCGTGGGCGTCAAAGCCCTCGTGCGCAATCGCCCAGAGATTGCTGCACGAGCCGCAGCCCGCATCCAGAATGGAAATTCGCGCCCGCTCTTGGCGCGGCAGGTGAAAGAAATTCCTGGCCAGAAAGCGAATGAGTTCTTCGTTGGGATAGCGCCGTTGCGCCCCAAGGCCCTGTGCAACGTATGACCGTTCGTACCACTCCGCAGTCGTGGTACTGCCGCTGACTTCATCCTCGCGGCCTTTAGCCATGGCGCGCCTTCGGACGGAAGGTCCACTTGCGTTTCCCAACATCACCTCACCCGAAAGACCGGCTGAATCATCTTGCCTTCCAGAAAGCGCTCAGGATGGGCCTCCTGCAGCCAGCCGGCAACTGTTTTCATCACCGCGGCGTAGGCTTCGAGCGTCTGCTGCACCGCCAGCTCATCGTGGGCGGCGGTCATATTGTGCGTGACCAGCGACAGAATGCCGCGTTTCACCAGTTCCTGTGAGACCAGACTGCGCAACAGCAGGCTGTCTTTGCCCTCGGCATCACGAAAGCGGATCAGCGACCAGGTAGTATGGCCCACGCAAGTCAGGCGGTCCTGCAGACCGGCGGCCTTTGCCAGTGAGTTGAATCCATCCTGCAAGGCGCGCCCGTAATTTTCCATGCGCGCCAGAGCGTCGGTATGCTCGAGGATATCGAGCACCTTGAGCGCCGCGGCCAGAGACGCGGCTTCGCCCCCGAAGGTGAAGCTGAAGAAAATTTCCTCGAACACTTTCATGAGATCGCCGCGGCCCACCACGCAGGCGATGGGAAAGCCGTTGCCCATGGCCTTGCCGAAGCAGGCCAGATCGGGGATGACGTTATAGCGCTTCTGCGCCCCGCCCAGGCCGAAGTGAAACCCGGTGCAGATTTCGTCGAAGATGAGCACGGCCCCGTGGCGGTGAGCCAATTCCTTCACCCCAGCCAGAAAGCCCGGCGCGGGCTCGGTGAAATTGACCGGCTCCATAATTACGGCCGCGAACTGCCCAGCATGCTGTTGCAGCAACTTTTCCAGCGCCGGCAGATCGTTGTAGGGAAAAGGATGGGTGAGCGCGCGCACCGCGGCAGGGACGCCGGCATTGCGAGTGGTGCTGCCGATATACCAATCCTGCCAGCCGTGGTAACCGCAGCAAGCCACGTGGTCGCGGCCGGTGGCGGCCCGCGCCGCACGGATGGCGCCCGAGGTCGCGTCTGAGCCGTTCTTGCCAAAACGCACCATCTCAGCACAAGGGATCAGCCGGGTGAGGCGTTCGGCCAATTGCACTTCCAGCGGATGGGGCAAAGAAAAGCTGTGGCCCTGAGCAAGCTGCTCCGCGACGGCCGCATTCACCTCTTCATTGGCATAGCCCAGCAGGTTGGGCAGAAGGCCCTGAACATAATCAATGTATTCGTTGCCGTCCACATCCCAGACGCGGCAGCCTTTGCCCCGCGCCAGAAACACCGGCGCCACGCCTTCCACATGTTGCGTGAAACCTTTGCTGAAAGTTTGCGCGCTGCCGGGAATGACCTTGCGCGAGCGGGCCAGCCATTCCTGCGACTTGGTCATGGTTCGGGGGGAAGCGGCACCCGCGGGCGCCTGTTGATAGAGGCTGCGGCAATAGCCCTCGTTACTGAGCACGGATGAGTTCAGCGCCTGCACCGCTGCATTCTGCTTCAAGAAATCCAGTACCTCCTCCATGGCAAAGTATTCCCTCCCGGCAAAAGCGGCAAACACGCGGCGGATGAACTCGAGGTCCTGCGGCTCATCCACGGTCCAGCGCAGATTGGGCGGCAGCACGCCCTCATATTCGACGTTGCAGAGGCGAAATTTCCCCGCCCGCAAATACGGGGTCACGTGCTCGCGGTCGGAGGGCTTCCCCGCCTCACGCCAGGCCTGCTCCAGGGCTGCAAAGGAAAACACTTCCGTATCCAGCCCGTCGGGATAAGTGTAGCGCAGGGTGTTGGAAACAAAATCACAGCCGCCCTGGAGAAAGCGATGCACGATTTTATCCACGACGGCCGCATCGAGCAGAGGACAGTCTGCGGTTACGCGCACCACGACATCGGCAGAGGAGGCGCGGGCGGCCTGGTAATAGCGGTCGAGCACGTCCGACTCGCTGCCGCGAAAACAGCAGGCGTTTTCCTGGGCGCAGAAGCCGGCGATGGCATCATCGGCGGGATTGGTGGAAGTGGCGATGACAATCTGGTCGAGCCCACGCGCCCGGCGCAGGCGCCGCAGCAGATGCCAGAGCATAGGGCGTCCGGCTACATCGGCCAGCACCTTGCCCGGCAGGCGGGTGGAAGACATTCTCGCCTGCACGATGGCCACCACCACGGGATG
Organism: Terriglobales bacterium; assembly: GCA_035517775.1. Classification (GTDB taxonomy): domain Bacteria; phylum Acidobacteriota; class Terriglobia; order Terriglobales; family Acidobacteriaceae; genus DATIYF01. Next base: position 56,123 of record DATIYF010000083.1, read on the forward strand.
ATTGCCTCCGCTCATGCCAGTGACTCGGCACGGCGATGTTCGGCGGCCGATTTGGCGGCCAGCACCAGCTTCAACGTGTCGGCGGCCTGGCACAGGCCCACCGCTGGACTCTGGCCGCTCGAAATGCACTCGAAGAAATGCTCGATTTCCGCAACGTACATGTCGTTGGGTTCGAAATCATAAGCAAAGCTCTCCCAGCCGTTGCTCTCAGCGGAGAAGACCCGTACCTCTCGGCCGGTGAAGTCCCAGCAGGCGGTGCCGCGCTCGCCCACCACTTTGCAGGTGCGCGCGTAACCGCGCTGCACAAAATCGAGATGCACCTGCGCCTGCGCTCCGCCGCGAAAACGCAGCAGAAGGTCGGCGCAGTCTTCGACATCCACTTCCAGCGCGCCCACCCGGCCAGCCATGCACATCACTTCCATGGGAGTGCCCAGCAGCCAGGTAAGGTAGTCCAGTTCATGGGAACCATCGAGCAGAATACCGCCGCCGAGAGCGCGGCGCGCGGTGTAGCTTTGGCGGTAGTCCTGCCAGGGACGCCAGTCGGGCAAATATTGGCCGGCTTCGGCATAAGCCCACAAGATGCGCCCCAATCTGCCGCCCTGCACCATTTCTTTCAGCTTGCGCAGGCCGGGATGAAAGCGCAGGTTGTAGCCCACTTGCACCGTGCGCCCCCGTTGCGTGGCGGCCTGCAGGAGTTCCTCCACGCCCTGCCAGTCATGCGACAACGGCTTCTCAATGAAAACGTGGACTCCAGCGGCAAGGGCCTGCATGGCCAGCGCAACATGCTGTACCGGTGGCGTGCAGACGAAGACCGCGTCTGGTTTTTGCGCGCGCAGGGCGTCGCCAAGATCGAGAAACGCCGCGACACCTAATTCCTTCACCACGGGCGCCGAGCGTTCCGCATCAGGATCGCATACCCCCAGCTGGCGAACGCCCAGCTCGCGCAGGTTCTTCAGGTGGCGCCGCCCAATGGACCCGCAACCGGCCACCAGGACGGAGAATTGGGAAAGATCAGGCATGGATGAGCTATGCGGTGAAGTGGGTGACCACTTTGGCGACCGCGGTAACCACATCCTCCGCATCCCCGTCGCTCATGGCGTGGAACATGGGCAAGGTAATCAGCTGCTCATAGGCGCTCTCGGCCACGGGAAACTCTCCGCCTTTATATCCAAAGCGCTCGCGGTAGTAGGGGTGGTAGTGAACCGGAATGTAGTGGACATTCACCCCAATGTTTTCGGCGCGAAGGGCGCGGAATATCTGAGCGCGATCGGCCGTCAGCTGATCCAGTTCCAGGCGGATGGGATACAGATGCCAGGCGGGATCGGCTTCGGGCCGCACTCCCGGGAGGATCACCCCGGAGATTTGCTGGAACGCCTGGTTGTAACGCGCCGCAATCTGGCGGCGGCGGGAGAGGTTTGCCTCCAGCTTGCCCAGCTGCCGCAAGCCGAGAGCGCAGGAAATATCGCTCAGCCGGTAGTTGAAGCCCAGCTGCACCATCTCGTAATGCCATTGGCCGGCCTGCTGGCGCTGGCGGGCGTCATTGTTGACCCCGTGACTGCGGAAGCGGCGCAGGGTCTGGGCAAAATCGGCGCGGTCGGTGCTCACCATGCCGCCCTCGCCGGTGGTGATGTGCTTTACCGGGTGAAAGCTGAATGCCGTCATGTGCGCCAGGCTGCCGACAGGGCGTCCCTGGTACTTGGCGCCCAGCGAGTGGCAGGCGTCTTCAATCACGATCAAGCCATGGCGATCCGCCATTTTGAGGAACGGACCAAGATCGGCGGGATGGCCGCCGTAATCCACCGGCAGCACGGCCTTGGTTCGGGGCGTCAGCCGGGCCGCGGTCTGCGCGGGATCGAGGTTGAGCGTATCGGACGCGACGTCCGCGAAGACCGGCCTCGCGTCCTGGTAAAGAATGCAATTGGCGGTGGCCGCGAAAGTCATGGGGGAAGTGATGGCTTCATCGCCCGGCCCCAGCCCGGCGGCGAAGGCGGCGGCATGCAGTGCGGCGGTGCCGGAGCTGAAGCTGACCGCGTACTTCGCCCCCACCTTCGCCGCGAACGCCTCTTCAAACTCGGAGACTTTGGGGCCAGTGGTCAGCCAGTCGGAGCGCAGCACGTCCACCACCGCCTGGATATCGGCCTCATCTACCGACTGGCGGCCGTAGGGGAGCAGGGTGGCCCGCACGGGCATTCCGCCCTCAATCGCCAGGGCTGTCTTTGTCGCGGGAGTGGTGCTCATCTCGATATTCTCACCCGCGGGGTCTCACAAACCGGCGGGCTGGGCTTCGGCGGCATGCGGCGAACTGGCCTCCATCCCGGCCAGCTCTCTCAGTTCCTGGCTGGTGAGCCACTGTGCGTTGCTGTCGCTGGTGTAACGGAAGCCTTCATCCAGCGGGCGGCCCGCCCCCCAATTCTCTTTTCGCCACCAGTTATGAGCCGGCTGGATGACGAACATATCCTCCATCTCCAGGGCATTGCGCGCCTCGTCCTCGGAAACCAGAATCTCGTGCAGTTTTTCTCCGGGGCGGATGCCGATGTACTCCACCTGGCAGCCGGGGGCGATGGCTTCGGCGACGTCGGTAACTTTCATGCTGGGAATCTTGGGCACGAAAATCTCTCCCCCATGCATCTGCTCGAGGCAGCGCACCACGAAGCGCACGCCCTGCTCGAGGGTGATCCAGAAGCGGGTCATGCGCGGGTCGGTAATGGTAAGGCGGCCGCGCTTGCTTTGCTCCAGAAACACCGGAATCACGCTGCCCCGGCTGCCCACCACGTTGCCGTAGCGGGCACAGCTGAAGCGCGTATCCTGCGCGCCGGCATAGGCATTGGCCTGCACGAACATCTTCTCGGCGCACAGCTTGGTGGCGCCATAAAGATTCACGGGATTGACCGCCTTATCGGTGCTGAGCGCCAGAATGCGCTTCACGCCCTGGTCAATGGCGCCGTCAATCACGTTGCGCCCGCCCACGATGTTGGTCTGGATGGCCTCGAAGGGGTTGTACTCGCAGGCCGGCACCTGCTTGAGCGCGGCGGCGTGAACCAGCACAGTAACTCCGGCCAGGGCGCGCTCCAGGCGTTTAGCGTCGCGCACGTCGCCGATGAAATAACGCAGGCTGGGATGATCGAAGCCGGCTGCCCGCATGTCATGCTGCTTCAGTTCATCGCGGCTGAAGATGATCAGCTTGTGCGGGTGATAGCTCCGCAGCATGACTTCCACGAACTTTTTGCCGAACGACCCGGTTCCTCCGGTCACCAGCACGGTCTGCTCTGACCAGTTCATCCGCCGTGCACCTCGATTTCCGATATCGGCAGGAAGCGCACCTGCCCGCTGGAAGCTTGGTTGATCAAGTAGTATAGCGAAGATATGCGCGAATGGCTTCTCTGCCGGGCTTTAACCTTAGGGTACACACGGCCGGAAGTGTGAAAATTGACTCCTTTGGTTTTGATGTCGGGATGCTAGAATGACGCTACTCGGCAAGAACCAGGTCACTTGCCAGGGTAAGAAGCGTCCAGGCCCGCCACAAGCGGCGGCCACGGAAGGTCCGGTCTGCCCGGCGCGCACTTCTCCAATGTCTTTTGTCTTTGCGGGGCTTTAGGAGTCTTGATGGATTCGGGATCCCTGATTCATACCAACAGTCAGTTGATGCGTGAAGGGCCGATCAATCCGGCCGAGTTCCAGCAGCAGATTTCCCCTCATTTCGATCCCCTGCTGCCCTCGCAGGAGTCGGTCCTGCGCGAGTACTTCCGCACTCTGGTGAAGCGGCGCTGGGTGGTGCTGACCAGCCTGGCGGTGATTTTCGGGGTGGTGGCCATTGCCACCCTGCGCGCCACCAAGATCTACCAGGCCAGCGGCAGCATCGCCATCAACAAGCCCGACCCTATGATGATGCTCGATTTTGCCAATGGACACTCGGGCGGCAACTATTACGACACCACTGACCTGGATACCGAAGTGCGCATTCTGCGCAGCGATCTGCTGGCTCTGCAGGTCATCCAGCAGCTGGATCTCGAGAAGCGCCCGGAGTTTGGCGGCAGCGGAGAGCCTTCCCCCGCCAGCCTGGGACTGACCACCGACGAACTGCAGCCCGATTCCGAACGCACTTCGGCAGTGCTCAACAGCTTCAAGGGCAAGCTGAATGTAGAGCTGATCCCCGATACCCGCATCATTCAAATCAGCTTTCGCAGCCCCGATAAGAGTCTCGCCGCTAACGTAGTCAACACCCTGATGAATACCTATGTGGAACAGAACTTTAAGACCCGGTTCGAATCCACCATGCAGGCTTCGGACTGGCTCTCCAAGCAGCTGGTGGATTTGCAGATCAAGGTTGAGACGTCTCAGGAGAAGCTGGTCAAATATCAGAAAGAGCATGACATCCTGGGGATTGACGACAAGCAGAACATCACCACCGCCAAACTGGACGAGCTCAACCGGGAGCTGACCCAAGCGGAATCGGACCGCATGGAAAAGCAGGCGATCTATCAGCTGGTGCAGACCCCGAACCCGGACGCGGCCGCAGCCGCGGCCGCGGCTGGCGCCGGACAACAGAATTCGGAGCAGAGAGCAAGCTCCGGCCTGCTGGACCGCCTGCACGGGGAGCAGGCCGATCTCAAAATCCAGATCGCGCAGCTCAGCACACAATTTGGCCCTGCCTATCCCAAGATCGCGCAGCTCAACAGCCAGCTCAAGGAAACTGAGACCCAGATCCAGAGTGAGACCAGGAAGATCGTGGCCCAGATCCGGGGTGACTACCTGGCCGCGGCCGAGCGCGAGAACATGCTGCGCGCCGCGCTCGACGAACAGAAGCAGCAGGCCAACAAGCTCAACGAGAGCGCCATCGAATACAACCTGCTGAAGCGCGATGTTGATACCAACCGCGCCCTCTATGAAGACCTGCTGGAGAAGCTCAAGGAAGCCGGGGTGAGCGCCGGTTTGCGCTCCACCAACTTCCGCACCGTGGATGTGGCCCGGGTTCCCACGGTGCCGGCCGAGCCAAACGTCCCCCGCAACCTGGCGTTTGCGCTGGCACTGGGGCTGACCACCGGGGTGGGGCTGGCCTTCCTGCTGGAAGCGATTGACAACACCGTGCGCACCCCGGAGCAGGCACAGGCCATCTCGGGATTGTCCTCCCTGGGCATGATTCCGCTGGGCTCCCGCACCGGCACCGCTGCCACCCGCCCGCGGCTGGCGATGACCACGAGCCGGGAAGCGGTGGAAATGATTACCCAGTCGCGGCCGCAGTCGCAGATGGCAGAATCCTACCGCGCGCTGCGCACCTCGCTGCTGCTCAGCTCCGTCGGCGGCCCGCCCAAGATCATTCTCATCACCAGCGCGCTGCCCCAGGAAGGCAAGACCACCACCAGCCTGAACTGCGCCATCGTGCTGGCACAAAAGGGCAGCCGGGTGCTGCTGATTGACGCTGACCTGCGCCGGCCGAGCATTCACAAGACCATGGGTGTGGGCCCCAGAACTGGCCTGAGCAACGTTTTGACCGGCAGCGCCGCGCTGCAGCCGACTACCGTTCCCTTTCCGGCTTTGCCCATGCTGCACGTGCTGCCCGCGGGAACGCCGCCGCCCAATCCCGCCGAGCTGCTGGCTTCCGCCAAGATGCGCGAGATTCTGGAAGAGCTGAAGGAGCAGTACGACCACATTGTGATTGATACTCCGCCGACCCTCTCGGTCACCGACGCGGTCATCATGTCGCAGACCGCGGATGCGGTGGTGCTGGTGATCCGCTCCGGCCAGACCACCAAGCAGGCGCTCCGCCGCGCCCGTGACATTCTGCTGCGCGTGAACGCCAAAGTCTCCGGGGTTCTGCTGAACGCCGCGGACCTCCATTCCCCGGACTACTACTACTACTACGAGTATCAGTCGAAGTACGGCAGCCGCTACTACCAGCAGGACGTGGAAGAGCGCGAAGAGGAAGAAGGCGAGCTCCCGGAGAGCGAGGCGGTAGTGAAACAAGAGGAGCCAGGCTCCCAGGCGGCCTCGGGAAGCGCATAAGGAAATCGGCGGGGCATGAGCTGCCCGCGGGCTGCCCGGGATTGAAGCATGCGAATCCAACTCAACCAGGCGACCAAACGATGGCTGGTAATCGGCGCTGCGTGCGCGCTGGCGGCGGCTTATGTCGCGCTCGCCGGAGCGCAGTTCGCTGCCGCCTTTCTGGGCACCCGGCCTGATCTCGCCAGCCTGCGCCGGGCGGTATGGCTGGAGCCGGGCAATGCCGAGTATCGCTTCCGCGTAGGCCGCTATCTGCGCCTGGTGGACCGGGATGAGCAGGCGGCGGCATCTTCCTATCGCGCTGCCGTCAGCTTGAATCCGCACGAGGCGCGCTACTGGTTTGACCTCGCCGCCACCTACGAATTGCTGGGCAACGCCGACGGGCGCAAGGACGCCCTGACCCACGCCATTGGGGCCGACCCCACCACTCCGGAAGCCGCCTGGCAGGCTGCCAATTTCTATATTGTCCAGGGCGATACCGCCCGGGCGATGCAGGAGCTTCGCGTGGTTCTGGCCAATGATCCCTATTTGCCCGCCGTCGCCTTGCCACTATGCTGGCGCATCGAACCCGACATTGATGCTCTGCTGCAGGATGTAATTCCACCCATGGCCAGCGTGTACTCGCCTTTTATCGAATACCTGGTGGCCCACAAGGAGATGGCCGCGGCCAATAAGGTATGGGGGCGCCTGGCGGCGCTTCATGAGCCGGTGGAACGCCGCTACATCTTCGCTTACGTGCGCAGCCTGCTTCTGGATAAAGAAGTGGATCAGGCAAAAATGGTCTGGCGGCAGGCCGCTACCCTGAGCGATCTTTCCGCCTATGAGCCGACCTCGTCGAATCTGGTGGTGAATGGCAGCTTCAGCCTCGACATCCTAAATGGCGGCTTCGACTGGTTCTATGACCGCTCTCCCCAGGTCGGGCTGCTGCTTGATCCCACCCAGGCTCACCTGGGATCGCGTTCGTTGCTGATCAGCTTCGATGCCCAGACCATCAACGACGCCGGCATCCGCCAGGTGGTCCCGGTCGAACCCAATACCGGCTATGAATTCAGCTCGTACTACCGCGCTCAGGATATTGAAGGCGCAGGCGGACTGCGCTTCGCGGTGCAGGATGTGTTTGACGGCACCACCTTCTTCGCCAGCGACGATCTGGAAGACGTGGACTTCTGGAAACAGATTACCGGCGACTTTATCACCGGCCCGCAGACCAAGCTGCTGGTGATCCATGTGCAGCGTGTACCGCCGGGACCGATCAAAGGCAAATTGTGGATTGACGGGGTGCAGTTGGCGCCAAAGACGGTGCAGAAGACCGCCCCGCAAAAGCCGCCAGCGCCGCCGGCCCCGGCCTCGCCCGCCCCCAGCCAGCCGGCCCAAGGATGATGCCCGCATGAGAGCCCCTGTACTTGTCGCCCGGCGCAGTGAGGCGGTGCAAGACCCGCAGGCCATTCCCTCGCCGCTGGATGCGGTGCTGTTCTACGGCGTTTGGGGGCTGCTGCTTTTCGGCCCGCTGGCTTTTGGCGCGGTCGAGCCCTGGTCCATCTTCATTTTGGAGGCCGGAGCGGCTTCCCTGTTTGTGGTTTGGGCCATCCGCCAGGCCACCTCGGGCGAACTGCGTGTCTTCTGGAACCCGCTGTTTGCGCCCATGCTGGTTTTTGGCGGGTTGGTGGCGGCGCAGCTGTGGTTTCATCGAACTTCCTACCGCTACGACACGGTTTCCTCAGGGCTGCTTTATTGCGCCTACGGTCTGCTGTGCTTTCTGGTGGTGCAGACTCTGCGCAAGACCTCGCAGGTGCGCATGCTGGCCCGCATCTTTTGCGTGTATGGCTTCTCGGTTGCGATGTTTGCGCTGCTCGAGGGCGTTGACCCGAACGGCAAGCTCTACTGGATTCGTACTCCGCGGCTGGGGGGCTGGGTGTATGGCCCCTACGTGAATCACAATCATTATGCCGGCCTGATGGAAATGATCATGCCCATTCCGCTGGTGGCGGCGCTCACCTCGGTGGCGCAGGGCCCGCGCAAGACGATGGCCGCGGTGGCCGCGGCGGTCATGGCCGTCACTATTTTTCTTTCCGGTTCGCGCGGCGGCATTCTGGCTTTCGCCGTGCAAATGGCCATCCTGGCGGCCATCCTGATTCGGCGGCGCAAGAGCCGCACCATGGCCCTCACCCTGGGCATTTTCCTCATTTTGCTGATGGGGATGCTCGCCTGGCTGGGCGGCGGCAAGCTGAACGAGCGCCTGGCCAGCATCCGCACTGAATCGCGCACCGAGCTTTCCGGCGGAACCCGCATTGACATCAATCGCGATTCCCTCCACATGTTCAAGCTCAAGCCGCTTCTGGGATGGGGCCTGGGCGTCTTCCCCACCGTTTACCCGCAGTACCGCAGCTTCTACACCAACTTTTTTGTGAATGAGGCCCACGACGATTACGCGCAGCTGCTGGTGGAAATGGGCGCGCTGGGCTTCGCCACTATGCTGTGTTTTGTGGCTATTGTCTTTTACCGCGCCATCAGCAAGCTCAAAGAATGGTGGCACGAACCCAATGGTGCGGTGGCTCTGGCGGCGATGCTGGGAATCATCGGCATTCTGGTGCACAGCTTTGTGGACTTCAACCTGGAAATCCCCGCCAACGCCGCGCTGTTCTACGTCCTCTGCACGGTGGCCGCCATGCATCCGCGCTTTGGGCCCTTCCGCCGCACCCGCATCCGCCACCCCTCCGACATGCCGACGGAATTGTCGGCGTAGAGAGTCGCGCAGGCCACAATCACGCCCGGCAGAGGAGGAGCTGCATCCGGCATGGCCTGGTGGAAATCCTTGCCCAAAAATGCGGCCACAGTGGCGGCGATCTGCGACTGCGTCACCGCTGCCGTATTCGATAGTTCGCCCAAGGCTGGCGTATCCGGGCCCATAAGCGCGATCCAGATGTTCTCCGAGCCTTTTTCTTCCACGCCAACGCAGCCGCCAGGGGGAAAATGAAGCGGACGATTGGGGGAATTGATGCGGATAAATGGAAAAGGCTGTGACATTGGTTATGCTCTAGCCGCCCGCTCTTTGCGAGAGAGCCGACAGCGTGGATGCATGTACCGTCACAGCCCTTGACGCGGCCACCGCTTTCGCGGTTCCGAACCCCAACTGCCCCTCGCAGAGCCGTTGGTTTTTTCAGGTCCGGTGGCCTCTCCGGGTCGCCCCGGCAGGCCCGCCGCTCAGCTTACTTCGGACTGGCGAAGTTTTATTTAAGCCAACCCTTTCAGCCGTCGACGTGGCCCAAGCTAAACATCTGCTTCATCAATGTCAATGCCGCAATTTGGTGCAACTTTGGAAAATTTCGAGGAAATCTGGGCCGTGCGCAAGCGCTTGAATTGTTAATGTTTAATGAACGGCCGATGAAATCATTCTTGCTTTTCCACATGCGAATTCACAGATAATGATGAAAGATTTTTTTCTGGATCTGCGATTCGAATCCAGAAAACATGCTTGACAGGCAACTCTCCGTCGCTCATGGTTGAAACGAACAGCGAAGACGCCGTGCCAAATCTCATTGCGCACATTGATGGCGGCTCCTTGGGCAATCCCGGGCCTGCGGGCGTGGGCGTGGTGATCTGCGGCGGCGGCGCGCGCCCCATCCGCATCTGCAAATGGATCGGCCACCAGGATAACAACGTTGCCGAATATATGGCCCTGCTCGAGGCCCTGCAATGCGCCGTCTCGCTCAAGGCCGCCCGCCTGCACGTTTATTCGGATTCTGAAGTGGTGGTGAAGCAGATGAGCGGGCAGTACAAATGCCGCAGCCCACGCCTGTATTCCCTTAACTGGACTTGCCGCAAGCTGGCGCGCTCGCTCGAGTTTTCCATCTCCCACGTCGCCCGCGAAGAAAATGCCGAGGCCAATACCCTGGCCAATCTCGCCGTCCGCGGCCTCAACGCCCAGGCCTGGTAAGGCCGGACGGGCAAATTTCGCGCAAAACACGAACGGCTGCCGAAATGGCAGCCGTCAACTCGAAGAATTTCAGGGAACGATCAGGGCGTCGAAGGGCTGGCTGGCTTGGAACTCTGCATGAACACCCACACCGCCAGGCCGCCAATGGCGGCCGCGCCTGCGCCGATCACAATGGGCGAATCCAGAATGCCGCCGCCCGCGGCGGGCACTGCGCCACCCCGCTCCCGGCGCTTTTCGCTCAGATCGCGAGTGGTTTCCTGCCCTTCCGAGAGTGTGGTAGTGCCCGAGGCGTCGCTGATGCTGACGTTGCCTTTACGCGCCATGATCTGGACCTTGCCATCCTGGTCGCTCACTTGAAACTCCGTCCATGCCTTCGAGGCGGGGGCGACGGTCAGATCCTCGGCGCTGGTGCTCATCCCCTTCGAGGTGGCCACGCTTACGGTTCCGTGGTCAATCGAAACCCCGCTCCCGTCAAACTTCACCATGGAATCGGGCAGAATCATTACGCTGGAGCCGAGAGCGTTGATATTGGCGATGGCGTCGGGCTTGGTTTGCACCATGTCGCCTGGGAATACGGTCGAAGAGCTGGGAACCGTGGCGCCGTTGATCCAAGCCGTGCCTTTGGTGTACAGCATTGCGGCCCCGGAATCTGCCGCCAACATTGACATGGGAAAACAGGCCACTATCACCCAGCACAAACTTTTCCGCACCATAGACGGACCCTTTCGGAAACCCGGTGATCTGTTTTGGTTCGCTTTTGGTCTTAATCGTAGCCCGCAGCGCTTTTCTTCGTCAATTACTTTCTTGAGAGCAGGTTACGAATGTCCCAAACTTACACATGGCAGATGGAATTCAGTTGTGCGCACTGGCGCCTAATGGCGCGTAACGGAAGTAACCAGTGACGCATAGAAATTGCTTATCTCCGATGTGCCAATCTGCGAACCTAGTTGCTCTGCCGCTCGCTATTTTCCAGCTGTGGCATACTGGAAAGCCACAGAGGTTGAGACGCAGGAAACCGCATGAGCACCCAAACCACTTCTACCGTCGCTACTACGCCTTTTGCTGAACTGCAGTCCAGGATCGCCGCCCGCCAGGCGCGCGTCGCCATCATCGGCCTGGGCTACGTCGGCCTGCCGCTCGCCCTGCTGTACAACGAGCAGAAGTTTCCCGTGACCGGCTTCGACATTGATCAGCGCAAGGTTTCCACCCTGCAGGATGGCGGGTCGTACATCTACCGCATCGCCGCCGCAGACATTCAGCAGGCGCGCCGGAGCGGCTTCGAGGCCACTTCCGACTACGCCCGCCTGGTGCAAATGGATGCCATCATCATCTGCGTGCCCACTCCGCTGAACGAGTACCACGAGCCCGATCTCAGCTACATCACCGACACCGCCAAGGCCATCGCGCCCCATCTTCGCGCCGGCCAATTGGTAGTCCTCGAGAGCACCACCTATCCCGGCACCACGGAAGAGGTGCTGGTTCCGATTCTGGAGAATGGCAACAAGCATGGCCTGAAGGCGGCGCGCGGCGCCGGCTCGGGCGCGCATGAATTCTTCGTGGCTTTCTCTCCTGAGCGGGAAGACCCGGGCAACACCAGCGTGGCCCGGCGCGATATTCCCAAGGTCATCGGCGGGCTGGATGGGCAGGCCAACGAACTGGCCTCCGCGCTCTACAACGCGATTTTCACTCGCGTGGTTCCGGTCTCATCGCCGGCCGCGGCCGAGATGACCAAGCTGCTGGAAAACATCTACCGCTGCGTCAACATCGCTCTGGTCAACGAGCTCAAACTGCTGGCCCTGCGCATGGGGTTGGACATCTGGGAGGTCATTGAAGCGGCGGCCACCAAGCCCTTCGGCTTCCATCCCTTTTATCCCGGGCCGGGTTTGGGCGGGCACTGCATTCCCGTGGACCCCTTCTATCTTTCCTGGAAGGCAAAAGAGTGGGATTTCCGCACCCGCTTCATTGAGCTGGCGGGCGAGATCAATATCTCCATGCCCTACCATGTGCTCGAGTCGGTCACCCGCGCTTTGAATCAGCGCAAGAAGGCGCTCAACGGCGCGCGCGTGCTGGTGCTGGGCGTGGCCTACAAGAAAGACATTGACGATCTGCGCGAATCCCCGGCGCTGACCATTATCGAACTGCTGCAGAAGGATGGGGCGCAGGTCAGCTACAACGACCCCTATTTCAAGAGCATCGGCCGCGGCCGTCACTACGATCTGCAGATGAAGTGCGCCCCGCTGGATAATCTGGGCGAATACGACTGCGTGCTCATCGTCACCGACCATTCTGACTACGACTATGCCCGGATTGTGCGCGAGGCGCAGCTGGTGGTAGATACGCGGCATGCCACCCGCGGCATCCAGAGCCCGAAAATCGTTCACTGTTAGCAGGTTGCGGGGGTTACGCCTCAGGGCGCCAGTCCTGGGGTTTGGCCTTTTTCCACATCCCAGGGAGGCTATTTAAGTGTATTTTTTTGCCTCTTTCCCATTTCCCTTTTGGTAAGATACTGCCCAGTCCTCCCCTGTATCCGCTGGGTAAGAGCTAGGTTTTGCTAGCCTTAGGGTTTGGCCTTATGCGTGCACCTTGCGGCACTGGAGGCTTGAGTTGCACACCCCGGCTATATCCCTAGGGGCACAAATGGGAACCGGGCTCAACCAGCGCCTTCGTCAAAAGCATTCGGCGAAGAGGAAACGCCGCTACCATGTCCCAAGTTTTTGAGAATCACCTGTTTTCTTTGCTCCCAGAGAAGCGTGCTCCGTGGAAGGAATTTGTCTGCAGCATGGGCTTTGAGGCCGGGGCCTTAGTGTTATTGGCCTGGGTCGGGGTTTTGCATCCGGAGGTTTTGGTGCCTCCCGCCCATAACTACCAGACGATCGCGCTGGTCACCACGCCGGCGCCAGTCAATCACCAGCCGGCGCCCATGCGGGTGGTCAAGCCCGCGCCCGTGCCGCAAGTGGAAGTCGTGCCGGAGACGGCGTTGCGGCTTCCGCCGGAGATTCACCGGAAGCCTGTGGCCAACGATCCGCCCTCCGCTCCCAAGCTGGAACTGGCGGATAACAAGATTCCGCAGATTCAGCCCAAGGCGCCGGCCATTCCGCGCGAACTGGTGAAGACCAATGTGTTTTCCACCGGCAGCTCAGCCACGCCCACCATGGCGGCGGCGCCGGAAAAAGTTCAGACCGGGGGCTTCGGAGACCCCAACGGTGTGCCGGCCAAGGATGGTCATGGCAAGCCGGTCAATATCGCCTCCCTGGGGTCGTTCGATCTGCCTTCGGGCCCGGGTTACGGCAACGGAACCGGCGGCGCCAAGGGCGTACGCGGGGTCGTCTCCAGCGCCGGCTTTGGCAACGGCACGGCCACCGGCGACGGCAGCGGCCGCTCCAACGTCACTCGCGGCAACGTGCAGTCGGGCAGCTTCGGTACGGTAGAAGCAACCACGGCTTCGCAGCTCGCGGTCAAGCACGAAGTGACTGCCGAGGCCACGCCGGCAGAGATCATCTCCAAGCCTACTCCGGTGTACACCGAGGAAGCCCGCAAGCTGCGGGTGGAGGGCGAGGTGCTCTTGCAGGTGGTGTTTGAGGCCAATGGCCAGATCCGCGTGTTGCGGGTGGTTCAGGGTTTGGGCCACGGCCTGGATGAAGCAGCGATTCGAGCGGCGGAGCAGATTCACTTCAAGCCGGCCCAGCGAGACGGCCGGCCGACCGACTCCACTGCCGTGTTGCACATAGTGTTTCAGTTGGCGTAGTACAGTTTTTTTCACAAGGAGTCTCCCCTGATGCGCAATCTTACGGCTGTGCTGGTATTGGCATGCGCGTTCGCATTTCTCAGTCCCCGGGCTTTCAGTCAGGATAGCGCTACGGCGACCACGGCTTCGGCCCAGGTCGCCGTAACACCTTCTGCGCCGGTTTCCTTTGACCAGGTCATAGACCGGGTCATCCAGCGCGAGCGCTTCTTCAACCTCTCGATGCGCCGGCTTCATCCGCTGGTGGAAACCTACATTCAGAATCTCAAGGTGGACCGGGAACTGGGACCGCAAGCCGTCAGTGACCAGTATTTTCTGGGGCGGCTCGACATGTCGGGCGGCCTGGATGACAAAACTTTCATGGGCCAGCCCGGGTTCAGTCACCGCTTCATGTCCAAGCTCTCCGAGGTCTATTCCCTGAAGTTTTTGCCTCTGGGCTTCGCGCAGATGGTGCTGGTGGACCAGGATTTTGAGCGCAAGTATTACGACTTCGCCTATGTGCGCCGCGAGTTTCTTGGCGAAGTCCGCTGCATCGTGATTGATGTGCAGCCCAAGAAGCACGCCGGGGATGGAAGGTTCATCGGCCGCATCTGGGTAGAAGACCAGGACTACAACATTGTCCGCTTCAACGGCACCTACACTTCGCGCGGGCACGACCGGGTGTATCTGCATTTCGACAGCTGGCGGCTGAACATGCGCCCCGGGGAGTGGCTGCCGGCCTACGTGTACAGCGAAGAGAGCGGCGACAAGGTCAAGATGGGCAAGAGCTTCCGCTTCCGCGCGCAGACCCGGCTGTGGGGCTACGATCTGCAGCGCCTGGGCAGCAGCGATTCATTTACGCAGATTCTGGTGGATTCCCCGCAGAGCGTGCAGGACCAGAGCCCGGCCTCGCAGGATGCTTCCCCGGTGGAAAGCGCCCGCCTGTGGGAGCGGGAGGCCGAAGACAATGCCCTCGATCGCCTGCAGCGGATTGGCCTGCTGGCGCCTGCGGGCGAGGTAGACAAAGTGCTGCAGACCGTCGTCAACAATCTGATCGTGACCAATAATTTGAACATCGAGCCCGAGGTACGGGTGCGGGTGCTGCTCACCACGCCGCTGGAATCGTTCACGGTTGGGCACACGATTGTGATCAGCCGCGGTTTGCTCGATGTGCTGCCCGACGAGCCTTCGCTGGCCATGGTCCTGGCACACGAATTGGGGCATATCGCTCTGGGCCAGCCTTCTGACACCAGCCTAGCCTTCAACGACCGCCTCTTTTTCCCCGACGAAGACGCCTTTCAGGACATGGATTTCGGGCGCGATGCCGCCGACGAGGAAGCTGCGGACAAGGAAGCGCTGCAGCTGCTGGCCAATTCGCCGTATAAGGACAATCTGTCGAGCGCAGGCCTTTTCCTGAAAGCTTTGCAGGAGGCGGCGCCGGAGCTTAAGAACCTGATTCGGCCGCACCTGGGCAACGGGCTGGCACACGGAGAGTCCATCCGCATGTCGGCGCTGCTGAACGCCGCTCCCAAGCTGGAAGAACGCAAGCTGACCCAGCTCGCGGCCTTGCCCCTGGGCAGCCGAATCCGCATGGAGCCCTGGAGTGGGCGGATCGATCTCATCAAGACCAAGGCGGTTTCCCTGACTACGCCGGAAGAGAAGATGCCCTTCGGCCTTACGCCTTTTTTCCCCTACCTGACGCGGTACGGCAACCCGGGCGCGGAAAAAGTGGCACAGACCGCCCCGGTGAAGTAGGAACTGGAATTTGACGGAATTGAGCGGGCCTGAGCGTGTTGCTCAGGCCTGTATTTTTGGAGAACTCTGCGGACGCTACTTCAGGAAGATCCCATGAGCATGGGAATCGGATTCCAGGCGGCGATTTCTCCGAAGCGCGGCTGAAGCCGGAGATCAAGTGTTATTGCGAGATCGAACTTCCGACCTCGGAAAACACGTTGTTGGCGTTGGAGCCGATCAAACGAACTGTGCCGACCACGATTACGAGAATCACCGCCAGCATGACGGCGTACTCGGCGATGTCCTGGCCACGCTCATCGCGCCACAGCTGTTGTAGGAACTGTGCCACTGAATTTCCCCCTCTTTGCATTTAGCACTCCCCCACAAGCTGGCAAGAATCTGTGGAAACTAACACGGAGGTGCTTAGACCTTCCGGCTCACTGGTTGTATCGTACAGTCGCTACTCCGCCCCTCCAATGGCTCCAGTGTGGATTTTAGTGGCACGGAGGTGCCATTCTGGTATTCCTTTGGTTTGCTCCGGAACGGCACCAGAAGTGTACGGTTTTGATCACGCAATCGTCTTGAGAGGCAGGGACTGATTCACCGCGAAGAGCGCCAGCTCCAGCCGGGTCGAGACCCCCAGCTTGTCGAAGATGTTGCTGAGATGGTGCTTGACCGTATCTTCACTGATCTTGAAATATTCGGCAATTTCCTTGTTGGCGTAACCGGCCACCACGGCAGAGACGATTTCCAGTTCGCGCGGCGTCAGGCCAAATTTCTTCTGCCGCGCTTCTTCGCCGGAGGACTGCACCAGCATTCGGAGATACTGCACCAGGTTCGAAACACTCTCGCGCCCGACCCAGTATTCGCCCGACATTACGGTCTCGATGGCCTTGAGCAGCAGTTGCGTGGCCGAATCTTTCAGTACGACGCCACGGGCGCCGAGCTGCAGGGCTTCGACGATTTGATTCTTCTCGGCGGCCGCAGTCAGCAGAATCACCCGCACCGGATGCGGACCGCTGTTGGTGCTCATTTCGCGCAGGGCCTCGAGCCCGGGATGCCGGGGCATGGCCAGATCCAGCAGCAGGATGTCGGGCTTGAGCTGGCGCGCCAGTTTCACGGCTTCGGCGCCATCGCAGGCTTCCCCGATCACGTTCAAGTGGGATTCGGCCTCCAGCAATCGCCTGAGCCCATCGCGAAAAATCGGGTGGTCGTCGGCGATCACAATTCGGATTGGCATGGATCGCTTATTGTCCATAAGCAGCTTCCCGTTTCTGGGGAATATTGATTTCCAGGCGCGCTCCCCGGCCGGGATTTGATTCTATCGTGAGTTCGCCGGCAATTAAACGGACCCGTTCCTTAATCACAACGGGGCCTTTCCCCAGAGCGTCCAGTTCCGCCTGAGAGACGCGTCCGGTGAAGGGGAACCCGCTGCCATTGTCTTCGATGATCACGTTCCACATGCCCTCGTTGGCCCCCAGGCGGACCAGCGCCTGCTTGGCGCCGCTGTGCTTGCGCACGTTCACCAGGCCCTCCTGCACGATGCGGGCCAGCTCACGGCAGACCTGCTGTGGCATATCCAGTTCGTCGAGTTCGGATATGAAGCGGGCCGTGATTCCGGTCTCGCGCTGAAAGCGCTCCACCGTGTCACGCAACAAGGCCAGCAGCTTTTTGGAATCCACATCGAGCGATTTCATCTGCTGCATGAGTTCGCGCAGCTTGAGGACCTCTTCCCGCAACAAGCCCTGGATGCGGCCGAGCTCCTCGCCCACTACGGCGGGATTGCTGGCCGAGCGGCGGCGCAGAACATCCACCTGCATCTCTACGGCGATCAGAGATTGCACCGCGCCATCGTGCAGCTCGCGGGCGAAGCGGGCACGCTCCAGGGCGCCGGCACGGCGGCGCAGCCGGCGCAGGAGATAGACGTTGTACACCGCCGGCCCCACCCGCCGGATCAGCTCCTGCAGGAAGTGCAGCTCCTCTTCGATCTCGCCGGAAAGGTTGGGGTCGAGCAGGAAAATGCGGCCCGCCCACTCCTGGCCGAAGACGAAGGATGCAATCAGCACGCTGCGGAATTCGTAGCGCTGGGCCAGGGCTGAAACGCAGCCGGTATCGAGGCTGCGTACCCGGGTGCCATCCTGATCCAGAGCAAGGTAGGTTTCCTGCCCCCGCCGGCCGCGGCGCAGGTAGCAAGTGTCAGCGGGGCAGTTGAAAAGATATATCTCACGGTCGGGAGGAGCGGCCTCCAGCCAGTGGAAGGCGGTGCGGGTGCCGCTCAGGGCCCTCACTTCGCCGACAAAAACGTGATGGCTGGCGCTTTCGAGTGAGGCGATCACCGCCTGGCGGGCGCCATACATAGCGAGCACATCGCCGAGAATATCCTGCAGCGTGCCCGTCATTCCGGCTTCCACGCGGGCCAGCCCCAGGGTGCGCGCGATCACCGATTTTTCCGCCCGCAGCTGTTTCTGCTGCCCGGCCAGATAGCCAAGCAGAAGTCCCAGCACCACCAGGTAGATGGACCGCATGAACAGCGCCTTCGGCTCAAAGTCGGTGACGTTGACATGCAGGGCGGGCAAGCCGTGGCGGGCAAGCAGGCGATCGGCCCAGCCGAGGAAGCCCAGCTGAAAAGCCATGCTTTCGGCCCATAGCAGGGCCAGCGCGGCGACGGCCGTAGCCATGGTCTCCATCAGGCCCCAGCGGTATGCGGCGGCGGCCATGACGTATACGAAGAACAAAAAGAACGGGTTGCGGGCGCTGGCGGCAAAAGCCGAAATCAAGGCCGGCCAGACGATATCGGCGCAGTGCACCAGCAGCCTGAAGGCAAACGTGGACTGCTGCCGGAAGCGCAGCAGCAGCATGATAACGACGCCGTGAACAATATAGAAGCCGAGCAGACCATAGGCCCAGAGGGAGTAGCGAATCTCGCTCGGGTCCATCCAAATGGTGACCAGGGCCGAGATGGCCAGGGCAACGCGGGCCGTGGCCAGCCAGCGCTCGGTGCGGCGAATTTCTCCGGAGTCAGCCGGAGCCCGAAGCCGCCAAAGCAAGCGATGACGCAGCGCTGAAAATGCCAAGCGAAAGGACCACCTGTGCGAGGATGCCACGGATAGTATTAATCCCGGAAGAGAAGAGCAAGCGAAAGTATCGGTGAAGTGGTTACGTTCAGGAGACAGCCGAAAGCTCCGTTGTGCGCTTGAGTTGCCCGCAGGCGGCGTAGATATCCAGGCCCCGGGGGCGGCGAATGAAGGCGGGAACGCCAGCCTCGGTGAGAATTCTCTGGAAGGCGAGCACTGGTTCGTGCTGAGGGGTGCAAAACTCGATTCCAGGCCCCGGGTTCAGGGCTATCAAGTTGACCTTGGCCCGCAGGCCGCGAATCAACTCCACCAGCTCGCGGGCATTTTCCGGTGAGTCGTTGACCCCGGAGAGCAGAACGTACTCGAAGGTGAGCTTCTCGCGGCTGCGCAAGGGAAAATCGCGCGCTGCAGCCATCAGCTTTTCCAGGTCCCATTTCCGATTGAGGGGCATGAGGCGCTGGCGCAGCGCGTCATTAGGGGCGTTCAGGGAAATGGCCAGCTTGGGGCGCACGCCTTCGAGCGCGAAATCGTAAATGCGCGGCACTATGCCGGCGGTGGAGACGGTCATGCGCGACTGGGGAATGCCTACGCCTTCCACCAGCAATTGAACCGCTTTGATGAAGTTGTCATAGTTGAGAAACGGCTCGCCCATCCCCATGAAGACGAGATTGATGCGGTCCTGAGGCGGATCGACGTTCTGGTCCTTCAGAACTGCGCACACTTGGCCCACGATTTCTCCGGCGGTCAGATTGCGTTTCACGCCCAGCAGTGCAGTCAGGCAAAACCGGCAATCCACGGCGCAGCCCACCTGGCTGGAGATGCAGATAGTGGCGCGGTCCCAGGCCGGGGCCGAGGTTTCAGTGTGATCGCCAGCCTCGCTGCCATCGCCGGCTTCACCGCCATCGCCATCCGGCATCCAGACCGTCTCGACGCTTTCACCGTCCGCAAAAGCGATCAGGTAGCGAATGGTTCCATCCCGCGAAGTGAACATCTTTTCGATGCGGGGTAACCCGACTGGGGAGCTCTGGGCCAGGGCGCGCCGAAAATCCCCCGGCAGGGTCAGGATCTGCTCCGCCGACCCCACCCGCTGCCGGTAGAGAGCCTCAAATAGCTGCTGAGCACGATAAGGCGGCTGGCCGGCTCGCTCTACCAGGCTGGCCAATTCCCGCAGATCAAGGCCCAGGAGCGCGTGGGAGGCTTGAGGAGTCATTCGCGTGGCTGGTTCATCCTAAGGTAATTTTAGAAGAAACAAGGCTGAGGGTAGGCCCGAAACCGGAGGTTCATTAGCAACTTATTGATTCTATTGCTGCAAACCCGACGCGCACGGGCCGCCACAGTGTGTAAGAATGGTGCTTGGCGATGCCGCCCCGCCAGCAGGCCAGCCGTTCCTCTCCCGGTCTGTGGGAAAGAGCCGCAGTGAAAGAAGAACACAACATTCATCGCGAAGTGCTGCCCAACGGGCTGACCATTCTCAGCGAAGAGATGCAGCACATCCGCTCGGTTTCCATCGGGGTTTGGATTAAAACCGGTTCGCGCGATGAAGACAGCCAGTGGAACGGCATCTCGCACTTCATCGAGCACATGGTTTTTAAGGGCACGCAGAACCGTACGGCCGAGGACATTGCGCGCCAGGTGGATTCCATCGGCGGCAATATGGACGCCTTCACCGCCAAAGAGTGCGTCTGCTTCAACGTAAAAGTGGTCGATGATCACCAGCCGATCGCGCTCGACATTCTGTCTGACCTGGTGCTCAACCCGGTCTTCGACTCGCATGACATTGGCCGCGAGCGGGGCGTGATTCTGGAAGAGATCAAGATGGATGAGGACAACCCCGATTACCTGGTGCACGAAATCTTTACCCAGAATTTCTGGAAGGACCACGCCCTGGGCAAGCCGATTCTGGGCACGAAAGATACGGTGCGGCGCTTCGAGCGCGACCCGGTGCTGAACTTCTACGGGGAGCGCTTTATCCCCAGCAACCTGATCATCTGCGGCGCCGGCAACATCAAACACCGGCAGTTTGTGGAGCTGACGGCCAAGCATTTCGGCGGCATGCGGCCGGGACACAACGGCTTTCACAGCCCACCGCCCAAGATTGTGTCGCGCATTATCCTGCGCAACAAGAAGGCCCTGGAGCAGGTGCAGATTTGCATCGGCGTGCCCTCGCATCCCATCGCGCACCAGAGACGGCATGCCTCCTACATTCTGAACACGCTGCTGGGCGGAGGGATGAGCTCACGCCTGTTCCAGAATATCCGCGAGCGGCAAGGATTGGCTTACGCCATCTACAGCGACCTGAATCCTTACCGCGATACCGGCTGCCTGAACGTGTACGCGGGAACCTCGCGGGAGTCGGCGGCCAAGGTGGTGGAGTCGGTAGTGTCAGAGTTTCGCAAGCTGAAGACCGAGCCGGTCTCAGAGGATGAACTGCGCCGCGCCAAGGACCAATTGAAAGGCAGCCTGATGCTCTCGCTGGAATCTTCCACCGCGCGCATGTCGAACCTGGCCCGGCAAGAGATGTACTTCAACCGCTTCCAGACCATGGATGAACTTATCCAGAAGATCGAGGCGGTAAAGGCCGAAGACGTCGCCGAGCTGGCCGGCGAGTTCTTCCAAACGGATTCGATTGCTGTGACGGTGCTCGGCAACCTTAACGGATTGAAGCTCACGCGGTCGCAGCTCGCCTGCTGAGGTTTCAACCGCCCCACCAAGGCTTCTCGCGACCGAATAAAACACTTCCAGATGTAACTTTCTTTTTGCCCCCACATCCCATGTTTCGCGGCCGGCTTTCCGCCCGCAATCTTATCGGTTGAGGAGACTCCAACATGAAGTTGACCGGCAGGCTGATGGCGATGTGTGTTCTGGCGTTCTCAATGGCCGCCTGGGCGCAATCCGGCGGCAATATGCAGCAGGACCAGATGAAGCAGGACAACCTGCAGAAAGACAGCATGGGCAAGGCCACGTCCAAGAAGAAAACCAAGAGCAAGAGCAGCATGCAGAAAGACGAGATGAAGAAGGACGAGATGAAGAAGGACGAGATGGGCAAGGCCGACATGGGCAAGGCCGACATGGGCAAAGACAAGATGGGGAAAGACAACATGGGCAAGGACACGATGAAGAAGGACAACATGAAGAAAGACAACATGAAAAAGGACGAAATGAAGCACGACGACATGAGCAATGACGGGATGAAGAAGAACTGAGCGCCCGCCACTTCATTACTCGTGCGGGACAGCCGCCAAGCCTGCGCTGAGCGAGTCGAAGGGGCTGTCCCGCGGGTAACCGTTATATTTCTCTCTTTTCCGCCTTCTCCAACTGCGTATCAGGTGCGGGAGGGCTGGCGCTGAGGCGGAAGTCCTTCACATCCTCGAGCGCGTACACCGCTCCGCGCGGCGCCGCTGGCGCGCTGATGTGTGACAAGTCTGCGTGCTGCACGTCGCTGAGCACAAAAGCGGGGCGCGAATCCGGCTGCCGGGCCAGAACGCGGATCCCACTCATCTCAATCCCGTTGACGTGGCGAATGAAAAAGCCCTGGGCCGGGGTGGGGCCGAACATGTCGGGGTCGGGATAGTCGCGTTCGTTCTCCGGCAAGGCCACGCTGGCCGGCCGGCTGCCGCCGCCCTGATGTTCAATCAGAATGTCGCTCAGGCGGAGGTCTTCAATCGCATGCCCGGGAACCCCGCTGATGATCGAGCACATGGAGCCTGCGGCATTCGAGCAAACCACGTTGCTGATGGCCACGCGGCGCAGTGCCCCGACCGGAACCCCTCGCGGACCTCGCATGCGCGCGCCCAGGCGCAGGAAGATGGGGCCGGCGACGATATCGCGCATGGTCAGGTTGCTGATAGCGATGTCTTCCAGCAGCGCGCCGTCCTCACTCTCAAGAGCCAGGCCGTGGCAGCTTTCAAAAACGCAATCGGATACGGTGATGTTCTTAAATCCGCCATTCGATTCAGTTCCAAACTTGATGCGCCCGGTACGCCAAGCCTTGCTGCCGGCGTCCAGAGGCTTGAAAGTGCCATCGAGCAGAGACCCTTCCTCAAACCCGCCGCTCACCATGCAGCCGGTGATGGTGACAAGTTCGGTGGCGCGCGCATAGCCGAGGGCATAAGAGCTCTTCAGGCAGATGCCATCATCCCAGGGGGAATTCACGCTGCAATTTGAGATGTGCACATTGCGGCAGCAGTCCACGTCCATGCCGTCGCGATTGGTGTCAATTTTCAGATTGTCTATGGTGATATCGTCCACGCCGGTGGCCAGAATGCCGAAATGCCCGCCGTGCAGAATGGAAAAATCCCGCAACAAAACATTGCGGCAGTTCTTGAGCGCGATAGTTTTGTTGCCAACGCCCGGGTCTTCCGCCTTGGGCCCCGCGCCCCATCCCCGGCTCAGGCCCTTGCCCCAGATCAGGCCGGGGCCGGTGATGGCCACATTTTCCAGGCCCTCGCCCCAGATCAAGCTGTTGTGCCAGTGATTGTGCCCGAAGTCCTGATAGGCCTCCCAGGGCTGGTTGGATTCGGCGGGATCGTAGCTTGTACCCGGAGAGGAGTCAGCCGCCACAATGGCGGCGCCTGGGGAGAGAGAAAGCGTAATGTTGCTCTTGAGATGGATGGAATGGCAGAGATACTTTCCCGCCGGGAAGAACACCGCGGCGCCGCCGGCCGCGGCGGCCGCTTCGATCGCCTTATTGATGGCGGCGGTATCGAGCGCCTGGCCATCACCACGCGCGCCGAATGCGGTAACGCTCAACTCGGCCGCGCTTGCCGAATCGCTCATCGAAAAGCCGGCGTCAGGCCACGCCAGAGCGCAGGCAACGCCGGCGCCGGCGGTTTTCAAGAAGCCTCTTCGCGATTTCTTGTCAATCCACAAGAGCGGCTCTCATTGCAGGTTATGTCAAGCAGGAAGCTTACACAAAATTGAGGGTTGAAGTTCGGGCAAATCGTGAAGGGCGGCCGGGTCAACGCCCGGCAGAGGCGGAACGCCGCCGGGAAGAGGCTTCGCGGGCTTCCTGGGTTTCCACCACTTTCATTTCTTTTTCCAGCGAGGAGAAGCGCTGCAGAACCTCATGCATACGCAGCGCCATGTTGCGGACAGTCTCCAGCTGCGAGCGAGCTTCGGCTGAGAGTGCGCCCGGCTCAGAGAGTACCAGCTCGGAATTACCCAGCACAGAAGTGAGCGCATTATTGAGAGTGTGGCGCATTTCCAGCATGTAGGCGCCGAGCGCGGCCTGGCGCTGCAGGAAGGCATTCTCTTTTTCCAGCCGCTCCAAACGGGACGTGGTCGCGGAGTGCCGCAGCATCTCGCTGGCCAGCACCACGGTGACATCCAGCCAATCTTCGGCTTGCCGCACGATCTGCACGCGGGGATGGGAGTCGCGCAGTTTACGCGCGCTGGCGGCATCCTCGGACATGAGCAGCACAGGCCTGCGGGCAGGCTGAAGCGCCTTCAGCACTTTGGGCAGAACGCGGGGGCGAACTTCGCCCACAACCGCTACCTGAAAGGCTTCGGCGTCCAGTTTCTGGCAGAGGTCTCCGCGCATAAGAGTGAAAGCCGGTACGCTGCGCTCGGTCTGCCAGCGGGCGATGAGGGCGGAGGAGAATTCAGCCTGATCAGAAACGATGAGCACGGTGGGCTGATCCAAGTTGGGCATCTCCATGATTGGCTTTCGGGCAGGTTGTAAGGAACCTCAGTCAGTTGCGTCGCCGGGCCCGGCAGCGGCAGCGCGGGCGCGCCAGTCTTCTTTTGCGGGCCGCCCGAGTGCGGCCTCTACCACGGCGCGCAGGTCCACCAGAGTCCGCAAGGGCTGGCCGGAGGAATATTCCGCCTGGAACATCACCTTCCACGACTGGCAGATCATGCGCAGACGCGCGACTGGTTCATTGGCGGAGAATTCCGCCGGGCGCCCATCCACCCATTCCACGCCCCGCCCTTCCAGCTCGCGCAGGCCATCAATGATGACGTTGAGGTCCTGGTGCAAGAGCCGGAAAAAGGCCCGGCGCATGCGGAAGTTGAAACGGGTGAACGCCACCATGGCGGCGGGAGTGAAATAGTCGGCTTGCGCGGCCGCCTTCAGGGCCCGGCCCTGCTCCAGAATGCCGCTGCCCAGCAGCCCTTGCAGGCTTTCCTGGCAGGCTTCCGTGGACTGGATCAGTTCCTCAAGGCCGGAAAGTGAAGCCGGCGGCGGGCTCGCTGTCTTGCCCAGCACGGGCTCGAGAACCTTCGCCACGTACTCCGGGGTGACTTCCGCATCGTCCAGACGAGCGGGCACGCAGTGCGAGAAGAATTGCACAAGAAGAAAATCCACCTTGTCGCGCTCGGAGGCGCCACGGCTGGCCTTGCGCAGATGAAAGCGCAGCAGCGCCGCCAGGCTCTCTTCGCTGGTCAGAGTGCTGCTTTGCAGGAATTGGCGAAGCTGGTGGACGGAGACGCGCTCATCCACTTCCAGCAACCACTGGCAGCCCATTTCCACGGTTTGCTGGGAGGCGCTGGCCTCGCCGCCCTCGAGCTCGTGGCAGGGGGAGAGATCAATGACGAATTCACGCGCCAGCGCCGTGTACACCTCATAGACGCGGCGCAATGAGCGCCACTCGGCGGCGGGCCCGCTATTGGCCGGCTGAACGGTCATGATTTCACGATCCAGTTGGGCACCTGGCGGGTAAAGCGCGCCGCCACCGCCGTGCGCCCGGCATTGTATTGAACCGCCACCACGCAGGCCTCTGCATCCAGGGTGCCATCAGAGTTGCGCACCCGCACCAGGTCGGCAAACTCCAGCGGCAGGGCCGAAGCAAATAGAATCTCCCGCGGCGTGCCGAATTCGATCACCGTGCTTTCGCTGGCGGCCGGCTCGGCCTTGCCCAGCCGGGTCAACTGAACGGGGATGCGAACCGGAGCCGCTTCGGAAAAGAACTTGGCCAGTTTCGCCGTCTGGCTTTCTTGCTGCGGGGAGCGGGCACGGGCGGCGGATTGTTGCAACACGGGCAACCTCGGATGCGGGAAGTCAACAACGCAGCCTGGGGCTCCCGGGGTGCCGGTTAGCATCAGCTCGGGCGCCATCCAGACCGCATCGTTGAGGAGAATTGCACGAGTCCGGCCAAACTAGCCGCTGCCGTAACTAACTCATACGCAATAGCTTGTGGAACTGCCCTTTCGGCGTTGCCGGCCTGCGGAGAGATTTTCATCTCAGGATGAGACACCTGTCTCGCCGGTCCTACTGCAGGGTCCGGCTGGCAGAGTGGATGGAGGGCCGGGCGCTGATGTTGTAGCGCTTGAGCTTGCGGTAGAGGGTGGCGCGGCTGATGCCCAGCATCCGGCCGGCCTGCACCTTATCGCCATTGACCTGCTCAAAGACTCTTTGAATGGTGGCCCGCTCTATATCTTCCAGGTCGGTAGAGGTAAGGGCAGGGCTTTCGGATTCGATGGCCGGCTCGGGAGACTGCAGGTTCAAGACGATGCCCGGGGGCAGGTCATTTGCGTCGATGGTGCGGCGGTCGCCCAGGGCTACGGCGCGCTCAATGCAGTTTTCCAGCTCGCGAACATTGCCCGGCCAGTCATATTGCAGCAGAGATTTCATGGCGGCGTGGGTAACGTGAATGGCTTCGCCGGGCGCAAAGCGGTCCAGGAACCAGTGCACCAGCATGGGGATATCGGTGCGGCGCTCGCGCAGAGACGGCAGCGGCACAGTCACGACATTCAAGCGGAAATACAGGTCTTTGCGAAACGCGCCCTTGCGGTATTCCACTTCCAGATCGCGGTTGGTAGCGGCGATGACGCGCACATCTACCTTGACATTCTGATTGCTGCCCACCGGCCGCACTTCTTTTTCCTGCAACACGCGCAACAGCTTGGCCTGCATTTCGAGCGGCAGCTCACCGATTTCGTCCAGAAAAATCGTGCCGCCATTGGCCGACTGGAACAGGCCGGCCTTCGATCTCAGCGCACCGGTGAAGGCACCCCTTTCGTAGCCAAAGAGCTCGCTTTCGATCAGCGTGGGGACCAGGGAGCCGCAATCCACAGCCACAAACGGGCGATTGGCGAAAGCGCCGCGGAAGTGGATGGCGCGGGCGACCAGCTCTTTGCCGGTGCCGCTTTCCCCGGAAATCAGCACTGGAGTTCGCGTATCTTTCAGCCGCGAAATCATGCGCAGCACGTCCTGTATCTTGACTGACGATCCGACGATGCTCTGCAGGCCGCTCTCAGTCTCCACCCGGTCGCGCAGGAATTGGTTCTCTTCGACCAGGCGCACCTTCTCGGCCATGCGGCGCAAAAAGAGGCGCAACTCCTCGAGCGGCGCGAAGGGCTTGGTGATGTAGTCGTAGGCGCCCAGCTTCATCGCCTGGACGGCGGTCTCGATGGAACCATGCCCGGTCATCAGCGCAACTTCCAGCCGCGGCAGCAGCTTCTTGGCGCGCTCCAGGAACTCCAGGCCGCTCATATTAGGCATCACCAGATCGGTAAGGACCATGTGTGCGGGTTGCTCTTCCAGCAGGGCCAGGGCAGATTCGCCGCTTTCTGCCTCCAGGCACGCGAACCCGAGGGCCTCGCCCACGGCTCTGCACAGCTTGCGAATGCTCTGCTCGTCATCCACGATCAACAGACGGATTTTCCATTCGTCGCTCACAGTGCCTTCCCTATTGTTTTCTCCACCACAGAAATGAATTGCTTCACGCGAAAGGGTTTTTCCACGCAGGGCGCGCCGGTCTTGCGCAGCGTGGCCACAGTTTCTTCGTTGGCGATATCGCCGGTGATGAACACCAGGCGGGAGGCGAGCTCGGGGCGGTGTAGAGAGATCCAGGCATGCACATCACCGCCATCCACCCCGCCGGGAGTGCGCATGTCGGAAACCACGCCCAGAAAGTCGCCGCCCTCGAGCAGGCGCAGCGCGTCCACGCCCGACTCGCTGCACACCACGCTGTAGCCGCTGCGCTCCAGAACGGCGCGGACGTAGGCCATGACCGCCGGCTCGTCCTCAATGAGCAAGACGGGAAGAATTTCGGGTTTGGCGGCAGGTAGTGTCATCGCGGTGTAACTCCGGCGGCGGCCCCTAAGGAGACCGTTTCTGAAGCGGCGGGAAGGCGCACCAGGAAGGTCGCTCCTTCCACGCCGGTGTTGTTGTGGCAGAGGATTTCTCCTCCATGTTCATGGACGATGCCATAGCAGATGCTCAGGCCCAGGCCCGTGCCCTTGCCCACTTCCTTGGTGGTGAAGAAGGGATCGAAGATGCGGTCGGGGTGGGAGATGCCGTGCCCATTGTCGCGGAAAGAAACTTCCACCAAGCCGCCGCCGGCTTCGGTCTTGATCTCGATTCGCGCCGGGCGGCCGGTTTCCCGCACCGCGTCGTAAGCATTGTTCAGGATATTCAGGAACACCTGTTGCAACTGGTGCGAATCCCCCACCACCAGCGGCAACTGCTGATCGAACTGCTCGACTACCTCGATGCCGTGGCTCTGGAAGTCGTAAGAGCGCAACTGCACGGTGCGCCGCAAGATAGAGTTCAAATCCACGGGCTTGCGCTGCGGCGGCATCTGCCGCGCAAAGCTCAACAGGTTCTGCACGATCTGCTTGGTGCGCTGCGCTTCCTGCAGGATTACACGCAGGTCTTTGCGCGCCGCCTCCGGCACCTCTTCGTTTTCCATCAGCAGGTCGGCGAAGCCCAGAATCGCGGTGAGCGGATTGTTGACCTCGTGGGCCACTCCGGAAACCAACTGCCCCACGGCGGCCATCTTCTCAGCGTGCAGCAGCTTGGCTTGCAGAGTGGCGGCATCGGTCACGTCGCTCATCACCACCACGATGCTGGCGACGTTTCCCTGCTCATCGCGCATGGGGCTCAGGTTGACGGAGAACTGCCCGGGGGTCCCGTTGCCGCGCAGGATTTGCAGATCGAGGTTATCCACCTGCAGGCCGGAAAGCGTGGACTGGAAAGCATCTTTCAATACGCTACGCCAGTTGGGCGCCACCAGGTTCTCGATGGGCGCCCCCAGGATCTGCTTCTGCTCGTAGCCCATGTGCTGCCAGCGCCGGTTGGCATAGCTCACCTGGGCGGCGGTATCAGCCACCAGGATCAGGCTCTGGGTGTTGTTCAAAATTTTTCCAGAGAAATCCCGCTCGCGCTGCAACTCTGACTGATAGGCCTTGAGATCGCTGACATCGAGCATCAGGCCGCGGTACTGCATGATGCGCCCCTGGGCGTCTTTCACCGCGAAGGCGTTGATCAGCACGTGCACCGCGACGCCATCCTTGCGCCGCAGGACCTCTTCGTGATTGCGCACCAGCCCGTGCTCCTGCATCTGCAAGACGAAAGCCTGGTAGCGCTCAGGTGAACTGTAAACCTGGCTGCCGACTTCCACCTGCAGCAGTTCGTCGCGGCTGGCATAACCGAGAACGCGGACCAGCGCGTCATTCACCTCGATGAAGCGGCCCTCGGGAGTGGAGAAGAACAAGCCCTCCTGGATGTTGCCGAAAAGCTCGCGATAGCGCCGCTCCGCTTCGCGCCGGTCGGTGATGTCTTTGAGGACGTGGATGGTCTGCAGGCCTTCGCTGTTGGCGCCGTGCACTCGCGAAGTGGAAACCAGATAGGTGCTGCCGAGCTCGGGATGCACATATTCATCCACCGTGCCGGCCGCCCCGCGGCAGAAGGGGCAGGAACGCATAGGCCCGCCCTGATTGAGAGCCAGCAGAGCGCACATGTTCACTCCGATAAGCTCTTCTGGTTTGACGCCGATGAAATCCGCGAGCGAGCGGTTCACGCGCATCACGTTTTCGTTCTCGTCATGCACCACGATGAAATCGCTGATGGCATCAAAAATATCCATCCAATGGCGGTTGGCGCGGTCCATGCGAGTGAACAGGCGGGCGTTCTCGAGGGCCACCACGGCGTGACCGGCGGCAGCCCGCAACAGATAGGCGTCTTCCGGGGAGAGCTCGGCGCCGCGGTTGGCTAAAGCCAGCACCCCTACCAGCTCGCCGGAGGCGGCTTGCAGCCGGACCAGGGCGCAATCCTTCCAGGCCAGCGTGGTTGCCATCTCCTCGCCCAGCAGGTCGTGCGCGGAGGCCGCGCTGATCGCCTCCGGCCGCTGCGCCATGGCCTCCCCTATGGCCTTGCCGAAGCTTCGCAGTAGGGGCGCCTGGGGCAGGGCGGATGTGGCGCGGTTTTCCAGCTCTACGGTCTCGAACGTTGCGCCCTCGGGAACAGCCAGGGCGCCGGCCGAAGCCCCCATCATGCCCACGGACCAGCCCACAAATCTCTTGGCAAACTCGCTCAGCCGCAGCAGCGAGCTCAGCTCCAGCGCCAGGCCCATCAGGGCTTCGGCGCGCAGGCGGTGCTGCTCGGAAAGATGAAGATTGCGGGTTACTTCCAGCGCCACCGAAACCTGCGCCGCCAGTGCCCGCGCCCGGCGAACATCCTCGGGAGAGACGGCCACCCCGTCGAGGCGGTCGAGCACGCCGAACATGCCCAGCACCTCGCCTGCGCTGCCGAGCAGAGGGACGGTCAACATCTGCCGGACCTTCCATTCGGCGGGCAGGCCCAGCGTGGCCTCCGGCGCCTGACTCAGGTCATCACGCCAGAAAACCTCGCGGGAAAACAAAGCCTGGGCAGCGGGGCCATCCGCGAGAACGAAATCGGCGGGCTTGGTGTGTCCTGACTCCGCGGCCCAGCGCACACTGAACTTGCCCTCCTCCAATTGCCCCAGAAAGGCGCGGTTGAAGCCAAGGAAATCGGCGGCCCGCAGGGCAAACTGCTGCAGAAAGCGGTCCATCTCTCCCAGCGAGCCCAGTTCGGTGGAGATATCCAGCAACTGATGCAGCTCGTGCGCCTGGGCGCGGGCTGTGGAATAAAGCTCGGCATTGGCGACCGCGACCGCTCCGAAGCCTGCAACGGCGGCCAGCAGAGACTTTTCCTGCGGCGTGAACGGGCCTTCGAAGCGGGGATAGATCAGAATGGCGGCCTGTGTGCGTGAGGTCCGCAGAGGTGCGGCCATTAGCGTACCCGCCGGCACAATCTCGCCCAGAGAGTGGCTGGCCGGGTCAATGGTCACGCTGATGACTTCGGCGGCCCGGGCCGCCCGCGAGGCCAGGTCGGCGGCAAAGTGCAAGCCCTTGCGGTCGTGCCGGGCACGCGCCAATTCCGTGGCCTGCACCGATTCCGCAGCGAGAGCCCGCAGGCTGAAGCCGGTGCGGTCGCGCACCAGGATGGAAACCAGCGGCGTGCGCAGTAACAGGCGCAACCGCCCGGCGATCTCTTCCAGCACGGCGCCGGCATCGGGGACGGTGTGCAGCGCCTGCGCCACCTCGGCCAGAATCTCGGCCCGGCGCGATTCTTCGCGGGAGGCCTGGGCCAGGCGGGCGGCTTCCAGCAGGCTGCCCAGCTGGCCGGCCAGAATGGTGGCCTTGGCGGCCAAATCGTCGGTGAAGAAGTCAGGGTTGGAACGGTGGACATATAAGGCCACCCCGATGACCTCATTGGCTACCACCAGCGGCGCGGCCATCACCGCGACCGCCGACAGCACCGACATCATTACCGTACGCGAGGGTTCCAGGCGATTGGCGTACACGGTGCGGCGCTCGCGCACCGCCTCCATGGAAACCGCCTTCTGGTCAGCCCGCAAGCGGAAGCCGCGAAATAACTCCGGCTGGTAGCCATCTCCCTCGGCGCCTTCGAGTTCTTCGGAAGAAACCACTCGCCAGAAGTAAGCGCCATCGGTACGGAAGAACTCGCGGGTGGCTCGGCAAAACAACCGGATCAGGGCGACCGGCTCAATCCCCGGGGCGGCAGCGGCGGAGATCTGCAAGAGCAGCTTTTGAAAGGCATCCTCAGAAGAGGAATCAGGCCCCACCCACTCCGTGGTCTCTCCAGATTGCATAGTTGAGCCGGATTCCTGCGGTCCCGCCGAGAACAAACCCCAAGTAATTGAATACACAGGAAAACTAGCCCCCAATCTCATTTTGAGTCAAGGGAATTAGGGGCCGGGGTGTCAACTTGCAAAACTTGGGTAATGCAGGATTTGGCGGCCAAGGGTCTCAAAGTGAGAGCCAGAGGGTCAGGTGAGACGATTCCAATGTTCCACACCGCCCGGGAAAATCCTTCGTAATCTCGCCTATCCGCCGAGCTTTCAATACATTACATCCATTGCCGGCATATGGAGTCGTCACTCGATGAGCTGGCATCGGCATTGCATTTGCCCTTTTCTGCACTTCGTCTGTGCGCTGACCGAGTTGTGCCGGATTTGTCTCCGGCGGGGTGAGGAGGAACACCTTGATGACGGCAAAAGAGTGGCTTAGCGGGGGAACCCGAATGAAGATCGGAAAAAAACTGTACCTGAATTTCGGCGCCATTCTGGCCATGGTCATCGTGCTGTTCCTGGTGAACATTCTCGCCGTACAACGCGAGCACAGCGCCAAGGCTGCCGCCTCACAGGCCCTCACCCTGGCTGAGGCCACGGACAAGATCCGCTACCAGATGATGCAGAACCGGCTCTACCTCACCAACTACCTGCTGAGCGGCGATACCCGGGAAGTGGACCGCATGAACACGGGAGTGCAGACCCTGGATGAGCTTTTGCAGGGCGCCGAAGCCGCCACCAACTCCCAGGAACAGCGCTCTTCCCTGCAGCAGGTGCACGATTCGGAGCAGAGCTGGGCGCACGACTTTGCCGATCCGCTGGTGGATAAGCGCCGCCAGGTGGATGCCGGCAATTCCACCGTCGCGGAGCTGCAAATTTTCTATCTGCAGAAAGACGCCTCGAGCTGGGTGAAAGCTTCCACCTCGCACCTGGATGCCGCCGACCAGGAAAACAAAAAGATTCTGGAGGAGCGCCGCCGTTCGGATGAGACCGCGGCCACCGCGACCATCACCATCTCTTTGCTCAGCACTCTGCTGGCCCTGGCCCTGGGCGTGGCCATTGCCTACTCAACCGCGCGCTCGATCACCGAGCCGCTAGAGAACCTGATGAACGTCTCCCGCCAGATTGCGGATGCGGGCGAACTGGAGCACGAGATCGACCTGGAACGGCAGGACGAAATTGGAGAGCTGGCCCGTACTTTTTCCCGCATGGTCACTTATGTCAAAGAGATGGCCTCGGTCTCGGAGGCCATCGCCGAAGGCAATCTTACGGTGGACGTGCAGGCGCGCTCCAACAAAGACACGCTGGGCAACGCCTTTTCCCGCATGATTGCCGGCCTACGCGCCCTGGTGCGCAACGGGCGCGATGCCGCCTCTCAGGTTTCGAGCGCAGCCAGCCAGGTCGCCGGCGCCTCCGATGAATCCGCCAAGATCAGCTTGCAGACCTCTTCTGCCATTGATGAGGTCACCAGCACCATGCACGAGATGAGCGTCAACGTGCAGAACATGGTGAAGAGCACTCAACTGCAGGCCTCGAGCGTGAGCGAGACCTCGGCCTCGATTGACGAAATGGTGGCCTCGATTCAACGCGTGGCTGATACCGCCAAGGTTCTGCTCGATATCTCCAACCGCTCGCGCGAAGAGGTGCAGAGCGGCATCGGCACCATGGACAAGGCCACCGAAGGGCTGAACAAGATCAACAGCACCATCCGCGCTTCCGGCCAGATCATTGACGTGCTGGGCCAGCGGGCCGATGACATCGGCAAGATCATCGAGGTGATTGACGATCTCGCCGAGCAAACCAATCTTCTGGCCCTGAACGCCGCCATTGAAGCCGCGCGCGCCGGCGAGCACGGCCTGGGCTTTGCCGTGGTGGCCGATGAAGTCCGCAAGCTGGCGGAAAAATCGGCGCAATCCACCAAGGAAATTTCCGAGCTCATCCAGAGCATTCAGAAAGAGGCGCGCAAAGCGGTCGAGAACATGGACCAGAGCACCGGCATCGTGAACCAGGGGCTCGATCTCGGCCACGAGCTCAACTCCGCATTGAAGAAAATTTCCAGCGTAGTCACCGAGGTGTACAAGTTCGCGCAGGAGATCGGGGCCGCCACCAACGAACAGTCGCACGGCTCCTCGCAGATCGCCCGCGCCACCACCCGGCTGAACGAAATCACCCACGAAATCAATTCGGCGGTGGAAGAGCAGGCGTCGGGGGCGCAAGCCGTGGTGCGGGCCATGGAGCGCATGCGGGAGCTGGTGCAGCAGACCACCTCGGGCTCGACCGAACTGGCGGCCTCAGCCGAGCAGATGTCGAAGATGTCGCGCGACCTGCTGGACTCCATGGACCGCTTCGAACTGGGGCAGAACGGCAAGACCGCGCGCGCGGAAGAAGGGCTGCGCGCCCGGCCGGCAGCGCGCCACGCCGCGGCAGGTGCCCGTGGCTGAAACCCATCATCCCTCCATGACCCGCGAGCTGCATCTGGTCGGCTTCCAGGTGGGGCGCGAAACCTATGGCGTTCCCATCACCAGCGTGCATGAGATCGTGCGCGTACCCGAGATCACCGCCGTGCCCGACGCTCCCGAGTACATGGAAGGGGTGATCAACCTGCGCGGCAAAATCATCTCGGTGATTGATTTGCGCAAGCGCCTGGGGGAAAAGCAGGTGGTTGCCTCGCGGCGCAACCGCATTCTGGTGGTGGAGCACAAGGGGCGGCTGTGTGGCCTGATCGTGGATTCCGCCACCGAGGTGCTGAAACTCGCAGCCACCGAGATCGAGCCTTCCACCAACGTTTTCCACGACGGTGGATTGAAGTGTGTGACCGGCCTGGCGAAATACCGGGGGCGCTTGATCGTGCTGCTGGAGATGGCCGGGCTGCTGGAATACAGCGGGCTGCGGCCGGGTGAGGAACCCGGCGCCGCGACGCCGCAACCCGCGCGCGCCGCCGCGCTCTAAGCGGCGGCACGGGGGGCGAGAGGACGACGAAAGACCTATGAGCGCAATCGGCGCAGCGATTCAACTGACCCCAGCGGAACTCAGGCTGCTGCAAACCCTGATCTACCAGGAGTGCGGCATGCACTTTGATGAGCGCCGCCTGCACTTTCTGGAGAACCGTCTGCAGGCGCGGCTGAAGGAGTCCCGCAGCGAATCCTTCTACAGCTACTACCGCCTGCTGATCGCCCCCGAAGGCAAGCAAGAGCTCTCCCAATTGCTGGAGAACCTCACCATCAATGAGACCAGCTTCTTCCGCAATAAGGCGCAGCTCGATCTCTTCCACAAGCACATTCTGGAGGACATGCTGCGCCAGAAGAGCCGCAGCGGCGAATTTGCTTTGCGCGTCTGGAGCGCGGGCTGCTCCACCGGGCAGGAGCCCTACACCCTGGCCATGATGATTGCCGACAGCCTGGCCTACTACACGCTGCGCCAGCCGGCGGCGCTGATCTCGGCCTTTCCCAAGCCCCTCATCCCGCCTCCCTGGAAGGTGGAAATTCTGGCCAGCGACATCAACTATTCGGTCCTGCGCAGCGGCCAGGAGGGCATTTACTCCGAATCGCAAATGGCCTCGGTGGACTACAACTACCGCCTGCGCTACTTCGACAAGACCGGGGACCGCTACGTCATCAAGCCGGCGGTAAAGGAAATGGTCCATTTCGACTTTCATAATCTGAAGACTCAATTTCTGCCGCGCGGCTATGACGCCATCTTCTGCCGCAACGTGATGATGTACTTCGATGAGGCTGAGCAGAAACGGCTGGTGGAAAAATTCAGCCGCTGCCTTACCTCCGACGGCTTCCTGTTCGTGGGCCACGCGGAAAGCCTGCGGGGATTGAGCGACCGCTTTGCCATGGTTCATCGCAACGGGGGAACCGCCTATCAGCGGGTTGAGGTGCAGGCGTGACCCATTTTTCCGAAGAGCGCGCGGCCGAGATGCGGGAACTGTTCTTCGAGACCGCCCAGGAACTGCTGCAGACGCTCAACGATGACACCCTGCAACTGGAGAAGAACCCCGGCGACCAGGAAGCGGTGCGCGCCATTCGCCGCACCGTGCACACCCTTAAGGGCGATGCCGCCGCCTGCGGCTTCCGCGAGCTGAGCGAACTGGCGCACGAACTGGAAGACGCCCTGGGCCTGGAGCCCGCGCCCGCGCCCGCGGCCCTGGCGGAAGTCGCCTTCACCGCCGCCGATGCCTTCACCGCCATGCTGGCCGCTTATCGCAGCAATTCCGTGCTGCCCTCGGCCGAACCGCTGCGCAAACTGATTCGGGCGCTGGCACAAGAGCCCGGCAAAGAAGAACCCTCCAAAAAGAAAAAGAAATACGTCAGCGCGGAACGGGCGCAATGGACCGAATACGAGAAGCTGGCGGTGCAGAACGCCCTGGCCTCTGGGCAGCACGCCTATCACGTCAAGGTGGATATTGACCCCGGCTGCGCCATGCCGATCGCAGCCCGGCAACTGCTGATCAACGCGGTCGCGCCGACGGCAGAGGTGCTGGCCGTGCGTCCGGAGATGAGCTCTACCCAGCCCTCGAAGTCGGTGGAGCTGCTTCTGGCCACGCGCCAGGAGTGGAATGCCATCGCCCTGAAGTGCCAGATTCCCACGGTGAGCACCAGTGTGCGCGCCGAAGAGGCCTGGCACCCTGCCGGAACGCCGCAGTCAGCTCAGGCCTCGGCGCCGGCCGTTCCGGCGCCGGAACCGGCCGTGGCAAGCGCTTCGGGCGCAGAACCTGCCTCGCGTGGCAGGGCCGCGCAAGCCTCGCACAGCGCAACCGAAAATATCCTGCGGGTGGATGCCGAGCGCATTGACAACGTTCTCAACCTGGTCGGCGAACTCATCATCGGCAAGTCAATGCTGCAGCAAACCATGAACGAGTTCATCCGGGTGCACCCCAAAGACTCGCTGCGCGGCCGCTTTGCCGATGCTCTGGCTTTCCAGGCGCGCGTGCTGAATGATCTGCAGCGCTCGGTCATGAAAGTGCGCATGGTTCCGGTGGAGCAGCTCTTCCGCCGCTTTCCCCGCATGGTGCGCGACGTGGCCAAGCAGTGCGGCAAAGAGGTCGAGCTGGCGATCAGCGGACAAGACACCGATCTGGATAAGAGCCTGCTCGATGCCATCGCCGAGCCCATCGCTCACCTGGTGCGCAATGCGGTCAGCCACGGAATCGAGGATGCGGCCGGCCGCGGCGGCAAGCCCGTGCGCGGCACTATCCGCCTGGACGCTTATCACCAGGGCAACCAGGTGATCGTAGAGATCTCCGATGACGGCCGCGGCATGGATGCGCAGGCTATCCGGGCCAGGGCCATCGAACAAGGGCTGCTCAGCCGTGAGGAAGCCGCCCGCCTGCCCGAGGCCGAGATTCTTGAGCTTGTCTTCCGCCCGGGCTTCAGCACAGCCAAGGAGATCACCGAAGTCTCAGGCCGCGGCGTCGGTTTGGATGTGGTGCAGAGCGTGATGCAGCGCCTGAAGGGCCAGGTAGAGATTTTGACCCAGCCCGGCCAGGGGACGACCTTCCGCCTGAAGCTGCCGTTGACGCTGGCGATTATCAAGGCGCTGCTGTTCCGGGTGGAACATCGGCTGTACGCCATTCCGCTCAACGCCGTCGCAGAGATCAGCCGCGCCCGGGAGTCGGACCTGCACCAGGTGGACCGCTACGAGGTGCTTCAGTTGCGCGGCCAGGTGCTGCAGTTGGCGCGCCTGGGGCGCCCCAGAACCGGAACAAATAGCACCGGCAAGATTTTCGTTCTCGTTATCGCCCTGGGCGAGCGCAAGTTGGGCCTGATCGTGGACTCGCTGGAAGGCGAAGAGGAGTTGGTCATCAAAGCGCTGGATGACCAGACCATTGAAGCCGAACTGATCAGTGGCGCCTCCATCCTGGGCGATGGGCGGGTGGTGCTCATCCTGAATCTGGCGGCCATCATGGAGCGCTGCATCAAGGCCAAGCCCAGTGGAGAAGAGCAGATCCCCTACGGGCTGCTGCTCTCGCACGCCGATCGCGAGCGCCTCAAGGCGGCCGCGGCAGGAGGGCAGCCATGAGCGAGCGGGTGCGGGTGCTGGTGGTGGATGATTCTGCCCTGATGCGCAAGCTGATTCCGCAGATTCTGCAGAGCGACAGCTCGATCGAGGTAGTGGGCACAGCCATGGACGGCCACTTCGGGCTCAAGAAACTGGAGGAGCTGAAGCCGCAGGTGGTGACGCTGGACCTGGAGATGCCGGGCATGGGCGGGCTCGAAATGCTGAAGGAAATCATGCTCCGCCAGCGCGTGCCGGTAATCGTGGTCAGCTCGCACAGCACGCGCGGGGCCTCGGTCACGCTCAAGGCCCTGTCGCTCGGCGCTTTCGATTTTGTGGCCAAGCCGCAGGATGTTTCGGCGCGCATGCCCGAGATTGCCCGGGAATTGATCGCCAAGATCAAAGCGGCGGCGGAAAGCCGCGGGATGGTGGTCAAACCCAGCGCCTTCACGCCCCCGCGGCGCAGCGCCAAGGCAGCGCAACCAAGCCTTCCGCCGACGCGGATTGTGGCCATCGGGATTTCGACCGGCGGACCGCAGGCGTTGCAGTACCTGCTTCCGCAGTTGCCCGCGGATTTTGCCGGCTCTCTGCTCATCGTGCAGCACATGCCGGAGGGATTTACCAATATGTTCGCCCGCCGCCTGGATGAAATCTGCGCCATTCGCGTAAAGGAGGCTCAATCGGGCGACGTGCTGCAGGCCGGCCGCGCGCTGGTGGCGCCGGGCAACCGGCATCTTAAGGTCAAGCGCCTGCCCCTGGGCACGGTGGCGGTGCTGAGCGATGAGCCCCGGGTCAACGGACACCGCCCTTCCGCCGATGTATTGTTTCGCAGCGTGGCCGAGGAATTTGGCGACAAGGCCATTGCCGCAATCATGACCGGCATGGGTGACGATGGAGCCGAAGGCCTGAGCGCGGTGAAAGCGGCGCGCGGCCTGACTATCGCCCAGAGCGAAGATTCCTGCGTGGTGTACGGCATGCCCAAGGCCGCGGTGGACCGCGGCTACGCCATGCGGGTGGTAAGCCTGGATGCTATTGCGAATACTTTGTTCGCCCAGTGCAGCCCGGAACCAAAGGTTGCCCTGGCGTCCGAACCGGACGCGCAGGCGGCGGGGGCCGGAAACAGTTAAGGGGACCAGCCGGCCGCAGGCCACGCCTGCCGGCCGCAGGAGGAGGCAGCAACATGGAGCAGTTTCCGCCAGTACGACGCAGCAAGGACGGGCAGCCTGTCCGCTATCTCGTGGTTGACGACTCCGTCTTTGCCCGCAAGAACCTCTCGGGCATCATCCAGGCGTTCGGCGGCCAGGTGGTGGGCGAGGCGGGCGATGGCGTGAGCGCCATCAGCGAATATGCGCGAGTGCAGCCCGATATCGTGCTCATGGACATCACCATGCCGCAGATGGAAGGCATTGAGGCCGCGGAGAAGATCGTGCAACAGCATCCGGAGGCGCGCATCGTGATGGTGTCGTCCGTGGGCTACCAGGAAAACATC
The DNA here is from genome assembly GCA_035517775.1 of Terriglobales bacterium. Taxonomy (GTDB): domain Bacteria; phylum Acidobacteriota; class Terriglobia; order Terriglobales; family Acidobacteriaceae; genus DATIYF01. Next base: position 94,908 of record DATIYF010000083.1, read on the forward strand.
GTGGCCGCGCTGCAGCGCGGCGCGCGGCACTTCGTGCAGAAGCCGGTCAAGCCCGAAGTGCTCTACGAAGTGATCAAATACGTCTTGGGAGAAGACGGCTCGGTGGCGCAGGCCGTCGGCGCGGGGGCCCAGTCATGAAGATGGAGTTGATTCAGCCGTTCATCAATTCGGCGGACGCAGTGCTGTCGCAGGGATTGCAGGGGCCGCTTCACATAGACAATCTCAGCATGGAGGCGGAAGCCTACCGGCGCCGGGGAGTGGCGGCGCTCATCTGGCTCACGGGCGACATTGAAGGCCGCATCATCTTCGACCTCGATCCGCAAACGGCGGTGCGAGTCGCCAGCCAGTTCGCCGGCAGCGAAGTGCCGGAATCGGATTCGCTGGTGCGCGAAACGGTCTGCGAACTGGCCAATCAGGTCATCGGCAATGCCATCACCACGCTCAACGATCAGGGCTTTCATTTCCGCGTGCATCCACCCGTCATCCATACCTCAGAGCACGGAACCGAGAACAGCGAGGATACTGAGGCACTGGTTTTGTGCTTCGAGACCCCGATGGGCAAGGTCTTCATGAACATCGCCCTGCGCTACAGCACGCAGCGGCAGCGGGCCCGCTCCAAGGGCACGGCGTAGTCCCAGGATTTTCCCTCTTGCCTTTCTGCTCCGGCGCCTGCGGCTGCGCCGTTCCCTTTCCATCCATGCGAAGGTGGGAGTTGCGGGCTTACGGGCCGGCAAGTACGAACACGGGATTTTGCGGAGGCGGCACGGAGGTGGAAGAACTGGAGGAGAGAGCGCTCACTGGGGCGGGAATACTGAGAACCAGAGAGTCAGGCGGATAAGGATCATCCACGGCGGAGTTGACCACCGTGCTGATGACGGCGGTGCTGCCGGCATCGCAGTTGGAAACGTAAACCCGCGAACTGTCGGCTGAGGCCGCGGCATACAAACGAAAGCGCGTGCTGCCCGTGCACACCGAAGGCACGCTCAGCAAAGGAATGGTGGTCTTCACGCTGTTATCGGAGGTATTGATGACGGTAACCTGCGAAGTTGCTGTTCCTCCGCTGACCAGGTCGCTGGCCACATAAGCGCGGCTGCCATCGGGAAGCGCCGTTACCGAGAGCGGACTGGCCGGCATGGGCACGGTGGCCAGAACCTGTGGCGGGTCGCTGCGCGCGCTGAGCACGGTCAGAGTATTCGCGGTTGCGGCCGTAACGTACAAACGGTTCAGCGTGCCGTCGTAAAACATAAAATTTGCCCCCGCGCCCACAGGGGTTGTGCTCAAAACTGCGTCCGTTGCCGTATCAATGGCGGTGACGGTGCCGTCGCCGGAGTTGAGAACGTAGAGCCGCGCACTGTCGGAACGGACCGCAGCCAGCACCGGTGCTGCGCCCACGGAAATCGGCGGGTTCACACTATCGTCCAGCGTGTTGATGCTGGTCACCGTGCCATCGCCCTGATTCACCGCATAAACTTTCTTCGCATCCGGCGTCTCAACCACTGCCACCGGATTGGCACCGGTGGGGACAAAACTGGTAACAATGTTGTTGCCGGTGGCAATCACGTCCACGGAATTCGTTCCGGCGTTAGCCACATAAACGTGCGCATTCTCTTGGCTGGCCACAAACACAGGCTGTGACCCCGTTGGAAGGCTGATGGTAGAGACCGTACTGGGAGCCGACGGGGAGTAGTAGGAAATTGTGTCTTCCATTTGGTTGGCGACGTAGACGGTGCCACCGCTGGGCAATAAAGCCGCATGCACCGGAGTCAGCCCCAGGTGCGCTATGCCCACGTTGGTGTCGCCGGAAACATCAATCCGGGTGCTCGCCCCGGGATCGTTCAAACCCCCACTACTCACGTTATTTCCGCCGTTGACGCTCAGGAAAAGAACATAGTGCGAGCTCTTGGGACTGGGCGGGTTGGGAGTGGTGGGAATGGCGACGGGGCGGTAGATGTCCCCGCAGCTGACGCACACCAGAAACAAGGCCAACAGCGCCGAGGCGCGGCTTACCCTCCAAAGAGTTCCGTCAATTCGAAATGAGAGACGCATGGGCCGGGCAGCGCTTCCTGGAAGAGACTTCATTCTAATGGCTGAAGGCCGGATGCGCCACCGGTAGAGCCGGCGGAGCGGGCGCAGCCGGAAAAGAGCTCCTATCCCCGGCCGCGGCGAGCTTTGCCCCCAGCCGCAGGGGCGGGGCGGGTGGCATTGGCGCTGGCCGCAGGCTTCTTCTTGCCTTCCATCTCGGCCAGGCTTTGCTTGAGGGCGCTCATAAGATCCACCACCGGGGCGAGTTTCTTGGGTTTTTCCACCTCGGTGACTTTGCCGCCCTCCAGCTTGGTTTCAATCAGTTTCTTGAGATTCTCCTGGAAGGTGTCATGGTATTTTTCCGGGTCCCAGTCGGCCGCCAGGGCTTCGATCAGTTGGTGCGCCACTTTGACCTCGGCGTCTTTCAATTCGACCTCGGGGGCGCCAAAGCCTTCCACCTCCCGCACTTCCTCGGCGTAGTACATGGTGTGCAGCATCATCCCGCCCTTATGTGGCCGCAGAAAAACCGTGTACTCGCGATTGTGCATGGTGAGCTTGGCAATGGCGACGTATTCGCTTTCTTCCAGGGCCTTGGTCAGCAAGGCATAAGGCCGCCGGCCGGCCTCTTCGGGCAGCATGTAGTATGACGATTCGAAATACACCGGGTCCACTTCGCTTTCCTTGACGAACTCCAGAATCTCCATGGTCTTGGCGGTTTGGGGCTCGATCTTCTTGATCTCATCGGGCTCGATGACGATGTATTCGCCCTTGCGGAATTCGTAGCCCTTCACCATCTCGTTGCGATCCACGACCCGGTCTTCGGCGGGGCAGATGTATTGCTGTTTCACCCGCTGCAGGTCGGGGCGATGCAGCATGTTGAAGGAAATACCAGAACTGCGGGCGCCGGAAAAAAGCCGCACCGGCATGGAGATCAAGCCAAAAGTGAGATATCCCGACCAAACGGAGGCTGCCATAGTTTCACCCCGCTAGCAGAAGGATGCCAAAGCCCCATCCGACGTTGAGTTTAGACTACAGATCGAGAATTTGACGCAAAAAGCCGTTGGCTGGTAATCGCAAGACAAAGCACCAGTGATGGTGCAGTTTGGGGAAGCATACCATAAGTAGTGTTCATCAGTTCGGGATTGCCGCTGCCGTAACCGTGGCCTTCGCCGCGCTGGCCCGCTGGCTGCGCGGCGTCAGCCGCTCGGGTGCTCTGGCTGGGGCCGGAGTTTGTTTTCTGCTGTATGCCGGAGCGGGCCCGGGGGCGTTCGCAGCGCTGGTGTCGGTGTTTGTTCTGGCATGGACCACCACGCGCTGGGGCTACAAGAGGAAACAGGCGCAGGGAATCGCCGAAAAACGGGACGGCAGAACAGCTCAACAGGTGCTGGCAAACCTTGGCGTAGCAGCGGTTTGCGCCGGCCTTCGCCGGCTTGGCGCAGGGCAAACATTCCTTCTCGCTGCAATGGCGGCGGCCCTCTCTGAGGCCGCTGCAGATACCGTCTCCAGCGAAGTGGGGCAAGCCTTTAGCACGAACGCGCGCCTCATCACAAGCTGGCGAACAGTTCCTTCTGGGAGCGACGGGGGCGTGACTGCATTGGGAACTCTAGCCGGCATTCTGGCGGCATTTCTGGTCAGCCTGATCTGCGTGCTGACCGGCCTGCTGCCCTGGAGATGGCTGCCGCTTTGTGCAGGCGCGGCCGTCGCGGGAACGATGGCCGACAGCATCATGGGCGCGGCGCTGCAACGCCGCGGCTTGCTGAGCAACGATCTGGTGAATTTTCTCAGCACTCTGATTGCGGCAGCACTGGCCTGTGGACTTGCCTCTATCTGAGAACTGCAAACTGTCCGCCTGAATCAGCGCCCTTGAGCCTGGCGTTTCAGCTAAGAACTTGATGGCAATTCGGTTCCCGGTTTCCAGTTCTCAGTCATCGGCAGCTGGAAGGTTTTCCACCGGTCATGTCCGCAAGTTTCTTGAAGCGATACCGGGCATGAAGCACAATATTGGCCAGGCCACCACCCAGGCAAAAGCGCACATCTTATTGTTCTGGTTGGACTTCAAGCACCCAGGCCCCGCAGCAGCGGAGAAAGAAAGCAGCAGCCCAATGAAGATTCGCAGCTTGGTGGTAGGGTACGTGTTGGCGCTGACCCTTCTGCTTTTTGCCCAACAGCACCGCTCTGAGCCGGACCAGCCGGGCAGCGCGCCGGCGGTGGTGGATTTGACCCACACCCTGGACGCCAGAAATCCCTCCTTTGACGCGAACGCCAAGCCCCTGTTTCACGCCAGAACCGTCGCCACCATTGACAAGGACAAGTACTTTGCGCGTGAGATCTGTCTGCCCGAACATTTCGGCACACATATTGATGCTCCCGCGCACTTCATCCGCGGGCTGTGGACCGTGGACCAGATTCCTGTGGAGCGGCTGGTTGCTCCCCTGGTGGTGATTGATATCAGCGCCAAGGTCAAGAGCAACCCCGACTATCAGTTTTCGGTGGAAGACATTGCCGCCTGGGAGCAGGAGAACGGCCACATTCCTTTGGGTGCGGTGACCATCGTGCGCACGGGATGGAACGCGCGTTGGAGCTCAGTCAAGGAATATCGAAATGCCGATGAGAAAGGCACAATGCATTTCCCCGGCTATTCGCTGGACGCGGCCAAGTTCCTGGTCGAGGGCCGGCAGGCCATTGGAATTGGGATTGATACCCTCAGCATTGATTACGGCCCTTCGTCTGATTTTCCCGTGCATCAGTTCGTGCTCTCCCACAGCACCTATCAACTGGAAAACGTGGCCAACCTCATCCATGTGCCGGTGAAGGGCGCGACGGTGGTGGTCGCGCCCATGAAACTGGGCGGCGGGTCAGGGGCGCCGGTGCGCATCTTCGCCCTGGTCAGATAGAACGCTGCGGCGGTAACGGCTTTGGCCCGTACCCGGTTAACTGTTATGTCTCAGCCGCAGAATTTCTGCGGCTTTTCGCCTTTGGGCGCCATCCTTGGTTCTAAACCCGCGAGCTTCAACAACGAGGAGGTTGTGATGAGCGACCCCAGGTATCCGATCGGAAAGTTCCACTACGAAGAGCCGCCAACAGAAACCCAGCGGCAAGCCTTGATTGGTGACATCGAGAAAACCCCGGCGGCGCTGCGCGCCGCGGTCGCAGGACTCTCCGCTGAGCAACTCGAGGCGCCCTATCGCGAGGGTGGGTGGAGCGTACGCCAAGTAGTCCACCACCTGGCGGATAGTCACATGAACGCCTATGTGCGCTTTAAGCTGGCATTGACCGAAGATGAGCCGACCATTAAGCCCTACGCAGAAGACCGCTGGGCGCAACTCGAGGACAGCCGCTCGACGCCGGCAGAGACCTCGCTGGCACTGCTGGACTCTTTGCACGTTCGCTTTGTAAAGCTGCTGCGCTCGATGAGTCCGCAGGACTGGAAGCGGAGCTTCCGCCATCCCGAGCTGGGGGTGGTTCCGCTGGAAAAGAACCTGGCGCTCTATTCCTGGCACGGAAAGCACCACGTAGCGCACATTACAGAACTGCGCAAGCGAATGGGCTGGTGAGGCTGGCTTCTCTCTTGATCTCACACGGGAATGTGCATGCGCCAGAGCAGATAGCCGACAGATTCATGCATTACGGCGAGAAAGCGCTCCTCGGACGTGTGGGGAATGGAATCGGGGCGGGGCGAGGCATAGACCCGCACCCCCTCGGCAGCGAGCAGGCGGCGCAGGCGGAAAACGTGGTAGGCATCGCTGACTGCGAGGCAGCTGCGCATGTGGTTGGCGCGCAGAATGACTCCCACGCGCTGGGCGGACTGGGCGGTGTCTGAGCCCTGGGTTTCAGCGATCAGGCTGTCATCGGGAACGCCGCGATGCATCAGATAGTCGTGGCCGACGCCGCCTTCTGTATAGGTGGGATCGTTGCCGGCGCCTCCGGTGGTGATGATAACTGCGGCCAGCTTGCGCTGATAAAGATCGAAGGCGTGGTCGAGGCGGGCGCGAAGGACGGGCGAAGGGTGGCCATCGTACTCGGCCGCACCGAAGACGACGATCGCATCGGCGGGGTGCAGTTGGTTCGTGGAAGCTTCGCGCACCACGCCGCGCGCGATCCAGAGCAGGCAGGCAACGGCCAAAATGACAGCGGCGGCGAGCAGCCACCACAACCAGTGGCCCCGACGACGCCGCTGGACCGCTGAAGGGTTCATCCCTGGGCGAAAAACTCGGAAATCTCCTGGCTGGTAATGGCGCCTTCCCGCAGCACGTACCAGCGCTTTTCTTCGTCGGTAAGGTCCACAATGGTGGAAGCGACTTCGCGGGGCGAGGTGCCTCCATCCACGATGATCGAGATGCGGTCCCTAAGCTGATCGCGCACGGCGAGCGCGGTAGTGCACTCCGGCTCGCCGCTCAGGTTGGCGGAGGTCGCCGTAATTGGAATCTGCGCCGCCTGCACTACAGCGAGAGGAATTTTCGCTTTGGGCACGCGCAGAGCCACGTTGCCGGTGTTGGCGGTGACTTTCAGGGGCAGGCGGGAAGAGGCCTTGGCGATGATCGTGAGCGGGCCGGGCCAGAAGCGGCGCGCCAAGGCGTAGAACTCTTCGGGCAGAGGCTGAGTGAGATCTTCGGCCTGGTCCACGCTTTCAATGAGCAGGGAAAGCGGCTTGTGCCGGGAGCGCGACTTGATGTCATAGACGCGGTCCACCGCCCGCAAATTGAAGGGGTCAGCGGCCAGGCCGTAAAACGTGTCCGTGGGCATACCCAGCACTTCGCCGGAGCGTACCTGGTCGGCGGCATAGCGGACCAGAGAAGCCTCCGGAGAGTCACTGTTGATCTTGATAATTTCGGCGCGCACTCAGACGGTCTCCGCAGAAATGTTGAGAAAAATGGTGGATTTAAGATACCACGGCAAGATGCCGCCAGCCGAAGGAAACAGGTATGATTTTGACCCAATGGCGAAGAAAACTACCCGGAAAAGCAGTGTCTTGAAGGGGCGCCTGCGGCGCATCGAGGGCCGCCACAACTCTCTGCTCAAGGAGCTGCGCAGCGCATTTGCGCGCGGCGAGCGAGCCGGGGGATGCTGTGCCATCGAAGGCCTCAGGATCATTGAGGAAGCCATTCGCAGCGGATTGAAGTTTAAAGCAGTGTTTTTCAGCGAGTCGGCGGCGGCGAGGGCGGAGCGCCTGCTGCCGCAGATTGGCGCTCATGTTGAAACGCTGCTGGTTCCTGATCGCCTTCTGGCCAGCGCGGTCCCGAGCGAGACGCCCCAGGGGATCGCGGCCCTGGTGTATTGCAAGGAGTTTTCTCTGGAGGACGTTCTAGCCAAAGCAGAGGCGGGGCCGGTGCTGGTGATCGCCGGGGTGCAGGACCCCGGAAATCTGGGAACGATTTTGCGCTCGGCGGAAGCATTCGGCGCCGGAGGGGTGATTCTTGGCGAGGGTAGCGTAAGCCCGTTCAACTCCAAAGTGATTCGTGCGTCGGCGGGCTCGCTCTTCCGGCTGGCGGTTGCAAAGGCGGAGATGAAAACCGCCATCGCGGCGCTGCGGGCGCGTGGGACGCGGCTGCTGGCAACCTCGTCGCACAAAGGGACCCCGCTGCCGGACGCGCAGGTTGCGGGACCGCTGGCGATTTTTGTTGGCAGCGAGGGGGCTGGGCTGCCCCGGGAGCTGATGGCCGAAATGGACGAGGTTCTGGTGATTCCGCATTCACTCAAGGTCGAGTCGCTGAATGCTGGGGTGGCGGCCAGTATCGTGTTGTATGAAATCGCAAGAGGCTCTTCCCCAGCGAGGCAGGGTGAGGCGGAGGAGAACAGTTTTGCCGGAAGCGAACACGAATGAATGAGGCGTTGCATGGGTCAGGTGTTTAGTCCCTGGCTTGTCCGTGTCTCCGCGCCTTCGAGGTGAAATAAGAATGTATGGGTCTTTTCCAAACTATCCCGAGCCCTGAACCTTCGAACGACCGAACACGGCCGCTGGCCGATCGTATGCGTCCGCGCACGCTCGAGGAGTTTGTGGGCCAGGAGCATCTGGTCGGACCGGGCAAGCCGTTGCGAACCCAGATCGAGCGCGACGACCTGGGTTCGCTCATTTTCTGGGGCCCCCCGGGAACCGGCAAAACCACCCTGGCGCAGATCATCGCGCGGATGAGCAAAGCGGAGTTCATTGAGTTTTCCGCGGTGCTGGCTGGGATCAAGGAGATCAAGCAGGTGATGGCCGACGCCGAGCGGGCGCGGCAATATGGCACGCGGACCATTGTCTTCATTGACGAAATTCACCGCTTCAACAAGGCCCAGCAGGATGCGTTTCTGCCGCATGTGGAGAAAGGAAACATCCGACTGATCGGCGCGACCACCGAGAATCCCTCGTTTGAAATTATTTCGGCGCTGCTCTCGCGCAGCCGTGTTTACGTGCTCAAGCCGCTGAGCGAGGAGCAGATCGTTTTGCTGCTGAGGCGTGCCCTGAGTGATGAAGAGCGCGGCCTGGGCGTGCTGAAGCTCAGAGCGAGCGACGGCGTGCTCACCAGAATTGCGGCTTACTCCAGCGGCGATGCGCGCAGCGCCTACAACGCGCTCGAGGTGGCGGCATCCCTGGCTCGGAGCAAGGCCGGCGGAACCGAAGAAGCCGAAATTACCGATGCGATGGTGCAGGACGCCTTGCAGAAGCGAGTCCTGTTGTATGACAAGGCCGGCGAAGAGCACTACAACCTGATTTCGGCGCTGCACAAGTCGGTGCGCAACAGCGACGCCGATGCGGCGCTGTACTGGCTGGGGCGGATGCTCGAGGCCGGCGAAGACCCGCTTTATATTGCGCGGCGGGTGGTGCGCATGTCGGTGGAGGATATTGGACTCGCCGACCCCAATGCTCTGGCGCTGTGCATGGCGGCGCGCGACGCGGTGGATTTCATCGGCATGCCGGAAGGCAATCTCGCTCTGGCCCAGGCGGTCGTGTACCTGTCGCTGGCGCCGAAGTCGAATGCTCTGTACACGGCCTACGGCGCCGTGCAGGCGGACGTAGAGCGTACCGCGGCTGAGCCGGTGCCGCTGCATCTGCGCAACGCGCCCACCGGGCTGATGAAAGGCCTGGGCTATGGCCAAGGGTATCAATACGCCCACGACGTCGAGGAGAAGGTCGCCAATATGCAGTGCCTGCCTGACAATCTGCTGGGGCGGCAGTACTACTCCCCGACAAATGAAGGCGTCGAGAAGAGAATTCGGGAACGCCTGGAAGAGATTAAGCGGCTGAGATCGCACGGGGAAGGGAGGCGCTCGCGGAGACGTAACGATGAATCGGAAAAGCCGGGCTGAGTGGTCCGCTAGCCGAAGCGGATTTTATGCTCTTTGAGAATGCAGCGGTCCATGACTACGAAAATGCCTGCCCGCCGGGCCTTTTCCGCCGCCGCTTCGTGAACAATCTCCTCTTGCATCCACACGGCTGAGACCCTGAGCCGAATCGCCTGGTCCACGATCTCCTCTACGAACTCGGGGCGGCGGAAGATATCCACGATGTCAATTCTCTCGGGAACCTCCGGCAGCGAGGCGTAGGCTTTTTCGCCCAGCGACTCCTTGATGTTGGGATTGACCGGAATAATGCGATAGCCGTGCGCCTGCATGTAGGCGGAGACGCCGTAACTGGGACGGAGCGGGCTGTCGGAAAGCCCGACTACGGCAATGGTTTTGGAGCGCTTGAGCAGGTCATAAATGGGATCAGCTTGCGGAGAAGAGGCCATCGTTCTTGTATTTTAGCGAGCGGAGTCGGTGGATACCAGTTGAAGCTTTCCGTGAAATGCATCAACACGAAGGACACGAAGGAGCACGAAGGAAGACTTGGCCGAAGAAATTCGTACTTCTTCGGCGGGGTTGAATTGCTGGCGAAAGTTTTGCGGCTGCCGCGCTCCTCCGTTACCATAGCCTCCGGCCAAACCAGCCGCAGAAAAGTGGTGAGCATAGCAGGGTTGTCGGCCGGCCAACTGCGGGAACGGCTGGGACCCAAGCTGCCAGGAGCCATGGATTGAGCTTTGCCCAACGCCTGCGGGAAATCCGCACCGGGTTTGAGCGGCCCTTCTGGGTCGCGAACATCACCGAGATTTTCGAGCGCCTCTCCTATTACGGGGCCTTCGCGTCACTCGCGCTGTATTTGCAGGACCGGCTGCACTTCTCGACCGAGCAGACGGGAACGCTCACGGGGATCTTTGGCGGCATGGTCTGGTTCCTTGCGGCCTTTGGCGGGGCAGCGGCCGACCGGTTGGGCTTTCGCCGCGCACTCTCCGCGGCCTACCTCATCCTGAGCGTTGCCTATTTCCTGATCGGCTCAATCGCGGCGCCCTGGCTGGCTCCGGTACGCAATGCCCTGCCGTTGGGACTCTTTGTGGGCGTGATTCTGGTGCTTCCTGCCCTGGGCATTTCACTGGTCAAGCCCAGCGTGGTGGGCACGACGGCGCGCGCTTCGAAGGAGAATGTCCGCTCCATCGGCTATTCGCTTTACTACACGATGGTCAATATCGGGGGAGCGGCGGGGCCGTACTTTGCCTCGTGGGCGCACCGGCATTTGGGCGTGGAGAATGTTTACCGCGTGGCCGCGCTCAGCGTCTTCGCGATGTTTTTTGTGGTGCTGATTTTTTTTCGCGAGCCGCGCAGAAGCGGCCAAGCTCCTCCGCCGTCGATCGCGGTGGTGGCGAAGAACTTCTGCGTAGTCGTCGGCCATGCGAGGCTCGTCCTGCCGGTGCTGGGGATGGCCCTGCTGCTTCGCATCGCAATGTTCATTCATCCCTTCGCTCTTCCCTGGTGGGTTTGGGTCGCGCTGCTGGCGCTTGCGCTTGCCGGAATCAGCCGCTTCATGTGGTTTCTGGTGCTCTTCACGGGGTATTGGGTGGTCTTCTGGCAGCAGTACATCAGCCTGCCGGGCTACATCCAGGCCTACGTCAACTCGAGTGCTGACGTCGAGCTCATCCTCGTGACGGACGGGCTGACGGTCATTTGTCTCACCGTGCTGCTGAATGCTCTTACGCGAAAAATTCCGGCATTTCACGCCGTGATTCTGGGGACGGTGATCACGTCTCTCTCGTGGCTGGTGCTTGCCTTCGAACCGACGGTAGCGGGGGCAGTGCTTTCGCTTTTTGTGCTGGCGCTGGGCGAGATCATCCAGGCGCCGCGATATTACGAATACATCTCACGGCTCGCGCCGGCCGAGCAGCAGGGCACGTACATGGGTTTTGCCTTTCTGCCGATTGGCATTGGATCGCTCATCGGCGGCTGGTTCGGCGGCACGCTGCTCCACCATTTCGGGGAAGTCATGCATCAGCCGGCCAGAATGTGGTGGGTGGTGACCGGAGTAGGCCTGGGGACGGCTGCGCTGCTGTGGATCTACGACAGAACCCTCAGTGCGGCCAAGCGGGCCCAGTTATAACCCCCGCAGTCCGGGAGTCAGGCGTACGATGTCTGCGGCTTCTGTGCGCGTGACGCCGGCAACAAGGCGAAACGCAGATCAACCAGGATGTGCAGCAGGATGGGCACGAGCAGGGAGCCGGTGGCCACATAGAGCACGCAGAAGAGCGCTCCGGCCAACGATGTAAGCAGCACGCCAGCGATCCGCTGATAGGCATGCGCTAACCCGAAGGCCGCCGCGGCCACGGCGATCAACGCTGTCCCGCGCAAGCCAAGCGGGCCATGCAGAGTTGCCAGCAGCCATCCGCGAAATACGACCTCTTCACAAATGCCGGCGCTCACCGCCACCGCCGCCCACACCATTCTCTCGTGAGCGGTAACAGGCAGCAGGGCAGAGAAATCGGGCAGCAACTTGCGCCACCACGGCGCCGACGCAGGGGCAGCGGGGGCGTTCGCGGCCCGGCGGTTTGCTCTGAGCCGGGCTACGATAAACCCGGCCGTTCCCAGCGCCAGGCCAACAACAATGCCGGTAGCCGCACCCCGGTCAAAACTGCCATTCGGCAAGAGCTGCCGCATCAGGTTGGAACCGTCGAGCGCCAGAGACTTGGGATTGAGCTTATTCCAGTCAAATCCGAGCGCCAGCAGGGCCAGTAATGCGCTCATCCATTCAAAGACGAGTGCCCGATAATAAATGCGAAGCCGGGCCCGGGTGTCTCCATTCGCAACTTCCTGCTTGAGCTGCCGATAGCGCCCACTGAACTGGAAAACTTCCCAACCGAGATAGCCGGCCAAAATAATGTCGAGGATGAACGATAGGATG
>DATIYF010000084.1:0-22750 GCA_035517775.1 Terriglobales bacterium
GGCGCGGCCGGGCTTATCGCCCTGGTAATTCTGCTCGGTAATATCGGCCGCCTCTGGCGAATGTTCGCAGAGCAACGGCTGGCCCGGCATCCTGAAGCCGCTCCCCGGCAAGCCGCCACCATCTGGTATGAGCGCATGGTGCGCAGCCTGGCCCGGCGGGGCTGGCGTAAGCCGGCCGCGCTGACCCCGCGCGAGTTCGCCGCGACCATTGCCAACCACAAGGTAAGGCAGCCGGTCGAGCGTTTCACCACCCATTACGAAAGCGCCCGCTTTGGCGGTTCGGCCCAAGACGCCGGCAAATTGCCCGAAGCTTGGGAGGAAGTTGAGGCCTCAGTGCGAGGCTGAGGCCTTTATCTGTTGAGTGAAGTTCTCGAGCCTGGCTAGAAGCGCCAGCTCAGGCCGATTCCGGCAAAAATATTGTGCTGCTTGGACTGCGGATTCACGTTCAACTGCACTTTGCCGGAGTAGAGATCGCGCACCTCGCCCCGCAGCATGACCGAGCGCAGCAGGCGAACATCCAGGCCGACCCCCAGTTGGGCGGCGCCTACGGTTGTTCCTGTCGAGCCGGGGTTATGGCTGCCGTCTTCCAGTTCCGAACTCTCGGCAAAGCGCCCGAAGCCGCCCCCGCCGCTGATCCACGGGGAAAACCCGGCGTTGGGGAAGAAGTTGATGCGGGCGGAAGGGGTTAGAAAGTAGGAATTGAAGCTCTTGGGCACGTTGCCCAGGGTAAAGTTGACCTTCTGATCAATGGAGAACACGAAGGGTACTTCCACGGTCAAGGCGGCGACGCCGATATCCACGAAGCGGTGGCCGTAGTTGAGTTCGTAGCTGAGCTGGTCCCCGAAGTGGATATTGCTGTCAGCCAGGAAGGTGCCCGGCACGCCCTGATCGCTGATGAAGATGCGGCCAATCGCCCCGGAAATTTCGTTGTTCTGGGCGGCCGCGCTCGCCGTCAGCATTGCTGCAGCACACAGCACCACTACCGCATACCGTATCCGTGCCATCTCTCCTCCCGCTGGCAAAGTGGCGTGAAATTAATGATAGTGAATGTGTATTAGAGTAGCACGAAGGCGCGCAACTTACTTTGGTTTTTCACCATGCCTTTCTTGATGCGGCTTTTTCGCGCCCAACTGCTTTCTCATAAGCCCCTAACCACGCAGGGCAGATGCTAAAATTGCATCTGGGCGGTGGGGAAATCGCCCGTCCTGCTCGGTGAGAACTACTTGAAAACTACAGAATCCAACCTTGCTTCGGCTGCCAAAGTGGGATTTGTCAGCCTGGGCTGCCCCAAGAACCTGGTGGATAGCGAGGTCATGATGGGGCTGCTGTCGCGGGCCGGCGCCACCCTCACCAATCGCACCGAAGACGCTGATATCATTGTAGTTAACACCTGCTCTTTCATTGAGAGCGCGCAGCAGGAATCGGTGAATGCCATTCTGGAGATGGTGAGGCATAAAAGCTGTGGACGGGCGCGGAAACTGATCGTCGCCGGCTGCCTGGTCGAGCGCTTTGGTGAGGAGATCCGAAAAAATATTCCTGAAGTAGACGCCGTGGTAGGTACCGGCGAATTGGAAAAAATTCTGGACGCAGCCGGGGTTGGAAACGCCGCCTCTCCTTTCCGCATTCTGAACTCACGTCCGGAAGGGGATTTGCGCGAATCGCAGGGACGCTTTTCCCGCGGCGCATGGGACGGCGCACTCGCCGACTTGCCTGCTTATCTCTACGATGAAAATACGCCGCGGCTTTTGTCCACTCCGCCTTACCGCGCCTACATCAAGATCGCCGAGGGCTGCGATCACCCCTGCACCTTCTGCATCATTCCGCAGTTGCGCGGCAAGTTCCGTTCACGCGGGTTTGAATCGGTGGCGGCTGAGGCCGAGCGCCTGGCTGCCCGCGGCGTTCGCGAAATCACGCTGGTTGGCCAGGATACCACCTGCTACGGCGAAGATCTGGGGCTGAGAGACGGCCTGGCACGGCTGCTGGAACGGCTGGCGGGGGTTGAGCGGCTGCGCTGGGTGCGTTTTCTGTACGCCTACCCCAACAAGATCACGGGGCGCCTGCTCGAAACCATCGCCGCCAACGAAAAAATCTGCCCCTACATGGATGTGCCCTTGCAGCACGCCTCCCCGGCGGTGCTGAAGCGCATGAAGCGGGGCGCCGGCGCTGAGGTTTTTCTACGCTCCATTGAAAAGATGCGGCGTGCCATTCCCGGCCTCACCCTGCGGACCACGTTTGTTGTGGGATTTCCCGGCGAGACCGAAAAAGAATTCGGCGAGCTGTGCGAATTCGTGCGCGCGGCCGAATTCGACTGGATGGGCGCCTTCCGCTACTCCGATCAGGAGGGTGCTGCGGCCTTCGGGCTGGAAAACAAACTGCCGGTGCGCGAAATTGAGCGCCGCCGCCGACAACTCATGAAGATTCAGCAGGGCATCAGCCGCCGGAAGAAGAAGGCGCTGGTCGGACAGGAGTTCGACCTGCTGCTGGAGGGCGTCTCCGAGGAAACCGATCTTCTGCTCGAAGGCCGCACCGTCATGCACGCGCCCGAAATTGATGGCAAGGTTTTCGTCAACGACGTCCCTGATGGCCTGGATCCCCAGCCGGGCCAGTTCTATCGCTGCCAGATCACCGAAGCCCACGACTACGATCTGGTGGGCAGGATCATGGCGAAGGTTGCGTGAGCCTATGGCGCGCAAGCGGTCGCTCAAGCTCCGCTGCCCCATTTGCAAGAAACCGGTGAAGCGCGGCGGGGCCGAGTTCCCCTTCTGCAGTGAGCGCTGCCGTACCATTGATCTGGGGCGTTGGGCCAGCGGAGCTTATGTGGTTTCTTCCCCCCTGAGGGATAGCGACGGAGGCGCAGACGCAGACCCAAGCGGCGGTCCCCGAAAATGATCTCGGTTGCGCCACTCGCGTGAAGAATCAACGGCCGAACGCACCGCTGTGGGCAAGACTTGCCGCTACCTTCTTCGGCGCCGGCCGGCTGCGCCCCGGCCCCGGCACCTGGGGATCGGCGGCTACAGTTCTGCTCTGGTGGCTGCTGAGCCTCTGGCTCCCGCCTTCCAGGCAGCTTCTGGCGGCGATTTTGCTGGCGCTGACCGCCATTGCCGTGGGCATTCCCGCCGCCACCCGAGTAGCCCGCGCCTCTGGCCTGAAGGACCCTCAATTCGTGGTGATTGATGAAGTGGCCGGCCAGCTCATCACCTTGATCGCCCTGCCGGTTTCGTGGAAATCTCTGCTGCTGGGTTTTATACTCTTTCGTGGGTTCGATATCACCAAGCCGCCGCCGGTGCGTCAACTGGAAGCGCTGCCTGAGGGCGCAGGCATCGTGCTCGATGACGTGGCCGCCGGTCTGTACGCCCTGGCCATCATGCACCTGGTGCTGCATTTCGGCTGGTTGCCGCGCTAGCCTGCGCCTTACGCCACAAGGAAGTTGATTCCATGGGAATTTCCGACCGCCTGCTTGGCCGCAAGAACGTGAACGGCAATCCGCACATTGAAGGCGTCGCGCCTTCAGCGGCCTTGCCGGGCGGAGAGATCCGCATCACCGGCAGCGGCCTGCGTCCCCACGAGCTGCGCCGCCCGCAGGTGAAGTTCGGTGAGGTGGAAGGCTCGGTGGTGGTGAGCGCCGATGATTTTCTGGTGGCCCGCGTGCCCTTTGGCGCCTCCTCCGGCCCGGTCGTGGTTTCCACCAACGGCCACTCCAGCAATCCCCACGAAGTAAATGTGGCGGTGCAGATCGCCGAAAACCTGCACCCCGTAACCAATCCCGCGCTCGATGCCGAAGGCAATATCTACGTCACTTTTTCCGGTTCGCGCGGGCAGAAGGTCCCGGTGGCGATCTACAAAATTGACACCAACTACGAAATGAAGCCCTTCGTGCCCGAGATGATGAATGCCACCGCCATCGCCTTCGACCGCAAGGGAGAAATGTATGTCTCTTCGCGCTTTGATGGCACGGTGTATCGCGTGGCCCCCAACGGCACCATGTCCTCCTATGCCGAGGGCATGGGCGTGGCCACCGGCATCGCCTTCGACCGGCAGGAAAATCTCTACGTCGGCGACCGCAGCGGCACCATTTTCAAGATCGCGCGCGACCGCCAGATTTTCGTCTTTGCCACGCTCGAGCCCAGCGTTTCCGCCTACCACCTGGCCTTCGGCCCGGGCGGCGACCTGTTTGTGACCGGGCCCACCACTTCCAGCTTCGATTGCGTCTACAAGATTGATACGCACGGCACGGTTTCCAACTTCTACCGCGGACTGGGGCGCCCGCAGGGCCTGGCCTTCGACGTGGCAGGCAATCTCTACGTGGCGGCGTCTCTCGGGGGCAAGCGCGGGATTGTGAAGATCACGCCTGAAGGCAAAGCTTCTCTGCAAGTCGCAGGCAACGGATTGGTGGGACTCGCCTGCGCGCCCGGCCGTTCAGCCGTCCTGGCCACCACCGGCGCCGTGCACCGCCTTTCCTGGAACATTCAGGGCGTGCCGCTCCCCGAATAGGACTGGCGATTAGGCCTCGAAGCGCCACCCTCCCACGCCGTTCCCCAGCTCCAAACATTCCCATGATTTTCATTTAAACTTCCCTGCGTGAACGCCGAGATCATCGCCATCGGCTCTGAGCTTTTGACCCCGTACCGGCGCGATACCAACTCACTTTATCTCACCGAAAAACTCAATCAGCTGGGCGTCGAGGTCATTTTCAAAATCATCGTGGGCGATAACCGCGAGCACCTGGTTGCCGCCGCCAGACTTGCTCTCGCGCGCGCCGAACTTATCATTTTCACCGGCGGACTGGGCCCCACCGAAGACGACCTGACCCGCGAGGCGGTCGCCGAAGCCCTGGGCCTGGAACTGCACCGCGACCCGGAAATCGTCGCCCGCCTGCAGCAGCGCTTCGCCGCGCGCGGTTGGAAGATGTCTGCCAACAACGCTAAGCAGGCTGATATTGTTGCCGGCGCGACCGTGCTGCCCAACCGCAACGGCACCGCGCCCGGCCAGTGGATCAACACTCGCTATGATGGCCGCGGGCGCCTGGTTCTACTGCTGCCCGGCCCGCCGCATGAGCTGCAGGGCCTGTTCGAAGAACAGTGCCTGGAGCGCCTGCGGGCCAGCCTGCCGCAAGAGTTCATTGCCACGCGCGTACTGCGCATTGCCCTTATGCCGGAGTCGCAATGCGACGCGCGCGTCGCTCCCATCTACAAGAGACACGCCGATATCCAGACCACCATTCTGGCTGCCAAGGGAGAAATTCAGCTCCATCTGCGGACCCGGGCCGCCTCGGCGCAGGTGGCCGAGAGCCGCGTGGATGCCCTGGCGGCAGAACTGGAGCAGGAACTGGGCGACTTTGTCTTTTCAGACAACGGCGAGTCGCTGGAGCAGATCGTCGGCTATCACCTGCAGATGCGCGGGGCTACCTTGTCGGTAGCGGAATCTTGCACCGGTGGCCTGGTGGGCGAGCGCCTGACTTCGGTCAGCGGCAGCTCGCGCTATTTTCGCGGCGGGGCGATCGTGTACTCCAACGAACTGAAGACCGAATTTGCCGGCGTACCCAAGGGCTTGCTCAAGAAGCACGGCGCGGTCAGCCGCGAGGTAGCGATGGCCTTAGCCGAAGGAATCCGCAAGCGCTGCGCCACAACCTTCGGCCTTGGCGTTACCGGCGTGGCCGGCCCCGGCGGAGGCACTGCCGAAAAGCCCGTTGGGCTGGTGTTCCACGCCCTGGCCGACGAGCGCCATACCGAAGTGCTTGAGCGCAATTTCCTCGGAGACCGCGAGCGCATCCGCTGGTTCGCCTCGCAGCAGGCGCTCGATATGGTGAGAAGAAAGCTGTTGAAGTAAGCAAGTTGCCTGGAGATGTCCAATCGGGGGGGCTAATCGCCAAATTGAAAATCCAAATTCGGGCCAACCAGCTCTGAAAGGAGCGTCCGCGAGAATGCCAAACGAGATTGAACAAGCCTTGTTCGGGGTGGCCAAGAGTCAAGACCAAGTAATGCACAACCTGAGCGCGGAGATGAGCGTGAAGACATCTCTTTATCTGGTATTTACAGCGTTTGTCTTCAGCGCCTCAATCCAATTGATAAACCTGAGCAAGGATGCGGCTGCGCCGTGCAGCAGAACAGCAATTGAGCTGTGTGGCACAAGTGCAGCTTTCAGTTTGTGTGCCGGAATAATGCTCTTGATCGCCGCCTTGGTTCGAGAGTACAAGACCTTCCCGACGCGAGGTATGGTTCAGTGGGTTAAGGACGTCGACAGCTATCGGAGAGAAAATCCCAACGCTAGGGTCGAGGAACCACTCGAAGGCATACTTTTGGAGCTGATTGACACGGCGGAAGTCAACCAGACAGAAAGCGAAAAGAAAGCAAGATGGGTAACGCGCGGTGCGCTATTCCTTTTTACTGCCATCGGCTTTCTGGCCCTTGCTGGTGGCTTCGCCCTGTACGCCTTCCTTAACCGCCCTTTTTGAGAGGCTTGGGTGGTGGACGGCGCGGAGGGGGAGGCGGGGCCTGTTGTCTTGGCACGGTCATGCTTTAATCCCCTGCAAAAATGCCATTTTCGGCTTGATATCTATTCTAATGCCTGACCCCCGAGGCAGAAAGGCTAAAATTAACTCATGCGATGGGTGCTCCCTGCGTAAGCGCTTATTGGCAGCATAGAACTTAAAACCCCTCGCTCACCAGCCGCTCCACCGTAATCCTGCCCTCAGTCTCGCCGCGCATCATCTTCTCCACGTATTTCGCGATCATGTCCACTTCCAGATTCACCGCATCGCCGCGCTTGAGTGAGCTCAGGTTCGTCATCTTGACGGTGTGAGGAATGATTGCGGCGGTGACCAGCGTGCCTTCCATCTTTGCCACCGTCAGGCTGATGCCTTCAATCGAAAGCGAGCCTTTAAAGATCACGTAGCGCGCCAGTTCAGGCGGAATTTCGATGCGCAGCCAGAAATTATCAGTGCCGCGAATTTTCTCCAGCGCCAGAAATCTCCCGGTGCCATCCACGTGCCCCTGCACAATGTGGCCGCCGAAGCGCCCGTCGGCGCGCAGCGGAAGCTCCAGGTTCACCCGCGCGCCCTTCTTCATTCGCGAAAAGGACGTGCGGTTCCAGGTCTCTTCCGCGAGGTCCGCGGCGAACGATTTGGCCTTGATCTCGACCGCGGTCAGGCAAACGCCGCTGACCGCGATGCTCGCACCTTGAGCAAGCTCTTGCGTAAGCCTGGAGGCCGAGACCGTCAGCCGGCGGTTGCCGTGCTTCTCCACGATGCTGGCGACGCGCCCGACTTCCTCGATGATGCCGGTGAACATAACAGCACATCATACATTTCGCTTCCAGCCGTTAGAAACCGGATCCACGACAAACGTCACAAAGGAACGCGAAGCGTTGCCTTCCTTTCGTGTACCTTCGTGTCCTTCGTGGTGAGAGCTCTTGCGGCTGAGGCCTTAACCGATCGCCTTTTCCATGAACAACAGCGGGGTTCCGTACCAGTCGCGGATGCCCTCTGGCTCGCGGGTGAAGCCGAAGCGCTCATAGAGCCGGATGGCCGACTCAAGAAATGGCGTGGTGCTCAGCCGCAGGCGGTTACAAGAGTTCTGCCGCGCGGCCTTGTCGATTTCCTCCAGCAACCGCCGCGCGATTCCCTTTCCCCGCGCGGAGGGAACCACCGCCATGCCCCGAATATAAAAAATCTGCCCCTGCGCCACCGCCGAGGCCGTGCCCGCGATTTCCCCCGCAACCATCGAAACCCAAACCGGCCCTTCCTGTATGCGCTGCTCAACCTCTTCCGCCCCAATGACGGTTCGAGGGAAGGCTTCCGGTGTGTACAGGGGCTGAAATTCGCCAAACGCCTCGCGTAACACGGCGGCAATGGCGGCAGCATCCGCCCGGGTGGCCAGTCGCAGGCAGATTTCGTCTTTCACTCAGCGTCCCTGGCTTGAAGTTGGCAATGGAAAATTAACCGCGCTACTCTCCGTAGGGGTCCCGCAAATATCCCTCTACGGCAAAATCTTCTCCGAAGCGGTGCAACGAGAATGACTTCACATGCGCGGCCTCGCCCAGGTGCTGGAAGCCCGCGCCGGCGGCGAAAGGAACCGAGCCCGTGCCCGCCAGAATCTTCGGGGCATAGTAGAGAAACACTTTATCCACCAGGCCGGAAGAGAGCGCCGCCCAGTTCACCAGCGCTCCGCCTTCAATCAGCAGGCTGGTGATCTGCATCTCGCCCAGCAGGCGCGCAATGCCCAGCATCGTAGGTCGCCCGTCGGCCGAGGTGGGCACAATCTGCTCCACTCGAATGCCGTGGTCCTGCAGCTGTTTTTTCCGGTTCTCTTCCGCCAGCGAGCACAGCACCAGCACGTCCTCCTGCGCCGTCTTGACCACGCGCGACTCCAGCGGCAGGCGGAGCAGGGAATCCACAATAATGCGCAGCAGTCGCCGCCGCCGCGGGCCCCGGGTGCGGTCGGTGAGCAGGGGATCATCGGCCACAATGGTGCCAATGCCCACCAGAATCGCGTCGCTCTGGTGCCGCAGCTGCTGCACGTGCTCGCGCGCCGGCTCGCTGGTGATCCAGCCGCCGGTGGCCCCGGCGGTGCCGAGCGCCGTGGGATTGTGCGATTCGCTGGGCGGCGGCGCAATCTTGCCGTCGAGCGTCATCGCCGCCTTCAGCGTGATCAAAGGCGTACGCGTGCGAATGTATTTGGCAAAGGCCTCGTTCAGAACTTTGGCTTCCTCTTCCAGAATGCCGGAAGCCACCGATACCCCCGCCGCCCGCAGCCGGGCAAAGCCCTGCCCGCTGACTTGCGGGTTCGGGTCCTGCATGCAGGCCACCACCCGGCGAATACCGGCGGCGATCAGAACATCGGCGCACGGTCCCGTCCGTCCCTGGTGCGAGCAGGGCTCCAGGTTGATGTACAGGGTTGCGCCTTTGGCCCTCGCGCCCGCCTGCTCCAGCGCCAGAATCTCGGCGTGCTTCACGCCGTCGTAAGTGTGGAAGCCCTCGCCCACCACTTCGCCCTGCGCGTCCACGATTACCGCGCCCACCATCGGATTCGGCGAAGTCAGGCTCGTTCCCTGGCGCGCCAGCTCCAGCGCACGCCGCAGAAAGGCTTCGTCATGAGAATGAGACCCCATCACAGAAGAATTATTTCACCACGGAGCCGCAGAGGCACGGAGATGCATGTAAACTCAAACTCTTCGCGGCGGGAAGAAATCGGTTGGGCCGTCGTCATCGGGTTCTTCAATCGCAACCGCGGCCGCTCTGCCTTTAGGGCCGCCTTTCCTCGTCGCCGGCACCAGAGCAAACGGGTCATCAATCGGTTCTGCTGGAGCTCCGGGGCGAAGCAGCCTCCGCAGAAACAGCCCCACCAGTGAAATGGCTGCCACGGCAATGAGAACTTCCAGGAAGACTGACATATCTGCCTTTCTCCGGGCCTCCATGTCTCCGTGGTGAAGGCGGCTCATGCGAACAGCGACTCCACAAAATCCTTGGCGTCGAAGGGCAGAAGGTCGCCCGCCTTCTCTCCCACTCCCACGTAGCGCACGGGCAGTCCCAGCTCCCGCGAGATGGCCACCACCACGCCGCCCTTGGCCGTGCCATCGAGCTTGGTGAGCACAATGCCGGTAACGCCTGCCGATTGCGTGAACAGCCGCGCCTGCTGCAGGCCGTTCTGGCCGGTCGTGGCATCCATCACCAGCAGAGTCTCATGCGGCGCGCCTGCGATAATCCGCTCGGCCGTGCGGCGCATTTTTTCCAGCTCCGCCATCAGGTTGCTCTTGGTATGCAGGCGGCCGGCCGTATCCACGATCACGTAATCGGTATGCCGCGCGCTCGCTGCCTGCAGCGCGTCAAACAGCACCGCCGCCGGATCTCCGCCGGCCTTGGTGCGAATCACTTCCGTCCCCGTGCGCTCGCCCCAGACCTCCAGTTGCTCAATGGCGGCGGCGCGAAACGTATCCGCCGCGCACAGCAGCACCGTCTTCCCTTGCGCGCGCAGCGTCTGCGCCAGCTTGCCGATGGTGGTGGTTTTTCCGGTTCCGTTGACGCCCACCACCAGAATCACTTCCGGCGTGCCTTCCACCTTCTGCACCGGCCGTCCGTTGGCCGAACTCAGAATCGCCAGCAACTCTTCTTTCAGCAGCCGCTTCAGCTCATCCACGTTCTTGATCTGCTTGCGGTCGGCCTTCTCGCGCAGCTTTTCCAGCACTTCCCCCGTAGTCACCGTTCCCAGGTCGGCGCTGATGAGGGTCGCTTCCAGCTCGTCCAGCGTGTGCCGGTCAATTTCCTTGCTGAATGAGACCGCGTCTTCCATGCGCTCGGCGAGGCTCTCCCGCGTACGCGCCACCGCTTCCTTCATGCGGTCAAAAAAGCGCGGTTTCTCCTCGGTGCTGCCGAACAGGGTTTGAATCATCAGAAGCTGGGCCCATGCCCTGAATTTTCATTATAGCCATGACCGCGGGAGGCGCGGCCCATGCGGAAAGACCGTGTTAAGAGAACATCGCCTGCGGATTCTACGCCCCGGTGGTGGCCGCTGCCGTGGCCGGCGCGGCTTCGCCGTCCTGAGGTGCAGGCTCATTGGCTGGCGCGGCCGCCACCGTCGCCCGGTGCACGCGAATTTCGCCGCGCTGGTAAATGGCATGGATCGCCGCCGCCGCCGCCGGGTCCAGCCGCTTACCCGAAAGCGACTGAATGATTTTCAGCGCATCCAGCGGATCGTACGCCTTCTGATACGGCCGGTTAGTGGTAAGAGCGTCAAACGTGTCGGCCACCGCGATGATGCGCGGCAGCAGGGGAATCTCATCGCCCTTCAGGCCCAGCGGATAGCCGCGCCCATCCAGCGACTCGTGGTGCAGCTCGATTCCCGGCAACATCTCCTTCAGCTGCGGCACCGGGCCCAGAATGTTCTTGCCCTTGGTGGTGTGGGTCTTCATGATCTCGAACTCTTCGGTGGTCAGCGCCCCCGGCTTCTTCAGGATGCGGTCTTCAATGCCGATCTTGCCCACATCATGTAGCTGCGCCGAGACCCGCACGATCTCAATGGCGTCGTCGGAAAGCCCCAGCTCCTTTGCGATCAGCATGGAATAGCGGGTCACCCGGTCGGAGTGGCCGCGCGTGTAGGGGTCCTTTTCATCCACCGCCCCCGCCAGCATCTGGATGGAGCCCATGAACAGCTCGCGGTTCTCAAGCGCCGCCTGCTTGAGATCGTCCACAAAATGCTCCAACTCCTCCGACATCAGGTTGAAGGTGGCGGCCAGTTCTCCGATCTCGGTGCGGCTCTTGAGCGCCACCCGCTGGGAAAAATCTCCCTGCCCGATGGCCCGGCTGGATTCGGTCAGCACCTTCAAGGGATGAGTGATTCTCTCCGCCGCGCCGATGCTGATGGCCACGCTCAGCAGCACCGCCACCAGCGCCAGGATGCGGGCGGTGCGCTGCGCTTCATAGACCCCGCGATAGGCTTCGGCCGTGGGTTTCTGCACCACCACCGCCCAATCCAGATTCAGCACCGGGCTGTAGGTGCCGAGCATCTTCACCTCGCCGCCCTTCTCGTGCAGTGTGAACTCGCGCGTGGCCGCCACCTGCTGCACCCGGCTGCCTTCGACGAAATTCTTCACGATTTCCAGCCCGCTCATGTCCTGCCCGGTGACGTATTCCGGATCGGTGCCGGCCACCAGCCGTCCCGCGCTGTCCACCACATAAGGCGTGAGCCCGCCGCGCTCCACTTCCTTCAGTCGGCGGATCAGGTATTGCAGGTCCACCACCGTTCCGATCATGCCCATGAAATGTCCGCCGGAGGTCACCGGCGTGCTCACCAGAATCACCGTGCGCGCCGCCGCCCCGGTGCCCACCAGCAACGCCGACCCGTTATAGACGCGGCCTTCGCGGGCGGCAGCGTAACCGCGCTCCAGCTCGCGCTGCAGAAACGCATCCGGGGCAATGCGCCCGGCGGAAATTCCCCGCGCATCGGAATTCAGCAGGGTGACGTAGGCCACGTCGTCGGAGGAAGACACGAACGTCTCCAGCATGGCGCGCAGCTCGGGCGCTTCCACGTTGTCGCCGCTGATGTCCCCGCCGCTCGCCACCTGCAGGGCAGAGCCCAGATTGGCCAGCATCAGCCGCAGCGATTCCTGCCGCTGCGCGATGTCATCGGCCAGCGAGCGCGTTACCGTGTTCTGCAGCAGCCGCTCGTTGGTGATCAGCCGGTCGCGGTTGATCTCTTCCACCTTGGCCGAGTAAAAATACATGGGCACCACGCTGATCAGCAGAAGCACACTGAGGATGACGTAGAGAATGGGGATCCGGGATGGAAGACGCAGCTTTAGAGACACGGCATCCGCAGCACCGTGGCAACGCACGGCCAGAGAATTGAGGTTCTTCAAAATTCTACTGGTCAGATGCCGCGAAAACGGCCGCCCTCCTGAGTGCTTTTCATTACGAAAGTACCGCGACGCCCGGCGTGGCCAGGCTGTAGTGGTTTTCCTTGGTGTACCTTCGTGCCCTTTGTGGTTGACGGGTTTCCTTGGTGATCAAGACCCTGGCAGGCGGCAATATGTTTGTGATTGAGTGGCAGTTCCAGGTTCGTCCGGGTCACGAGCGGCGCTTCGAAGAAATCTACGGCCCGGAAGGCGCCTGGGCCCAGCTGTTTCGCCAAGACAGCGGATACATCCGCACTGAACTGCAGCGCGACCCAAACCATCCCCGCCGCTATCAGACGCGGGATTTCTGGCAGTCCCGCGAAGCCTATGAAGCCTTCCGCCGGGAGTATCGCGCCCAGTACGAAGCGCTCGACGCCCAATGCGAAGAACTGACCGAGCATGAGCTGGAAATTGGCCGCTCCGCAAACGCGCAAGACCTAACTCCAGCCGACGGCCGGAAGATGAAATCCGAAAGATGAAACCCCAAATCTGAGAGCTGGAAGCTGAGAACTAGAAGCTGAGAACTTACTTCTCCCGCTTTGCGCTCCGCGTCATCAGTTCGTGAATGGCATCGCTGGGCGCCTTGCCGTCCTCCAGAATCGCGTGCATCTGTTCGCTGATCGGCATCTCCACCCCGTGTGCCCGCGCCAGCGCAACCGCGGCGCGAGTGGTGAATACGCCCTCAGCCACCATGCCGTGCATCCCGGCGATAATCTCCACCAGCTTTCGCCCGCGGCCCAATTCCACACCGACGCCGCGATTGCGCGATAGCTCGCCCGTGCAGGTCAGCACCAGGTCGCCCAGGCCGGCGAGTCCGGCCATGGTTTCCTGCCGCCCGCCGCAGGTTATGACCAGCCGCGTCATCTCCGCCAGGCCGCGGGTAATCAGCCCGGCAATCGAGTTGTGCCCCAGCCCCAGACCATCGCAAACTCCGGCGGCAATCGCGATCACATTCTTTAACGCTCCGCCCAGTTCCACGCCCGCCACATCGTCGTTGGTGTAAACCCGGAAGCGCGGGTCGCTGAATTCCCGCTGCACCGTCTCCGCCAGTTCCGCATCGTGCGAAGCGATGGTGACCGCGGTCGGGTCGCCTCGCGCCGCCTCCCTGGCAAACGATGGCCCGCTCAACGCGCCGATGCGCGCCGAAAATCCGCCCGCAGCAGCAACCACCTCGCTGACCACCTCGCTCATGCGGCGCAGGGTTTTCTCTTCCAGCCCCTTGGTGGCGCTCACCATCAGCATCTCCGGCCGCAGCCACGGCCGCATGGCCTGAAACAGGCCCCGGCAGTGCTGCGAGGGCATCACGCTGACCACAATCTCCGCCCCGCGCAGCGCTTCTTCCAGGCTCTGTGTGGGCAAGACGCATTCCGGCACGGAATACCCGGGAAGAAATCGCTCATTCACTCGGCGCGACGCGATGGTTCCGCACACCTCCGCCTCATGCGCCCACAGGCGGATGGCGTGCGCGCCCTTGCGCCCCAGCACAATCGCCAGCCCTGTGCCCCACGCCCCCGCGCCGATGATGGCGATGCGGCTCACTCCCGCCTCCACTGAAAGCGGTTTTCCCTTCCCGCAGCCAACCGCCGCAGATTGCCCTGGTGCTTGCAAATGATCAGCACCGCCGCCCCAGCCATCAGCAGCAGCATGCGCGGTGCGTGGCCATAACCATCGAAAAGCCAGGCTGCCAAAGGCAAGAGCGCCACCGCAACAATGGATCCCAGCGAAACGTAACGAAACAGCATGACCATGGCCACGAAAACCGCCACCGCCAGCACAATCGCCTTCGGAGCCAGCAACACAAAGGACCCCAGGCCGGTGGCCACGCCCTTGCCGCCGCGAAATTTCAGCCACACCGGGAAAACGTGCCCCAGGATGGCGAACAGCGCGGCCACTCCCGCCATCGTCAAATTTCCCGGGAAGAACCAGCGCGCCAGCAGCACCGCGGCCAGCCCTTTCAGCGCATCCAGCAGCAGCGTCGCAATCCCGAGCAGTGGGGAGGAGCGCGCCACGTTGGTCGCGCCGATATTGCCGCTCCCGCTCTGCCGAATGTCCTCTCCGCGGAAGGCCCGCACCAGCAGATAGCCGAAGGGCACTGACCCCAGCAGATAGCTGAATGCGGCGGTGATTACGTAAGCGCTCATCTATCCCAGCTTCGTCCTGCCCGTCCTCGGCGGTTTAATCTTCAGTATCGCGAATTGGTTCACAAGGCGGAGGAGCGCAGAGCTCTATCCCAACGGAAAGCATGCAATCTTGGTGTAGCGCGAGCCGCCGCGCATGAGCTGGCTCTGATACAGGCAAAACTCGCGGGCCGTCATGCTGCCAAATTCGGGCGCCGGCAGCGCCGCCAGCTTTTGCTGTAAGAGATGAAAGTTGCGGTTAGTCGCGTCGTCCTTCTTCCAGCGTGGCGCGCCTGAGCCGCCTCCGCCCCGCGCCAGGGTCAGGTGCGGATGAAATCCGTGCTCCTCGCGCGCCACCTCCAGCGCGGCCGTGGCCTGGTCAATCGCTTGCGCCAGTTCAGCCAGCTCCGCGCCCGCCTCAATGCCCACCCAGAAAACCCGCGCCGCCTTCAGGGTGGGAAAAAACCCGTAACCGCGGAAACCAATTTCCATGGTTTTGCCCGAGCTCCCCGCCAGCGCTCGCTTGATCTCTTCCACCTTCTCCAGCGGCTTTTCCCCGATAAACTTCAGCGTCAGGTGCAGCGACTCCGGCCGTACCCAGCGCGCATCCGGAGCAAATCCCCGCACCCCCTCCAGGAAGCGCGTTATGCGCTCGCGGATTGTTTCGTCAATATCCAGGGCAACAAAGATGCGCATGGTGAATGGCGGCTCCCGGCTACTCGCCGGGCTTTCCGGGCAATGCGAAGTTGCGGGCTGCCGGCTGGAAGCTGAAAGCCCCTCCTCAGGCCTCCAGCTTCAGCTCATCCAGCTCGAGAAACTCCTGCACGATTGGCTCGCGGCACTTCTCCATCTCCGGATACGTCCCGAAAAAAACCACCCGCGCCTCGTGCAGAAACACCACCCGGTCGGCCAGCTTCTTGGCCAGGCGCATGTCGTGCGTCACCACCACGCTGGTCAGGTTCAGCTGGATTTTCAGCCGCTTGATCAGGTCGCCCAGCAGTTGCGCCATCAGTGGGTCCACCATGGTCGTGGGCTCGTCGTAGAGCACGCACTCCGGCCGCGCCGCCAGCGCCCGCGCAATCGCCACCGACCGCTTCATGCCGGTCGAGAGATCGGAGGGCAGCAGGTCGCGCATCGGCTTCACTCCGACCATGTCCAGCAGCCCATCGACCACCTGAAAAATCTGCTCTTCATTCAGCTCCTGATGTTCCCGCAGCGGAAAGGCCACATTCTCGCCCACGGTCAGCGAGTCAAACAGCGCCCCATTCTGAAATACCATGGTGACCTTCTTGCGGATCTCCTCCATCTGCTCCTCGGAATAATCCGTAATGTCTTGATAGGCCACCGTGATCCGCCCCGCGTCCGGCTTCAGAAATCCCATGATGTGGTGCAGCGAAACCGACTTGCCCACGCCGCTGCGCCCCAGAATGCACACCGTCTCTCCCGTCTTCACTTCGAAGCTCACGTCGTCCAGCACGCGATTGTCCCCGAAGGCTTTCGAGACATCCTGGAACGCGATGTAGGGCCCGGTCTGTCCGTTCGTGCTCATGAATTTCCTGGGAGCCGTTCCATGCTAACCGCTTTTTCCCGGGCCGGGCGGCTTCGATTCCAGCGGCTCGAGTCTGGCCAACTCCCGCCGCGCCTGCTCCAACTCGGCCGGCGTGTTCAGGTTGCGAAACATGTGCGGCGAAAAGCCCATCCTCCCCAGTTCTTCTTCGCTGATCCTGCGCGTCTCTACCTGGGTAAACAGCCGGTCAATCTTGTTCTTGCCCTTGCGCAGCGCGGTTTCGGCCGCTTGCCCAAACTCCCGCCGGTACACCGCGCACAGCGGCTGCCACCCTCCCGCCGCGTGCGGCACGGTTGCCAGCGCTCCCGTCTGGCTGGCCTGCGAACACAAATACTCGAGCAACTCTGTCGTCACAAAGGGCAGGTCCACTCCGAGTATAAGGTTCAACGCCGCCGCACTTTCCACGAGCGCCGCCTGGATTCCCCCGAGAGGTCCATGCCCCGGGTAGCGGTCCTCGACCACCCGCCCGAACTCCAGAAATTTCTGCCGCTCGCCCACAATTCGCACCTCTTCGCTGACGGTGCCCGCCAGCGCCAGGGCGCGCGCCAGCAGAGTTTCTCCGCCCAGCGGCAGAAAGGCCTTGTCGGCGCCCATGCGCTCGCTTCTGCCGCCCGCCAGAACGAATGCCGCTACGCCCTCCACGCGCTGATCATACACGCGCTCATCCACTTAGATGGATTTCCGCCCCCGCCGCGCCCTCATCCCACCGCCGCCCACTCTGTTTTCGGTCACTGCTTTCCTGGGACGAACGTAACCTACCCACCCCGCCAGCCCTGTCGGATGATGATCTGTCCCGGCTTTCCCCGCCCGGCAGCCCACTTCGATGCCGCAAAAGTTACTCGATGCTCTCAGCGTGGGGCACTGCTCCCACGAATTTTCCTGGCCCCGGCGCGCCCCCGACGGCCACTACTACCAGATTTGTATGCTGTGCGCGACCGAATACAAATACGATTGGACCACCATGCGCCGCACCGAGCGGGTCGAGCATGACCTGGCCGAAGCCGCCAGGAACGAGAACCCGGAGCGTAAGCCAACCTGGGTACCCCGCGCCCGCCGCCTTAAGCTGGCCGCCCCGCTTCGTTACCGGGCCAAGGCGGCCGCCGCCTGGATTCCCGGCACCATCACCAATCTCAGCCAATCGGGCGTGCTGCTGGCCGGCCCCGCCAGCCTGCCGCAAAACTCCCTGCTCGAAATGATGTTTGAGATGCCGGAAGAAATCTCCGGCCAGGAAAAAGCCAGTGTGCTGTGCCAGGGGCGCGTGATCCGCTGCAAGAGCAAGAAGGCCAAGGCCGAGAGCAAGCCCCGGGAGAAAGACGAAAAACAGGCCAGCGAACTGGCCGTCGCCATTCTCGACTACCGCTACCTGCCCCGCGGCTGAAGGGTTGGCTGCGCAAACTGAGAATCAAGACCTATCTGGTAAATGGCTTTGGAGAAGGGCGCGGCTTTCAGCACTGCCGCCAAAAGGCCCACAAAAGATGCGGCTTCAGCCGCTGCTCCGCGCCACGCCCCTGATAACAATTGAATTTCCATCGCAATTTTCGCTGAAATGCGGCCGCTTCCCGCATCTAAACTAGTAACCATCTGGCTAATCTGATGTCAGGAGTCATTCCTATGAAGGCGAGAGTTCTTCTCCATCTCGGCGCGATCGTGCTCGTCGCGGCTATGGGGGCGGCGATCGGCTGCTCCAAGGCTCCGACCGATGCAAGCGTGACGCAAACCATTCAGAAAAGTTTCAGCTCCGATTCCGGCCTGCAGGATAAGCAGCTTACCGTGGATACCAGGAGCGGCACCGTCACGCTCTCTGGAACCGTGGATAACGAAGCGCAGCGCGAGGCCGCCGCCCGTTATGCCGCTGCCGCGCCGGGCGTCAAGCAGGTGGTGAATAACCTGCAGGTCGGCGCCGCGCCCGCGGAAACCGCGCAAGAGCAGCCCGCACCCCAGCCGGATCAGCAGCCTGCGGAGAACCCTCCTCCGCGGCGCAAGCCCAGCCCCAGCCGCCATCATCACCACGCCGCTGCCGCAGCCTCCGACGATGCCCCGGATAGTGCTCCCGGCCCCGTGGCTCAGGCTACGCCGCCGCAGGATGCAGCCCCAGCCCCCGCGCCCGTTCCCGCGGCCGACAACACTCCGGCGCCTCCGCCGCCTCCACCCCCGCCGCAGAAGGTCACCATTCCTGCCGGCACCATCGTTGCTGCGCGTCTGATTGATCCCATTGACAGCGAAACCGCGCAGCCGGGCCAGACCTTTCGCGCCACGCTCGATTCACCCCTGGTCGCCGATGGCCAGGTGGTTGTGGCGGCCGGCTACGACGTCGAGGGCCACGTAGTGGATGTGCAGAGCGCAGGCAAGTTCGCCGGCCGCTCTGAACTGACCATTCAACTCGACCGCATCAAGGTCGGCGGCCGTTACTACGATATTCAGACCACTTCCTACCATCGCGAAGGCAGTTCCCGCGGCAAGAACACGGCCGAAAAAGTCGGCGCCGGCGGCGTGCTGGGCGCCATCATCGGGGGTATCGCCGGCGGTGGCAAAGGCGCAGCCATTGGCGCCGCGGCCGGCGCTGGCGTCGGCGGCGGCGTGCAGGCCGCCACCAAGGGCCAGCAGATCAAGCTGCCCTCCGAAACCGTCATCAACTTTACCCTGCAGTCGCCGGTCAGCGTGCTGCCCGCCACTCACGGGCCCCGCTCCGGCGGCCAAAGCATGGAGAATCAGTGAGGGATAGTTGATAAAGCGTCCCCGGATGCCCACATCCGGGGACGTAAAGTACCTCCCCTCGGGTTTCCCGCATCCTGGCATCGTTTCCCCGCCTGGACCAAGCGATGCCCCCCTTCCCCTCATAGATCACATCTCAACGTGACCCCGCTCACAGTCAGTTTTGCCCCAGCTTCCTAGACTCGCTTTGGAAGCGGCTCCCAGCCCTTCCCTGTGCGGCTAGGAGGAAATCATGCACGTAAGAAAGGCAGTCTGGATGTTTGCGGCCCTGTTCGTTGTCTGCGTCACCCTGGTGGCCCAGGCCCAGCAGAAGCCTACGGTCAAGCACGGTCCCATGACCATGACCTCGCCCGCGTCCGGCGCCGAGATGTTCAAAACCTACTGCGCCGTGTGCCACGGCACGGATGGAAGCGGCAATGGTCCGGCGGCGGAGTCACTCAAGACCCCACCCGCCAATCTCACCATGCTGAGCAAGAACAACGGCGGGAAATTTCCCGCCATGAAGGTGATGAGCACGATTCGTGGGGAGAGCGACGTTACTGCCCACGGAACCAGAGAGATGCCGGTGTGGGGCCATTTGTTCTGGACCGTGAGCGGCGGCCATGAGAGTGAAGTGCAGCAGCGCGTGGCCAATCTGACCAAGTACATCGAGTCTTTACAGGCAAAGTAGTCGCCGGCAGCAGGATGTTGGCGGGGCACGCCCCGGGGCGTGCCCTGCCCCTGCTGGGCCTTGGCCAGGCGCAGCCCCGGGGAAGGCTGGCTCTTCAGCGCTTGAAATGAAGGCGTTCGCGCTCCTTACCCCATGGTTCCATAGTACTTTGGTACCCACTGCTTCCTTCTGCCAGCGCTTTATAATCAATCCAAACTCCCTCGAAAAGAACTCTTGCTAAGGGTCACGGTGGATACTGCTCTGGCATTGGCGATCTTCGCCTTCGGGCTGGTCTTCGGCAGCTTTCTGAACGTGTGTATCTACCGCCTGCCGCGTGGCTTATCCATCGTCTGGCCCGGGTCGGCGT
Source organism: Terriglobales bacterium (assembly GCA_035517775.1). Classification (GTDB taxonomy): domain Bacteria; phylum Acidobacteriota; class Terriglobia; order Terriglobales; family Acidobacteriaceae; genus DATIYF01. Next base: position 19,797 of record DATIYF010000084.1, read on the forward strand.
GCCCCAGCTGCAAGCAGCCCATCCAGTTTTACGACAACGTTCCGGTGCTGAGCTGGCTGCTGCTCGGCGGGCGCTGCCGCCATTGCCGGGCGAGCATTTCTTCCCGCTACCTGGTGGTGGAAATCCTTACCGGGCTTCTTTTCCTCGCCTGCTACGCGCACTGGGGACTGACTCTGGCGGCGCTGAAATACTGCGTCTTCGGTTTCCTGTTGCTCGGCCTGATCTTCGCCGACGCCGAAACCATGCTGCTGCCCGATAAGATGACGCTGCCCGGGCTGGCCCTCGGCCTGGCATTCAGTCTGCTCGTCCCCGTGGGCGGCCTGGCGGCGCAGCTTCTGCCCTGGCTCGTGCCCCACGCCATGAGCGCCCAGGTTTCCTGGCGGCTGCTCTCAGTGGCTGATTCTCTTCTGGGCGCGATCATCGGCGCTTCGTTCATCTACGGCGCGGGCGCGATCTATCTGCGCGCGCGCGGGGTGGAGGGCATGGGCTTTGGCGACGTCAAGCTGATGGCCATGATCGGGGCCTTTCTTGGCACCAAGCTGACCATCTTCACCCTGTTCGCCGCCTCCATCGCAGGCTCGCTGTTCGGCCTATGGACGGTGTTTGCGGTCTGGCAAAAGCGCGCGCGCCGCCGCCAGATCCGGCTGCATGAGCCGCCCGCCCAGGCCCGCCGCAAAGCCTGGAGCTCGGCCGCCATCGCCCTGCGCTATCACCAGATGCCCTTTGGCGTCTTTCTCGGGGGCATGGCCATGGTCGCGCTTTTCTTCGGAAACCAGTTTCTGCGCTGGTACTGGGGGCTGCTGTGAAAGTGCTGGCCAATCCTCTGTTCCTGCGGATGGCGGTGGTCTTCATGGTCTCCGCGGCCGCCTTTTTTGCCGGCTTGATTCTCATCCGCCGCCTGCGCCACGGCCTGGCCGCCGAAGCCGTTCTGGATGAAGAGCCATCGCTTGAGGAATCGCTGCCCCTGCACGCTTTTCAAACCGTGATTCAGGAGCTGAAGCAGCAGAAATTCGAGCTGCAGAACCAGCACGAGATCGCACGCCGCCGCAACAAGGCCACCGAGCATCTGAACGCCGCCGTGCTGGGGCATCTCTCGAGCGGAGTCATGCTGCTGGGCGCCAACGGCCTGGTGCGCCAGGCCAATACCGCCGCCAAGCAGATTCTGGGCTATGCCTCGCCCATCGGCCTGCGCGCCGAAGATATTTTTCGCGAAGCCGTGCTGTCGCCGGCTTCGAGCGCCACCGGCGCCACCGTGGTCGAAGCGGTTCAGGCCGCCGTGCAGCAGAAGTCTCCCTTTCAGCGCCTGGAGCTGGAGTACAGCACGCCGGGCGGCGAACCTCGAGTCCTGGAAATGACCCTGACCAGCCTGCATGCCCCCGACGGCGCGGTGCTGGGCGCGGCCTGCCTGATCAGCGACCGCAGCGAGATTGCGCGCATCCGCCGCCAGGAAGAGTTGCGGGCGGAACTCTCGGCGGCTATGGCCCTCGAGCTGCGCAGTTCGCTGGGCATGATCTCCGATTGCGCCCGGCAGGTGGCCGCGGGCGGCGAAGCCGGCAGCGCGCAGCGCCTGGCAGGCGACATTGCGGTTGAGGCGGAGCGCCTGGAGCGCACCGTTGGCGGCTTTCTGGCGGGAGAAAAAACCGCGCAGAGCGCGGCGGTTTAGCAAAAGTTTGATGGTGCTGTGCTTCCTTAAGCACAGCGAAGGATGGAGCTGACTATGACTCGCATGACAAAAGTTTTTCTGATGGCGGCGCTGGCAGGCCTGCTGGCCGTTCCTCTCAGCGCGCAACAGGAATCGCTCGGCGACTACGCCCGCCAGGTGCGCAAGGAAAAGGCCGATGAGCAACCGGTGCCGGCGGCGCGCAAGTTCGACAACGACAATCTGCCGCGCAACGATAAATTGAGCGTGGTTGGCCCGGCGCCTGACCAGGCCGCCGATCAGAGTGGCGCCGAGCAGGCCGCCGCTGCCTCCGACGACAAGGACGCCGCGGCCCAGCAGGAGAAGGCCAAGGCGGAAGGCGAGTGGAAGGACAAGCTCGCGGCCGAGAAGCAGCAGATTGACATGCTCGCCCGCGACCTGGATGTGACCGAGCGCGAATATCGCCTGCGCGCCGCCGCTTTCTACGCCGATGCCGGCAACCGCCTGCGCAACGCCGGCGCCTGGGACAAACAGGACGCCAGCTACAAGCAGCAGATCGCGCAGAAACAGAAGGCGCTCGATGACGCCAAGAAGCAGTTGGATGACATGGAGGAGCAGGCGCGCAAGGCGGGCGTGCCCGCCTCAGAGCGGTAAGCGAGCGCCACTCGAATCCCTTGGGGGCCCATCATCCACGGCATTCCCAAAATGGAACGCCGATTTCAAAACTAAGCCCGCTCTCCGCCGCGGAAGGCCCTGAACCTCACCCGCGGCGTTTCTTTCGAAATTAGACCCCGTGCGAAAGTCGCACAACGGGGTCCTGAAGTGGGGCCGCAGCCATCCCGGTGCCGGCTGCATTCTGATCTTCCCATTTTGGAACCAAAACGGCGCATATACCCGGTCCTCGGCGGGGAGTTGACTTAGTAAGTGCTGAGCCGCGGGTGCCTTTCAGCTCGCCTTGGTTTTCCACAGGCTGTGCCCAAACTTTAGCTTGACAGCACGAAGGCCCCCTGTAGAGTCGTAGCCATTCGTACTGTCCGCCACTCTTCCCCAAAAAATGGCTTCGTCCGGTTTCATGGCCTGGTTTCATGGCCAAGCAGAAACCGCCGCGAGTTCAGAAAGCATTGTTCTGGCTCATGCCTCGCAGGCACGGTCCGGCGAACCGCGGGATGGGCCTAATGTCTTCGCTCAGGAAGGAGATAAAGATCATGCAACGGGGCAAATTGGGAGTGTGGTCGGCACTATTCGCCGCCGCGGCGCTGATCGTGTGCTGCTTTTCGAACCCGGCTCTGGCGCAACGGGAGCAGGTAAGTGCGAT
>DATIYF010000085.1:0-2816 GCA_035517775.1 Terriglobales bacterium
CGCTCAATCGCGACTGGCGACTTCAATGGTGACGGCCATCTGGACTTGGTCGTAGCCAATTCGAGTTCGAACAATTCCAACAAAATCGCCAGCATCATCTTGGGCAATGGCGACGGGACGTTTCAGCCGCCGGTAGCTTACACGGTTGGCAGGGTTCCGTATTCGGTTGCGGTAGCGGACTTCAATGGCGACGGCGCTCTGGATGTAGCCGTGGCCATTGCCAACGGCTCTGCGACGGTGATGTACGGTCACGGGGATGGAACATTCCCCCTGATTCGGCAGTTCGCGGCCGGGGTCAGCCCTCAGTTTGTAGTTGTTGGCGATCTCAATCGTGACCACGCGACAGACCTGGTGGTTGTAGATTACCCAGGAGACCAAGTGCCGATTCTGCTGAACGCCGGGGGCAGTTACGTCACCGCGACAAGTTCCGAGAATCCTGCACCCTTCGGCCAGCCCGTGACTTTTACCGCGACAGTCGCGCCCAGCCTGATCTCTACGATCCCCACCGGCAGCGTCACATTCGCCGACGGCACCACAATTCTCGCGACCCTTCCTCTCGATCAGAATGGCGTGGCCAGCTACACGACCTCGGGACTGAGCACCGGCACGCATACCATTCACACGAAGTACGCCGGCGATTCGAACTTCAACCCCAACATGGGCCCGCCGATTGTGCAGGTCATTCAGTAAGCCCCTATCGCGGCAGTGCCTCCGGCATGTCTGCCAGTGCATAGCCCATCACCGCCATCGCCGCCGCATTTTCCCGCAGTTCCTGCGGCACAATCTTGTCCAGCGTGTCGGCCGCGCTATGGTGATAGTTGAAGTAGGTCCTCCCATCCTGCAGGATGCCCAGCGTCGGCACCCCCGCCCGCCCCAGCGGTGCAATGTCCGCGCCCGGACTGTAGTTGCTGGCTCGCAGCACGTCGGCCCCAAAACTCTGCAGCACGTCCTGCACCGGCCGCAGCAGCGGCGCGGCCCCGGCGCTGATCCGCGTCTGGAACCCGAGCGGATGCCCCGCGCCCAGGTCGCTTTCAATCGCCGCGATGTAATTGCCCGTCTCCGCTGCGTGCGCCTGCGCATAGGCGTCGTGTCCTCGCCCGCCGTTTTCTTCATCCATCCAGGCGATCACGCGGATGGTCCGCTTGGGATGCAAATGCAGTTCCTGCACCAGTTGCGCAGCCTCCATCGCCACTCCCACGCCCGCGGCGTCATCAATCGCGCCGGTTCCCAGGTCCCACGAATCCAGGTGCCCGGAAACAATCACCACCTGCTCGGGATGTTCGCTGCCCTTCAGGTCTCCCACCACGTTGTAGCCGGTCACCTCCGGCCCGTTTTCTGAGGTCAAGACAAGATGCATCCGCACCGTCCCTTGCGCCGCCAGGTGCGCGATCAGTTCGGCATCCTCGCTGGTCACCGCCCCCGCTGGAATGCCGGCCGCTTCACTCCACCCGGTATGCGGCAAGCGGTAGTCCGCGCCTCCGACAGAGCGGACCAGCGCCGCCACCGCTCCCATGCGCGCCGCTTCCTGCGGTCCGGTCGCACGATATGCCACGGCTTCGCCATAAGCCTCGCCCCACAAACCGGCCGCCGCCTTCTGCTTGTCAAAAGCCGCGTCGAAGAGCACGATCTTCCCTGCCACTTTCTGCGGCGCAAGCGCCTTGAGCTCTTCGAAGCTCTTCACCGCCAAAACCTCGCCGGTCACTCCGCCCGGCGGTGTCGGCTTATTTCCCCCAAGCGCAGTCAGCAGAATCTTCTGCGTAGTTCCCGTTGCCTGTCCGGGATACTCCACCAGTTCCGCCGTCTCTTCCCCGCGGATCCAGCGCGGCACCTTCACTTCTTCCAGCCGAACGTCGAGCCCCAGCTTGCGCAATTCGTCCCCGACGTAACGCGCGGCCGCGTCCGCCTGCGGCGAACCGGTTGACCGGGGTCCAATGTTTTCCGTCAGGTGCGCCACCTGCTGGTAGGCATAATCGTCAGTCAGCGCCGCGTCGCGCAACGCGATCAGCTCCTGGCTGAGCTGCGCCGGATATCGCACCGGTGGCTTCGCCTCCTCGGGCCGGTTGGTTTGAGGTTGAGGCCGGTTCTGCGCTACGGCGGCGGCCAACAGAAAAACAACTGCCATCGCTTGTCTGTGCATGTATTGTTTGACGCCGCTTCCGATCTTATTTCTCGACCATCTTTCCCGGCAAGCCCTTCGGGCCGCCAGGTAGCGCTGCCGTCCTGAGGCCAAAAAAAGGGCCCCATTTCTGGGGCCACAATTCGAAAGAGGCGTAAAGGTAGGAGATTCAGAGAAGGCGATGCAGGGCACCGTTCCGCCAGCCGGAACGGCTCAAAGAGAGATGTCGAGAGAAGAGAGTGAAGGTCATTGTTCGTCCAGCGGCCTCTTTTCTTAACCGGGAGAAGGAGCACTTGCCACGCCAAAGGCAGAGGTCACAGCATGCTGTGACGGCACGCATTCACGATGTTGTAAATAATAGGCTTATTCCATCACGGGCCGGTGCTGGGCGCCGCTCTGGGTAGAATCGCTGAGGGCAGAACAATGAAGATTCCTGCACATTCGCTGCAGGCCACTGGTGCAACAAAACTGGTGCAAACAGTCTTGCCGCCCGGCGGGGTCTTGCTGAAAGCTATTGACTGATAAGGACTTTTGGCCCTAGGCCTAGGAGTTTCCTGCGACCGTCCGCAGCTTGCCCGGCAGGAAATGATAAGGAGGCCAGGGCCCGCTGATGGCCAGTTCACAGTTCTTCAACTGCTTGGCCGCGCTGCTGTAGCGGTTCTGATATTTCTCCACCGACTTGGAATCGATCAGGTGGGCG
>DATIYF010000086.1:0-15213 GCA_035517775.1 Terriglobales bacterium
CTCGCTCGGATCTTCCGCCGCGGGCTGCTTGCGCGCCCCTCCGCCCAGCACGTCTTCCATGCTGATGTCCTCGGCTGAAGCCTCGGCGCCTTCCTGCGCCACCGGCACTTCTTCGCCCGCTTCGCCGGCCTCGGCGCGGGCGACCGCAGCGGTCATCTCCTCGGCCTGCTTATCGGTCATCAGCTGCCGGCCTTCCGCGGCCGAATCGGAAATCTTCGAGGTGAACAGGCGAATGGCCCGCAGCGCATCATCATTGCCCGGAATCACATAATCCACTTCCGTGGGATCACAATTCGTATCTACCACGGCGACTACCGGAATGCCCAGCTTGCGCGCCTCGCGCACGGCGATCTGCTCTTTGTTCGAATCAATCACGAAAATTGCGTCCGGCAGCCGGCTCATTTCCTTGATGCCGGCCAGGTTGGCCTGCAAATGCTTGCGCTCGCGCTCCAGCTTGATGACTTCCTTCTTGGGCAGCAGCTCGTAGCGGCCGTCCGTCGCCATATCGTCGAGTTCTTTCAGCCGCTTCACCGACTTCTGCACCGTAACCCAGTTGGTCAGCAGCCCGCCCAGCCAGCGCTGGTTCACGTAGAACATGCTGCAGCGCTGCGCCTCTTCGGCAATCGCGTCTTGCGCCTGGCGCTTGGTGCCCACGAAGAGCAACACTTTGCCCTCGGCAGCCAGGTCCTGCACGAACTTCGACGCTTCTTTGAACATTTTCAGCGTCTTCTGCAGGTCAATGATGTAGATCCCGTTGCGCTCGCCGAAGATGTATTCCTTCATCTTGGGATTCCAGCGCTTGGTCTGGTGCCCGAAGTGGACACCCGCTTCGAGCAGCTCCTTCATGGTGATATTAGCCAATCAACCTCCTCATTGGGTCTGCATCCGGCCGGGGTGCTTTCCTTCCGGATTGCCATTCCCGCGCATTTCAGCGGGAAGAATTTGTAAAACAGCTTTCAGCCGTCAGCTTTCAGCTAAATCCGAAAATCCTTGCCATTCCGAGCGAAGCCAGGAATTCTCCCGAGCGAACTCAGACTATCGCTTCGAGTACTGGAAGCGCTTGCGGGCGCCCTTCTGCCCGTATTTCTTGCGCTCTTTGCCACGCGAGTCGCGGCTGATCATGCCCGCAGCCTTCAGCGCCTTTCGCAGTTCGGCGTTAAAGCGCATCAGCGCGCGGGCAATGCCCAGCTTCACGGCATCCGCCTGCCCGTTCACGCCGCCGCCGGAAACATTGGCGACCACATTGAAAGTGGCGCCCGTCTCGGTCAGGGCCAGCGGTTGCTTGGCGCTTGAGCGCTGCGACTCGGTCACGAAATACTGCTCAAACGGGCGTCCGTTCACCTGGAAGTCGCCGCTTCCCGGCCGCAGGTAAACTCGCGCCACAGCCGTCTTGCGGCGGCCCGTACCGTAATATTGAACCAGTTCTGCCATTTCGCTCCCACTGTAGAGACGTAGCTTGCTACGTCTCACTCCTGCTCGAACTCGCAAATGAGACGCAGCAAGCTGCGTCTCTACTCTTTACTTCACTTCCGGCGCGCTTTGCCAGACGCAGCAAGCTGCGTCTCTACGGGCTCTTACGCCAGCGCCTTAACTTCCGGCTTCTGCGCGGCGTGCGGATGCTTGTCGCCGCGGTAAACCTTCAGCTTGCTCGCCATGTGGCGGCCCAGCTTGGTCTTCGGCAGCATGCGGCCGACGGCGTCTTCCACAATCCGCTCCGGTTTGCGCACAAAGCGCTTGCGGAATTCCTCTGTGCGCAACCCGCCGGGATAGCCGGTGTAATGCTGATACACCTTCTGATCGGCTTTCAACCCGGTGATCTTGACCTTCTCGGCGTTGATCACCACCACGTGGTCGCCGGTGTCGAGAAACGGCGTGTAGCGCGGGTTCTCCTTGCCCATCAAAATGCGCGCCACCTGCGAAGCCAGACGGCCGAGCGTCTGCCCCGAGGCGTCCACGACATACCACTTGCGCACAATTTCCCCCGCTTTGGGGAAATAGGTTGACATGCCAATCTCCCAAAAAATGAAAACTTAAAAGAAGACCGCTGAGTGCCCTCGGTGGCGCCGACGGCGCAGGGCTATCAGGCGGGCAACCACAGGACTTCCAAAGACTTAAAGATAGCCTAGCAGAAAGACAGTTGTCAATGAAGGTATCCGGCAGGTGGCCGGCCTGCATTAAGATCGAAGCGGCGCGAAGCCTGCTGGTTTCGCATCCCATGAGCTTCCACATCCGCCTCGCCATTCCTTCCGACGTTCCGGGGCTCAGCGCGCTGATCGAGGCCTCGGTCCGCGGCTTGCAGGCGCAGGATTACACCCCCGCACAGATTGAAGGCGCCCTGCAGATGGTCTATGGAGTGGACAGCCAGCTGATTGCCGACGGCACCTACTTTGTGGTCGAGGCCATTGAACCGCCAAAGGCTCCGGCCATCGCCGGCTGCGGCGGCTGGAGCAAGCGCAAGACGCTCTATGGCGGCGATCACTGGACCGGCCGCGAAGATGCCCATCTACTCGACCCGGCGCACGACGCCGCCAAGATTCGCGCTTTCTTCGTGCATCCCGCCTGGGTGCGGCGTGGAATCGGCACGCTGATTCTGGAAGCTTGCGAGGCCGCAGCCATGGCCGCGGGCTTCCGCCGCTTCGAGATGGGCGCCACTCTGACCGGAGTCGCCCTCTACGCCGCGCGAGGTTATGTCTGCCTGGAAAATCTCAACGTCCCCCTTAAAAACGGCGAGTCCCTGCCTATTGTTCGCATGGGCAAGCGGCCGGATTCTTTCCGACACGAACCCTGACTTCAGTTCCCTGCTGTCGTTAGAAGTTGGAAGTTAGGATCACGAACAACCGGCGCAGTCCCGGCTTCGCCAACATATCTTCTGGTATAAACAGTGCGGTCAGCTCAAACTCGTTGACTCGACCCCGGTTAGCCACAGCAAGGAGTCCCGCAATGAAGCTGCTAACCAAGTTCAACCTTATCCTGCTGGCGGCGTTTGGCCCAGGCGGTCTGATCATCGCGTTGGTGCTTCACTCGTTTCTGTTCGAGAATGCGCGGCGGGAAGTGCTGCACGAAGCGGAGCTGCTGATGGCAAGTGCCCGGGCCGTGCGTGACTACACCGCCTCTGATATCGGCCCCTTGCTGGAGCAGAATCCGGCGCACAAAAGAAAGTTTCTTGCCGAGACCATACCGTTCTTTGGAGCGGAGACGATCTTCAACCGGCTGCGGCAGAAGTACCCCGATTACTCCTTTCAGGAGGCGGCGTTGAACCCGACGAATCCCGACCATCGCGCCACCGATTGGGAGTCCGACATCATTCAAGATCTGCGCGATCATCCCACGGAAAAGAGCCGTATTGGAGTGCGCGAGACCGCCATGGGCCCTTCGCTGTATGTGGCAACTCCGGTGGTGGCCGAAGCTTCATGCATGCGGTGCCATAGCCGTCCCGCAGTGGCTCCCGCGGTAATGGTCAGCACTTATGGCGCGAACAACGGCTTTGGATGGAAGCCCGGAGAGATCGTAGCCGCGGAGATTGTTTCTGTTCCCATGTCGGTGCCGGTGCAGAACGCGCGCCGGGCGTTCCACTTGTTGCTTATCTATCTGGTGCTGACCCTGGCGGCCAGTATCGCCATGCTGGATCTGGGGGCCTATCTCATCGTGATTCGTCCGCTCAAGCTGGTTTCAGACGCTGCCGACCGCATCAGCAAGGGAGAAACCAATCCCGGGCCTTTACCAGTCAAAGGCAAAGATGAGATCGCAACCGTAACCACGTCGTTCAACCGGGTGCAGGTCAGCCTGGCCAAAGCCCTCAAGATGCTAAAGTGAGCCCGGCGAATCGGGACAGTTGCGAAGAAATTCCTCGCGCTCCTCAGGAGAATCAATCTCTTCTGCGAGCCTGAGATACAAGTCGGAAATTGAGGCGCAGCGCGAGGCGGTACGCTTGACCAGAATTTCGGCAATTTGCCCGACATAAAAGGCGAGCTCGCGATTGACCCGCTGCAGAACAGCGGGATCGAAGTGGGCCGCTTTTGCCTCAGCCGTTTTTGACGCTTTCTTGGTTGTAGTTTTGCGGCGGGGGGTGTCGGACACAGCGGGAGCAGGGGGTTCCACCTTTGCGGCTGGCTTGGTATCGCCCACCAGGCGGCGCAATGCCTCGACCAGCAATTGCAGGTCGGACTTCCAGCGGGCATGCGTTAATTCCACGCAGTTGCGGTAGGCAAGTTCCGTGAGAGCACCAGGCAGTTGCTCGGCGGCCGGCATCTTGGCGCCGCGCACCAAGACCGGAATGACCGGAATATTCCGCTGCAATGCGGCAGCCACTTCAAGGCGCACAAAATCTTTAGGACTGTCGAGTCTCCGCGCCCCCGCCTCATCCTTCGTGTTAAGCCACTCCGGGCCGATCATAACCAGCAATACGCCACAGCGGGACACTCCGTCTTCGATGGCAAGGCGGAAATCGCAGCCTGCCTCAATGGCGGCCACATCCATGAACACGCTCTGCTCACCGAAGAATGGCAGCAGGTCGTCGAACAAACGGCCCGCTTCTCCCTCGGAGTCACTTCGCCGATAACTTACGAAGATTCGATCTAACACGCATCTCCTCAGGCCTGAAATCCCGGGCTCAACGGACAAGCGGACTTGCTGCCAAACCGCGTCGGTCGAGTTCAAGCGCCATTCCAATCCAGCGGCCGGTTATGCCTGCTTGCCCTTGTCATCCTGTTCCTGGGCAGACTCCCATTTTGCGCCCTCCTGTGAAACCAGCGACTCAATGCGCTCGGCCAGCAGGGCACGCGGCTTTTCCGCGTTGGCGTAAGGGGCGGCGTTTGCCAGGAACATATATTTCTCGTGCTTCAGCGACTCGCAGGTTGACCGGTAGCTTATCCAATTCTCGTGATACTGATTCAGCTGTAAGGTCCCCTCGAACACCGTGATCAGAACCCCCAGAATGCCGGTGACGACGGCGGTGCGGGGAAGATGGGAAGCTGCCAGCAGAGGAATAACCGCCGCGGAAACAATCTCTGTCATCTTCAGACGCTTGAACCACAGCATGTTGGACTTGCTTTTGCGGTCGTACCAGCCGATCTGGTCCTCGAGCCGCTCTATGACCGGGTCCGAAACCGACTCCGCAATGGCTGCATTCATGGGCCAGTATTCTATGACTTGCCAGAAATAAAACAAGAATTCCGGAGCTAACCGGGAAAGGCGCCTTGGCCCCGGCCCGGCAAGCGCGTGAGTGCCTCTTCGAAATAGTGGCTTTGCCGGGCGTTTCGTTACGCCGCCCGCCAAAAACCGCTAATCACAAATCGTCCCAGCGTTCACGAAGGCAATGGTTTCATGGCTTTACCTCGCTGTCCTTCGCGCCCTTTGAGGTGATGTCTTTTCGAACCGGCCCACTTCCGCCGGCCATTATTCGTAAGCCAGCGCGTCAATCGGATCCTTCTGCGCGGCTTTGTAGGCGGGATAAAGCGCGCCCAGCAGGGCGCCGGCAATCGCAATGATGGTCGCGTTCAGCATCCATTGGCCGCTGAACTGAACCGGCAGCAGGGGCAGGCGGTGGCGGATGAACATCGCTCCCGCCAGGCTGAACAGGATACCCAGGATAATGCCGCCGACGGCGAGCAACATGGTTTCGCGCAAAATCACGTTGACAATGTAGAACTTCGAGGCGCCCATGGACTTCAAAATTCCGATCTCGCGGGTGCGCTCCATCACCGCCGCATACATGGCCTGGAAAATCACGATGAAGCCGATGAGCACCGAGATGGCGATGACCACATCAATAAAGCTCTTCAGGCCCGGGGTATTGCTGGGGGTCATCATCGAGAGGTAATAGGCCATAGAAACCGCGACGTAATTCTGCATGCCCGGCAGAGCCTTGATCTCTTGCGTGACCAGGTCGGCGTTGGCGGGGTTGTCGGTTTTCAGGTAGAAGATCGAGGCTTTGTCCCTGGAACCGTTCAGGTCCTGCAAGGTGGTGATGGGCAGAAATTTGCGGGCTCCTTTGCCGTGTTCGATGATCCCGCAGACCCGGAAAGAATGGTTGAGGATTTCGATGGTTTGCCCCACGCGCACGCGTTTGGACTGGGCAAAGAGGTCATCGACCAGAACGTCATCGGGCCCCTGGAATGGCCCTCCCCGCAAGTAGTGGAACGGGCCGGACATCTTTTCGTAGCTCTGCAGATCAATCCCATCAATCAGTTCCAGGGCGCCATTGGTTGAAACCTGGGTCACTACCGGAGCCACGGTCACGACGTGCGGCAGCTTGGCCAGCACATCAGCAATCTTGATGGGCATGGGCGCGCCGGTGAGGCCGACGATGAACGATGAACCCGGCGGCATCACGATCACGTCTGCGCCGATGCCCGCCTGGCGCTGCCGGGAGTCGTTCAGCATGCCCAGCGATAGCCCGACGATCAGAAGAATCAGGGTCACTTCCAGGCCGATGGCAACGATGCCGATCAGCGACCGGATGGGCCGGTGCAGCAGGTTGGCGGCGATCATTCGGTTCATCATAGGGAGTCAGCTCTTAGCCTCTAGCGCTTGGGGCTCTTAGCATTCAGCTGGGAATTCCAGGTGACTCGCAATCAGCTCTCGGATGAATGCTGACGGCTGAGCGCTGAATGCTTACTTTCCATCCCCGGCCCGCATCGCGGCCTGCGGCTGATCGAGATGGATGACTTCAGAGCCGGGCGGGCGCGCCAACTGAAACTGATCGTTGGTAAGCTGCTCGTTCAACTGCAGCTTCACGATGGTCAGGGTAATGTCGTACTCCTCCTGCGGGCGCTTGATCTCGATCTGCGAGGGAAAATTGATGCCATTGTAGTCCTTGTAGCCCTCGTAATGCGCATCGGTTTCCAGGTTGCCGCTCTGGTCATAGACAAGTTGCCGGTGGGGCAGCAGGTCCACCCGGCTGAAAACAATCTTGCGCGAGAGATACCAGCCGTGGTCGCCGTTGCGGATGACCAGAATCTCGTAGTCCGGCTCTATATGTTGATGGCCCTTGGCATCGGTGATGGTCTCTTCAGCCGACTCCATCACGGCAATTTCTTTGGTAGGATCAACGTCCACAGCGCGCAGCAGCAAGGCATCGTAAATATGCTGCGGTCGCAAATTCTCCAGCGGCTGCTTAGGATTGGGCGTCTCGATCTGGTTCTGGCCCTCGATGAAACGATTTTTCGGAGGGATCCAGAGCTTAAAATGCTGGCCATCACTCACCATGTCGAAGGCCCGGGTGCGGACCAGGGGCATAAGGCCGATCATGCGCAGCATGGCGGGCTTGCGTGCCAGCACGTAGCCGCGGATCTCCTGGTAATCCGTGATCTTGCCTTTTTTCTCGCCGCCCACGGTGGTGTCAATATCCACGGTTGCTTCCATGGAGTGGACCTTGGATGCCTGGCTGTTGATGTAGGCCAGCAAGTCAGCCTGGGTAGCGGTTTTGAGGGGGGCATTGCTGATCTGACGGGGCACCGGGTGGGAGCGGAACAGACACCCAGCCAGCGGCAGGACGATCAAAAAGACGAAAGAAGCCCGAAAACGGCGCGCTACGGTCATGAAGAAACGGCAACCCCAAAAACCACTAGTATAGCGTCTCAGACGACGCGGCCGGGGCTGCGGTTGCAAAAGAAATTACTAATCAAGCAACCCGTGCAATGCCGGAAGCGACCGGGCAGGGGACGATTCGTCTGGGAACAGGATTTGTGCGCAGGGTAAAAGAGGCCTACCTGCCCTGCATTACCTTACGGTAGGCGGCCACATTGCGGTTGTGCTCTTCGAGGGTCTCGGCGAAGCGGTGGTGCCCGTTGCCGTCACTCACAAAATAGTAGTAGTCGGTTTGCGCCGGGTGCATGGCCGCTTCCAGCGAACTCTTGCCCGGATTGCCGATCGGGCCGGGTGGCAGCCCGGGGTGGGTGTAGGTGTTATAGGGAGAATCGTCGCGCATATCGGCGTGGTGCAGCGCGCCCTGGTAGGTTCCCTGGAGCGTTTCGGCGTAAATGATGCTCGGGTCAGCCTGCAACGCGATCTTCCCGGCCAGGCGATTCTCGTACACGCTGGCCACGATGGGCCGCTCCTCGGGAGCGGCGGTTTCCTTTTCGATAATGGAAGCCAGCGTAACAGTCCGATGCAGGTCAGTGCTCAGCCCAATCTCATTGGCTACGCGGCGGAATTCCCGCACCATGGCCGCCACCATGTCTTCCGGTGTCTGCGTGCGCGTGAACTCATAGGTCGCAGGAAACAGGTAGCCTTCCAGGCTGGTGGCTTTGGGGTCGAGATCGGCAATCAGTTGCGTATCCGACATGGCCGCCTTCAGAAAATCTCCGCTGGGGCCGAGGCCGGCATCCTGCACCGCCTGCGCGATCTCGAACATGTTGAAGCCTTCCGGCACCACCACTTCCCGGTAGTAAACATCGCCGCGCACCAGACGGGAATGCACCTCGCGCGCATTGGCCGGCTTTTCAAAAAGATATTCGCCTGCTTTCAGCGAGCCTTTATGGTGCAGGTAATGCCAGAGAATGAAGGTATCGGCATTGCGAATCACGCCCGCGGATCTCAGTTCGGCGGCGATACGCCGCGTGGAATAACCGGGATGCAACATCACAAACTTCTGCCCCTGAGGGGCGACCGGCAGCCACAGCGCCCAGGCCAGCCATCCACCCACCGCCAGGAGGGCCAGGAAAATCAATGTGACAAATGTGCGCACGTTTTCATCTAGTTTAGATGAATAAAACCCAACTTCAGCAGCCGTTGGTGGCTGGCCCTGCGTGCAACCGCCGAGGCTGATTTATGATGGGAGCGTAGTTCATCACATCAAGAGTGAGGAATCATGGCACCGAAAGTAGGCGAGCCCGCCCCCGACTTTTCTCTCAAAGACCAAAGCCAGAAGGATGTGAAGCTGAGCGATTTTCGCGGTAAGAAGCGTGTCGTGCTGGTTTTCTATCCGCTCGACTGGAGCCCGGTTTGCACCAACGAGCATGCCTGCTTTGTGAATGACATGAAGCAGTTCGAGCAGCTCGATGCGCAAGTGCTGGGCTTGAGCGTGGATAGCGTATGGTCGCACAAGGCGTTCGCAGAGAAGATGGGAATTCACTATCCCCTGCTGGCAGATTTTCAGCCGCGAGGCGCGGTCGCCACTAAATATGGCGCTTATCTGGAGGAGAAGGGCATTACTGGCCGTTCGATCACAATTATCGGCCGGGATGGCAAAGTGGCGTGGCAGAAGACTTACGATATCCCGGTGGTGCCGGACATGAAGGAAGTGGCAAAGGCGCTCGAGGGTGTGGCATAGAGCTGAGCCAGGCTGACCGATTATTCTGACTTGCCGTCCTCGCCGGGCAGCTTCGGGATGACGGGGTAGTGAGGAGCGTTTGCGATGATCAGGCAACGAATATTCGCGTCTACGCTATTAGTCTTGAGCCTGGCATCAGGCACAGGCGCAAAGGCGCAAATCTTCATGGGGCCGAAGGCTTCGCAGCAGGCGCAGAAGGCGGCGAAAAAGGACCAGAAGAGGGCGGCCAAGCGGCAGCGCAAAGCGATGAAGCAGTACCGGAAGGCGCAGAAAAAAGCAGCCAAGGCCGCGAAGAAGCAACAGCACCGTGGCTAGATGTTCTCCGCAGCCCCGGCGGTTGAGAAATCCTGCAGTTGAGCGGCTCCCCGCCGCGTATTCTGTTTTCGCATGAAAATTCTGATCTCGGGCGCGGGCATTGCAGGTCCGACGCTCGCTTACTGGCTGGCTGATTACGGCTTCGAGCCCACGCTGGTTGAGAAAGCACCCAGACTGCGAACCGGCGGCTACGTGATTGACTTCTGGGGAGCGGGCTTTGAGATTGCCGGCCGGATGGGACTGCTGCCCCAACTTGTCGAAAAAGGGTACGCGGTGCAGGAAGTGCGCGTCGTGGACCGGAATGGGCGGCGGGTCACGGGCTTTCCAGTCAGCGCATTTGTGCGGATCGCACAGGGGCGCTATACGAGCGTGCCCCGAGGCGACCTGGCCGCGGCCATTTTCGACAAGATCGCGGGCAAGGTGGAGACGATTTTTGGCGACAGCGCAGCCCGAATCGAGCAGGACGACAAACGGGTGCGCGTAACTTTCGAAAGCGGGGCGGAGCGCGAATTCGATCTGGTGGTCGGAGCCGATGGGCAACATTCGCGATTGCGCGAGCTGGCCTTTGGGCCGGAGAGCCGATTCGAAAAATATCTCGGCTACAAGGTAGCCGCCTTCCAGTCACAGGGATACAGGCCGAGAGATGAATTGATCTACGTCATGTTCACCGAGGTGGGCCAGCAGGTCGCGCGATTCACCATGCGCAACAACCGCACCATGTTTCTCTTCACCTTTGCCGATGAGACCGGGGATAGCTCTGAACACGCTGACATGGCGACTCAAAAGGCGCTGCTGCGAAAACGCTTCGGCGACAGCGGGTGGGAATGTCCGCAGATTCTCGACGCGCTCGATAGCAGCAGCGAACTGTATTTCGACCGGGTGAGCCAGATACGAATGCCAAAGGAAGAAGGGTTGTGGACACATGGCCGTGTGACGCTATTGGGGGATGCGGCGTCGTGCGTCTCCTTGCTCGCCGGTCAAGGTTCAGCTCTGGCCATGGTAGCGGCGTATATTCTGGCGGGCGAACTTCAGCGGGCGCAAGGCGACCATACTACCGCCTTTCGACGCTACCAGGAGTTATTCGGGCCATTTGTTCTCGAAAAGCAGAAAGCGGCACTGCGAATGGCCGGGGTGTTTGGCCCGCGCTCGCGATTCTCCTTGTTCCTGCGCAATCAGGCAATGAAGCTGCTGACGGTGCCGTGGATTAGCGATTGCGCTTTTGGCCGCGATTTCACCGACAAGATCAATCTTCCTGATTACCAGTGATTCTGGCCCCTCGGAGCTGCAGGAGATGCCAGCCAGGAACCGCTCCAGTCTTCCAGCCGGCTTAGGCGTTGTGCCTTCGGTCGAGAAATCCCTGCAAGATGAGCACGGCGGCCAGGCGGTCCACCACTTCTCCCCGGCGCTGGATAGACATCTCGGAGTCGCGCAGCAGACGGTTCGCTTCGGCGGAGGTCAGACGTTCATCCCACAAGTGGACCGGCAGGCTGAATTTCTTCCGCAGATCTTCAGCGAAGGCCTGCATTTTCTGCGCCTGCGTTCCTTCCGCGCCGCTCATGCGCAAGGGATAGCCCACTACAATTTCGGCAATGCTGTATTTAGAGACGATCTCGGCCAGATGCGCGAAGTCGGTCCGTTTGTTCTTGCGCCGAAGTGTAGGCAGGCCCTGGGCGGTAACTCCCAGCGGATCGGAAACCGCCAGCCCGATGGTTTTTGAGCCGACGTCTAGGCCGAGGAGCCGAGGAGGTAGAGCTGGGTTGCCGGCGTCAATCACGCCGCGATTATACGATTCAGGCCCAGTATCCTCCGCGGTTGCACGGGAGACACGGAGAATCCGTCAACTAGCCGAGCTTCAGCATGCGATCGAGCGCGACCCGCGCCCAGCGCTTTACATCGTGGTTCACTCTGATCTGATTGACCGCGTTTCCCTCCACCAGATTCTCCAGTGTCCAGCACAAATGCTGCGGTGAAATGCGAAACATGGTGGTGCATAGGCAGCCCGAATCATCGAGCGTAACGACCTTCTTTCCTTCCGCGGCGAACTCCTTACCCATGCGGTGAACAAGGTGAATTTCCGTTCCCACAGCAAACATGGTTCCCGCGGGCGCGCTGCGAATCATCTTCAGCAGGCCTTCGGTCGAGCCCACACCGTCGGCTTTCTGGCAAACCTCCCAGCGGCACTCGGGATGCACGATCACCTGAACTCCCGGATACTTCGCCCGGACATTCTCCACATGCTCCGGCAAGAAACGCTGGTGCACTGAGCAGTGGCCCTTCCACAGAATCACCCTGGCTGCGCGCAGGCGTTCCGGAGTCGTGCCCCCGTTAATCATATAAGGGTCCCATACCACCATTTCGTTAAGGGGAATCCCCATGGCATAGCCGGTATTGCGGCCAAGGTGCTGGTCGGGCAGAAAAAGCAGCTTGGCGTTCTTAGCCAGGCCCCATCGCATGGCCGCCCCGGCGTTCGACGAAGTGCATACCACCCCGCCTCGCTCGCCCACGAAGGCTTTGATCGCGGCCGTCGAGTTGATATAGGTGATGGGGGTGATGCCGTTGCCCTCGCCGGCAGTGATCCCGGCGCCGACCAGGTTTTCCCAGCAATCTTCCACCTGCGTGATCTCGGCCATATCGGCCATGGAGCAACCGGCGTTGAGGTCGGGAAGCAGGGTGATCTGCCCGGCGCGGCTGAGAATATCGGCGCTTTCGGCCATGAAATGCACGCCGCAAAATACGATGTACTTGCCCGCTGCCTTGGCCGCTTGCTGGGAAAGCTTGTAGGAGTCGCCGCGAAAGTCAGCGAAGCGGATTACCTCATCGCGCTGGTAGTGGTGCCCAAGGATGACCACATCGCGGCCTAGGGTTTCCTTGGCCGCCCGAATGCGCTCGTCCAGGCTGTGGTCGGGCAGGACGAGATAGTTTTCCAGACTGCAAACCGCAGTTGCCGTTGCCATCCGTTATCACGCTTTCAGCCCCAGACACGGGCAAGCAGTTCTGCCGCTCTGCACGCGCACTGGAACGGGGATGTTGAAAGCCTCCAGCCGCTCCAGCCGGTTCACTGCGGGCCGTCTCAGGTACGGCCGCGCCCAATCGGCGGGGTTGTTGAAGCTGCTGGCGTTGCTCTTCTTTGGATGCTTGCTACCGGCTTTGGATTCCGCAGTTTTGCAGACTCCGCGGCCAGTTTTTGGGCTCCGTTATCATTTTGCCTGCGGAGTGCCGCGTAATCAAGCGGAAAGCGCACCGCAAGCGGCGCAGTCTATTTGTCCTTTGCTTCGTATCCGGTGCACTCTCTCACCGGCAATCGCGGATACTTCGGGAAGGAAGTATCGGTTTTAGACCGTTCGCAAAAATAGAACACCGAGCCCCGGTCGTTGCGCACACGCTTCGCATAAACACAATCGGCGCACAGGCCGACTTGTTCGCGCTCGAACTCTTCGTGGGCGGCCATCTAACGCGGCCAGCCATGGGAAGGATCGGGCGAGGTCGCGGTCTCGACATCCACGTGGAGATGGAGCTGCGGATCAACCCCCGGCGCGTAGCATTGCGCGTCCGAGCTGTAGTTCGCCGGGCAGGCATGGGCGACATCTTTCCTTTTCGGCGACTGGGCAAACTGCCAGGCCTCAGCAAAGGAAATCCCGCTGTCGGCCGGATTCGGTGGGCGCTGCGGAAATTCACAGCCCGGCGAGGGCGGGCAGGCATCATTGGTCACAAAGTACGCGATCCTTCTTGGGCCCGCACCTTGCCGGATGTCGTGCGCGGTGACCACTTTCACTCCCGGCGACTCTTCGAACGGAATACCCGAGCAATAGACGCCGGCGCGAAAGCCGCCTTTCACCACGCCATCTGCCCAGGCGTAGATGTACGCCTTCTGCTCGGGCAGCATGCGCCCGCCCTGCTCCTGGTCGAGAAAGATGATCGCATCGGGCGGGAAGCCCTCGCGCCATGCAGCCACCACGGCATCCGTCGCGTCCGACTTGCCCAGCTTCTTCGCATTCGCCACCGACTTCAGCTCGGCGTAGAGCCGCCCGTTGAACAGCACCAGAAAACCCAGCCCGGCTGCCTGCACCGCCAAGCGCTTGTGCACCCAGGTATTGATCCGTTCACCCGGGGGAACGTTCAACCAGTATCCGGCGAAGGCGAAGGTTTGGCGCAGGGCCTTCAGATTTTCATCTCCGGGATATTCATTGCGGTCGAAGCCGAGGTAGAAAGAAGTTCGCGCCTGAGGCATGGCATCTTGCCAGGGGGCCCCGAACAAGACCGCCGCCAGAATGAGCGCTGTCACTTTCATGCTGGGATATTACGTCAGTTTCGCTGAACGGAGTAAAAGGCGAACGTTTTACGAACATCTGTCTTTGCAGCTACAATCATGAAATGCCTTCCCTCCCTTCCTCACTCTCCTGGGCCCACCCCCTGACGCAGGAGTGGTTTGTCCGGAAATTTGGCACGCCCACGGAGCCCCAGGAGCAAGGCTGGCCGCACATTCTGGCCGGGCGCACGGTGCTGATCTCCGCGCCAACCGGTTCGGGCAAGACGCTGGCGGCGTTTCTCGCCTGCATTGATGGCCTGGTGCGTAAGGCCCTCGCCGGCGAACTGCAGGACCGCACCGAAGTTCTCTACATTTCGCCGCTCAAGGCGCTGGGCAATGACATTCAGAAAAATCTGGAAGTGCCGCTGGGCGAGATCCTGCAAATGGCGGGCGAGCGCGGCCTGCTCATGCCGCAGATTCGCACTGCAGTGCGCACCGGCGACACGCTGATGCATGAGCGCCGCGCCATGCTGAAGCGGCCGCCCCACATTCTGGTCACCACGCCGGAGTCGCTGTACATTCTGCTGACCGCCGAGAGCAGCCGCAAAATCCTGCGCGATGTCGAGACCGTGATTGTGGATGAAATCCACGCCGTGGCCGATGACAAGCGCGGGGCACATTTGGCCCTGTCGCTGGAAAGGCTGGAGGCACTGCGGGAGGAGGCCTCCCTTCCAGGCCCCCAACAGCATGTGATTCCAAGCGCAGCGAGGAATCTGCGGTTCGCAGAGGAAGAAAATGCAGGTTCCCCGGGACTGAAGTCCCTCGGAATGACAAGCGGGACAGAGACGTTTTTCGGAAGGGCGGATGCCGTGCCTTCCCTGCCGGGCAGAGGCGCTCTGTTTGGCGCGATTGAAGACGTGGCAGTGCGAGGCAACGGCGCGCTTACCCGCATCGGCCTTTCGGCGACACAGAAGCCGATCGAAGAAGTCGCACACTTTCTTACCGGCAACGGACGCCCGCTGCCGGTGATCGTCAACATCGGCCACAAGCGGCAGCTCAATCTAGCTGTGGAAGTCCCGCCATCGCCGCTGGGCCCGATCACCACCAACGAGATGTGGGATGAGGTTTACGACCGTCTGGTCGAGCTGGCCAACCAGCATCGTTCGACGTTGGTCTTCGTCAACACTCGCCGGCTGGTGGAGCGGGTCGCCTTCAACCTGGCCGAGCGCATGGGAGAAGAGAACGTCGGCGCGCACCACGGCAGCCTCTCGCGCAAACTGCGGCTGGCAGCCGAGAGCAAGCTGAAGGAAGGCAAGATCAAGATTCTGGTGGCCACCGCCTCGCTCGAGCTTGGAATTGATATCGGCACGGTGGATCTGGT
>DATIYF010000087.1:0-11132 GCA_035517775.1 Terriglobales bacterium
TGGTGGTAGTCCTTTTCGGTGTTGCGCAGTTTGTGATCATGGATGAGGTCGGTTTCCGCCTTCATGGATTCTTCAGGATCGAAGTAGGCGGGCAGGACCTCATATTCCACGTCAATCAATTCGAGTGCTCTCTCGGCGGTAGCTTCGTCTATCGCGGCCACACAGGCAACGTTGTCGCCCACGTAGCGGACTTTATCGAGCGCCAGCGGGTACTCGTCGTGGCCGACGGGAAGAATGCCGTAGGTGTGCGGGGCATCCTGCCCGATGGCGACTGCGACCACGCCCTCAAGCGCTTCGGCGCGGCTGGTATCTATGCGCTTGATGCGCGCGTGGGGATAGGGCGAGTGGAGAATCTTGCCCGCCAACATGCCGGGCAGGCTGAGGTCGTCGGTGTACCTGCCGGCGCCGGTGGTTTTGCCGGCAGCGTCAACCATGGCGATGGGTTTGCCGATGATGGAGAAGTCACTCATTTTGGTGCCGCCATTCCTTTCTGCTCAGCTTCAATTGCTGCCTTAATCGCCTCATACATCTGGTTGTAGCCGGTGCAGCGGCAGAGATTGCCGCTGAGCGCGCTGCGAATCTCCGCTTCGGTTGGCTGCGAATTGTTGGCCAGCAGATGTTTCACGGTCATGATGAATCCCGGCGTGCAGAAGCCGCACTGTGCCCCGCCCCAATCGCCATAGGCTTTCTGGATGGCAGCCAGACTGCCATGCTCGCTCACGCCCTCGACCGTGGTGATCTCCTGCCCTTCGCAACTCGCCGCGAGCAAGGTGCAGGAAAGCATGGGCACGCCCTCCACCAGCACGGTACACGCCCCACAGGAAGAATCGTCGCAGGCACGCTTCGAGCCGGTGAGCTGCAAGTTCAAGCGCAGGGCATCAAGCAGAAGCGTGCTGGGCTCGAGGGCAAGCTCATGCGAGCGGCCGTTCACTCTGAGTTCGATGAGTTCTTTTTTCATTGGCCAACCTGAGCATCAGCACTCAGCCGTCAGCATTCAGCGCTGAAGGCTAAAGGCTGAGTGCTGACTGCTAATACACGGGCACTTTTCCATCTACCTGGCGCGACCAGGCATCAATGCCGCCGCGCATGGATTGCGCCTGCTCGAAACCCTGCTGCCGCAGCCAATTGGTCACGTTCAATGAACGCACGCCGTGATGGCAGACCACGATAATGCGCGCATCGGGGTCAAGCTCCACGTGAGCACGACTGGGGATATCGCCCATCGGCATCAGCCTGGCGCCTTCGATCTTCGCCGTCTCGAATTCCCACGGCTCGCGCACGTCAAGCAGGGTGAATGGCTGCCGCGCGTCGAGCAGCGATTTCACTTCACCGGGATTGATTTCGTAATCAAGCATTCCGCACTCAGCATTCAGCACTCAGCAATTCGCTTTAGGCCCTTGGAAGCTCAGGCACGTTCGGGCTGAATGCTGATTGCTGACGGCTGAATGCTTTTCAATACCCATAATCCGTTGCCGGAGCGTATGCATGTTGCTTCACTCCCAGATCATCCACGCGGCACGCGCCTAGTTGATTCATGTACTCGCGCCGGTCCGGCACTCCGTATACCCAGCGGCCGAGCCATGCGTCACTGTCCTCCTTCGTTTTCGTTTGCTCGTGGTACTGGCGAAAAAAGGCGTCGTCGCGCTTGTAGCATCCCTGCACCGGCGAAGGATGGGCGCCATAGCGGCACTCGACCACGGCATTCACCAGGAACCCGGGAATGACGGTGCGATTGGGATCGCTGGCAATCACTTCGGGCTCGACCGTCTCTTCCGCGACCACGATCACCCGCTTGGCGGCGCGCACCGCTTCGATCATTACGCCGAAATTACCCCAGCAGTGGGCGTTGCCTTCGCAGTCGGCGCGCTGCACGTGAACAATCGTTACATCAGGAATCAGGGCCCGCACCGCCCACAGCGATTCCTTGGGCTCGAAGGGCGAAAATATCTGATAGAAGAAATGATTGCCTTTGGTCACATCACTGCCCAGCGCGGTGCGCGTGGGCAGAAATGGAACTCCCATCGCCCCGGCCTGCAAGGCCAGCGCGATGGTGAAGTTCGTCATGTTGAAGACCTTCATGCCATCTTGCTCAACGGCGCGGCGGAAGTTGTAGGCCGAGCCCATCATCACGTTGCCCACCCAGGCGGCGATGATCTTCTCTACGCAGCCTGCGCCGATCATCTGGTCGAACAAAATGTCGGAAATCGGCCCGATCAGCGTCAGCCCGCGCTTTTTCTGGCGGATGATCTCGTGTGCGGCAGCGAAAGGGATCATCTGCTCGAGCTGCAGGCCGAGGGCGACCGAAGCGCCATCGGGCACCAGCTCGGCGATAGCTTCGCGCATGGAGGCGAGTTTCGGCATCACTTCCCTCTCCATTTGGGGGGGCGCTTTTCGAGAAATGCGTTGATTCCTTCCTTTGCATCTTCCAGCTTTATCAACTCTTCGAAATAGATCTTCTCCGCGCGCGCCAGGCCCTTGTCAAAGTGGATGGAATCCCAGGCGTAGATGGCTTTCTTGGTCACAGCCAGGGCTGCCGGACTGAGTTCCACCAGCTGCTTCACCGACTCCTCGACGGCCGTTTCGAGCTGCCCCTCCGGTACGGCACTGTTTGCCAGGCCCATGGCAGCCGCTTCCGCACCGGTGATGCTGCGTCCGGTCAAGATCAGATCGGCGGCCTGCTTCTGCCCTACCAGCGCCGCCAGCCCCGTCACCGCCACCGGCGGATAGCAGCCCAGCTTGATTTCTGGAAATCCCCAGTGCGCCATCTCGGTGGTATGCACCAGATCGCAGACCATGGCCAGTTCGGCGCCTCCGCCCAGGCAGTGGCCATGCACCCCGGCGATGGCCACCTTCTTCGTGCCCACCAGCGCGCGGATCACGGCGTGAAACTTCGCCAGCATGGCCTCGACTTTATCGGGCGTGTGCGCCGCGATATCCACGCCAGCCGAAAAGGCCCGTCCTGCGCCGGAGATCACCAACACAGAAATCTCCGGCCGCGCTTCCAGTTCCGCGAGGGTTTGCGCCAGCTCCTCCATCATCGGCACGTCAATCACGTTGCGCGGCGCATTATTCAGGAAGAGGCGGGCCACCGGGGCTTCGATCTCGACCGTCAGCCGTGTTTGTTTTTCTGCCGCTTGCTCCATGAAGAAAACCTGAGTCTGCGGTCCTTCGTGTGCTTTGTGCTTAAAAAAACCGGTAACCACAGAAGCACAGAGGGACAGCGGAATCTCCTATCTCGTCCAAAACCTATCGCGATCGTATTCGCGGATGGCCTTCAGCTCTGCTGCCGAAGGCTGCTCGGTCTGGATGACGGTTGCCGCAAGCCGCAGCGGCCATCCCGTGTTCGCCAGAACCTCGGCCAGATCCACTCCAGGATGCACCGAGGCCAGATAGGCCTCGCCATCTTCGCCGAAGCGCAGCACGGCCTTGGTGGTAATCACTGCTGCCGGCCCGCCGCGCGGCAACCCAACTTTTCTACGCCAGCCTGCACCGTCGCCGTTGCCGGGGCTGGTCACAAATGAGACCCGCTCAGGCAAGCGTTGCCGGCTATGCCCGAGCAGGGCGACGAAACGGTGTGCCAGACAGGCGATGTCGCAGGCTCCCCCCGAGCCCGGCAAACGAACCAGACCGTGCGGGCCGCGGACCTGGGTCGAGTTCAAATTGCCGAAGCGATCCACTTCGGCCGCCCCGAGAAAACCAAGATGCACCCGACCCGACTGCAGCAGGCTCATCACGCCCAGCATGTCGAGGCACTGCGTGGCGCCGAGGATATTTGGCGGATCAGCCATGGTGTAAATCAATTCCGCTGCGGGCGTAGAGCGAATGACTCCGTTTTCGAACAGCCCCACGGCATTCGGCGCATGCGTCTTCTTGGCCACGACATAGGCGATCAGCGGGAGCCGCATGCCAACAAAGACAACCTCGCCCTCGCGAATCTCGCGCGCCGCCGCCGCCACCATCAGCTCGCTCAGTGAATATCCACGGGGCGCGCTGGCGGCGCCGGAAATCTCGGCCGCCGGGGTTGTAGTCACGATTTCCTGTCTTTCTTCACCACCGTTTTTTATTTCCCCTTGAACTTCGCCGGCCGCTTCTCCAGATAGGCGGCCAGGCCTTCCTTGCAATCCTCACTCTGGAAAAGAAGCTGCTGCTCTTCCCGCTCCAGGGCCAGCCCTGCTTCCAGGGGAACCTCCCATCCGGTCTGCACGGCGCGCTTCATCCGGCCAACGGCGGCGGCCGCCTTGTTGGGCGGGCAGAACTGGCGGGCGTAATTCAGCACGCTCGCCATAAAGCCGCCGGCGTCGAAAATTTTGTTGATCAGGCCCAGCTCCAGGCCTTCGTCGAACGAAAACGTCCGGCCCTCAGCCATCAGCTCGATCGCTTTGCTTTTGCCCGCCAGCCGCGCCAGCCGCTGCGTGCCCCCGGTTCCCGGCAGCACTCCCAGGGTCACCTCCGGCAGTCCAATCTTCCCCGCCGCCTTGCGGGCCACGCGCACATCGCAGGCCATGGCGATTTCCAGGCCACCTCCGACGCAGTGCCCGTTGATGGCCGCGATCACCAGCTTGGGGGTGTGCTCCAGGCGCAGCAGAGTTTCGTTGGCGTGCAGGCAGAAGTAATACTTGAAGGCCGGCTCGGCCGCGGCCAGCATTTTGATGTCGGCGCCGGCGGAAAAAAACTTTTCTCCCGCGCCCGTCAAAACCAGGACATGCACCTCGGCGTCCATGCGCGCCTTCAGGATGGCCTCATCGAGCTGGCGATTCATCGCGTAGCTGTAGGCGTTGGCGGGCGGGTCGCACATCTCAATCACCGCCACCCCGCTCTCCACCCGATAGTGAATCAGCGCCTGCGCTGAAGCTGGATTTGGGGACTGCGTGCTGCTTGCCATTTTTCGAATCTCCGCCCGCCCATGACTAATTGGCAGCTTTCTTCCTTCTGCTCTTCTCCCGCCGTGACCCGAGGCCCTCCAGAAAAATGCCTGCCATCTGGCCGGCCAATTCTTCCGCGCTGCCATCCACGCGCGGGTTGTACCAGGTATAAAGCCAGTTCATCATGCCGAAAAGACTGAGCACTGCCGTGCGGCTGGAAAACTGCAGTGCGCGTTCCCGCTTGAAGTCATCGAGCAGGCCAAGACAAAGCCGGTAATATTCGCGCTTGAGGGCGGCAATCTCAGCGCCGTAGCCATTCTTGAGCGCCTCATCCTCGTGTGACAGCACCTTCATCGCCTTCTGATTGGCCAGCGAAAAATCAAGATGATTCAGAATGAAGGCGCGGATGCGCTGTTCGGGATCCTGCACTGCGTCGAGCCGGGCCCGCAGACCTGCGATGATGGTGCTGAAAGCGTGCTTCTGAATCAGGTACAGCAGGCGCTCTTTGGATTGGAAGTAGTAATACATTCCCGACATGGACATGCGGCTGGCCCGCGCCAGATCGCGCACCGAGGCGCCTTGGTATCCTTTTTCACAGAATACAGCGGCGGCGTGAGTAAGGATTTTGGCCAGACGGCGGTCGAAGGGCGTAGCCGCCATGGATGGCTGGCGGCGTGAGCTTCCGGCGGGGGTGGAAGGAGCGAGTCCCATAGTTCGAGCGCTCGCTCTAATGCTATGTAAGGCCGTGAGCTGAGTCAACCCATTTTGGGATAGAAAAAGCGGCTAGCTGCGGAGGTCGGCCATCAGTTGCTCAACCTCGGCCTTGCCCTCGGCAGTCAACGGTAGCAGCGGCAGGCGCGCCGGGCCACCGTAATAGCCGTTGAGGTCCATGGCATACTTCAGCGCCGAAATGCCCAGCTCGCTGGTGATGCGGCGCGCAGGATTACCAATGCGCTCCTGTTTGGCGCGCGCCAGCTCCAGGTCATCTTCTTTCCATGCCGCATACACCTCATAACAGGCGGTCGGTGCGGCGCAGGCGAAGGCCAAAATTCCGCCGACCGCGCCCGCTGCCAGCGATGCCTCGAACTTGTCAGCCGCTCCTACCAGGACCTGAAAGCCGACTTCCTTCTGCCGCGTCTTCAATCCGCCCACAACTTGCACCGCCGAAGACGAGGGTTTTGCGCCTCCGGCCAACGCGGCCACCGGCACCAGCCCGCCCTCCGAACCATTCCCCTCGGTCGCGGCTTTCAGCATTCGCGGCGTGGCCGCGTCGAAGGTCTCCGTAACCGTCGCTGTCCGCTTGATGTGACGTGTCGCCGAGATCATGCTGCGAACCTTTTCCACGTCTCCAGCCGATTCCTTCATGCCGATGATGTTCGGGTGCTCCGCCAGCGCGATCACCACCTCCACAGGTATGTCGTAGTCGGTGAATGGCGGAACGTTGTAGATCAGCACCGGCAGGGGCGAGCGGTCGGCAACAAAACGATAGAAGGCCAGCAGATTCACCGGCTGCATCTGCCGGCGGTAGAAATGCGGGGTGCGGACCAGGGCCGCATCGTAACCGAGTTCAGCGGCATATTCGGTGAGCCTGAGCGTCTCGCTGGCCGATTCGATGCCCGTGCCCGCGATCAGAACTTTGTTGGCAGCCGCGGTTTCCCTCGCAATTTTCAGCACCTCGCGGCGCTCCTGGTCGGAGAGCATGATGGCTTCGCCAGTCGAACCGAGGACGACAATGCCGGCTACCGGCGTCCGCGAATAGCGCTCGACGTTGTGTTCGAGCTTCTTGTAGTACACGTTGCCATCTGGGTAGAAGGGCGTGGTGATGGGCGGGAAGATGCCTTGGAGGAGCATGGCCGCTTCTAGCTTATCAAGTTGACGGGCAAAGCGTGGGAATGACCTCTCGCTTGTTACGGCGATAGACATGGAAATCCGCTTCATCCACGGTGATTACAAGGTGGTGGGGATAGAGCTCGCTCATCCGAATGAGACAAAGATCGGCAAGGTCAGGATGACGGTCTTCGTAGCGACGGGCGAGTTGATAAAGTTTTTCGATGTGCCGGCCGCAGTCGAAGGCAACGCGTAGCATGCCGTCCCGAAGCAAGCCGAGCACATAGGAACTCGCCTGCAGATGAAACGCCGCTTCAGCCAGAACCGCTTCGCAAGTCAGCAATGGCGGAGTGATCTGCGTTGCCACGTGAACGGCCCACGCATGATGCTGATCATTCTGCCGGGCGAAGGCCACAATGAAGCCGGTATCCGCGATGCCGTTCATTCGCGGGAAAACCCTTTGCGGGAAGAAAGATCGGAAGGGCCACCCTTGAAGGTCCCCGCGTGCCGCATGAAGCGTTGCTTCCCGCCGTGCGATTTGGCGGATTCCAGTTGTTCTCGAACCAGGCGGCTCACGGGAATACCCGTGCGGCGCGAGGTCTCCTTGAGCCAGGCAATCATTTCCTCGGGAAGGCGTATGGTGAGTGTGTTACTCATTTGACAGCATTGTAACACACGGGGCGTCGAAAGGACCTTCACTACGGCAACCCGTTTTTACAATTTGGTAGTATTCCGTCGAACGACTTCCCGCTCGACCCTGTAACAGAGCAAGACATCGAAGCTGCCGCGGTGATGAACGACTTCGAGCGATCTCTGAGAGCCGGCGATTTGACGGCGGCCGACCGTTGGGCAACTCCGGCGTTTGAAATGATGCGCGGCGATACGTTGCACTGCGTTGTGCAGCGCACCTGGGTGAAGAAACTTATTGAGGTCGGGCGGTTGGAACTAGCGGACGCCACCACGTTGTCGTATCTCGAGTTCCTCAAAAGCTGCGGCCAGTCGTCGGTTTCTGCACAGAACCGAATCCTATTTTGGGCCGCAGGAACATCGATCTGTACTGCCTCGATCTGTGGAGTTTTTCGTTGCGAATTTCCCTAAACTCGATCTGGACAAACCTCTCCCGCGCCCACGGTTCGCAGTTTCAGAGCCTTCCAAAGATCAGAAGGATTAAGGTCTCTAAATCGGAGCCTTGACCCTCTCCGCATGCAGCTGCTGCAGCGCCTGCACATTCACTTCGCCGCGCTGCAGGGCGGCGATGCCTTCGGCGGCGGCGCGGGCCGCTGAGAGAGTCGTAATCGTCGGAATCCGCGCCTGGACGGCGGCGCGGCGAATGGCTTTCTCGTCGAAGAACGGATCCTGGCCATGCGGCGTATTGATGATGAGGTGAATGCGATCGCCTTTGATTAAATCCACAACGTTCGGCCGGCCCTCTTTTACTTTGTACACACGCTCGACCGCCATGCCATCGGCTTCCAGCACATCGGCGGTGCCGCCGGTCGCTACCAGCTTGAATCCCATGTCCACGAACTTGCGGCCGACTTCAGCCACGTGCGGCTTATCGTGGTCGGTCACGCTGATGAACACCATCCCCTGGGTGGGCAGCTTCTGCCCGGCGGCAACCTGGGCCTTGGCGAAGGCTTCGCCGAAGTTATCGGCCACACCCATCACTTCTCCCGTGGACTTCATTTCCGGCCCCAGCACCGTATCTACCCCAGGAAATTTGTTCCAGGGGAAGACCGGCGACTTCACGTAATATCGGCTGCCGGTGTCGAGGTCTTTGCGTTGGGCGATGCACTCCGGCAGAAATTCGCGCAGTTTGCGGCCGGTCATGAGTCGCGCCGCGATCTTTGCCATGGGAACGCCCGTGGCTTTTGAGACATAGGGCACGGTGCGGGAAGCGCGGGGATTCACTTCGATCACATAGACTTTGCCCCCCTCGGCCCCATTGCCCGAAGTGTAACCGGAGCGCGGAATGGCAAACTGAATGTTCATCAATCCGACGACCTTCAGCGCCTTGGCGAGTTTGAAAGTGTAATCGCGCATGCGGTTAAGCAGGTGCTCGGGGATATCCACCGCCGGCAGCACGCAGGAGGAATCGCCAGAGTGGATGCCCGCTTCCTCAATGTGCTGCATGATGCCGCCAATCACCACATCTTCGCCGTCGGACAAAGCGTCCACATCCACTTCGATCGCGTCCTCGAGAAAGTGATCAATCAGCACCGGCCGGTCCTGCGAATATTCGACCGCTTCTTTCATGTAGCGGACGACGGTCTCCTCGTCGTAGGCGATCACCATGGCCCGCCCGCCCAGCACATAGGACGGCCGAACCAGCACGGGGTAACCGATGCGGCTTGCGCCTGCCACGGCTTCTTCCAGCGACGCAGCCATTACGCCCGGCGCCTGTGGAATCTGCAGCTCTTCAAGCAGCTTGTTGAAGCGTTTGCGGTCTTCGGCCAGGTCAATGGATTCGGGCGAGGTGCCAATGATCTTCGCCCCCGCGGCCTTGAGTGGCAGCGCCAGGTTCAGCGGCGTCTGCCCCCCGAACTGCACGATCACGCCCACCTCGGCGCCCGAAGAAGCCTCGTGTTCATAAATTGCGAACACGTCTTCAAAGGTCAGCGGCTCGAAGTAAAGGCGGTCGCTGGTATCGTAATCGGTGGAGACCGTCTCTGGATTGCAGTTCACCATGATGGTCTCGTAGCCATCTTCGCGCAGCGCGAAAGATGCGTGGCAGCAGCAGTAGTCGAACTCAATTCCCTGCCCGATGCGGTTCGGCCCGCTGCCCAGAATGATGACTTTCTTCTTGTTGGTGGGCGCCGCTTCGTCTTCGTCTTCGTAGGTCGAATAAAGATAGGGCGTGTAGCTTTCAAACTCCGCCGCGCAAGTATCCACGCGCTTGTACACCGGCTTTACACCATGCTTTTTGCGCAGGTGCCGGACTTTCTCCTGGTCGCCTTTGCCTTTGAGCCGCCAGGTGCCGGCCAGCCGCCCATCGGAGAAACCCATGCGCTTGGCCTCGCGCACCACGCTGCCCGGCACCGATTCCATCGGGTGCTTCTCCACCTCCAATTGCATGTCGTTGATCTCTTTCAGCTGATAGAGAAACCAGGGATCAATGGAAGTCATCTTGTTCAGCTGCTTGACGGTGTGGCCCTGGCGAATGGCGTAGCGCAGGTACGAAAGCCGCTCGGGATGCGGGGTTACCAGGCGCTGGGTCAAAATCTTCGGCTCGATTTTCTCGCCCCCGATTCGTTTTCCGGTATCGAGCGCCCGCACGCCCTTCATCAGCGCTTCTTTAAAAGTGCGGCCGATGGCCATCACTTCTCCGACTGACTTCATCTGCGGGCCAAGGCTTTCATCCGCGCCAGGAAATTTCTCAAACTGCCACTTGGGAATCTTCACCACCACGTAATCCAGCGTCGGTTCAAAGCAGGCCGGCGTTTTGCGCGTGATGTCGTTGGGAATTTCGTCGAGCGTGTAGCCCACGGCCAGCTTGGCGGCGATTTTGGCGATGGGAAATCCCGTGGCCTTCGAAGCCAGCGCCGACGAGCGGGAGACCCGCGGGTTCATCTCGATGACCACCATCCGCCCGGTATGCGGATGCACGGCGAACTGAATATTCGAGCCGCCGGTCTCGACGCCGATTTCGCGAATCACGGCGATGGCGGCATCGCGCATCGCTTGGTACTCCCGGTCGGTGAGCGTCTGCGCCGGGGCGACGGTAATCGAATCGCCGGTGTGCACGCCCATGGGGTCAAGGTTCTCGATCGAGCAGATGATGATCACGTTGTCTTTGAGATCGCGCATCACCTCCAGCTCGTACTCCTTCCAGCCGAGCACCGACTCTTCGATCAGGGCTTCGTGTACCGGAGAGAAATCCAGGCCGCGGGCCAGCACTTCCAGCAGTTCTTCGCGGTTGTAGGCGATGCCGCCGCCCGAGCCGCCCAGGGTGAACGAAGGACGCACGATCACCGGGAAGCCGATTTTGCCGGCGAATTCCAGGCCGTCTTTCAGATTGTTCACCAGCAGCGATTTGGGCACATCGAGGCCAATCTTCTGCATAGCGTCTTTGAAAAAGAGGCGATCTTCCGCCTTCTTGATGGCAGCGATATTGGCGCCGATCAGGTGGACGCCATATTTCTCGAGCACGCCGCCATCAGCCAGTTCGACGGCCAGATTGAGCGCAGTCTGCCCGCCGACGGTGGGCAGAACGGCAAAACCGGCCCCCGGCGACATCTCGCGCTCCTGGCGGATGATTTCTTCCAGATATTCGCGGGTAAGAGGCTCGATATAGGTGCGGTCGGCGACCTCGGGGTCGGTCATGATGGTGGCCGGGTTCGAATTGGCCAGCACGACCTCAAAGCCTTCCGACTTGAGTGCCTTGCAAGCCTGGGTTCCAGAGTAGTCAAACTCCGCCGACTGGCCAATGATGATGGGGCCAGA